>NZ_CP020477.1:1207500-1807500 GCF_002116695.1 Acidianus manzaensis
ATATAGAGAATGTGAATCTGATGAAATCATTAATAGATGTATCTAGACCAAAGAGATTAATTAGATTGCTTCCTATACTTTTCTTCTTGTATTTAGTAAATTTCTTAGATAGAGTAAACATCTCATATGCTATAGATGCAGGTATGTTTCAGTATCTTGGTGTTTCTAAGGCTGAAGTTGGGATTATAGCATCTTTTGCTTCTTCATTATTCTTCGTTGGATATTTCATACCTCAAATATTTTCTAATCTTGGAATAAACAAATATGGAGTAAGAAAAATTTTCGCTATAGCATTCACAGCTTGGGGTATAATCACTATCTTAACTGGATTTGTTACTAGCGTAATTCAGATTGAAGTACTACGATTCGTTCTAGGAATAGCTGAAGGTCCGTTTTATGCTGGAGTAATATTTTATCTTAGCTTATGGTTCTTAAAACCTGAAAGGGCAACTGCTAATAGCCTTTTTAATGCTGCTATTCCAATAGCTGGAATATTTGGAGGCCTAATAGCTGGTGGTATATTTTCTGTATATGGAGATTATCCTGGATGGAGATATCTATTCATATATGAAGGAGTACTAGCTTTAATTGGAGCAGGATTAGCGTATTTTCTTTTAACTGATTTCCCTAAGGATGCTAAATGGTTAAGCAAAGATGAAAAGATTGCATTAGAAGAGGCTATAAAGGAAGAATCAGTGAGTAAAGCTAAGATAAAGTGGACTACTGCACTTAAAGATAGAGATGTAATTCTTTTAACTATAGTATATTTTTTAGGTGTAACTAGTCTATATGGATATTCTATTTGGTTACCGAGCATTATAAGTTCTATAGCTAAAGTTAACGCTAGTTTAGCCAGCTTTCTCTCTATAATACCTTATGTAATAGCTTCAATTTCTCTAATATTTATTGCTAGATATTCAGATAATCACGGTAATCATAAATTCATTACTTTTATCGTATTTTTAATAGCTGGAATAGGATTAGCATTAAGCGCTTTAACTGAAAGCATATTTATTGCATCATTTATACTGTTTTCCTTAGCAGCAATAGGAATATTTAGTTTTCTTTCTCCATTTTGGGCAGTGCCACAAAAGTTTCTACAGTCTGATGCTGCAGCAGCATCAATAGGTTTAATTAACGCTGTTGGAAATTTAGGAGGAATTGCTGGACCAATAATTGTAGGTGGATTACAGAGTCTTACCAGTTCCTTCGTAGCTGGAATCTATTCTATGGCAGTTTTTGCATTTCTAGCTGGAATTGTAATGCTTTTGGTAAAAAGAGAATGAGTGAGATTTTTTGTTTTAGATTTATCTTTAAAATATTTAAAGTATGTCACTATTAGTAGAGAAATACTAAATATATTTCACTTTTTTCTAAAAATATTTAATATATTTTTATCATTATTCTTCCGTCTCTGTTTTTATCTTGTAAACTATTTAGAGCTTCTTTACCTTCTTCTAGGGAAAAGGTTCTCCATACTTTCAATTTGCAGTCTTTACATAAATCTAGTAATTCGACGAAATCTTTTCTGTTTCCTCTATTAGTACCTAATATTGTCTGATGCATGTTGTAAAGTTTGCTTAGGTTTATTTTAACTTCTGATCCTGTAAGTGTTCCGAATGTTATAATTCTACCTTTTACACCAAGTATTGATAAGCCTTTTTCCCAAAATTGCTCTCCTAAACTATCTATAACTACATCTGCCATTTTTCCTTTGGTGAAATCTCTTATTTTTTCTTCTGCTTCTTCATAATTTACTATCAAATCTGCTCCAAAATCTTTTAGCCAAGATTTTCTGCTTATCGCTATTACTTTTGCTCCAAATTTCTTACCTAATTGGACTGCAAATTGTCCTGTATTTCCTGAAGCACCGAAAACAACTAGTGTTTCTCCTGGCCTTAAATTTGCTTCTTTTAACGCGTGATAAGCAGTAAGGCCAGCTACTGTCATACTTGATCCTAGTTCCCAGCTGTAATCTTCTGGAAGTTTAAATACGTATTTTTCTTCTACTGATATATATTCTGCCATACCTCCATTAGTGTTAACTCCTATCCTTCCACCGTTTCTACATAACGTCTCATACCCAATCATGCACATGTCACAATTTCCGTCAAATAATCTACCATAAATTGTTACTCTATCTCCGGGGCTTACTGAATTTACATGTTCTCCTACTTTTTCTACTATTCCTGCAAACTCTACGCCAGGTATATGGGGAATTGGAGACACACTAAGTGAATTTACAGTTATATAGTCTACTGGGTTTACTCCTATCATTTTTACCTTAATTAAAACGTCGTGCGAATTAATTTCTGGTGTTTTATATTCGGTAAGTTTTAAATTATCTATTCCGCTCTTTTCGAAGACTAATGCTTTCATAGTATATTATTTGGCATAGACTAAAATTAAGTTCTTGTGCACGATAAAAATCTACAAAAAATTGAGAATTTATTCATCAAGGAAAATTGCATATTCATATCTAGAATTAGAATGTTATTGTATTTTTATTATAATTCGCTAAGGTCTATTTCTCCATTTAGAAATGGATTATGTAATTTTTCATATCCTAATGTAGTAAAGTTTCCGTGACCAGGATATACGATAAGTTCATCAGGTAATTGTTTTAATTTTTCTAGACTATTTTTCAGAAAATCTGTTGACCCGCCCAAATCTGTTCTTCCTACTGTTTCGTTAAATAGTGTATCTCCAGTAAATATGGAATTTTTAGTTAAAATGCAAATGCTACCCATAGTGTGACCTGGAGTTTCAATAATTTTTAGTTCTTCGTCATTTAATATTATCTTATTTCCATCTTTTATAAATTGGTCTGGAAATGGGATTTCTTCCATTTCTACACCTAGAGAAATTGCCATACGTTTTGAATCTTTAACTAAATCTATATCTTTCTCATTAATAATAAAAAGTGTTGAAGGATAAAATTTTTTAAGCTGTGGCATACCTAAAATATGATCAAAATGACCGTGCGTAGCTATGATGATTTTTGGTGTAATGCTTTTTGCTTTAAGATAGTTTATTAGTTCTGACATGTCTCCTCCGGCATCTATTACTATAGCCTCGTTATTGGAAATTAGTAAATAGGAGTTAGTATTTAATGGGCCAGAAACAAAGTTTTCTATAATCATAAATATTAATTGATTAAAGAGAATATAAAACTATACTAAATTCCATAATCTTATATAATTAGTTTTTAAATATCTTCTAAGAATTATTTTGAATTAGTTTGTTAGAGACAGAGTAGTGAAACTCCTACATTTCGCACGAATTCATTAAGGTCAAGAGAGAAGCAGCCAGGCATTGACAATGATTCAACTTTGTCTTCTGCTTTAGACAAGATATGGAAAAATAGTTCGATTATAAGATGTGAAGCATATAATACTTCTTTACTCGAATAAACTTATATTGTATTGCTTAAAGATTTTAAATATAAAAGTGAAATTGATAATTTTTATGTTTCTTAACATTATTTTAAGTATAATGTATCTTTCAACTCTGATTACTTACTAGCTGGATATATAACTTTTTCATATGTTTTGTTCTACTATTTTTTAGTTAAGTGCAAAATGTTATACGTTTAATTTTTACAAATATTTTTATAGTTTTTAAATAGTATAAATAGTTTTTAAAAACCTAGGCTTCATATACAATTTTTTCAAAGAAAAATTGCTTAGATGTTCCACAAAGTTTATAAAATTACGTTATTACTTTAACATAATGAAGTCTATATATGCTGTTATTTTAATCAGCTTTTTATTAATAATTAGTTCTCTAAGTTTTATAACTATAGCAAAAGCACAAGGAGGATATTATTGCATCCAAACTACATCACCTCAATATTCAATAGTACCAGGTTCAGTGTTTATTCAACCGCTTAATTCAAGTTATCAACTTTATATTGCTATATTGCTCAATTTTACAAACTATGGATCATTACAGTCCTATCTATACAATATATATAATACGCCTAATAATTTTCACAAATGGTTAACTCCAAATCAATTTGATAAAGATTATTATCCTTCATCATCATACGTCCACAATTTGATAAAGTACTTGACTTCATATAATCTACAATACGATGGACAGTATGGCTTAGTCTTAGTGTTTAACGGCACTGTAGGAAATATAGAACAAGCTTTCAATACGTATATTAATATATATTATTATCCATTTACTAACTTATACTGGTTTGGTTTACCTGGAATAACGAATATAGGACCATTCTATTACTACGCTAATAATGTTACAGCTTCATTGCCATATAATGTAGGCAAACATGTACTAGGAATTGTTGGATTAGACAGTATAGATCCTAAAATAATTCCGGCAATAGAAGAAAGTTGGCAAATAAACATAACAAAGCCTTCCTCCGATTCGCTTGTCTCACCAGTAATAATTTCTCCAAATACGATTCAACAGTACTTTAATTTTACCGAGGCGTATTCTCACGGATATAATGGCAATGGAAGTACAATTGCAATAGAAGGAGTACCAGAGTGTTTCGTAAACACTTCAGATATTTATGCTTTCTGGGAATTATATCATATACCTAGGACTGGACATCTATCAGTGATCTATTTTGGTACTGATACTTCTGGAGGTCAATCAGCAGAAAATGAGTTAGATGCAGAATGGTCTGGCGCCTTTGCTCCAGCATCTAATATTACTATTGTTTTTAGTGATGGATATGTAGGAGGATATCCTCTAGTTGGAAATCTGTTAAATTATTGGTATGAACTATATTACATGGTTAATTATCTTGATCCTACTGAAATATCAATTTCTGTAGCATTACCTGAATCTTTTCTTGCAGCTTACTATCCAGCTATGCTTGATATGATTCATAATACAATGATGCAAGCTGCGGCAGAAGGAATAAGCGTTCTGGCTGCATCTGGTGATTGGGGATTTGAATCAGATTATCCACCACCCAACTTTATTATAGGAACGTATAATACTATCTGGTATCCTGAAAGTGATCCATTTGTAACTGCTGTAGGTGGGATATTTCTTGACGCAACTTCTAACGGAAGTATAGAAAGTATTAGCGGATGGGATTACAGTACTGGTGGTATAAGTGTCGTATTTCCTGTACAATCCTATGAGTTTACATCATTAATTCCATTTACTCCAGTAATAGCAAGGACATATCCTGATATTGCATTTGTATCTGCTGGAGGATATAATATTCCAGAATATGGTTTTGGATTGCCTCTTATCTTCCAAGGTCAATTATTTGTATGGTATGGGACAAGCGGAGCAGCACCAATGACTGCAGCAATGGTTGCATTAAGTAGTGCCAGATTAGGGGCTCTTAATTTTGCTCTATATCATATTTCATATCAAGGATTAATAATATCTCCAATAGGTATATTCCAAGGTTTTCCAGCGTGGATTCCTATATCTTCTGGAAATAATCCAACTCCTGCTCATTATGGCTGGAATTTTGTCACTGGACCAGGAACATATAATGCTTATAATATGGTTAGAGATTTGTTAATATATTCTGGAGAGTATTAAAGATAAATAGGAACTTAAGAAATAAAACTTTTTTATTTAATTTTTTCTATAAAAATTAACTAATATATGTCATTATAAGAATACAAATAGACAATTATTCATATAATCGTTTAAACTAAAATAGTTATCGCATGCTGTGTAGAATATACCTTATAATAAATATGCGTATTTATTAATGAGAGAAAATATCTTAATTATAGTTCTTCAAAAGAATATATCACGAGTTAGTTTGCATGTTAGACGAAAGTACTAATTGTTAAGGAAAATATGTAACTGCTACTCTTCAAGTTAAAAGTTAAATTTTTTATTTGGTATCAAATTATTAACTTATGAAAGAATCAGAAGTTTCATATGATTCTTATAATTCTAAAATAAATTCATTCATAGCCTCTTCTGAAAATCCTAACTTAGGTGTAATTTTAGTCCATGAAATATGGGGATTAAATGAAAATATTAGAGATGTTTCAAGGAAGCTAGCTAATGAGTTAGGGGTATTAGCATTAGCTCCTCATCTTTATTCTAGATATGAGTTTCTAACTCCAGAAAATATTCAGAATGTAATGTATAAAGTTTGGAATCTTCCTCCGGAAAAGAGGACAGATCCAAATGCATATCAAGAATTAATGTCGTCGTTAGATGAAACTCAAAGAAAGGTTGTTGAAGTTTTAGTCACAAATAGAAGTAATCTTGAAGAACAAATGATGAAAGACTTAGAAAAAGCTTATGATTATCTCAATTCTCAAGGTATTAAAAAGATAGTTAGTATGGGTTTTTGTATGGGAGGAGGATTAGCGTTTCAGTTAGCTACTGAAGTACCATTAGATGGAACTATAGTGTTTTACGGAAGAAATCCCCAGCCTATAGACTCAATCCAAAAAATAAAAGGGCCAATTCTAGGTCTTTATGCATTAGAAGATCCTCCAATAATATCTGGATTACCTGAGTTAATTTCATCGATAATAAAATATAAGAAAGATATAGAAATTAAGCTATATCCAAATGCTTATCATGCATTCTTTAATAATAGAGGGAGAACTTATAACAAAGAAGCATCAGAAGATGCATGGGAAAGGGTAAAGAGCTTCATAAGGAGGTTATCTAAATGAGTGAAAATAAGCAGAAAGTAGATCCGTGCTTTCTAGCATGGGTACATGTACTAGAAGTACTAGAAAAAAATAAATCTGAAGGTACTAAAGATAAAAAAGAGGTACCATAACAATATCCTATATTCTTTTTTAATTTGTTCTGAAAATTAGTGCTATTTAAGTTGTTATAGAGAAAATGCTCTTTAAAAGAGTAAGAGAGTTTCTATTATTCCCTGATTAGTGCTTATTGATGTGACAGTAATTCTAATTTGATGTAAATATAAATTTTACTTTTTGCATATTATATAATATTTCCAATTATAAAATATAATGATTTTTTATAGATATTAACGAAATATCATTATATATCTTAAACAGATAGCACCTTATATAAAATCTCTAAATAAGTAATATGTAATTAGTAAGTAATAATAAATATTCTCAAATATTTTTATATATTTTATTTAACTTAATTTATGAGTAATATTGAGAAATAGTAATTAATTTTCGTCGTTTAATGAATCTACTACGCTTTTTACTATTTTCTTAAGTGCTTTTCTTAAAAATTCATTAAATGAAGATTTAGATATTCCAATTTCCTTTGCTACATCATTAATATTATTTTCTTTTGGAAACTCGAATAATCCTCTTTTATATGCTATATTAAGAATTTCAAGTTCTCTAGGAGTAAATATAGATATATTTTTGAATTCATACTTAGATAATATATTCACAGTTTTTATTTCTTTTATCTTTAAATTTCTTATCTTGCCATGTATTTCCATGTAATTTTTCATTGCCTCTAAACCGTATTTTTGTAAAAATATAAAGTTCCAATATTCTTCTCCTTCATAATAGATTGCATTATCTGCAATTGCCCCTAAAGTGTAAGCTGTAGCTCTAATACTATCTCTAAGATCGCCTATTACACCTAATTTTAGGATTTTAGGATATCCATCATTAATAGGATTAAGGAATAATATTCTCTTAATTTTCCAGTTATTTTTTAGAATCTTTTCTAATAGTTTTAACACTTCTTTTGAAGTTACTCTAACTGTAGATATCTCTATTTCTCCTTCAGGAGACAAATAACTGCTAAAAGGTGAGACTTGCAAGTCATGGCGATCAGTATCTAAGAGCTTATATGTCCAATCATTCTCATGAAAATACCTAGCAGACAGCTCATATAAAGTAAGCTCATCTTCCATGACATTTAGTATGTTTAATAAATTAATATATTTTATCATTTATACATTACATCAGCGTTTAAACTATTTTGACATTAGTAAGAAAGATATATAATTGCTGTATATGTTGTATTGTTAAAAACTTTAAATTGTCTTATAAAGAAAGAAAATCTAAAAAAGAACCAATGAAATATACTTGTATGGAGCTAAATATAGCTGAAATAATTTTAGAGAATAGACCATCTCCTTTTTGGGATATTTTAAAGCAAATAGGAGTAGATAAAGCAGTAGGTGTATTGCCCAGAAATTTTAAGGACTGGAGACAACAGATGGAAGAATATCCTTGGGAATATGGGCCATTATTAAACTATAAGAATATGCTAGAAGATAATGGAATAAAGTTAGTTGCAATAGAAGACAATCCACCAATGGACGGAATAAGATATGGTATTAAAGAAAGAAAAGATGAAGAATTGGAATATGTATCTCATCTGATAGAAAATATGGGAAAACTCGGTATTAAAATATGGTGTTATAGTTGGATGGCTGGATTTGGATGGAGCAGAACTCATACTCACATAAAAGGAAAAAATGGAGAATACATAACCGGATTTAATATTAAGGACATAGAGAACGCGCCTCCTCCAAGATTAGGTAAAATCGACTCAAGGACTTTATGGAATAATCTTAAAGATTTTTTAGAATATATTGTACCTATAGCTGAAAAATATGATGTTAAATTAGCTATGCATCCAGATGATCCACCAATTGAAGAATATAGAGGAGTAGCTAGAATCATGAATAGCATAGAAAATTATGATAAATATCTAAATCTAGTAAAAAGTGATAATGTAGGAATTACTTTTTGTCAAGGTAATTTTACTTTAATGACAGATGACTTACCTGGAGCAATTAGGCATTTTAAAGATAGAATCTTCTTCGTTCATTTTAGAGATGTTAAAGGAGATAAATATAATTTTGTAGAAACGTTAATAGGAAATGGAAAAACTAATCTGGTAGAAGTTATGAAAGCCTATATAGATATAAATTTTAATGGAATAATGAGAGTAGATCATACGCCTACATTAGAAGGTGACATAGAATTTCTTCCTGGATATTCTTATTTAGGCAGAATATATACTATAGGGTATATAAAAGGACTATATGATTCATTAACAAGAAGTCTAAAATAGAAAGTAACTTATTGTTTTCTTATTGATTCAAAATATTTCGATTTTAGATATTCTAAAACCTTAGGTATATTTATTTTCATTGGACATACTTCTCTACAATTTCCAGCATGACTACACAATAATGCAGGCTTATAATCTTGATAAACTATTCCACTCCACATAGCACCCATTGGCCCAGAATATGGTGGATCTCCCATTTTGCCATCTATAGCCCTATAAACTGGACAGTGGAAATGACATCTACCGCATCTTATACACAAAAGTGCTTCTCTCAATACAGGATCTTCATTAGCTTTTTTTCTTCCATTATCAACGAGAATAAGATGAAATTCTTTTGGTCCGTGAGCTGGAGACACTCTTTTCTGTTCTACATCACCAGTCGAAGATGGACCAGATGTAATATTTACATAAGTAGGAGGATATAGGCCAGCATATGCAGCTTGAACTAAAGCTTCATTCATAGCGTATTCTAGATTGGGCAAGATCTTCTCCACTCCAGTAATTGCTATATGAATAGGGGGAACTACAGTAGTCATTCTTATATTTCCCTCATTTTCAACTAAAACAATTGATCCACTATCTGCTGCTACAGCATTAGCTCCAGTTATCCCTATATCTGCTGTAAGGAATTTCTGTCTGAGAAAATCTCTAGCAACTTTTACAATATCTTCATGCGTATCTCCAGGGTCAACGCCTAACTTTTCTTTAATTAGATCTCTTATTCTCTCTTTCGTCATATGAACTGCAGGAGCTATAATATGAGATGGTGGTTCATCAGCTAACTGTATTAGTAATTCCCCTAAGTCTGTTTCCCATACTTCATTTCCTTTAGATTGAAGATACTTCCTTATTCCAGATTCATAAGCTACCATTGATTTTCCTAAAACTACTTTTTTATTAGTTCCAACTATTTTGCCTACTATTTCTCTTACGTCCTCTGTATTTTCTGCAAAGTATGCCTTACCTCCTATACTCTCTACAGACTTCATTGTCATATCAATGTAATAGTCTAATTTACTTAGAACCTCTATCTTTCCTTCCCTTACTTTTCTTGCCAAATCCTCTAGATAGGGATGTTCTTTCAGAACTTTATATACTCTTGGTATATTATGTTCAATTCCTCTCTTTATTGCTATATCCCAATCACTCATTACTTATCACCTCAGCTATATCATAAGATTCGACATACGGAGAAAGGTTAACGTAACAAAAGGGACATGCTAACAAAACTTTTTTGCTAACTGTTTTTAAAGATTCTGCTCTATTTTTTGCTATTTTTTCACTAATCTCTTTATTTATTGGAGCTAATGGACCACCACAACACATAGAAGTTTCCTTTCCCGTAATCATATCGTCTTCTTTTATTGTTATTCCTGCATTCTTGATCACTTCTCTTATTACGTCCCTCATTCCTAAAAATCTAGAATATAAGCAAGAGTCGTGAAATACGTATTCTTCTTTATATGTAGAATGTAAGTCTTTTCCTGATAATATCTCTAAATAATTCTTTATTTCTACATCAAAAGAAAGTAATTCCTTTAATCTATATAAAGTATAATGAGTATGAGGATCGACTGTTATTATATTCTTTACTCCATGAGAATTAAATAGATCAATGAGTTTCTTTCCATATTCCTTAAATTCTTCGAGCATTCCCATTTCAAGAAGTATAGTACCACTATATGGTTCATCTTCATATAAATATCCAAAATCTACGTTGGCTTTCTTTAACAATAATGAAATGTTTTTTAGAATTTTAATAGCTCTTTCATCCCTAATTTTAAGGAATTTCTTTCCGAAAGTTGATAGACTTTCTATTCCTTTTATTTTATATATTTTTGGTAGAAAATCGTCAAATTTCTGACCTATTGATGCTAATTGATAAGAACAACCAGTATAAAGAATAGTTTCTCCTCCTTTTTTAATATTTAAACCATTTGCCCACTCGTAACAAGACGTTTTATTTACAGGGAAAGGCATGTAATCCTCCATCAAATACTTAAAAACTAGTCTTCTAATGAAATCTAATTGGCCTTCTTCAATCATGATTATAGATTAAAATTTACCATAATAAGCATTGCACCTTACTAGTTATACACGCTTTGAACAAATGAATGTAAAGGTAATGAATACTAGACAGTAAATGTAATTTCAGAATCAAACTATTTTTAAGATAAGGAGTAAAATGGATAAATATCTTTTGCTTTAAGTATAAAAACCAAAATATATATTTTTCTAGAACTGTATAAGCTTTTACTTTTCTTATTAGTATATTTCAAACTTATTTAATGATTATGCTAGTAAGAAAAGAAATGATATACGCTTTTTTCTTATTTTTTGCTTATTTACCACGGTAACTATCATTTTTTTGCGATGACTGAAGAGAAGAAATCACAAATTAATTCTATAGGAAGATTAGAAAGACTTCCATTTACTCTAATGCATACAGAATTTCTTCTGCTTATAATGGGCGGAGAATGGGTTGAAACGATGATGCTATTAGGAAATGGAGTTATAGCTGCATTATTAGCTAAAACTACGTCTTTAGCTATTGCAGTTACTGCAGTTACTACGTCGTTCTTTTTAGGTGAAACAGTGGGTAGTATATTATTCGGAAGATTAAGCGATTTGAAAGGAAGAAGATTTGTATTCCTATATGATTTATTAATATTTGGAATAGCTTCAATTATTGCTGGCTTCATGAATAATATATACGCTATAGCGTCTTTCATTTTTATTTCTGGAATTGGAGTAGGAGGAGAATTTCCAGTAGTTGATGCTTATAGTTCAGAGATGATGCCTGGCAAATTAAGAGGTAGAGGAGTAGCATTAGTGTACACTTTAGCCGTTACTTCAGCTCCAGTTATAGCTTATTTAAGTTATTATTCTTCTGGTTTTGGTTACTATTCATGGAGAATTCCGTTATGGTTTATGGGTGCTTCTGCTATAGTAGTGTGGGCATTAAGAACAAAGTTAGACGAGTCTCCTAGATGGTTAGAGTCAAAAGGAAAATTTGAAGAAGCTAATAAAATAGTGGAAAAATGGGAAAATTACGCTGAGAAAAAGTACGGCAAATTACCTCAAGCTCCCTTAATTGATTCTGGGGAAACAAAATCTCATTTTAAGGAATTATTTTCTAAAGATTTAAGAAAGAGAACAATAATGATGCTAATTTTTCAGTTTTTCCAGAGTGGAATATTTTATGGTTTTGTTAGTTTAGCTCCTGAATTACTATTAGCTAAGGGAATAAGTTTAGTAAATACTTTATTCTTCACAATGATAATCTATACTGGATTTATAGTCGGTAGTATATTTAATATCTTTATAATAGATAAAATATCAAGAAAATATGGAATAATACTATCTGCAATAGTTGCTGGTGTTTTAGGTACTATTTTTGCATTAGTTGATAGCAATTTATTAACAGTTATATTAGGATTTCTAGTAGCTTTTACTCTGTGGAACTTTTCTAACTTCTTCCATACTTATCAAGTAGAAATATTTCCTACTAGAGTAAGATCAAGTGGTGCTGGATTAGTATATAGTGTCAGTAGATTCTCTACATCAATATTGGTATTGTTAATTGCGGCATTTTTCCTACCTCATGGTCTATTAGCTACGTTCGGAATTATCTGGATGTTCATAGCTATAGTAGGATTAGATATAGGTATTCTAGGACCTAGCACAACTGGTAAAAAATTAGAAGAAATTTCTAAATGATATGAAATAATACATTTTTTATTAATAAAAATTATGGATTTTTTATCTCTATTATCAGATATAAGTATATTCATACTTTTAATTTACTATCTTTTTTATATGATAAGAATACATATATCCTATAATGTTTATTTCTATTCCTTCTTTGTAAGGATACTGATTTAAAGACATAATAAAATTTATTGATATATGGAATCTAAAGCTGCGATATTGAAGGAATTTGGAAAGCCAATTGAAATAGGAAACATAAACATACCAGAAATTAGAGATGAGTCAGTACTTATAAGGGTAGAAGGAGCTGGTATGTGTAGAACTGATTTAAGATTATGGAAAGGAACAGAGCCTAGACCTGGTTTAAAGTTGCCTTTCGTTTTAGGGCATGAAGTTGCAGGTACTGTAATAGAAACTGGAGAAAATGTAGAAGGTTTAAAAAAGAATGATAAGGTAATAGTATATGCGGTATGGGGAGATCTTACTTGTAAGTATTGTAGAGATGGCAAATATATGCTTTGCAAGAATCAAACTATTCCAGGTCAGTCAATATATAATGGTGGATTTTCTGAATATATGTATGTACCTAATTTTAGGTTCCTATATAAAATAGATATTGATCCAGTATTAGCTGCACCATTAGCTGATGCTGGTTTAACTTCATTTTCTGCTGTAAAGAAGGCACTAAAATTCCTGCAAACTGACTCTACAATAATTCTTTATGGCTTTGGTGGATTAGGAATTTATGCTATACAAATAATTAAAGCTCTAGCCCCTTACGTTAACATAGTAGCTGTAGCAAGATCAAAAAATAAGCTTGAACTTATAGAGAAACTTGGTGGAATACCCTCAACTCCAGAAAAATTAAATGAGACCATAAGGAAAATTAATGAAAATGGAGCTTCAGTAGCAATTGATTTTGTAGGTTCTGAAGAGTCAACTTTCTTGATATCTCGAAACCTAGAAAGTGGGGGTGGGATAATAGAAGTAGGTATGGAAGGAAATAGTTTAAGGATGCCAACATTTGATAGCGTAGTATGGGAATATACCTTGATAGGAAGTAATTATGGTACAATGAATGAATTAGGCGAGATAGTTAATCTGACTAAGAAAGGGTTTGTAAAACCATTTGTTATAAAGAGGAAACTGGAAGAAATAAATGAAGGGTTAAAGGAACTTGAGAAAGGAGATGTCCTAGGAAGGCAAGTTTTTACCCCGTAAAAATATTTTTATTTCCTAGAAAATTGAGCTAACAAATTTATTACAACTAATATCAATATAAAACTTTCTAGAACTAATAAACTGTATCTACAATTTAATGTTCATGGCTTTTTGGATAATTTTAATTGTAAATAACTTTACTTGTAAGGAATAGTCTTTATTAACTACTGCTTTAGTTTATCTTCTCTATGATAAAGAGAATTTATATGTTTAAAGTAGGAGATCATGGCGAAGTACCAGGTGCAGAAGTATTCTGGATGAGAGATTTTAATAAATGGTATAGGTTATACTTTTACTCTTTCTTATTAGATACTACTGAAGGATACATTTTAATAAATACTGGATTGCCAGATGATCTTAGCCTAAGAAATAAGTTTTTACATGAATGGGCAGGAAGCAATAGATGCAATTTTTCCTTTAATGAAGATGAGAAAATAGAAAATATACTTAATAAAATCAATTTAACTGTGGGAGATATTTCTCATATAGTTATTACTCCATTTCAAGATTATACTATTGGTAGACTCAATTTATTTAAAAATGCATACATATACTTTTCTCAAACGGGATGGTATCATGATGTGGTTAATCCTTTACCTTCTCCATTTCTAAATAGAGATATATATTTTCCAAAAATTATTAGGAATTATTTGTTTGAAGAAGCATGGAATAGAATTAAATTAGTTGAAAATCAAAAAGTGATAGATGATATTTACGTTAAATGGATAGGATGTCATCACAGAAGCTCTATGTTAATTAAATTATACTACAATAATAAGAAAATTTGCATTAGTGACTCAGCGTTTCTTATGGCTAACTATGAGCAAAACATACCAATAGGTATAGCAGAAAATGTATACGAATGTATAGAATCTTATAAATACATGCAAAACGAATGTAATATTGTAATTCCTGCCTATGATCCAGAAAATATAAATAGATATATGGAATATTTTCCAAAAATTTAAGAGAAAACAACTTATTTTATAATAGAATCAGATAGTGGACAAGTATGGTTATGTAATTAAATTTTTTGATTATAAAATATGATCTCATGAAAATCAGTAAAATAAACGTCATCAAAACAGAACATGTCTTAAGAGAAAACTTTCCATATGCAAAACCAACTGATTATTATAATGAGTATTTAGGTACGTTTAATCCTTTTCAATCAGCTTTTATGGATAAGATCTGTTTTTTGAAATTAGAAACCGAAAATGAGGAAATCTCGTCTATAGTGGAAACTTCTGAAGAAGTGTGTAATTTAGTTGTTAGTCAATTAGCTAATGTAGTTCAAGGGATAGATCTTTCTAAAATAAATATGGCATGGGATTTACTATATAGATATACTTTACCTATAGGTAGAGCAGGCATAGTACTTCATGGAATAAGTGCTATTAATCTTCTAATGTACGATGCTTACGCTAAATTTCTCGGAATACCAGTTTATGAATTATTAGGAGGAAAAACTAGAGATAAGATTAGAGCTTACGCTAGTCACCTACATCCTACAAATAAGGAAGCTTTAGAGAATGAAGCTAAAAGTTACATAGATCAAGGCTATACTGCAATGAAGATGAGATTCTGCTGTGGTCCTTCAGATCCTCTGGGTGTAGATAAAAATGTTGACTTAGTCAAGATAATTAGAGACAGTATAGGTTATTCCGTAGATTTGGCTGGAGACGCATGGATGTCTTGGAATTTACATTTTGCATTGAAAATGCTTAAAAAATTGGAAAAATACGAAATGAGCTGGATAGAAGAACCATTATTGCCAGATGATTTTGAATCATATAAATATCTAACGAGAAAAACTGATATACCCATATCCGCTGGCGAGCATCATTATCACATTTATGATTTCAAGAGGCTTTTAGATTCTGGAGTTAGAATATTACAGCCTGATGCATTATGGGTTGGAGGAATTACTCCAATGAAAAAGATTGCGGGATTAGCTGAAGCTTATGGAGCTATTGTAATACCTCATACATCTAATATTTACAATTTGCATTTTATAATTTCTGAGCCTGAAAGTGTAGCTCCAATTGCAGAATATCTGACTAAATATAGGTGGCTAGAAGATAAGGTATTAAATCCTCCAAAACCAATTAATGGATATTTTAGACTAAATGAAGAAAAAGGATTTGGAATAAAATATGAAATTTAAAATTTGCGTTATCTATACCATATAATATAATGTTTTAAAGAATTAAGATAAATTAAAAAATAAGTACGTTTTACATTTTAGTATATGAAATATTAGATACTATTTAAACAATCCTTACTTGTAAGGATGTGATAATAAAAATATAGAGAATGAGTTACTGTTATGAGTAAAGATTTTTCGCCTTTCGATAATTCACCTATAAAGGGAATACACTATAGATGGACAATATTAGCTGCAATGGGAGATTATCTAGATGCTGGATCAATAGTAGCTGGTGGAGCATCTCTAACTTTCTGGATTACATATTTCCATTTAGCTTCGTTAGTTCAAGGACTTATAGCAGCATTAGGACCTAATGCATTTGGAGCATTTATAGGAGCTTTAATAGCTGGACCTTTAGGAGACAGATTTGGGAGAAAAGCAATATACACTTACGACTTGATAATTTTACTTATAGGTGCAATAATAGTCACAGCTAGTACTAATATATTTATGCTAATTCCTGGTTATATATTAATAGGACTTGCAGTAGGTATTGACGTTCCTACATCTTGGTCGTTGATAGCCGAATACGCTCCAAAAGTAGGTAGAGGCAAATTAATGTCTTTTACTAATATTTTTTGGTATATTGGACCTATAGTTATTCTAATCTTGGGAATAGCTACTTCGCCTCTAGGAGTAAACTCATTTAGAGTATTATTCGGAAGCTTGGCTCTAGTGGCTGCAGTAACATGGATATTAAGAAGAGGTATGATAGAGTCACCTAGATGGTCTGCAGTAAAAGGAAAAGAAACTGAAGTAAAGAAAGCAATGGAAAAACTAGGAGTTTCGCCTACTAGCATAGACAAAGATTCTCAATCTTCAAATTCACAACCTATTCCGTCTAGTTCTATGAATACTTCAAATGTAAATACTGCGAATGTAACTTCTAGTAAGATATCTATCTCTAGGCTACTTAAAGGATTTGCTTTCATTATACCTATTTATATTCTATGGGGAGTACCTGCAGGCACATTTGGATTCTTCTTACCTTTCTTCGTAGAAGATTTAGGCAGTAAAAGTGTTGTTCTGGGAGATGTAGTAGATATAGGATGGTTTGCTACTGCAATTATAGGAATATTAGCTATAACTATGCCATTCTCAGATAAAATAAGCAGAAGAATTCTTTATGCTATTTCCGCTTTAGTATGTGCAGTTTCATTTGCTATACCAATAACACTTCCTTTCAAAATTTTAGCAGTTGCAGCTGCTAACGTTATTCTATTCGGTTTTGGACAAGGTATCGGATTATGGCCTATAACGAGGATGTGGTCAGTAGAGCTATTTCCTACTGAAATAAGAAATACCGCCCAAGGAATAACATGGGCTTCAATGAGATTTGCTATAGGCGTATGGAGCTTATTTGTACCAACAATACTTAGTATAATAGGCTATTCAGCTATAGCTGCAATATTCACTGCGTTCTTCATTGCAGCAGCAATAATAGGAGGATTATATGGACCTAAATCGCAGGGAAAATCCTTGGAAACAGTACTAAAGGAATTCTATGGTGAAACATAACCTTACAAGATAGGTTTCTCTTTTTTAATTTTGAACCCTATATTATTTTTATGGAAAAGTTAATTACAGAAGGCGATTTGTCAATATTAAAAAATAAAGATATAGCTGTAATAGGATATGGGAATCAAGGATCAGCTCAAGCAACAATAATGAAAGATAATGGACTAAACGTAATTGTTGGAAATATTAGAGACGAGTATGCAAAGAAAGCTGAAAAAGATGGCTTTAAGGTTTATGATATACCAGAAGCTTTTGAAAGAGCAGACTTAGTTTTAATGCTAATTCCTGATGAAGTTGCTCCAGAAGTTTACAAATCTGTCGAAAGTATAGTAAATAAAAAGGAGGGCTTAATTTTAGATTTTGCCTCTGGTTACAATGTTGCTTTTGGTTTTATTTCTCCACCAAAAACTTCTGATGTAATAATGGTTGCTCCAAGGATGATAGGAGAAGGAGAATTACTACTTCACAAGCAAGGAAAAGGATATCCAGTTTTTCTAGGAGTTAAAAACGATTATTCTGGTAAAGCTTGGGAATATGCTAAAGCTTTAGCAGTAGGTATAGGAGCAATAGGAAAACCTGGTGGAATAGCAGTTAAGTCGTCTTTTGAAGAAGAGGCTCTATTAGATTTATTGAGTGAACATACATGGGCTCCTATTCTTGTAGCATCTATAAAGGCATACTTTGATATTGTTACTGAAAAATATGGTGCGTCACCAGAAGCTGCTATATTAGAACTTTACGCGTCTGGAGAATTGGCTGAAATAGCAAGAGCTATGGCAGATGTAGGAATATTTAAACAAATGAAATTTCACTCTACCACAAGCCAATATGGACAATTTAGTAGAGCGGAAAAGTACTATGATATTCTGAGAAGGATTACTGAAGATGAGGCAGAAAAAATATGGAATGGAGAATTTGCTAAGGAATGGAGTTTAGAACAGATTGCTGGCAAACCAGTATTAAATAGACTATGGAATATATATACTGAAAGTAAATTATCTAAATCGGAAGAATCACTCTATAAAATTTTAGGAAGAGACAAGAATGAATAAGAATCAGTAATGCTAGAAACAATTTTTCTTTTCTTACTTATTGAATTAAGTTTTTATGAGTTAAAAGGAAGAAGTAGATTTGTTCAACTTTGCTTTATAATTCAAAAGAAATGTGTTTAATTTTTTCTACCTTGGTTTTCATGATTTGTTCTTAATAAATTTATATAGATAATTAAAAATATAATAGCATTTTTATTATTAGTTTTAAAGTTATTGAAATAAAAAGTCAATTTATACCTATAACCTTTTAACAGCCTCTTTATAAACTGGATCTAAAAAGTCATAATTGTAAATTATACTCATATTTTCAAGTTGTTGCAAAATATTACTTAAGGTACTAGATGATAATGTTGAATTCTCTCTTTTACTAAGACAATCATATAACTTAGTCCAAGAATTGTTTCCTTCAGAAATACATTTTAATGTATTCTTATATCTTTTAGCTACAATTTCTGAAACATTTCTTTTACTTTCAATTAGGTTTGAAATCTCATTAACAGCTATTCTTATGCTAATTTCCTTAACTTCCTCTATGCTCTTTCCTGAAATAATATAGTTACCAGCTAAGGTTAACCAGCCTGGGATTCCATCAAAGAAATTTATAATTTCTTCTATTGTGCTTTCATTGGCTTCTTTCTTGTTCTCTTCAAATCCTTTTTTCAAAAACTCTATTCCTTTTTCCTTTGAAAATCTATCAAGTTTTATTTCATAAAAATATCTACCATAAAGAGGAGATTTATCATTTTCTATTCCTATTAAGTCATATAATAATCCAACTTCTGATCCAGTTAAAATGAAAGTTAAATTTCTATCATAGTCATAAGCATGCGCAATAGCCTCCTTAACTTCTCTTGATAAAGGCCCTCTTAACCTTTGAGCTTCATCAATAGCTATTATAATTCTCTTCTGATTCAAATGATCGAAAAGATCAGCCAAAGAAACGTAATTTTTTCCCTTCCATGAAAGTTCCACTGATGTTCCTAAAATACTTACACCCCTAATATTTCTTATAATATCAGCTATTTTATCTAGGGAGGAAGACAAAGCTTGAGAGAATAACTCGTATATATCCTTCCATCCATAATTATCTTTTAGCTTTCTAGCATCTATTAAAATGAATGGAAGTTTACTTTCATTTAACGCAACTAAGAGAAGAGAAGTTTTACCAATTCTTCTTACGCCGGAAAGAACAATTAACGGTCTATATATGTTCGTAAGAAGTCCATTTAATTCATTCTCCCTATCGAATAGGTCTTCTCTTTTTGTTTTAGGTCTTTCATCAAATAACAACTTCAGCCCCTGTATATATATTCTGGGGGTGAAGTACTAAAATTTTGTTATAATGATACACTATACTTTCATAATAATCTGTTTTTGATGCTAATAATCATAAAAGTATAATAATTAAGGAAAACTATTGAGATTATTGATGAGATTTTCTTTATAGTAGAGGTTAATGTACTTATATTAGTTCAACGTTATTTATCATAAGTTAAAAAATGAGTAAAATCTAATACTATTCATGGAATTAGCTACTTTAGGTGGAGGATGCTTCTGGTGTACGGAAGCAGTATATTCTAGAGTTAAAGGAGTAATTAGCGTAAAACCTGGATATTCTGGTGGTCACGTTCCAAATCCTACATACGAAGATGTATGCACGGATAAGACTGGACATGCAGAAGTTGTACAAATAACATTTGATCCTTCAATAATTTCTTATAAAGAAATCTTAGAAATATTTTTTGCTATTCATGATCCAACTACTCTAAATAGACAAGGAAATGATGTAGGTACACAATATAGATCAATAATACTTTATCACAATGAAGAGCAAAGAAAAATTGCTGAAGAGATGATTAAAGAAGTAGAAAAAGAATTAGGCAAAAAAGTTGTAACTGAATTAAAACCTTTTGAAGCATTTTATGAAGCCGAGGACTATCATCATAATTTTTATGATAAACATAGAAATTATCCTTATTGTAAACTGGTAATAGATCCAAAAATTAAAAAATTCTTGAAATATTTTCCTAACAAAGTAAAAATAACTGAAAACGCTCAGTCGTAATATTTTTCTTAATTATTTCTTATCTATGAGTTTTTTTATTAAAGTAAAATGAGAACTTATATTTGTTTATTTAACTTTTAAAGTGTTATAAGTAAGTTCTAACTATTTTTCAAGAATATAATGTATTATGAGAAATAAACAATAAAAAAGTCTTTAAATGATAAACTTGTATATACTTTTATGTATAAAGATATAATAATATATACTTTTATGGTGATAAATAATGCCTAAAATAAGAGTATCTACACTGTACTTCCTTTTAGCATTAGTATGGCTAGGGATTACAGGCATTGGAGCTATGAATATTAGAACTTATTTGACAAATGAAGGATCAATAAAATTTGATGAAATCTATTACTTCTTTTTAACTCTACATGGAGATTCTGGTATGATAGCTTTTATTCAATTTTCTACATTAGCTATAATACTTTTCTTCTTGGAGAGAAGTCAGACAAAATTGTCATTTCATTTATTGCTATTTTCTTCAGTCTTTACAAATTTAGGCTTAATAATGTATTTCTTAGGCGGTCCAATTATAGGATGGTATATGTTATATCCCTTAAGCACCCAATCTTTCAATTTTATAGGAATTTATGGAAAATATTTTTGGATAAGCTATCTAGGAATTCTAATAGAATCGTTAAGTGTAGAAATAGCTGGAATTTACTTGCTCCTAAAAATGGAAAATAATTTGAAAAATATCGCTTATATATTTCCTTTAATATCATTGATCTTAATTGTATTTTCAGTACCATTCTTAAGTAGTGTTTCTATACTTTACATTCTACATGTTCTAATAAAATTGAAATTTTCAGCCATCTTACTGACATCACTATTTTGGGAATATGCTTCGCCGTCAACTTATTATCTTACAATTGGAATCCTAGGAGTTTTAACTTACATTATGAAGCCATTTAGCTTAAAATGGATTAATTGGTCTAAATATCCCGTTAGCATATTGCCTTTCGCAATCTTTGCTAATCATTTACAAACTTGGCCAATTAGTATTTATCTTAGAGAATTTTCTGATTTTTGTAGCATAATACTTTCAGGATTTCTTGGAATAATATTCTTAAATCTAGTAATTCCTTTATTTTACGAAAGAATGTTTAGTTTTACAAAGGTTTTAGGCATTGTATGTTTGATAGGATTTTTAGCTTCATCATTTTCATTTGTTTTACCATTTAATACTATTGATCCTTTCTTACATAATACGTACTATGTTGTAGGAAGTTTTCATTCAATAGTTTGGGATTTCCTAATACCTGGCTTTACTTTAGCGTTTTACCTTTTAGTTATAGGGGAAAATGGAGATAATAAAAAAATAGACAAATTAGTATTATCAGGTATAATAGGATGGGAATTATCATCTACTGCATTAGCTATTCTAATGATGTATGATGGATATTCTGGATTAATAAGGAGAGAAGTTTTATTCCCTCAATTATTCTTACCTTCCATGGTTACTATGTCGTTCTTAGCTTTTGTAGCAATAACGAGTTTAGGGGTATCGTATTCTGCTATACTGTCTAAAATGATTCTCTCCATTAGACCAAAATCTGAAGCGATAGAAAAATATATTTTAAAAGTGAAAAATAGAATATAAAAACTCTATTTTATTTTTTTCCAGATAATATCAGTAATAAGCTAAGTGTAATCGTTATTAATAATATTCCTATTATTCCTCCTAATATTACAAAATTAAGTGATGTTACTAAATTCTCAGTTATACTACGATTTACCGTGATAAAAGAGTTTACTGGAACTTTATACGTGCCTTCGAACTCTCCACTCTCATAGAAAGGAAGTTTAGCACTTAAGTAAATACTACTTCCAGCATTATACCATTTCGATACGCCGTTTATAGTAACTAGATATTGCTTTTCTATTTTAATGACAATATTAAGCGGTTTATTCACTAAATATGAGAGTTGATAAGATGCTATAACATATCTCTCTGTAGGACTTATTTGATACTGAGTCAATATAAATATTCTCGTACTATCATTATACCAAGAAGAGTTCAAGTAAGTTTCTTTTCCATTTATAATTGCTTTAATAGGTATTTTGGACGTAACATTTACATAGAACTGTAGAACCTCATTAACTGAAACATTTAATGGAGACGTAACGGATATATTAAAAGCAGGGTTTACAGAAATTACAAAAATTCTCTCCGACGGTATCTGGGTAACATTATGTAGAAAAATTATACCGAAAAATTTAGGAATAGTACTAATATTAATATAAATATGGGATATTCTATTAATGTCTATAATAGAGTTAGGAGTAACCCATATAGATGATGTACCATTAGGAATAAAAATTTCATTTGTTTTGCCAGAGGGTGTTATTATTGATGCTGATACTCCATAAGGAGAATGAAACGTTATCAAATATTGAGTTAATGTATATATTAACACAGTTACTGACCCATTTACTGTAAATTTAGAACCATTATATGGTATAGATAGCATAAGATAATTTATATGCATTGAAGGAATTACACTAATTGATGTAATTACGCTTCTCACAGTAGAATTATAATACTGCGTAATATTCTCAATCTGAATAGAAGTACCTTCATCATACCAACCACTAGAAAAAGTAGTATTAACACCATTAACCAAAGCAAAAACAGTATAGTTAGTATTTTCCAGACCAGGAAATATACTAGATACAGGTTGATTAATAGCTGTGCTATATATATTATATTCAATGTCTATATTAGAAAATATACTTTTAAAAATTACAACAGAAATATAATATTGAATTACACTATTTATCTTGATAGTTTCCGAGGAATTTACTATAAAAGATGAAGATGGCGATATTGATGTAATTACGCTTCTCACAGTAGAATTATAATACTGCGTAATATTCTCAATCTGAATAGAAGTACCTTCATCATACCAACCACTAGAAAAAGTAGTATTAACACTATTAACCAAAGCAAAAACAGGTATACTTGACGAAACTGAAATATAGTATTGCTTCTCGTAGTATACGGTTATTTTTGTCGGCGATTTTATTATTCCAGTATTTTCTGAAGTTATCCATCTTTCTTCAGAATTGGAAGTTGAAATTATACTAGGAAATGAGTAAGAGGAATTATAATCTACCCATACTGTGGCAGGAGTTCTAGCGAAAGCTAAACTTCCAAAGTAATAGTAAGTAACTAGTGGTGGAGAAAATCCTGTACCTTGTGCAGTATAATTAAATGTAACTAAATCTTGTTCATAATATATAATTGGAATATTTTCTGATGTAGTAATATTTCCAAAAGTGATATTATTAGTATCCCATCTTACATTACCAAGACATATAATGTTTTGAATATAATATTCTGTATTATAAGGTACTTTAAGTGTAAGATTCTGACTAAACGTTAAAATAATACCTGTGCCATTAGGAAATTCTAAAACTATTTTTGGAGTTTCTGGTAAATTCTGCCCTATCACTTTATAGGAAAATGAAACATTCAGAAATTTACTGTACATATAATTTTTTTCACTGGGTTTATTAAGTATAGAATCATGATCTCTATAAGCAGATTCAACTGAGTTTCTAATATGCCAAGCTATATTAGCTTTATTCCTAGAAATACTATGTGTTACAAAGTGGAATGAATTTTTGTCATGTATATGTTCATTGACTTGAGAATTTAAGACAGAACTTAAGAGTGCTATAGTAATTACAATAGTTACCAAGACTAATATAGTAAAATGTCTACCCATGTATAGTATTAACGAGAAAGATAATAATAAGAATTGTCCACATATATGCTATTGGTTAAAATTTAGTATTTTAAAAAGTCTTTAATACTCATTAGCGGTTCCGAAAAAATCTGAACAATAAAGATTAAGATCATATTGAGTAACTGAAAACTTATGAACAGCTATGACTTAATTATTATAAACATGAAATTTTGACTATATTAATTGTTTTATCTCTTCTACATCGTTTATAAGATATGCCTCAGCTTTAAAGTTTCCTTGTTCTATTCCAGGAACATATTCTATAGAATTTCTTGTTTTTATTTCTACATTTTTCAGTTTGAATAGTTCTTTAGGATTTTCAATATCTTCTTTCCAAACATGAACATGAAATCCTCTCCTAGTGGTAATAACGAGCCTTGGTTTAATATTCTTCAATGAATCTATAATACTAGGGTTCTTTTCATCAATATCAATCATGAATATTTTAAAATCTACGTTTCTAGCTAGCTCAGACTCGTAAAATTTCTCAATATCTGGACTTGTTTTACATTGTTCTATATATCTGGCTACTGCTTTTTGTGAAGCCTTTGCATAATTTATTGGATTTAGAACATGCATTATTTTAATCCAATATTTTTCAACTTTGATCCCTCTTACTTTAAAAATTTCTGGATGTTCTCTTAAACTAATTAAAATATTAATTGCTTTCAACGGCTCTGATTTTTCCTTGACTTTAAAAAGTATTTTATCTATTGAAAATCCTAATTTTTTCTTTGCTTCTCTATCTCTTGAAATTAAGTAGAACATATATAATTCATTTTCACCTAATTTAGGGAGATAATTTAAAAAATATTCTTCCAAGGAAATCCTTCTCATAGGAAAAAATAAAAATCAAAGATATAAAAGTGAATTATATGAAATTTTATTTCTTATCAAATCCTAGTACATCTGCATAGTTTCCTAGATCTAGTAATCCGTGTCCAGAAAAGCTAATTAGTACAGTCTTCTTTTCGCCAGATTTCTTGGCTTCCTCATTCAATTCTCCTAAAATCGCTAAAGCGTGGCTAGTTTCTGGAGCTGGAACCCAACCTTCAACCTCAGAGAATAATTTTGCCCATTTAAACGCTTCTTCTTGATGATAATCCCTTGCCTCTACTATTCCTTTATTCATAAGTAAAGATAATGTAGGAGCTACTGCATGGTATCTAAGTCCTCCTGCATAAACGGGTGGAGGAATAAAATCTGATCCTATAGTATACATCTTCAATAAAGGAAGGACTTTGCCAGTATCTGGATAATCGTATCTATAAACTCCTTGAGTCATTTTAGGTACCTCAATAGCTCCGGAAGCAATGTATTTTCTCCTAACTTTTCCTTTCCTTAATTCTTCTCCTAAAAATGGATAAGCCAAGGCAGCATAATTTGATCCGCCACCTACTACCCCTATAATATAATCCGGATCTTCTCCTATCATTTCCATTTGCTTTTTAGCTTCCATTCCAGCTATTGTCTTATACAAAATATCAGCATTAACTACACTACCTACTAAATATTTTCCACCGTTTTCTAATGCATAAGTTACAGCTTCAGTTATAGCTATTCCTAAGGAACCAGGTGTATTGGGATCTTTTTGTAAGACTTCTTTACCATATCTAGTAAATTCTGATGGACTAGGATGTATTTGCGCTCCATACATTTGAACTAAGTATCTCCTATAAGGTTTAGCATAATAGCTAGTCTTCACCATGAAAACGTGAGCAGGTATATGAAATAGGGCAGCTGCTAAAGCTACAGCTGAACCCCATTGTCCAGCTCCTGTTTCTGTAGAAACGAATTTTGCGTTATCTTGCAAAGCGAAGTAAGCGTGAGCTAACGCACTATTTATCTTATGTGAACCAGTATAAGTGTGACTTTCCATTTTCATAAAAATCTTTAAATGGCCTCCAAGATATTCTTCTAGCTTTCTTGCCCTAATTATTGGAGTAGGCCTTCCTATTTGAAGATATCTTTGTAATACTTCTTCTGGAATTTTAATATATCTTTCTTGACTAAATTCATATTCAAGATCTTTTGATGGTAGTGCTTGTTTTAGTATTTCAAAAGATTTTCCAGATTCATCCTTAGGAGGAGGTAAAGGTTCCGGTAAGTCTGGTAAAATATTGTACCATTCTGTAGGGATTTCGTCTTGAGGTAAGTCGTATCTGACTTTTTCTAGCATAATAGTAATAAGGATCGATTATATTTAAACTTAAAAATAGGTATTGCGATTGGTATTATCTTTTCAATATATATCTATTATGCAATAAATTAGAAGTAATTCGTTCCTCATAAGATTATAAGAATATAAATATAGTTTACTAAATCATAAAAAGAGATTTTCCAATTTTTCTCTTCATTTTTCCCTTACTATAGATAATCTAATGTCATTTTTAGAACATAAACTAAAATCCTAATTGGAATTTTCGTAATTATTACAGTTTCTAAAATGTTCATAAAATGTGATGTAAAATGTTAGCATGGAAAAGGAGTAAATGAAATCCTCTATTGGAATAGTTATTACTCTTATACCTATTATGCTTTTGTCACCATATATAACTATAGGTAGGGATGTTAAGAAAAAATCAAATACAAAAAATGGTATGTAGCTTAATAAAATAAATTCCCAAAATATTTTTGAAAGCAGTAACTTGGAATAAACTACTAAAGAAGTTAATAGCGATGCAGACAAATAAATTAAATCCATGCCCATATATGAATAATTTGGTAATATAATAATACCTAAAGCAATTAATATTATAGAAATTAGAAATATGATTTGCTTATATTTTCTAGTAACATTTACATGATTATTTAATTTTAAACTATATGATTTTAAAAAATCATAAATTAGAAGTGTAGCAAAGGGAGTAACAAAAAAGAATATTACTTCCTCTATAGGCAAATCTATAACGTATAAACCTAATACATATTTAGGATTAAAACTCCATGAATCTTTCCATGTAGCTATAAAATCCCAAGCTAAATAAAGAGGAGAAACTATGAGAATTGATTTAATCAAAGCCTTATAGTCTCTTTTCCCTCTAAGGAATAATAATGATATTATTAATGTAGGAAAGAAAATAAGGGAATCGATTTCTAAGTATGCATACCTAGGAAAAAGGAAAGGGATCTCCATATGTTAACACCTATGGCGTTTTTTATACCATATAGGAATACTTTTTGTTTTTTTGGTCTTACTTTTACATGTAAAACAACACAAGGATCTTTCTTAATTACATAACTTGTCCATTTATACATATCAGAAGCAGTCTTTATTGGAATTAAAAATCTTGAAGGAATGTACTTAAATCCAATTTCTGCTTCTTTCTGATATTCCATGTATCTATTTATCTGATATCTCATATATTCTTTAAATGCTTCATTACATTCTTCAAGACTATTTAATCCTAATTCTTTCATTTCCTCGACAGGTAAATATTGTCTTCCTAATTGAATATCTTCCTTTACATCTCTTATAAAGTTCAAATATTGCATACTTCTACCTAATAATCTAGCATAATACGATGCTTCATCAGGTAAATTTAATATCTTTAACATGAATAAGCCTACTACTTCTGCTGAACCATACATATATCTAATAGTTTCATTAATAGTATAGTAATAATGCTTATAGATGTCGCTTTCCATAGCATCTAAAAAAGCGTCTACCCATTCTTCTTTAAAATCTTTTCTAATTTTTAATTCAACAAAGTTTTTCAAAACTAAATTATTAGTATTTATTCCTTTACTTTCGATCTCATACATTTTTCTTAGCTCATAAAATTCTTTGACCTTAGGTGGTATCGAATCAACTAAATCATCAAAAACTCTTACAAATGCATAAAGCTTTGTAACATCCTCCCTAATTTTGGGAGGAAATAGAATAGAACTGTTATAATAAGTTATACTACCTTTCTTGAAAATCTGCAGAAGATAATTATTCATCTCACTCAAAATCAAAAAGTAGTTATATGGATAAAACAATGTGCAAGAATTATTTTAACACTCTTTAATAAGACTTTAGAAGTGATCTGCGAAAATAAAAACAGAGAATTCCTTAACGTCCAAATGATAAAAATTTTCTTACACATATTTATAGAGATTCCTCCTAGTTAATATCTTATGTTACAATACGTGATTTTTGCTAGTGTATTTTTTGCATCATTCATAGGAATGGAATTTTTAGCAAGAATAATGCATAAATACTTAATGCATGGCTTTCTTTGGAAATTACATGAAGACCACCACAAAAATGAACAGAAAGAACTAGAGAAAAATGACTTATTCGGATTAATATTCGCTATAATTGCTATAATATTAATATTTAAGGGATTATTCTCAAGTAATTACGTCTTCCTATCTATAGGTCTTGGAATGACGGGGTATGGAATAGCTTACTTCTTTATTCATGATATGATTATTCACAATAGACATTTACACTTAAGATCTTGGGGATTGAGACACGAACCATTTAGAACTCTAATTTTAACTCATGACGTTCATCATAGTGAAGGTAAAGGAAATTGGGGATTCTTAATAGCAATAAAAGGTATTGATAAAATTCCTAAAAATCAGGAGGAGAAAAATTGAAAGCAATAGTAGTAGGTGCAGGAATAGGCGGAATGTCAACAGCTTTACTCTTAGCTAAAAAAGGGATTGAAGTTTTAGTTATAGAAAAGTTAGATCAGCCGGGAGGTAGAGCTAGATCATTTAATAATGATATATTTTCATTTGATATGGGTCCATCTTGGTATTTAATGCCAGAGATTTTTAATGACTTTTTTAAAGAAATTGGAGAGTCTACTTATCCTACTATTGAAGTTAAACCAAAACTAAGGCTTATTAGGGATATGCAAGGCTTTGTTGAATCAATAACAGATGAGGAAATACCCGAAGATAAAGCGTTTGATGAATATCTTCAGGATACTAAATTACTTTATGAATTATCCTTGAAAAAATTCCTTTATAAAGAGTTAAAGTTTACAGACTTCTTAGACAAGGATTTGATTTCAAATCTGAATAAATTCCCTATTTTCCTTAATTTAGAAAATTTTAATAGAAAATATTTTAAAACTGATATAATGCAAAAGCTAATGGGTTTTTCCTCTGTATTTTTAGGAGGCTCTCCCTACGACATACCTTCTATATATTCAATGGTAAACTATTCTGTATTTGGAGAGGGCGTTTTTTACCCAAAAAATGGATTTTCTGGATATGTAAAAAATTTATTTGAGATATGCAAAAAAGTTGGAATAGAGTTTAAATTTAATTCTCCAGTTGATAAAATAAAAATAAATAATGAGAATAAAGTAGAGTGCGTTGGAGTAAAAGATCAATGCTTCAATGGAGATTTGTTTATTATTAATATGGACTATATTTATGCTGATTCTCTTTTACCTTATGAGTATAGAAATAATTGGAGTAAAAAGAGACTGGCTCCTTCAGCAATATTAGGTTATTTAGGAGTTGAAGGAGAAGTAGACTATCCTCATCATACTGTAGTTATTAACGGAGACTGGAAAAATCATTTTAATTCAATATTAGAAGGAAATTTACCAGATCCAAAAAACATGTCATATTACGTTAGTTATAGAAAAGCTACGGATAGAGAATTAGAAGGAAAAGATTTAGTATTCTTAATTCCAATATCCCCAATAGAAATAAATAGAGAAGATGCTGAAAAATTAGTTAGAGCATCAATAAATGATTTCTTAGAAAAAACTAAAACTCAGTTTAAAATAAAGTATCAGAGAATCTACACACCATCAGACTTTAAAACAGACTATAATGCGTATAGAGGTACTGCATTTGGATTAGCACATACTTTAAATCAAACAGGGCCCTTTAGACCTCCAATGAAACATAGAAAATTGAAGAATCTATATTATGTAGGTCAATATACACAACCAGGTATAGGGGTACCAATGGTAACATTATCTTCCATAATAGTATCGAAAAGGATAGAAAATGAACTCTGAAGAAATAGAAAAATTATATAGAGGTTCAATTAAAGAACTATACACTCTTTATTCGAAAGCGAGCAAAGACGATATATTAAATTGGATGAATAGTAGACCTTCCGCAGAAATGAAATTTGTAGAAGTAGAAGGAGATAAAGAAATTGTGGTCGTGATACCTACAGCAAACGCTTTTGGAGAATTTGCTTCTCATGTTAAAAAATTATATAAAGGACTCCAAATAATTTTCGTAGAAAGTAATGGACCATTATTCAATTATGCACGAAGCGTAAATGCAGGAATAAAAGAAGCTATTAAGTATAAACCTAGATGGATTGTTATATCAAACGATGATATAATAAGGATAGAAAGTATTGAGAAACTTAAAGATGAACTTTCTACTGTATCTAATGTTGAATTAGTTATGGCATCTAAATCAGATTATCATACCTATAATGTTTTAATTATAAATCCCAAAGACTGGTTTATTAAAGGAATGAGAGCATTTGGTAAAATTGCCAATTTAGCACCAGCAAAAGTATATGGAGAAATTCTAAAATATAGAGGAAAACTAGGGGTCAAGTATATCACAATAATTCAGAAAATGGTACCATTCTCTAAATATATAGGAAAAGGGATAGTAACATTAAATTGTGGTAGTTTTGCCATAGTCAAGCCTAAAGAAAATTTAATGGATCCTACTTTTATAAACTCGCATGAAGATTTACTCCTTTCTTTAAGCTACAAGCACGAGATAATTAATTTCAAACTTAAAGAGAAAAAAGGTGCTAGCTTAGGTTTCGGAGAATTAAGATTTGCTAAAATATTCGTTAATGAGATTTATTTCAATTACCTAATTGAGAAAAATAGAATCAGGCTAGACGATCTAGTTATAGGAGACTAAAACTATACTAATTTGCTTTTTAATTAACAATCACTGACAGATAAAGGATGAAGACCCAATTTCTTCATTAAGTTAGTTACAAGCCAATATATCTAATATATTTGCAGGAAATAGCTTTCATTACTATATTTTTACACTTTGTATAATATCTGATATTTCGTATCTACTTATAGTAATTCTTGTTAGACTAAGCTTTTTCCTAAAATATCTAGAGCCGTCAGCTACTTTAGCCTTAAATTTATCTTTTGGTAATGTCAAAAGTAACGAAACACCGCCTTCAGGCTTTCTGAAAAGATATTTCTCAAAAAATTCTGATACTTTTTTGAGTCTAGTTGAATAAATATATCTTTCAGAATCTATTACTCTTTGAAGAACGCCCATTTCGTATAGTCTTTTCACTATATATTGAGAAATAGTAGAAGGCTTAGACTTAGTCTTAACATTTGTAAAAGCTAATCTTATGCCAGGACCTAAAATTCTACTTAGACTACTTACATATATTACGTTTTCATTAAAAAATGCTTTTGTTTCAGAAAAATATCCATATACATCGTCGAGTATTATCTTTACTCCTTTATTCTTTACATCTTCCAAAAATCGTTTTAACTCGTTATTTTTAATTACTACACCAGTAGGGTTATTAACTATAGAAAAATAAAAATATTTCTCGCTCAAATCCCATTTACCATCAGCTACTAAACCTTCATGAGCTACTATTTTAGGATTCTTTATTACTCCATCATGAGTAGGCTCTTCACATCCTATGGATTGTGCATTTGAAATAACGTCGTTTATAATTTCCATCGCAGATGTAGCTAAATTGAAATCAAAATTAACACCTCTAATTTTTTGTAAATAATATATTGCATCATCTATTCCTTCTATTTTATCTTCAGTATTCACTATAGAATAATAATCTGTTTCCTTAAGTATTTCCTTTATTTCTTGACTAGGAAAAATTTTAGGATCTGGAAAACCTCTGCTTAAATCAATATACGTAGTATTTGACTCCATTAAAGACTACTTCTTTAACAGTGCTTAATATGTCATCTATACTAATATTATATACTTTACATAAATTGAGTACTTCTTCCTCAGTCATAGGTTGAATTTTTAAGATATTGAGAATACCTTCTTTAGGAGAACTTTTATCTACGTAAAACTGTCCTCTTTCAATATAATCTATAACGTAAATCTTATTTTTATCTATATATTTGGAAAATATATTCGCAGCTTTTATAATATTTTCTGAGCTAGGAGATAAAGCCCATGATTCTGCAGGAGGCCTAGTAGGAACCATCACGTGAACCTTATCTGGAGAAACATAACTAAGAGCTTTTCCAATATTCTCTAACTCTACATCATTATCATTAACCTTTTTTACTAGCATTACTTCTGCCCAAATTTCTCCGTTAAATTTTTCTCTAAATTTCTTTATTCCATCTATTAAGTCTTGGAATTTTATATCACGATATGGCCTATCAACTATTCTAAAAGTTCTTTCATCGCCAGCATCAATGCTTACTTTAACTACATCAGCTAGACTCATGTAGCTTCTAACATGATCAAATTTTAATCTAGCACCATTAGTAAAAACAGCCACTTTTTTATCTTGAATTTTCTTTCCAAATTCTATTAGCTTATCTAAATCTTTATAAAGAGTAGGTTCTCCATCACCTATAAAAGTCAAATAATCATATTCATAAATTTTAGTTGCTTCTTCTATTTCTTTCTCTATCTCAACATACGAAAAAAATTCTTGTTCTTCATTAATAAAATACGAAGTTCTACCTAATTGACAATATACACAATTCCAATTACAATATTTTAGAGGAACTACATTTACACCTAAAGATCTACCGAATCTTCTTGAAGGAACAGGACCAAATACATACTTAAACATAAGTAAATAATATAAAATTCAATATAATAAGCGTTTCATTAAAATAATCTATTAACTTACTAGGAAAGACTTATTTTTCTTATTAAAAAAGTAATCTAATACTAGATTTAATTCTTTGATTTAGTAAAAATATCAATAAAAACTAAATATTCTTTAAACTTTAATTGTATATTTAAGGATAGGAGAAAAACTTACTTTACGTTTATAATTGGTTCTTTTAACCTTGGTGTTATTAATTCTAACAATTTTTCTTGTTTATCTTTACCTACGTTCTGTATTGCTCCTTGTGTAGAAATTGTAAAACCCAGCTGTTTCATTTCGTGAAATGTTATGCAGTTCTTTAGTAGATAATATATTTCTCTAAATAATAGATCTTCTTTTTTGGCTTTTTCTGGAAACTTTATTTTAGAAATTTTAGCATAATCTCCAAACCACCACATTTCGCCAAATACTATTCTTAAAGGCCTAAGGTCTTTTGGTTCATAAAACGATTCTTCATCTATTCCTAACTTTTTCTCTTTTATCACTCCCACACCTATAATTCCTGTTTCCACATTCATTTGCATATGTTCCGGCTTCATTGAATGAAAAATGAAAATATCTCCTTGCTGAATTTTTTCCCATTCCTTTTTTAGTCTATCTTTTTCTCTGAATCCCCAGTCCATAGAAGTAAAAGCTTTTAGCCAATCCTCTGGTGGTCCAGTAAGTTTTTTGAAGCCTTTTCTTTTCATGCTTTCTAATAGTTCTTCAGAATTCATACGGATAGAAAAGTTCAGAAGAAAAATAAGATTATTTTGTAACAATAGAATCGAATATCTTCTTTTCTCACTTAATATTAGTTCTGTTTACTATAAAAAACACAAATTTAATTGCTTTTTTCAAGCTCTTTCATTTTTCTTATTACTTCTATTGCTACATCAATATGCTTTTGTATATCGCTATCTTTATGAGCTGCAGAAATTGTCCACTGTTCATCGTAATCCATCATTGGAATTATTCCTTTTTCTAACATTTGATCAAAATAATACCTCCATTTCTTTATATCAACTTCAAGAAATTCTGAGTAATTCCTGGGTTTTCTATTTAAGAAGTATATTGATGAACTAATACCAAATGATGATAATGACACATCAATTCTTGAGTCTTCAATTAAGTCTTTGTAAGCCTTAGTTAATTTTTCGTTCAATAGTTCCATTGTATGCATTGTATTTTTAGTTAAAATTCTCTTTAAAACAATTTCTAACGCTTTTACTGAAATTGGAATTGCTAACCTATAAGTCTCGTTTGATTTCATGATTTCTTTCTTTCCTGCAACTATTCCTATAGGAAAACCTCCTGCTATTTGTCTACCGAATATCTTTAGATCTGGTTCGAATTTCAAAATAGATGAAGCTCCAGAATACGTTTTCCCTCCTGTTTTAGTTTCATCAAAAATAATTGGAATATTATTTTCTCTTGAAATTTCAAATAATCTAGAAAGAAATTCGTCTTCAGGATAAATTATTCCCATACTCATTGCTACTGGTTCTATTAATATCGCACCAACTTTTTCATCAATATTTCCTAGTTCTTCCGCATTATTCCATTCTAAAACTAGTGTTTGAAAATCTGAAGAAGAATTTGGAAATATTGTACTATTTCCCTTAAATTTTACTATTATTTTTTTACCTGAAAATTTAGTTGCTAGTGATATTGCATAAAGTAAAGCATCGTTTTCGGACATTAGAAACTTAACTTTCTCTACATTATATCGTTCTTTAACTATCTTTTCTGCTTCTGGTTTCTCAAAATTTTGTATCTCTAAAACTTCATCTACTAAGAGAGGATTTCCATATCCTATTTCCACGTTACCGTAACACATATCAAAATCTATGTATTTATTTCCCTCAGCATCCCATACTTTGCTTCCTTTTCCCTTCTTCAGGAAACGAAGATTAGTAGTATTTAAGGATTCTTCATAAAACGGGTCTTCGACACTCTCCATTATTTCACCGCAAACTTAGAGCCAATAAAAATTGGCCGTTTAGATTTATGCATAAAACCCACTTAATATGTTTAATAGGATTACTATATAATATATTTTTCGCAGTAAATTTTACATATTTTTTATTCTTATCCGCTGTAACTTTAAATTTTTTTAGAGAAATATGAGCTAGAATTATATGATATGTCGAAAAATGTATAAATTTTTGTAAAGTCTCTTATACATTATTACTTTTAATATTCTTAGACTCTCTTTCATATGCATCAAAAACTGAGTCTATAGTAACTATTCCTATTAATTTATTATTTTCTACCACTGGTATCCATCTTGCTTTATTTCTACTCATAATTTCTAACGCATGCTCTAGTGAAGATGTAGTAGATACGTATGGGGAACCAAAAGTGATATATTTAAACACTGTATCTGATGATTTTTGATTTTCTATATCTCTAAGATAAACTATACCAATAAAGGTATTATTTGAGTCTACTACAGGTAAACTGTTCAACTGGTTTTCAGTCATTACTCTAATTGCGTTTCCAACATTATCATGTAAATAAATTTTAATATCATCGATTTTACAGTCTGCGATCTTTAATTTCTCCATAACTGGAACTTCATATTCAGATTTATGCACTGGAGATTCTTTTCTTGTATTGTACTGTGCTGGATATAAGGAATATTTTCCAGAAATAACGTAAGCTATTGCAACAGCTACCATTTCACCGGGAAGTAATTGAAGGGAGTTAGTCATTTCTGTTACTATAATCATTACTGAAACTGGAGCTTTTGCTGGAGCTCCAAACATTGTTAATATTCCTATAATTACAAATGGAGCTACTACTGGCACTATTGCTGGAAATAAAATATGAAATACTTCTCCTACAGCTGCTCCTACAAGACCACCTACTTCAAAAGCCGGTGCTTCAATTCCTCCGCTTCCGCCTGAACCTATACTTAACGAGGATGAAAGGATCTTAGCAATTGACATAATTATAAGAAATAATATTAAAGATATACCGTAAGTATTTATTAATTTAAAATCGCCTTGTTCTAATACATAGTCCCATCCATAACCCGTTCCTATTAGTTCTGGAAAAAATATCATCAAACCTCCAGCTATTAATCCACCTATTGCAGGTTTTATAAATTTAGGTATTTTAAGTTTTTTAAAAAATAATGTTATGGAAGAATAAATTTTAACGAATAAAATTGATAATAACCCAATTATTGCTCCTAATATGGCATAAAAGGGTAAACGTAAGGGAGAGAATGAGTAAGGATATATGCCAAAAATTGGCTGAAATCCTACGTAAAGTCCGTAAATTGAATAAGAAGTAGCTGAAGCTATCATAGAAGGTAAAATAACTTCAGGTTCAAAGTCTCTTTTATAAAGTATTTCAGCTGATAGTAAGGCTCCTCCTATTGGTGCTTTAAATATTGCTGCTACTCCACTTCCTATTCCTATGCTTATTGCTTTTCTAATATCTTCCGGCGTTAAATGAAATATTTCTGATAATGAAGATGCTATCGAAGCTCCTATTAGTCCCATAGGGCCTAAATCTCCTGCGCTACCACCGCTTCCCAAAAGCACTGTGGAAGATAAAAGTTCTACTAAAGAGATTCTTTTTCGCATTTTTCCTACGTTATGATAAGCGTAAATTGCGTAGTCTATACCTCCTCCTGCTGCTTCTGGTGCTATTTTATATACTAATATACCAGAAATTAATCCTCCTAATCCTACTATTAATGGAAGGAAAATATTGATTTTATACGAAAATTCTGGACGTAAAGGCTCAGGTAAAAATAAATGTAAAATATCAATAAGAAATAAATCTTTAAAAAATTCTAAAAGTAAAGTAACAATTATAGTAAAAACACCAATCCCAATACCTATGATAAATCCCATGATTATCCATTTCTCGAACTCTGGCAAAGAACGAAAATTAAACATAGTATAGTATATGTTAATTGGCAAATTAAATATATTTTTAATAGACAAAAGTCATCGAGTAACGTGTCCTAGCTTTTTGGAAATACTTTTTAATTTAGAGAATAAAGTTCTATTCCGTTAACTCGTAAATTTACGATAACTTCCAATTAGCAAAAAACATTGAAAATTAGTATTTCGCTTTATTCTTATTAAAGAATTAATTTTAATATCAATAATCAGATATATACGTTATCTCTATATTAAATATGCCTTTAATTAGTCGTTGCACTTGTTTCTCCTTGTCCTAAAATATCTGAATAGTATAGTGTTGCAGAAATATGTGTTGCGTTAATAATAGTTATTGAGTTATAGTACCCTTGATTTGGAAGATACCAAGAGTATATATAGATAGTATTCATGCTTTCTTTAGTTATATTATTTACCTTATATTGATAAGTTATTACAATATATCTAAAGTATTCTGGTATATTACCCTCATTATATGCATTAATAAATAAAGTATTATTATCTTTATAGTATATTGATAGTGAAATATCTACGTTTATTTGTTGCAAATTGGATATACCAACAATGTAATTGTTATATCCTCCATAATAAACATATAGTAAGGTTGTTTTTGCTTCTTCTGGTATTTCACCTAAATTCCAATAAAATCCTTTTACTTGTTTATTTATAGGAAATAATAATGTTCCATTAACATTTGTTATATTTTCTAATAATACATTTACTGAAGAATTTACAGTGAAATAAAGATAGTATCTATTATTATAGCAGAGAAGTTCTGGATGATATTTAACGCTTAATAATGTCATTTCTTCTTCTAATTCTCTCGAACTATTATATGCGTCATTATAAAAGAAAGAATACAAAGAATATATTATAAATATCCCAATAATAGCTAAAGCGAACATAGCTACAGCTAATTGACCTAGCATAACAATTAAGATTTTTAAAAATAAGAGATGAATGAAAATATTAAACAATTTTTATATAAGGACGTTCCAATTAGATTTTATTCTCTAAAGTAATTTTATTTAGTATAATATCTAAATTCCTTTTCTTTACTGATATTAATTTAAGAAAAACTAATTGAATCTCATAAAGTAAGAGAAAGTTAATCCTCTACTCCAATAATCTCTTTTAATTTTTGTGTATGATTTTGCCATGATAATTCCTTTCCTGTATTCCAAGCATTTTTAGATAGTTCATGTGCATTTTCTAAAATTTCATTTATCCTATCTGTTGCGTCATCTATATTTATATCAAAATTGTTACTCTTTATTACGTAACCATTATATCCGTCTTTTATTAATTCCTTACCTCCTAATCCGTCATTTACTAATATTGGAACACCATAACCTAATGCCTCTATTATTCCCATTCCAGGACCTCTTTCATTAAAACCAAACCTAACTAAAGCAGAAGCTTTAGAATAAAGCCTAATTAGCTCTTCTTCTGGAATTTTTCCTGTTACTGTTACATATTTTCCATATTTTTGTAAAAAAGTATCCAAAGTATCTTTTCTAGCCCAATTCCCTGCAATTATCATTTTGCCTTTTATTCTTTTGCCCAATTCGCCGTACAATTCTGGTCTTCTGCCAGAATCCCAAGTAGATACAGCTAAAACAATTTTTTCTCTTTCATTGCTTATTTTTTCTGCTGGATAGCAACCTGGATAAATTACTTCGGATTTAATTCCAAATGATGAAAGAACTTCTTTATTCCAAAAAGAATTAGTTATGACTAGTTTAGCATTACTTAAAACTAATTTCTCCATTTTTTTAGGAAAATACATTTTTACCCCACTAGATGGTAGTGACGTTTCGTGCAAATATACTGCATAATCTTCTCCATACCTTTTCTTCCTTAGATAGCCTGTTATTCCGGCAAATTGATCATGAAATAACGCATATCCTTTAATGATACTACTTGCTTTTATTATTAAGTCAAGATCAACAGTAGCATCTTTCCCTCTTTGTCCTGCGTAAAGCGAAGTAATTTTTTCGAATAATGGAGTAAAGAAGCCTTTGCTTCCTCTTCCACGCAAAATTTCATATTTTACGTTATTTAAGTTATAATTTCCTCCTGCGTCTCTATAAATATAAAGTTTCCACCCTGTAAGCCTAGCTTCTTCTACTGCAATTTTAGGTACAGCACTATTCCATAATAACCTTACTGCAATATTCATTAGTTAAAAAAACGTAAAGTAGATTTTAAACTTAAAGAATTAGGACTAGTAAATAAGTTAGAAAAATTGAGCTGTTAGAATATAGTTCTAATGTTTTGGATTTAGACTAAGGATAAAGTATTCTTACTCCTCTTTAAGTTAGCTAAAGAAACAGCTATTTTTTAACAAAAAATATAAAAAGAAATTTATAACTTATTTTCAATACATTCTTCAATAAATGCTATTTCGTAACTGAATTCTTGTGCTGTAGATTCTGGATCTGAGATTGCGTGACCTTTATCTTGAGTTAATAAGAGTACATTTTTATCGTTAAATTCCTCCTTTCTCTTTGCTACATATTTTAATGCATGAGCTGGATGAACTCTATCGTCATTAATACCAGTAACTACTAAGGTCTTAGGTAATTTTCCCTTTATATTATGATATGGACTATATGACAGGAGATATTCCTTATATTTAGGATCATCAGGATTCCCATACTCCTCTAGCCAATATTTTCCTACGTAGAGCTTATGATATCTCATCATGTCTAGCACTGGATGAGAAATTATAGCACAATCTACTGGTTCTTCATTTATTGTTGCTCCTACTAATAGTCCTCCATTGCTTCCTCCCATAGCTATTACTTTACCTCCTAAATGTTTTACTAATTTTATGAAAGTTTCAAAATCTTTGAAAACGTTCTTTTTATTTAGAAGCATACCAGCCTTATGCCATTCTTCACCATTTTCATATCCTCCTCTTAAATTAGTAATTAATACGGAATATCCATTTTTAATTAAATAACTAAATGTTACGGAATAAAAAGGCAAAAGCGAAACTCTAAATCCTCCATAGCCATAGACTATAACTCCTTTTGGTCTGTCTTGTTGTGATACTAGAAAACCATGAAGTAATGTCTCGTCTTTTACGTAAATATCATTGACTGAAAAATTCTCTTTTTCTTCACTCTCGAGAATCGTTTTTCCATTTTTTATAATTCTATATCTAAAATTAAAAGAAGTTTCTATCAAATATAAATTATCATTATTTGCATCCATTACAGATACGTTATCGTGGTTTTCTTCCTCTTCTCTTTTCTTTCCATTTATATCATAATATAGGATAGGAGTTCTATAATCCTTTATAACCTCTACTGCAATGAAGTCCTCGCCCGATACTACATCAACAACCGGATAATCTATTTTTATCATTTCTTTATCTTTATTCTTAATCATATTGTTTTTAAGATAAATAGGACCATCCTTTATAGGAATTATTATCTCTCCTTCATCTATTTTCTTTAAATTATCTAATCTTTCACCATAATAGAGTTCTTCCCATCTCCATCCATTAGATTTAACTAAAAATATCTCATCATTTATCACTTTTACTCCTATAAATTGACCTGGCTTAAGGTCTTTTCCGTAAACTATTTCCCCATTACATATTATCCTTTGAGTCGGAATTTCTCCTCCATCAGGAGGTGTATTCTCTGTATACGTCTTTACGTAACATAATTCGTTATTTAGATAAAATGGATTATCAGCCATTTCATCGATTTCCTTTCCTCTGGGTAAGAGAATTAATCTTGTCTTATCACTTCCTTTTTTGCCTATAGTTATCGCAAACTCTTTATCACTTCCATAAACTCTTTGTAGAGAAGATATTACATATTCAGATGAAGAATAAACTTCCTTATTATTATTTAGAGAAACGATCCTGCCTTTTTCACCATAAAATAGTACTACTGCGTCGTCTTTCAATGCTATTAAAGATAAAGGATTTTCCCTCTTAAGAGATTTCAGAATTTCATTATAAATTTCTGAAGCCTTTTCCCCTAATTTTTGCACAGTTTCTTTATTTGTTTCTTCAATAAACTTTTTTGTTCTAGAATCTTCCAAATTTTCTAAATATATGTATGGATCTTCAACCATAAATAGATATAAAAACAGAATAAATAAAAAATATACTTGTCTTTTTTATTGTCCAACAGCTTTGCTTATTATATAAGCAAGAATTCCTCCAATAACCCCTGCTATTATATCTCCAGGCAAATATGCTAATATATTAAAATCTACATAAGCCCAGTCGACATAACCTCCATAAATAAACGGCCTTAAAAAAGCATCATAAAATATGGGATCTGGAATTGCCCATAATGCTCCTATAAGTGCTCCTTCTAATGCTGGAACTATATAAGACACTGATCTAATTGGTTGTCCAATTCCCTCCTCTTCGTCTATTTTTGTAACTGATACACTTTTTATAGATTTTAAAGATCTAGAAGAAAAAGATATTATACCAAAAGTTTTCCCTCCAGTCACTGCGGTTAGAAGATCTAAGAATAAGCCATAAGTTAATGCCTCATAGAAAAAATAAAGAGGTTCTCCACTAAATCCATAATGAAATATATCAGATAATAAAGTATAAACTGTTAATGTTAACATACCTGCGCCAACTTTTCTTATAAGCCCTACAATGATGAACACTATTATTAATCTTCCCCAAAATCCTATACTTACAAACGGAGTACTAGGAACAAATTTATCCAAAAAAGCTCCTATATAAAATTCCCAAACCACTGAAAAAGCTGCACCAATTCCTATGTAAACTAAGTCTAACGTTGTAAATCCTTTTAATCCTCCAGTCTTTCTTCCAAAAAAGAATGCTATGGCAAGAGCTATCGCAAAGTAAGCAATTACTAATTCTACAGGTATTTGGCCAGGTGCATTTAATATTCCTTTAATTCCATTAAAGGACATACTTATCTAGATTAAGGATATTTTATGTATTTAAAAACATTATGTATAAATTTATTATAAACTATACAAATCTATATAGTGTATATAAAAAAGTGCAAAAGAACAATATAGTCATTATTCTATATAGAATGAAAAATTTTAATCAATTTATATAGTTTTAAAGTAAATAAGGCGTATTGTATAATGATGATAAGATATAAATATTATATTTGTAAAATTATCTCATGAAATTCTGCCCTAAATGTGGATCTTACATGAAACCTAAAGGAGAATTTATGGTTTGTATTAAATGTGGTTACAAGGAGAAAGGTGTAGAGAAAATTATCTATACTGAAAAGAAAAATCATGATAGAGACGTTACAGTAGTAGCAGATGGAAAAACTGTAAAAGGATCTATAGCATTAAATCTTTGTCCTAGGTGCGGTAATGCAGTAGTAATAAAAATAGGCAAAAAATATAAGTGCAAATCTTGCGGATATATTTTTAGCTAATTACCAAAAATTATAAATACACTAAAAAGTAGTTTATCATTAAACTTCTTGTTGTATGCAAAAGGCATAAATAATATTCAAGTAAAAACAATCTGATCTTTATATTTTGAATTAATAATATAGTTATTTATAAGAAAATGTGAGATTCTTAAAATTAAGTTAACATGTTATAAAAAATTATAATCTTAAATAGATATATCCTTCTTTCTGTCATTTAGCTATTTCGTAAAAACTTATAGGAGCAACTTAACACCATTTGCTAAGTCTTTCTCAGTTAAATTTTGCATCTTCATTGCTACTCCACATGCATATACTTGAATCTTTGGATGTGATAATAATTCTTCAATATTCTTTTCAGTATTCTTAATAACACCAAAAATACCAGTTTCAGAATATACTGCAATAACACTTTCTACATCTTTTTGTGATGCCATGTTTTTACCGCTAAATAAGATAATGGTATTTTTCACTTTCAGAGACCTGAAATAAGATCTTCATAAACTAAAATTATAGTAAAAGTAATTAAATATTTCTAGAAATCTAGTTTATAGATTAATTATAAATATATTAAGATCTTTAACTTTATACTTCTTGATAAGATTTTAAACTAAAATTTAAGGATAAGAAAAATCAAAGATTTTTTAAGAAAACTTATTAAAACTGTTTAAAAGTTTTCAATTTAATCTAGCATGTATAAAAAAGTAATAAGACTTAAAAGAAAAAAAGGATATTATCTATAATTATAGATGGATATTTTCTAATTTTAATAGTGATAAAAGATTATCTTTTCAACAGTTATTAGCAGAGATTATAAAAAATTACTTATTTGAATCATCAAAGTCATCAGAATTTGTATCAGAATTATCTCTTAAATTTCTAGATATAATATCATCTTTTGGAGTACCCATAGCATAAGTTAATCCTTCTCCTACATATTTATCTTGAATTTCTTCTAACGTCATTTGCTTAGTTTCTAAAGCTAATATAAAGAATACTACTGCACCTATCACTGATAATATTGTATCCAATAACAATGAATTAGCAACACCTAATAAACCATATAATGCTAACATTGGTAGTGCAAGACCAAATTCAAATAATTTCTCCCATCCTACTGATAGCCCTCTTAACCCAGTTGGAAATACTTCAGCTGCTGGTACATATTGTAATGTTCCTACAAATCCTACATTTATGAAGAAGAACAATGAAAACATAGCTATCACTAGAGGTATTGATAACATATGATATATGTAAGCAGCGTAAAGAACAGCCATTGGAATTGCACCTAATCCAAATCCTAAAGTTCCCAGATTCTTTCTTCCTACCTTATCAGCTGCAAATACTGTAACTATTACTCCAAAAGTTCCTAGGATATCAATAGATAATGTTCCTAACAGTGATTCAGTAGACGTTGCTCCTAAATCTGTGAGTACTTTACTAGAGTATACTGAAACTAAATTTACTGTCAACGCATATGCTGTACCAATCCAGAATATATAAACTACTTGCCTTATGTAAGTTTTGCTAAAGAATGTCTTTAAGTTATTTGCGATAGATGACGCTTTAGGTGTCATAGCGTTCAAATCAATCTCTGGCGCTAGTCCGCAATTCTTTAATGAGTCTAAAATTTGTTGAATTTTACCTTTGTCTCCTTTATCAACTGCCCATCTTAGGCTTTCAGGCATTTTTCTCCTTAAAGCTAATAATATTAATGGAGGTATTGCAGCTATAATAAAATCTATTCTCCATGCAGTATATACGCCTACTAATGTTGTAAGTCCTAATCCTATTCCAACTGTAGCTATAGTTCCTAGCATGAAAAATACTTTTTCCATTGATAATAATCTTCCTCTCTTATCCGAAGGCGCATATTCCGATACTAAAGGTACTGCTGCAGCATAGTCAATTCCAATGAATGCACCTAAAAAGAATCTAAAGATGAAGAATGAAATTCCATCAAAGGACGCAGCACTTAGCAGGGCAAATATTGCCATTCCAATAGTATCATAAACGAATAGTTTCTTTCTACCGATTTTATCTGATGCTAATCCTCCTACTATTGCTCCACCTGCTACTCCAGCCCAATAACCGCCAGTAACTATTCCTAACATTACCGGACTAAGATGAAAAAGAACGCTTACTGCTATTAATGATACTGAAGCTCCGAATTCGTTAAATGCGTCAGTAAATGGACCTAGTGCAGCTAGCACTGTTAGTTTCTTGTGAAAGGAAGCTACTTTCGAAGTATCCAATATCCTATAGTCTACATTATTTGACATAAAGCATCAGTTATAACTCTATGAAAAAATCATATTTAAACGTTAATGAAACCTAACTGATTATTAAATACGCTTTATACTAACTTTATCCATTAAACAAGAATATTTCTCTTGTAAAATTTAAGTAAAATGATATTAGTAATATTGATTATATTTATTAATAGTTGATATGCTATAAGTTAGCTTAGAAACTATTAAATATAAAAATACAAAATATTTTAGTAACATGAGTTCTCTTAAATGATTGCAAGTTTTCTACTAGATTATATGAAGTCATTAAACAACATTTCTATTATTAATAATTATGTTTAGATAATATTAATAATAGTTCACGTAATAATCTAAATAACTAATTAACTAGAATTTTTATATTTTAGAAAATTTTTATTTTTTCTTTGTATCAAAACCGACACATTTATAAGTGATGAATCTATATGATATAACCACGATAGCAAAAAATGATTTATTAGGTAGTGGTGCTAGGTACCTTTCCTAGCTGTATTTATACTTAGTACTGAATATTTTCAATGTAATTAGCAAAAATGTTTATTATTTTATTAATTCCCAAATTTACTCTACGCTATAATTGATAGATCAATTTAATTTATTCTATAATTTGATCTTGAATATATTAATTCAAGACTATCGATAATATAAATGGCTATATATGTATATTCAATTATTAATATGTTCAAGATATCGTAAATTAACATTCTTCTCTTCATAAGGATTAAACGTTAAGCTCTAATTAAGTTTTTCAAAAGATATGCATTATTATTCAATATATGATAGTTAATAATATCATTTATTAAGCATAAAAATAATTATTGATTTAAAAAAACTGATATTTTTACTTCTAATCAATATTAAAATCATGAAATGTAGTTACTTTTAAATATATATGTTATAATAATATATAATATGGAAAAAATTTTAGTTTTATCTGATTTTGATAGAACTCTAGCAGATGAAAATGATGGATTTGTGATAAAAAAAGATATAGTTAAAAAAATAAATGATTTTATACAATCTCATAGGAATATACTATTTTTCGTTGTAACTGGTAGAGAAAGAAAAAATATAAGAGGAGTTAAAAGGAAAAGTGTATTTGAATTGGCTAATGGATTAAAACCTACAGGTTGGATATTAGAAAATGGTTCAATAATTATTATAGATAATAAGGAATATATTGAAGTTTCTAAAGACTGGTTATCTGATATTCAGAAAATATCTGAGCAATTAACGAAAAATGGTATTGACCATGCATTAGGCGAGACAATAATTTTCGCTGATAATACTTGGGATAAAAGAGATCTACTTAACAAAATAGTTAGTAAAGTTAGCGAAGGAAGAGGTAAAATAGAATGGAATACTGACGATGCAATGATCTTAGAGAAAAATATAAGTAAGGGAAGAGGAATTGATAAACTAATGCAATTATTAAATTGTAAATGTATCAGAATAGGAATAGGTGATGCTCAAAATGACATACCACTATTTGAAAATGTTGATATAAAAGTAGCAGTATCAAATGCTTTGCCAGAAATTAAAAAAATTGCTAACATTGTAGTAAATAATGGTCCAGGCTACGGTGTCTTGGAACTATTTAATTTAATAGAATCAAATAAAATTCAAGGAAAAATAAGTCTTTGAAAGTAGCATATGCGAATATATAGGATATTACCCAATTAGTATTGAAATGCCATTCGAAGAATCTTATACTTTAAATGAAGAGATTTATACAGAAATAGAAAAATCAAAACAACAAGAAGATATGATTGCATACGTATTAGAAGACGGTAAAGTAAGAAAAAAGATAATGAAGAAACCAGAAATTCATGAAGGAGAGATCCTAGTAAAAATGAAGGCATCAGGCCTTTGCGGAACAGATATGGAAAAAATTTGTGGGCAATATACTGCAACAACTTATCTAGGACATGAAGTTTCGGGAATAGTAGTAGAGTCTAATTCAAAAGATTTTAAAGAAGGAGATAGAGTTTTTCCTCACGTTCATACTCCTTGTTATGAATGTTATTATTGCAGAAAACACAGCGAAACTATGTGTCCAATGTATAGATCTACTAACATTTATCCTGGAGGATTTGCAGAATATTTTGCTGTACCAGAGTGGAATGTAAGAAAGGGTGGTGTCATAAAGCTTCCAAAATGCGTTAGCTTTGAAGAAGGCGCATTAATTGAACCTTTATCTACTGTAATTAGAGGCTTAGACAAGCTACATTTAGAAGATGATGATACTATATTTATAGCAGGTTCTGGATCTATAGGATTGCTTCATTTACTTACATTAAAAGCAAAGGGACTATCAGTTATAGTAAGTAATCCTCCAAACTATAAGTTAGAATATGCTAAACGATTAGGTGCAGATCATATAGTTTCAACTGATCAGAATGTGCCAGAAAAGATAAAAGAATATACTAACGGTAGAGGAGCTGATGTTGCAATAGTTGCCTCGGCATCACATAATGCGATAATATCAGCAATAGAATCAGTAAGAAATGGTGGAACGATTCTATTATTCGCTGTACCTCCTAGAGGTATGAGATTAGATTATGATTTATCTAAATTATTCAATAGAGAAATTTCAATAATTTTAACAAATTCAGCAGATGATAAAGATACTAGAAAAGCATTAGAGTTAATTAGAAGGAGAAAAATTAGAGTTTCATCAATCATAACTCATAAATTTAAATTAAACGAATTTGATACCATGATTAATGAGCACAAAACTAATAGATCAGTAATTAAAGCTATGATAATTAACTAAAGTTTTAAGCATCAATAATATCTATTTGTAAATATTAGATTCTACAACAAAGAGAAAATGCATATTTTTAATTCTCCTTAAATTATAAATCGTCCATGTGGTTTAGTATAAATTACTTGATTTAAATTTTCTAGATTGACTCGATCTAATATCATTTGTACTTCATAATATACAATAAAAGTTATATTTATTAACAAAATTCTATCGTATATTGATATAAATTTAATATATTAGCATGAAATGGATTAAAAAGATTATATAGATGAAATTTTTTCAAATATAATAACGATGTCAAGCCTTCCTATTATGATGCAATATAACGCGTAAAAAAGATGATAAAAACTATATAGTTATAATGCCTAGATAACTAAAATATTTTTTAGTAAAATATGAAATGAGACGATAAAATATCTAAGATCTTTATGAAAATTTTATATTCTTTGCAATTAATTTATTTTCATGAATAATGAAATCCCAAATGTTGAACATGTTATAGAAGAGCGAGAAGACTTTTCTGGAGAAAAAGTAGTTCCATTTCTAATTTTCTATCCAAAGAATGAAGAAGATATAGTTAAAATCATCAATTTTGCATTAGAAAATAAATTATCCATAATACCATGGGGATATGGAACTAGTTTAACTGGAGCAGTAAAATGTGATAAGTCTTGTATTCTCATAGACATGTCCAAAATGAATAAAATTTTAGAAATAAATGACGTGGATTGGTACGTAAGAGTTCAACCTGGAGTTAGACTAATAGATCTTTTCGAAGAATTAGAGAAAAAAGGATTTATGCTACCTCCAGATCCGGCTTCCTTCTTTCTATGTTCCGTTGGAGGAGCAACTTCAGAATCTTCTGGAGGAATGAAAGGAGTAAAATATGGTTCTTTTAGAGAATGGGTTTTAGCTTTAAAAGTAGTCTTACCAACTGGAGAGATAATAAAAGTTGGAGAACCTCTACGAAAAAATAGGGCTGGATATGACTTAACTCATCTATTTGTTGGAAGTGAAGGAACTTTAGGAGTAATTACTGAAATTTGGTTAAGAATTACTCCTCTACCTAGAAGAAAAATAGTAACAATAGTCGCATGGTTAAAAGACTTCAAATCTGCAGGAGAAGCAATTATAGGATTAAGAAAAAATAGAATTTTACCAGAATTATCTGAATATATTGATATAGATGTAATAAAAGCTCTAAATAAAAATCTTAATGCTGGCCTAAAAGAAAGTCAAGGTGGAATGCTCATTATTTCAGTTGAAGAAGATCTTGTTAATGATGTAGTAAAAGTTTTGGAAGGTAAAACTGAAGAAATTAAAATTACTAAGGACGATGAAGCAGAAAGAATTTACTCCTTAAGAGCTCAAGCAGCAATTGCAGTTAAAGCAGAATCTAAAACGTTTTTCGCCGAAGATATAGTAGTGCCGATCTCTAAGTTACCTTATGCTATAGAAGAATTAAATTCTATTGCAAAGAAATATAATACAAAGTTTTACATTATTTCACATATAGGAGATGGAAATTTACATCCTAATATAGTAATAGAAGATCCTGATATTAGGCAAAAGGTTTTTGAAGAAATTGGAAGGATGGCAATTGATTTAGGAGGTTCAATAAGTGGAGAACATGGAATAGGAACGCAAAAAGCTAAATTAATGGCAGAACAAATTTTGAAGCATAATGGAGCAAAAGTACTTGATTTAATGTACGAAATAAAGAAACTTATAGATCCAAACGATTTAATGAATCCAGATAAGTATGTGGAATTAGCCTGGAAATATAGTAATTCCAATAATAATTATAAATAATATACATAAAAATATAGAAAAGTCATGATTTATTTGCTTGTTTTTCAAACATTTCCACTATTTCCTCTACACTTAGCCCTTTTGTTTCCGGCAGTATGAACAAAAATATAATTTCTGCTATTATAGACAGTGCTGCAAAACTAAACATTACTGATGCTAAGCCTATAGCATCCTTCCATATCGGAAATACTTCTATTATTACAAAATTGGATATCCAATTTATGAAAGCTAATATTGATGCCATAGTTCCTCTAATACGTGTAGGGAAATATTCTCCTTGAATCGTCCATCCTATTCCTCCTACTCCTAACCCGAAGAAGATCATATAACCTATGAAACTTACTATTAATCCTATTACTTTACCTAGGCCAGAAAATATTAGTAAAGATGCGCCTCCAAATGCTAAGAATATTCCCATTCCAAGATAACCTATTCTTCCTAAACCTTTTCTTCCTATTTTATCAACATATTTTATAGCAAATAACACTATAATTGTTTGAGTAGTAGAAATGATTAAAGTTGCTATTATTCCTGCGGTTATCGAAGACAAGTCTCCTCCACCCTTAAAGAATGGTGCAAATATATAAGGACCATAATAGAATGGAATATTTATTCCAGTTATTTGTTGGAACATCATCCATAATCCAGCAACTAGTAAAGCTCTTTTTACACCAGGCGTTAACCTAGATTTATTAGATTTTATTCCTGATGAAATTTTTTGAAGTTCTTGGTCAGTTATACCTTCTATTCCTAATTTAGATAATGTATCTTTCAATTTATCAAATTTACCTTTTACGACTAACCATCTTGGAGATTCAGGCATTCTCATTCTATAGGCTAATCCTATTAAAGCCGGAATTGCTGCAATGCCTAAAATTATTCTCCAATCTAAGTTAAATGCTAAAGAAGGTAGATAAAACAAGATAAGAAATCCTATTATATAAGAAATAGTCTGAGCACCTGTTATCATCCATTCTTGTAACATCTCTAAGCTTCCTCTTTTATTTTTTGGAGCATATTCTGCAATATACGCTGTTGCAATAGCTGAATCTGCACCTACTGCCAAACCTATAAATGTTCTAGCTATAAGCAACATATTTGCGTTAATTGTAATAGCGGAAACTGTTGCTCCTATAGCGTAAATTAAGGCATCTATTAAAAGTATAGACTTTCTACCATATTTATCTGTTAGAGGTCCAGCCATTATAGCCCCTATAGCAGCACCTAATGACACGCCTGCAACTAAATAACCTAAAGCAAAAGCAGATAAGTGATATGGTATTAAATCTAAAGATGTTCCAATGTCTGCAGTATCGTAACCAAATAAGAATCCCCCAATTGTAGCTAAAATTGTCAAAGACCAATATATTTTTGTAGTATGGTTAGAATCCATTTTATTTAATAATTCTTCTTCGTCCATAACAATATGTTAACTTACAATAATACTATATAATTTTATCTTGTAAAGTACAATAAGTTTTAATAAATCTAAATCTTTTAAGTGAGTTATAGTACAGTATAATATATAATGTATATTTTAAACTAATGAAATAATTTATTCAAACATCAGCTCTAACTTATATTCTTACTATTTTTAATTCAATTTATTTATAATTAAAAGCTAATATTATCACATAAGTTAAGTAAAGAGTTGCTTCAAGTATGCTTTATAGTCAAGTCTAGTTATTTCTTATTTCAAAGTATCAGTTTTATTCACGAATGATAAACTTAAAAATAGTATCTCCTTAGTTTTTATGAAATATATGATTGATAAGATTAAAGAAGAAACGATCTTGGGGACTTTGCTATTTATTTCTTCTTTTTATCTTGGAGAACATTATTTTTATCTATCAATAATACTAATATATGCATTAGCTTCTTATCTACAGCTAAAATACTTCGCACCTATAGTATCCTCTATTCTTCTAGTTTTCTCTCCGCTTCATTCTTTACTTGTTTTAATACCTTATCCTCTTCTATTTTTGAATAGAAGATTTTCAATATCTTTCTTGCTCTCTACCTTTTTTGCTTTACTCACTGAAAATTATCTTGTTCTTTTATTGTCTTTTTCGTTAGATAGAAAAGGATTAATATCGTCTGGAATATTTTTCTTAATATTATCAGGTATTTTTATGAATGTTGGATATGGTAATTTGGCTTTTTTCCTTTTAGTTTCCGGAGTTATCTCAACTTTAGTAGAGGAGAGAATAAAAATTGACATTAAGACTTCTGCAGTGATTTATTTATCTTCATTACTTATGTTCTTTAAATTACCTTACGTAATACCTTTCCTTCTATCTTTTTCTCCTTTATCGTCTTTGCTGTCTTCACCTTTTTATCCATTTTTAGCTTTAATTAGTCTAAAATATTTAGCTAAAAGAATAAATAAAATTAAGTTTATGAATATTATACCTACAATTTTTTCCTTTCTATATCCTTCATTAAGTTTTTCCTCATCCTATGATATGATTAGTGCAAACAAGACAAACATTAACAAGTATGATAAGATGTTGGATACATTATATTATTTAGTTCCATTTATCTTTTCATTGTATTTCTTTATAGAAGGAGATTATGGGCTATTTCAATTCCTAAGTATATCATCAATATTTCTTATTTTATTACGATATTGGAAATATCTACTTAGAATAAAAAATCAAATAATAACTTTTTCACCATATATTATATCTATAAGTCTAATATTTTCTGCATTATATTTTTATTATATGGATTTATTTAAATTCACGCTATTAATCGTGTCAGCAATAGCTATGAGTTTTCCAATAAAAGTTAATCCTATTGGATTACCAATAAGTTTCCTCAGTTTAATAAATCCTATAGTTGGTATAGCATCCTCAATAAACAGATATTCGTTTATATTTCTCATAATTCCACTAATAGGATATTTATATTTTCATATTTCTATATTAACTTGGATTTTTTATGCGATAGGAGTTATACTATATTTAATAGCTCATGAAAAAGCATTAAGGGAAAATCTTATTCTATTATTTACTTCTGTTATTTATTTCAGTTATGCAATGTACTTATTTGTTATCGGATATTTGACAAGTAGCGTTCCATTTTTAATTATATCCATAATATTGAGTCTACTATTTATGAAATATAGATACAATTCAAAGGAAAATCTAATTCAACTAATAGCTTATTTAGCAGTTTCTTTTCCTTTGCCTATAATATCATTGCCGTTCTTTTTTGCTAGGAAGAGATTAGGAATTATAGCATTATTATTAGAGGGTATAATAACTATATTATTGATTAAATATTTGGCTTTTATTCATATTATTACAATGTCATACTGAATTTATAATAACGACTAGATAGACCTCTAAATACTAGTATTTTCTTAACATTATGTGAAATTAAATATACTTAAGGCATTCCAAAGTGTTATATGGATAGAAATAATACAGAACTTTATATAAAGGAGGAGATTTGATATTTAAGAAATGAGATATAAATAAATTATATAAAAAGTTATAATAAAGAATAAAAAAGCTATAAATACTTATATCCGAATAGTTTTTCTAAATATGCTTGTTCCCATTTATCTTTTTGTAAAGTATATTCTCTCTTCAATTGCGGATCTTTGCTAGGTTTAGGAGGTTGTGACGTTAAATCCATTTGGAACTGCAAACTTAATGTCTCTAGTTTTCCTTCTAAATTACCCATGTATGCCCAGCCTACGAAAGCATACTGTACTGGCACTTTTTCTGATACTCCTTCCATTTCTAAGATTTTATTTGCAGCAAATAATGAGCTTTCAAATGCTATTTCTTGATTCTTAGGGAATGGTAATTTCGCTGCATCTCCTGCTGATAAAATATCGTCATATTTTGGATGCCTTAAGTCTTGTGGTGATCTAATTTCTACAAATGGAGTTCCTAATCCTGCTTCTTCTATAAACTTCGGAGCTCTATTAGGTTCTAGTAGTGCTAAAATTGTGAAATTGTATTTCTCTCCAGATTTAGTTACAACGTAATTCTCTCCTATTTCTGTAATTTCTTGACCAGTTACTAATTGAATCCCAGCCTTATCATACGTTTGTTTAACTATGTCTGCTGCAAAAGGAGGTTGTGTTTTATCATTAGCATCTATATGAATTATGTTGAATTTGCTTCTTACTCCTCTATAAGCTAAAACTGTGTGAGAAAGTAATGCAGTTTCAGTAGGTGCTGGTGCACATCTGTATGGAGCTTTTGGAGCGTATACTAGAACTGTACCTTCATTTTCTGTCCATAGTCTCTCTTTTAATACGTTTACTCTACCTGGATCGTAAACTGTAGTGTTTTTCCACCAATATTTGTCAAAACCTGTTATAGAAGAATCATCAAAGACTATGCCTGGAGTCAAAACTAGGTAATCGTAATCGATTTCTTCATTTCTATATCCTATTGTAGACTCTGAAATGTAAACTTTCCTATTGTCTGGATCTATTTTGTACACGTTTCCTATGGTTACTTTTATTCCTTTTTCTCCTACTTTCTCATAACCTCTAATTATTCTATTGTAATCTTGTTCTTTGGTTAAAAGTAATGGTCTACTAGGACCAGCAAAATAAAAGTCTTCTTTATTTATTACTGTTATTTCTGTATTTTTCATCTTTTCTGCTAAGGTGTTAGCTATTCCCATTCCAGCTATTCCGCCACCTACTATAACAATCTTTTTGGACATAATTCCATTTTCACTTTAACAATATTTAGAAGTTTTTAGAATCAAATATTTCAGAAAAGGTTTTTAGTTTAGTTTGAGTATATTTATGTTTTGAAAAATTATTCATTTTTTATAGAATGTTTCAATAGTTTAATTTTTTAACATAGTTATAAATGTTTTAATCTAGACAGATTCTTGTAAATTTTTATGTATGTCAAAGAAGATCAATCTATTTATCATAAATAAAGTATAATAAGTGAAGAGTATAAATTTTTTAAATTTACTTATGCTTATATAAAAAACTGAGACTAAACTTAAATGATATAATGATAATATATTACTATGCCCAAACAGTCTAAACCTAATAATAGATTAAGAAAAGAAATAAATTTTGTGGAATTGTTTATAATAGGTCTTTCAGGCGCAGTAGCTACTGCAGTATTCTTTAGTCAAGTCGAAATGACTGCTTTTGCCGGACCAGGTAGTTTAATAGCATGGATTATTGGAATTCTTCTATACTTTACTATAGGATTAACATATATTGAACTTTCACAAACTTATCCAGAAGCTGGAGGACCTTCTAGATATTCGATTTATTCTCATGGTATTGTAACTAATTTGATAAATGCTACTTCTGATTTAATATGGTATCTATTCATTCCTCCAATAGAAGCTTATGCTACAATAGAGGGATTGGATTTCTTCTTTCCACAACTTTTAAATAAGGAAGATTTTCCTACTTTATTAGGAGCATTAGTTGGAGTAATAATTCTAATAGCTTATATTCCATTCAATTATTATGGGATAAAAGTATTCGCGCGAGTTACAGCAGGATTTGGAAGCATAAAGATGATATTTTACGCATTACCTGCATTGGCGCTAGTCGTATTATTTGCTAAGCCTTCAAACTTTACTGCTTATCATGGAATTCTTCCATTCGGAATAGCTGGAGTATTCGCTGCTATGCCTTTTGCTATGTTTGCTTTTGGTGGAGCTAGAGTAGTTCCAGATTTTGCGGAAGAAACTAAAAATAAAAGAGATATCATTTATGCGTTGCTTTTCACTATATTAGGGCAAGCAACAATATATATTCTTTATAATATAGCACTATTAACTACAATAAATTGGAGTGCATTCGGAATAAAGCCAGGAGATTGGAGTGGGTTATCAAATGTTGTAGGAAATCCTTTTGTAATATTAACGTCATCATATGATTTGAAGATATTTCTAATCATAATACTAATTGGAGCAATAGCTGGACCTTTTCTTACTGGATATATTTATATGGGAAGTGGAAGCAGAGTCCTTCTAGCTATGGGAAGATCTAAATTTATGAGTAGTGCGATGAAGCAATTGCATGAAAAGTATGCTATCCCATACTGGGGATTGATCGTATTTGCTGTAGTTGGAGCTTTAATAACATTTCTATTTGCTCCTATACCTAGTATTTATGGTTTAATTTCGGATAGCGTAGTAGCAGGATATTTAGGATTTGCAACTAATCCAGTTGCTTTAGTAGTTTTAAGAAGACAAGGAGTAACTAAATATAAGATACCTTTTGGAAATGTTATATCTGCTATAGCTTTTATTGGAGCTTCATTAATAGTATTCTGGAGCGGATGGCCATCAGTTCCATATTCTGTTGTTCTTTTAGCTATAGCTTCAGCAGTTTTTGCTGTCTTAGGAAAAGCTACAGCAGATTTTAAGGAATCTATTTGGTACGTAACGTATATAGGATTTCTTACATTAATGACTTACATAGGAAGCGATGGAGCCCTAAGTATTATTCCATTTCTGCCAGCTACAATAATTACTGCAGTTGTATCGCTTGCAGTATTCTATCCTGCAGGCATATTATCTGGTTTAAGGAAAGAGAACTATTTAGAACATGAAATGGAAAAAGAAGAGGAGCCTAGAAAAGAATGAGATAAAAATTTTTTAATTCTTGCTAAGTAAAACTGTTTGTTCTAATTCTTCTAAGCTTTTTCCTTTTGTCTTTATGCCCTTTGTTATTATCATGATTCCAGAGATTGCTGACACTATACCTACTACAATGAAAGATAGCAAAATATTAGAAGAATATAACGCAGAAAATATTATAGGACCTACTACGCCTCCTAAGTGTCCTATTCCATCAGCTATTCCGTAACTTAGAGATCTTATTTCTGTACTAAAGTTTTCTGCTGTATAGGCGTACATTGTAGGGAATTTGAATCCTTGGAAAAACATTGCGATAAAACCTACTAAAATAAATGGCACTCCTCCAAATAATGGCATGGTCATTATCAGTAAGCCTCCTAAAAAGTTTGCTGTGAATGTTGAGATTTTCCTTTCTATTCTATCATTTATTATTGATCCTACTACTACTCCAATAGGGTCTCCATATAGTATATAAGTATAGTATAATGTTGCATTTGAAAATCCTTTTAATGAAATAAGTGAAAATACTGGGGAGGCAAAAAGAGAATATCCAGCAAAATAACTTGTAAACCAAATTAGTAAGAAGATTAGAACTGTTTTATTTAATTTAAAGATAACTTTTTTGGAATTCTTTGTACTTTTTTGAATCCACAATGTTGATTCTGGCAAGTTGATTCTAAATATAAATGCAAAAATTGATATTACCAAACTAGGTAAGAATAATAATCTCCAATTATCTCCTGCTATTACTGCTATTGGTCCGACTACCAAACTCATTAAAAATCCTCCTAATGTGCTTATACCTACAGCTTTCCCCCTTGAATTAGTTTCTGTCATCTCAGAAACATAAGCAGGTATTGTAGCTACTTCTCCTTCTATTCCGAAACCTATAATAAATTCAGCTAAGAACAATTCTATATAACTAGTAGATATAAATCCTATAAATGATCCAATAGCTATTAAGCCCATAGATAAAAGCATACCAAACTTTCGTCCTTTTATGCTTGCCAGATAGCCATTTATGCTTCCTCCTATAAAATATCCAAACATTTCTGCTGAAAGTATTAAAGAAGAATAAAGTCCTATAATTTTAGAGGCATCGTCAACTATATAAGGAACATTAAAAATATCCCAAAAACTTAATGATGTACCTACTGCGATTAAAACCAATTGTGTTTTACTTAACATATGGGTTCATATTTTTTAAAAAATTTAAATTTATCTTTTCTACGCATGTAGATTTGTCTAATAAAATTTAATATTCCTTCTCCTATAAAGAACTAGTAATTAAATCTATTGCCCTATTTTAAAATTTAAACTGTTATTAACTTAACCAAATAATTTTTGTTATATTTTATGTCCTATTATTAGCAGTCTAAATATAGTAAATCTTATTATTTTATTTTATAGAGTAGAGTAAACGTGAAATCTTTACCTTGTATTAATAATGAATTTACAGGAGCCTTAATTGATGGAACAAAAATTGTTTGGTTGCCTTTTCCTAGGTATGATTCATCACCCGTTTTTTCATATTTATTGGATGAAAATAGAGGAGGATTTTTTGATATTTCAGGTGAAGTTTTAAAACAAGAATATATTATACCTAATGTGCTTTTAACAACGTTAAAGGATGGAAGTGAAATTACTGATTCATTACTTAGAGGAGAACATAGTTTAATTAGAAAGATTGTAGCTAAATCTCCCTTAATAGTAAATATTTATCCTACATTTAATTACGGAAAAAATAAAGCAGTTGTAGAACAAATTGGAAAAAACGTTTATAAATTTTCTAATGTAGAAAGCACGGAATTTCTTGAAGTTCACTTTGTTTTCGACAATATAGAAAAAATCTCATCAAATTCATGGAGAATAAATGGAGAAGGATATATTTACTTAGGATACTTCCAAGATGAGAGATTCGGAATTTACGGTAAAAATATAGTTACTTTTGATCCTGCTAGAGGACTGGAAAGAACTATAAATTATTGGAAAAATGAAATGAAAAGAGGAAGAAGTAAAGGAAAACTGCTTAACCTTGATATTCCAGGATTTTCCGGGGAAGAGATTTTAGATGCTTATCAGAATTCTTCAGGAATACTTTTAGGATTATTGTATAATCCTACGGGGGCAGTAGTAGCTGCGCCTACAACTTCTTTGCCTGAAATAGAAGGAGGAAGCAGAAACTGGGATTATAGATTTGCATGGGTTAGAGATTCATCTATAATTGCTGATGCTTTAATATCTGCTGGATATTCTAATGAAGCTAGACGTATAATAGAATTCTTATCTAGAATGGTATCATTTACTACTAAGCCTTTTATGTATCCATTATATGGTGTTGATGGTTCTGTTCCTCCAAAAGAAATAGAAATACCATGGCTTTCTGGCTATGCTAATTCAAAGCCTATAAGAGTAGGAAATGCAGCAGCTGCACAATTGCAACTTGATTTAGAAGGATTCTTTTTGGACGCAATGTACAAATACTATAGGGCTACAGGTGATGAAAATTATATAAAAGCTCACTTAGACGTTATAGAATATATAGCTGATTGGGTATCAGAAAACTGGAAATTAAAAGACGTAGGAATATGGGAAGAAAGAGGAGTCCAAGAACATTTTATACACTCAAAAGTTATGATGTGGGTAGCGTTAGATAGAGCAGGAAAATTATTAAATGCTATTGATATGGAAAATCCTTGGAAAGATGCTAGACATGAACTTAAAGAATGGATAATGGATAATGGAGTTGTAAATGGAAAATTTGTCAAAAAAGTTGGTAGTGAAGAGGTAGATTCATCATTGCTTGCTTTACCAATATATGGTTTTATAGAACCAAATAATGAAATATTTCTCAATACTTTAAAACAGATAGAGACAGATTTAATGGATCATGGACTAGTTAAAAGATATAAAAGGGACTTTTTAGGAGAAGCTAAATATCCATTTACGTTAACTTCTTTATGGTTAGCTAGAGTTTATGCTATGTTAGGACGTTTTGATGAGGCTAAAAACATAATAGGAACTATAATAAGTATCAGTAAGCCTACGTACTTGATAGGGGAACATGTAGATCCAATAAGGAAAGAATTTACTGGAAATTATCCTCAAGCTTTTGCTCAAGCTAATCTGATATTAGCTTTAGATGATTTAGCTGATGCAATAGATGAAAGAAAGAAGGAAGAGGAAAAAAGAAAATCGGAGCAGAATGAATAACTTATTATCTATTTATTTGAAAATATTCTCTTTATCTCTTCATATAATTCCTTAGGAGATGGATCTCTGTTAAGTTTATTCTTCAAATTCGTATAAACTTCTTTCATATATTCTATTACCATTTTACCAGAAAGACAATACTCAGGAACATGAAAGTTTGGAAGCCCTTTTCCATTGTACTCCTTTATAGTATTCATCTGCTCATCTTCTGTAGCAAAGGGATACGATAAACATGCATAAGGTTTAAATTGATGAATAGTACACATCCAATCTTTTTGAAAAGGACAAGGTCTAGGTAATAAATAAATATCACCTTGTTTTTGTAGTTTTAATTGAAGATGTTTTTTCATTTCATTGTAATCAAAGTTATATACTGGTACTGGATATCCAACTTTACAACATTTCCCTCCACATTGCCTACAAAGTTTGCCAGTCTCTTCATGAGTATTAAAGACATATTGAAAAATTATAGAGTATATTCCAAATTTAGCTATTGGAGAATTTTCATATTTTCCTAGGAAATTAATAATTCTACCGAGACTATCTAGATTAGATCTCAACGCCTCTTTAGTTAGTTTATTTATTTCTTCTTCGTTAATCATAAAATACATGGCTAGTTCTAGAGATAATAAGGTTAACTATATTAACAAATATACATGATAACTAGTTTATTCTATGTTCTTCCATTTTATCGCTTTTATTTTTTAAGTTACAAGTTTAGATTATTTATTCTCAATATGATGTAATAAAAAGATAGAATTATCTTTAATAAGAATTAGTTATTCTTTGATATATAGCTAGAAAGCTAGAATACGTTACTTCTTTAATATTTACCTCCCACGGAGAAATATTATTAACGTGCTTTCCGGGATTGTCTATTAATATCTTGACATTTGATTTCTTTGCCATAGAGTAGGAAGGAAAACATAAAGATCCATGGGGAGCAAGTAAGACATCTGGTTTAAGATCAAGACATTTTTTAGTTACTTTTGGTCTAGCATGTTCACTGTTTTTAACAGCTCTTATTATTTCTTTTTTATCAGTATCATAAAGTATTAATAGTGAAGCTTTAGGGAATATTTCAAGTTCGTATTGGTCATTTACTGATGTGCAAATAATCATTAAGTTTACTTTTAACTAAGTTATATTTAACATGATCTACAATAAATCTCATAGAAAAATTATAAAACAGAAATATCTTAATTTTCTTGATATCTTTTCTGTATATAATAACATAGAACACAAGTTGTGTACCATTTGGAAATTTAAATTACTAAATGAAGAGAAGAATGTTAATTTAAATAGTCTATATATTATCTTAGGAGTAATATAAATTTTAATAGTAGAAGATATAAAAGTTTTTAGAGAAAACTCGATTTATAATAAAATATAGTAAACGATAAACGTAATTCTAGTTAAAAATAATAATATATTACATAAAGGTTTCACTAGCTATTGCATGCCTAATCCTAAAATTATATATTTCAAGTAATAGTCTTTTATTTATCAAAATATTTATAAAATAGATATACTCCTTTATAAGCTATTATTTGTGAATTAATTTTAGCAATATCTTTTTCTTTATCTCTAACATCATAATAATCTATCTGAATTTTTGGGTATACTGTAATTCCATTTATGCTTACAGAAGTATTTAATATGACTGAATAAGTAGTACCTTTCTCTGAACTGGATATATTAACATTGTAATCTTTACCTTTTAGCTTCTCTATTATATCATTTTTTATGTTTTCAAAATTTTTTATTTCATCATCAATTTTTTCTGGAGACACTAACGTCATATACATTCTTAAAATAGCCTTTTTTTCAATTCTAATTCTATTCTTCTTTTCCAATACAATTCTACTTATTCCCCTAATATCATTCGTACATAAATTATTACATTGCTCTCCGTAACATAAATTGCAGTATCCAGCTAATAAAATCTTAGAGACAAAATTACCTAATGAGTCTGTATTATAATAATAAAATAATTTACCTTCTTTAATTGCTCTATCTATATAATTGTTCATCTGATCGGATGTTTCTTTTGGAGAAAGTAATGCTTCAAAAACATCTAATGCTTTATTTCCCGTTAATTTTTCATATGATATTACATTACCAGATTTATTTACAATATCTATAACTCTAGCTATTGGACCTTTTCCTTCTTTTTTCTCTACAATGTAACTCACATCAACACCTTCTAAGTAAAGATTTCTTAAGGCATCGTCTAGGTTATCGTACTCCGGAGTTTTAGGAGTTAATGCTACTACCAAGTATTTTATTTGATCTTCACTATTTTCTTTTCCATCACTTTCTTTCTTTTCGTCTGAAGCTTTACTCCTAATTAGTCTGCCTAATCTTTGATAGAATCTTAAAGCACTCTGAGGTACATCAGTCATTATTAAAAGCTTAGCTTCTGGTATGTCTATTCCTTCTTCTCCGACTAAAGTAGATATTATAACGTCTATGTCTCCTCTTTTTGCACTTTGCACTATTTTTTGTCTTTCAAATCTTGTAGAATCTCCTGTCAAAACTTTTATCCTTTTAGGATCTAAATCATAAATTGCTTTTTCAAATTCATATGCTGTGGCTTTTCTGGAAGTAAAAATTAATACTGGCTTAAAATCTTCAATCTTGTAGATTGTTAATATTTCTTTTAAAGCTCTAGCTTTATGGCTTAATTCTTTTGATTGACAAAGGAAATCAACGTAAGGGTTCTCCTCTACTTTGCCTGAAAGTCTATTAAAACTTTCACAAAAAGCTTCTTTACCATAACTGTAAAGAGTACCTTCTAGAAATTTTAGAGTATCTTTATTACCTTTTATTAATCGTCTAAAGAAAGCATCATATACACTATCCTCTTCTTTATTCATTTCGGCATCAAAAATATCTGCAATAGCTTTAGGAGGATTAAACGTTTTATCAATTTGAGATAATGCCTTAAAATCATAATTTAGAAATAATGGATTTCCAAGTTCTTGAACTATTCTAGGCTCAATAAGATATTTCTTATATGATGGTAACAATGCAGTAAATCCTAGTAATATTTTCGGTTCTAAATCAGCTATTGTCTCTTCATATCTCATGTCACCAAAAGCATGATGAGCTTCATCCACTATTATCGCATCAAATTCTGGAGCGCACTTAGATGCTGTAAAAGGAGTTGAAACTATAATTTTTTTACCTTGTTCAAATGCTGTACAATCTCCTTCATATTCCATACCTACATTATCGAAAACTTTTTTCCAAAACTTGTAATACATTTGATCACAAAGTAATCTAGTAGGTTCAAGAACTAGGACATTTTTTATTCCTTTTTCTAGAAGATAATATGCCATTAGTAGTTCAATTATTGTTTTTCCACTCCCAGTAGGCATAGAAACTACTATGAACTTTTTATCCTTCTGTTCTATAGATTTTATTATTTCATCGCTAACATATTTTTGATAAGGAAAAAGAGAAAATCCAAGAGATTTCTTTATCACGTCTTCGAATTCTTTTATCATTTCTTTTGCACTTCTTTCACATTATACATAATAAAGATTTTTCTTCGCTACTTGATTTGGAAAAATTATGAGACTGCTATTTTAGTTGGTTTAGGCCAAGTATACATAGAAACAAATACTACTGATAAAGAAGCAAAGTTTATTGCATCAACAAAATAAGGTAATGATGCCATTCCAAATGACGCTATTATTTCTCCTAATAATGCTGAAATTATTCCTCCTGCTACAGCACCTATATTATAACTTGTTCCAGTTAGAAATGCTCTAATTTCTGTTGGTACACTACTTGCTACTATCCCAGAAATTAAGGGCCAAAAACCTACAGTAAAAGCATATAAGTAAACTCCTGTAGACATTATAGGAATAGAATGCAAGAATGAAAACATTGGCATAGATAGAAATGCTGAAACTATAACTCCTACTATCCCAATATATACTAATTTGAAAGGACTCATTATAGAAGATAACCTACCAAAAGTTATATATGAGATAGCTTGCAAGCCATTAGCTACTGCCATTAAAATTCCAATATATGATGCTTGAAAATTTTCAGCTGATGCAAAATCAGGATATATACTAAATACTGATAAATATGCTATAAACATTCCAGACATTGCTAGAGATGCTTTTATTAAATAATTTTTGTAATCTTTTATATTAATTTTTTCAGTCTTTACTGTTGATTTGAAATTTTCAGTTACTTTGAAATAAATATAAGGAACTAAAATAAGAGGTATTGATCCAGTTAGCATAAATAAACGATATCCAAAAAGCGTATGCAATGAACTACTTAAGAAGAAATATGATACACCAGTTAGTGCATATCCTATAGCATATCCTGCCTGAACTATGCTATTAACTAGCTGTATTTTACCTTTTGGTACTTGCTCTATTGCCAGTACTGTACAGGCTGTCCATTGTGCACCCATAAAAGCTCCTTCTATTGTTCTAAATAATGCCATTAGTGGAAATATAGTAGAAAATGCGAACATAGTTTGAAATATACCGTATCCTGCAGTTCCAGTTAGTGCGACAATCTTCCTTCCTCTTGTGTCTGCAATTTTACCGAAGATGGATGCTCCTATTACTCTTCCTATTAGCCCTAAAGAAAATAAGAGTGTTAATTCAAAATAAGTTAATCCTAGATACTGATGAAGAAAAGTATATGCATAGGTAATTAAAACTAAATCGTAAATATTACCTGCCCATGCTAAAGTTGAGGAAGTTACTGAATGAATATATTGCTTCATACTAAATAATGTAAATAAAGATTTAAAAAAATTTATTTCTACACTAGAGAAAATATAATATTTTAACTCTAAAAAGAGAAAATGAAATAAAGATTTAAAAAGTATAATACTAAACCTTAACTTAAAATGGACCATCTAGATGATGTAATATTACAGCAAATATATAATGAATGTCTAAAAAAGAATAAATACTGGAATTGTATAGCTAATGAACTAAACTTATTGCCATATTCAAAAGAAACTAAAAAAATATTTATGCTAAAATATATTAAAAAATATCTAGGCATTAACACATTTATAGCCGGGATATTATCAAAATCTATCTTTAATTGTATAAATTCTAACAAAAACAATGATGAGATTGAATGTTATATAAGAATTTACGATCATTTAGAAGATTTGCCTCCTTTATTGCCTGATGAAATATTAATAAGAATTCATAAAACAGTAAGAATTTTATTAACGGAAAAAAGAAATGATATAGAAAATCTTTGTAATAAAGGTAATGAAATTGCTTGCGAAATTTTAGAAAACGATCTGCTATAATTTTGTCTTTATCACTTTCCTATTTCTTCTTATTCCTTTATCAATAATGGATATGCCAGTCCTCAATCTAGAAACTAATATTCCAATAAACATAATTATAATTCCGGCTATTTGAAATCCAGGTGGTAAGTCGTCATTTTCTACCATTTGTATTACAGTCGAGAATATTGGAACAGAAAATGAGGATACTGTTAATTTTGATATTCTTTCTGCTTTAGCTAATAAATTCCATAAGAAGAAAGATACTGCTCCTCCTAAAGTCGAAGTATAAATTATACCTTCTATAAATTCTGAAGTAAAACTTATTGTATGAACTGAAATAGTAAAAGGTGTTAACAACAACGAGCCAATAACAAATTGAGACATATTTATATCATAAATATTATAATCTTTCAATTTCCTATAGTATACCGTAAATCCTGCCCAAAATATAGCATTAGCTATAGTTAATATCGCACCAAATAGTGAACCCAAATGAGAAGCTAAAGGTATTGAATACAATATTACTCCTAAAAAACCTATAGATAATCCAGCATATTCTATATAGCTAGGCTTCTCTTTTATTATAAGGAAAGCTAAAGGCAAAGAGAAGAGAGGCATAGAATAGCTTAATACTGCGCTAGCAGCAGGCGACACATAAATTAGACCATAAGCCCATAATACTGAACTTGTAGTAGTAAAAATAGATAGGGTAATAATATCTCTATTAAATATAAGCTTTCCTCCTAGAGCAAAAAATATACCTGCTGATACTGTGTATCTTATTAGATTAAAGATAAATGGTGAAGATGAAGCTACTGCCTCTTTAGCGAATATGTAATTAAAAGATGAGATTATGACATAAGGAATCAAATAATATATTGACCTCAATTTTGACAAATGAAAGGACAAGTATCGAATTTAAAAGATTTTATCTAATTAGATGTAGGTCTTTTAGGCTTTAATTTCTAGTAAAGAGATATTTTTCCTTAACTTTTACTAATTACTAGTTAAAACAATCAAACTTAATGTACTAATCTTTTATTATTTAGCGTTAAATAAATGAATGGATTATAAATAATAACGTTATAATAGAAGAACATTTTTATCTTAGAAGATTAGTATAAAAATATCATGTATCTTTTATATTCTACAAGAGATGAAATAAAAGGGAAAATAGGACTATTACCAGTTGGGAGTATAGAACAACATGGCCCTCACTTACCTATGGGAACTGATATAATAATAGCAGAAGAAATCGCAAAAAACGTTGAAAAAGAGTTTCCAAACGATGTAGTATTATTTCCTTCTATCTATTATGGTTGCTCATTAGAACACAACGGATTCCCTTACTTAGGTGTCCAATATATTAGTTTTCTAAACTATATGCTAGATATAATAGAAAAATCGAAAGAATTATTCAAATCGATAATTATAATAAATGGACATGGAGGAAATGAATCAATATTAGATATAATACGAAGACAGATTAACTTTACTTCAAGTGAGTTCAAAGTATATATATTTAGCATGGTAGGTAGAGATAGTAATCTATTTGAGGCAATTGACATGCATGCTGGATCGCTGGAGACTTCTAGAATGAAATATCTCCATCCAGAATTAGTTAAAGAAGATAAGATAAAAGAAATAAAGAACCTCACTGTAAAAGATGGCGTATTTAAGGAAATCACTACTAAAGAAGCTAATCCTTATGGGGTTATAAACATTGGAAAATTAGAAATAGATCCTGAAAAAGGTAAGATTTCAATTCAAAAAGCTAGCACAGAATTAAAAGAATTAGTGATAAAAATACTGGAAAAAGAAAAGTAGATAGCTTATGATTAATTATTTTTAACAAATAGCTTTAACATGCTTGATAATCTTCGAATATGAATTGTGCATTTATATTTCGAAGAGATTTAAGAATTTACGATAATACTGGACTATTACATGCAGGAGAAGAATGTGAAAAAGTGTATCCAATTTTTATCTTAGATCCTAGACAAGTTGAAAATAATCCCTATAAATCAGAAAAGGCTGTTCATTTCATGTACAACTCATTGAAAGACTTAGATTTGCAAATTAAAGAAAATGGAGGAGAAGGATTAATAATATTCCATGGAATTGCTGAAGAAGTAGTAAGAAATCTATCTTCCAAAATAGATTATTTTTACGTTAATGAGGATTATTCACCTTTTAGTATAAAAAGAGATCAAGACATAGAAGCTATAGCTAATTTAAAATCTTATCAAGATTATTTGCTATCAAGTAAAGATATTATTCCAAGATCTTTTACTTCATTTTATTTAAAGGTAAAGGATAAAGTTAGAGAACCCAAAGAAGTAAAGGAAATAAATTTTGGCTTTTTAGAGGGAGACATAAATATAGGTGAATTGAAATCTGAAAATTTAAGAATAAAAGGAGGAAGAAAAGAAGGACTCGAATTACTTGAAAGAGCAAAGCATGTCAACTTCGAAAAAAGAGATTTTCCTAGCTTGGAAAACTATACTTACTTATCGCCTCATTTAAAATTTGGAACTATTTCGATAAGAGAAGCATATTTTGCAGTAAATAACGAGAGTTTTAGAAGAGAATTGTATTGGAGAGATTTTTACACACTTATAGGGTATCATTATGATGTTTTTGGAAAACCTTTCAAAAGAGAATATTCAAATATAAATTGGGAGAATAATAAAGAATATTTTGAGTTATGGAAAGAAGGTCGAACAGGATACCCTATTATTGATTCTGGAATGAGAGAACTTAACGAAACTGGTTATATTAACAATAGAATAAGAATGCTTGTATCTTATTTTCTAGTAAAAGTTCTATTTATAGACTGGAGATGGGGAGAAATGTATTTTGCGCAGAAATTAATAGATTATGATCCACTTATTAACAATGGAAACTGGCAATGGATAGCGTCAACAGGAACGGATTATATTTTTAGAGTTTTTGATCCCTGGAAACAACAGAAGATTTATGATCAAAATGCTGAATACATAAAGAAATGGGTAAAAGAATTAAGAGATTATTCAGCAGAGGAAATTCACTCATTATGGAAAAAAGGAAATATTATAGATTGGAGAAAAAGGGTAAATTTAGTTAAGCAAGAGTACGACAGAGCAAAAAATAAAGATAATAAATTAAATAACTAAGAAAACGTGAGATAACAATATATACATGAAATTTTTTCTATCAGTTGTGAGAGAAACAACTAAGCTAGCTTTGTTAGGAGGAATGAGATCGCTAGGAGGATCTATGGTATGGCCATTTATAGGATTTGCATTATATGAAACTTATCATTTTAGTTTTACCTTCGTCTCAATATTTTATATTCTTCAAGGCATTGTAAGTATAATAGCGTACATTTTAGGCGGATATCTAACAGACTTTTTAGGACGAATAAAAATTATGATATTATCGTCTATCTTTTCTTCCATTTCCTTATTTTTAGCTTTTTTAATAAATATACCAATAGCAGTAAGTTTACTTATTTTAATTCAAACGTTATTTAATTCAATCTATAATGTAGGAAATACTTCAATAATAGGAGATCTAAATAAAGAATTCACCAATCTAGTTAGATCATTTAGCAAAATAAGAGTAGGTATAAATGCAGGATGGAGTGTTGGACCTGTTATAGGCGGATTATTATTCACTACTCTGGGATTTAGAGATATATTATTCTTCGCTTCAATTCTATCTCTTTTGGCACTTCCATTATTATTCAAGTTCCCTGAATTCAAAGGAAAAATAGAAGTTTCGTTTCATTTAACTAAAAACCTAGCTAAGTTTTTGATTCCAACATTTTTCACATTTATGATTATGGGCCAATTAGGATTTTCTTTATTGACTTACTATAATTTAGTTGATAAATTTACTACTTTTCAAGTTAGTTTACTCTTCATGATTAATGGCTTACTAATAGTTATGTTTCAAAATATGATAGGAAAGAAACTAACAACTAAAATGATAATCCCCGGAATGGCTATATATTCTATTGCATATTTTAGTATTGCTTTCATAACTAATTTCTTATGGGCTTGCATAGATGTTGGAGCTATAACTTTAGGAGAAATGATTGTTTCTCCTTTATCTCAAGCAATAGCTTCATCCCTAACAGATAAGGAAACTAGAGGCAGAACTATTGGAGTATACGGAATGATTACCGCATTGGGCAGAGTTAGTGGATCTTCCTTTTCAAGTTACTTAATGAACTATTTTCTTTATTCTCCTTTATTATTATGGGGGGCAATAGCAAGTTCTGGAGTTATTTCTATTATATTTTACTATATCTTTAAGACATATATGCAAAACTTAACATAAGATTCTTTTAATTAGATATTATCTAAGGAATTAACTTTCAATAACTCTTTTTCAAAATAATAAAAGTTAAGGTTTGAATGTATTTAAATATAATAAAATATAAGAGAATACCATGAAAAAATGTCCTATTTGCGGAACAGAAAATCAAGATGATGCTAACTCTTGCAGTAATTGTGGATATATTTTCCCTTCTTTAGAGCCTTTTCCCAGCGAACAATCAAACTCAGCTTCAATGCCAGAAGGACAACCACAATCTAATGGAGCTCCTCCAGAAGGCTCACCAACCAATGTAAATAATACATCTAACAAGAGAAAAATAACGCTAGGAATACTAGGAATAGTAATTATAGCGCTAGTAGCTTTTGGATTTCTAGTCTTACCGTCCTTATTATATCATAGACCTAACAATATTCTAGGTATTACTGAAAAATATTATGGTAATGAGTGGTATATTTTGAATAGTGATTCAGGATCAGAGATTATTTATTCAAATAATACTGCTAGAGTATCATTACTTAATGGGACATCACAAATAATAAGTTATAATTCTAGTGGGCTAGCAGGAACGACATTACAGATTACTATATTGAACCAGAAAACAACTAATTACTCAATATATATACTTAATGTAAATTTTTCCAATATTACAGTAGCTAATGAATATTTTAATTATTCTACTTCATCATTAAAAGAAGAAATATCAAGCCTAAATATTCCTTTAAATAATATGACGTTTCAGCAATTCTCGATATTCTATATTACTGGAGGAAATATAACTATAGATGGAACGCAATATCCTATTCCTGGTATTGCAATGGCTGGATATAATAATCATTTTATAGAAATAGAATCTAAAGGTATAATATTAAATCAGAATTTTATTAAAGCAATAGTTTCTTTTTTAAATTAGACAACTTACGCTAGCCAGTATAAAATGTTAAATTAAAATCTTTAAAAGATAACGGGAAAAATATAAAAGATTTTTAAATTTAGAAGAGAAATCTTTAAATTTAAAATATTATTTTTCTTACATATGAATAGAAAAGATCTAATATTAGCTTCAATGATGGGAACTATAATTGAATGGTATGATATATTCATATTCGGAACTGGAGCTATTTATATTTCAGCTGAATTATTTCCTCCAACGAATAAGACTGTTGCGTTACTTAATACTTTTCTAGTGTTTGCTTTAGGATTTGTAACTAGGCCAGTAGGAGCTATAGTTTTCGGGCATTATGGAGATAGAATAGGAAGAAAAGTTATGTTACTTTTTACCTTATTAGCTTCGGGTATATCAAGTGGATTAGTAGGACTACTTCCCACATATGATCAGCTAGGATTATTAACTATTATACTCCTCGTAGTTCTTAGGTTAATTTTAGGATTCGGATTAGGAGGAGAATGGGGAGGAGCTGTCTTATTGCTTACCGAAAATTTTTCTTCTAGGAAAACATTTTGGGTAAGTTTTGTTCAGTCTACAGTAGGAATAGCATTAGTACTAGGAAGTAGCATTTTTCTTATACTATCTTTATTAACTCCTTCACAATTCATGTATTCTATAGGATGGAGAATTCCCTTTTTATTATCATTTTTAATAACAATTGTAGGGATCGTAATACGGTTAAAAATAGAAGAAACTAAAGAATTCCTAAAAATTAAAGAAAGAAATGAAATATATAAATTACCTGTAAAAGAGTTATTTAAATTCCATACTAAGGAAGTAATATTAGGTACTTTATTATCTGGGGCATTAGGAACTATATTCTACGTTGGAGCGATACTTCTTCCTGCAGTAATGGAAGGTCTAGGAGTTATTTCACCTTCACAAGGTTTCACAGCAACATTAATAATGGGAGCGCTAGATTCTATCTTTGTCTTCATAGGTGGAAAATTAACTGAAATCGTGAATAACAAAATAAAAATACTTATCTTATCAAATATTATTGGTTTAATATTATTATATCCATCATTTTATATTAAAGATCCATTAATTGTAGTTACGCTAATATCTTCTTATGGAATAGTTCATGGAATAGGATATTCTCCTTTAGCATCATTACTTTCTGATTTATTTCCTACTAATATAAGATATTCTGGCTCATCAGCAGGATATCAATTCGGAAATTCATTTATTGGAGGGCCTGCTAGTTATGTTTCAGACTTTTTAGGAGCAATAAGTTATGCATTGTATCCAGTTTTTGCTGTAAGTATAACATTAATATCTCTGATTAGTTTGTTTACTAGTAAAGAGAAAAATACTTTAGAAAAATAAATTAATACATTCATTTTTTATTAATATTAAAAATTTTTCTTGTATCTTCTGAATAATATCCTTCTTTTAATGAACCTTTTAACTCTGGCTGATATTTTGGAATTATCCACAAAACCATTAATGGAATATATATTAGACCTGAAAGAATGAACGATAGAATCCAAGCATTATCTAATACTATATTTTCTCCGTTGTATGGTAAATAAATTATTAGAGAAACTATAAGGAATGTTATAACAGCAGCTGGATTCATTCCTCTCCAATATCTAAATCTTCCTTTTGACCAAAACACGTCAGTTAATTCAAATTTAAATCTTCTTATTAGAGCATAATCAAAAATTATTATTCCTTCTACACTTCCTAGTAAACCTCCATATGTTAGTAACCAATTATCAATAAAGCTATATGCATTGCCATAAAAACTCCATGCCCCTATAGATAATCCAATTAAAATCAAAATTAATGATCCCTTAAACCAAGATAATACTCTAGGAAAAGTATTAGCAATATCATATGCTGGACCTACTGCATTAGCAAATACGTTGACTAAAAAAGTAGCTATGATAAATGTAAAAAGTATTGGAATACTTAAAAATGGAGGCATATGTAAGGTTGCTAATATTATTGGATCCCATATTGCCTTGCCATAAAGGGTTAACGATGAAGCAGTTGTCATAGTTGACATCAAAGCGATAGATAACATTATGAATGGCATAGGAATTTGACCTATTGCTTGAGAAAACTGGTTTTTAGCAAATCTAGTATAATCAGGCATAGTTAACGCCATAGTTGCCCAAAATGCTATGTTAGCATTAAGAAAAGCTAGTATAGACAGTAATGAAGGAGAAGATGATGAAGAAGATATAGAAAATAAAGAAGAAGTGTTCCAGCCTATTTTGTCCATAAAGAATATCCAAAGTGTTAAATATCCTGCTAGTATTAGTGGACCTCCTATTCTAGCTAACCATTTCAATACTGGCTGTGACTTATTTATTGGAGAGAAATAAAATACTATTATTTGCATTACAATAATAAGTATAAAAGATAACCAAAATATTAAGGGAAAATCCTTGCTTAAGATAAATGGATAATCGGAATAATTATTTACTGCATAACTTATTATGCCTAATTTATTTGTAGTTATAGCATATATTCCAGTTATTGCTTCAGCTATAATATAACTCTCAATTCCCCACCAACCTGCGCCTATTATTGCTCTTATCCAGCTAGGAATTATTGCACCATATATTCCCCATCTTGTTCTAGTTAACTGTGGTTCTGCTAAACCATATCTAGCTCCTCCATGAGATTGAATTAACATTGGAATTAATACAATAGCGTTTCCCAGAAATACTATAAAAATAGATTGAATAACACTTAAACCTAAGGACAATCCAATACTAGCTAAGCTCCACGATGGAATAATAAAAGCCATAGATATCCATATCCAAAAGTATGTTGACCATCCCCATGTTCTTTTATTAACTTTGATTGGGTGTATCTCAGCATTCCACAGATATTTTTCCCTTGGAAAAACAGTTTCTAGATCTACTTGTCCAGAATTTTTATGAAAAACTGTGACCGAAACCCTATCTAGGGTTTTTTCTGCCATTAGATATCAGATGGATAATAAGATTCTCTTATAAATGATTTTCTTTAAGTATGCCCAACAGGAATAGCTACTCTTCCAAGTAGATATCATCTAAAAGCCAAAATCTTAACTTGAGCTTTAGCAGATATAATAAGGTAAATCGTCGTAGTTTTAATTTCACAAGAAAGGGTATAACTGGTACCTTGAATATCATTCTAAATATATTAATTTTATAATTCCTAAGATAGAGTTACTAATGACAAAAATATTTTTGCGTCTTCAAGAAATAAATTGTTTCTAAAAATAGTAATACTTTGAGTCTCAAGATTACTGAATTAAATGTAATAAATTAAAAAATATTTACTCGAAAATTGGAGTTTTATTTCTTATGAAAGTTCCTTTTCTAAGATCTGATAACGCTTCTAAAATTTGCTGTTGTGTATTCATAACTATAGGACCATACCAGGCTATGGGTTCTCTTAGTGGTTTACCTGCAAGTAGAATGAATTCTACTGAGTTATTTTCTGTTGTATTTACTTTAATTTCATCTCCTTGATCAAAAATAACTAGGTTTCCCTCAGAAATTTCTGGACTATTAGGATCAAATTTAGCCTTGCCTTGAATAACATATGCTAAAACAGTATAACCTTCTTTTACCTTATGATAAAATTCGCTTTCTGGTGAGAGGCTAACATGAAGGTATGTTGGATCTACATCTTTTCCAGCTTTAACTGGCCCTGGTATCCCCTTATATTCTCCAGCTACAATCTTTACATATCCGCCTTCTATATCTTCTTTTGGTATTTGAGTATTTTTTAATCCCCTATATACTGGTGTTGTCATTTTTTTATTCGCAGGTAAATTTATCCATAATTGTAAGCCTTTGTTGTTTGTATTTAGAACTTTAGTATGTAGTACTTCTTTATCGTCTAATGGCTTAGGCATTTCTTGATGAAATATACCACTTCCTGCGGTCATCCATTGTATATCCCCAGGATAAATAACTCCTTTATTCCCTTCACTATCTTCATGCTCTACTTTGCCTTCCATCACATACGTTACTGTTTCAATTCCTCTATGAGGATGCCATGGAAATCCCATAATATATTCTTCTGGTTTTGACGATCCAAAAAAGTCTAATAACAAAAACGGATCTGTTATTTGAGCTACTTCAGTACCTCCGAATACTCTGTAAAGCTTTACTCCTGCACCGTCCATAGTGTGTCTGCCTTGTATTAATCCTGAAACTTTTCTTATCATTTTGATCGTGACAAACTTCGTTTTTATTTTTATAAAACTTTTTAACCATATTTATGGTTATTTTATAAAGAGAATAGGTACAAACATTAGTGTGTTTATTTGTCTCGTAGTAGTATCTAATCTAGTGATCATAGAGATTATAATTATATAGATTTCATTCCTTTTATAAAAATAAAACTTGACTCTAAAAATAGGTAATAGAGTATAGTAAAAAAATAGAAATAGAGTTATTTTTACTTTAATTAACTTTTCTGTACTGTAGTGATTATGACTAATTATAAATATATGGATTTCGAGTGTTATGTGTGAAATAATGGCTAATGTATTATTTAGGGAGAATACTAGTAGAGAATCAGGAAAAGACGTAATGATTTCTAATATAACGGCAGTAAAAACATTATCTGAAATGCTAAAATCCAGTTTAGGACCAAGAGGATTAGATAAAATGCTAGTATCATCAACAAATGATATAATAGTTACAAATGATGGAGCTACTATAGTTAAAGAATTGGACATACAGCATCCAGCAGCTAAAATTATTGTAGAAACTGCTAAAGTTCAAGATTCAGAAGTTGGAGATGGAACTACAACAGCAGTAGTTTTGTCAGGATTTTTACTTGAAGAGGCAGGAAAGTTATTAGATCAAAATATTCATCCTACTATTATTATTGATGGATTTAAGCAAGCTCTTGAATTAAGCTTAAAAATATCTAAAGATATAGCAATAAAAATAAATCCAGAGAATAAAGATTTTCTGAAAGAGATAGCATATACAACACTCTCTAGTAAATTCTTTTCCGGAAAGGAAGAACTTGATAAAGTAATAGATATAGCAATAAATGCTATTCTAGAAATAATGAACAAATATGGAGATAATTATAGTATTGATTTAGACAATGTAAAATATGTGAAGAAAAGAGGAGAATCAATTAGTGATGTTGAACTAATTAAAGGCTATGTATTAGATAAGGAAGTAGCACACGAAGGTATGCCAAAAAGAGTTGATGAAGCTAAAATAGCTATTTTAGACTTCGCATTAGAAGTTAAAAAACCAGAAATTTCAGCTAAACTAAGTATTGCGTCACCAGAACAAATTAAAAGTGCTCTAGATGAACAGGCAAGATATATAAAGAGTATTGTAGACAAGCTAGCATCAATAGGAGCTAATGTAGTTATATGCCAAAAAGGAATGGATGATATTGCACAATACTTCTTAGCTAAGAAAGGAATAATGGGAATAAAAAATGTTTCTAGAAGTGATATTGAAAAAATAGCCAAAACTACTGGTGGTAATATTATAAGCTCACCAAACGATCTAGATTCTACATACTTAGGATATGCTAAAACAGTATCAGAAAAAGAAGTAGGAAAAGAAAAAGCTATATTCATAGAAGGAGTAAAACAAGCAAAGGTTGTTACAATATTAGTGAGAGGAGCTACAGATATATCAATGGATGAAGTAGAAAGAAGTTTTAACGATGTATTAAATGCTATTAGAAACGTGATTATATATCCATATGTAGTAGCAGGTGGAGGAGCATTTGAAGAAGAGATTGCGATGAGATTAAGAAATAATTCGTTACCGGGCAAGCAGCAATTAGCATTAGAAGCTTTTGCAAATGCAGTAGAGGAAATAGCAGTAACACTAGCTGAAACTGCCGGAATAGATCCCACAGAGGCGTTAGTTAATTTAAGAACCATGCATTCTAAGAGCTTAGATAAAAGTGGAGTAGACGTAATGAACGGAAAAATTGTAGAAGATATAACAAAAATTGGAGTATTAGATCCTTTAAAGGTTAAAGAGCAAGTATTGAAAGGAGCAGTAGAAGCTACTTCAGCAATACTAAAAATAGATGACTTAATAGCTGCAGCTCCAAGTAAGCAACCTCAACAACAAGGAGGAGAAGGCGGATATCCAGGTATGGGAGGATATGGTGGATATCCTGGCATGATGTAAAAAGTTTTTTATATTTCTTACCTTTATGAGAGAACACATCTAAGATAATAGTAAGTAAAATTAAAAATATATTATATTTTTATAGTTTAATACTATAAAAATGATGGAATTAATATTGCATCTATTATTAGCTAACCTTATTAGTCTAATTAGATATCACGAATTTTATGTACTTTGCTAGAAAGACATCAGGGCTTTTAAAAGAATTATCATCTTTCGACGTTTTTATGTTAAATTTATCATTTATGGGTGCTATAGCTGGCATATCCTATCCGCTATATGTAGCGTCTACTTTACCTAAAGCAAGTTGGTTAATAGCTACTGTATTAGGTTCAATAATGGTTTTACCTCTTATCGTAAACTATTATTTAATATCAATTAAATATAATAGAACTTCTGCTGACTATGTATTTGTTTCAAGAAAATTAGGTGGTTTTATAGGCACTGTAATGGCTATGGCTTTATACACTTCTTTTGCTATGGGTTTTCCAGTGCTAAGTATGCTTGAAATTATTTATGTTATTGTTCCTGGATTACAAGCAATAGGTGCCTCTTTTCATATTCCATATTTGATTAATTTGGCTAATGACATTTTGAGCACTAATTTGTATTTATTTGTTACAGCTTTGTTATTTAGCTCATTAAGTTTTATTCTATCTCTAAGAAGACTTTACTTTAAATCTATCAATTATTTAACGATCATGGAAATTATAAGTACTATAATTATTATCTTTTCATTAATCTTTGGAAAATTAAATGTTGGTGATAAAGTGACGTTTATTCATCCTTTTAATTTACAAAGTGTAGTATTAGCACAAATTTTTATTTTAAGCTATTTTGCCTTTATAAATGCACCTGCATACTATGCTGGAGAGGTTAAGAAAACAAAGAAAACAATGTTTTATGGATATTTTGGAGCCTGGATAGCTACTTTTCTTATGAGCGTATTTATTATATTAAGTATTGAACTAAGTATAGGAAAGGCTTATTTTTTAGAGGTAGAAACACAAGGATGGAATCTACCAATTCTTCCTAACTCAATTTTACCTTTTGCTTTTGCTTCCGTATTAAATATCCCAATTTTAGTGTTAATTCTATTTATTACATCAATATCATGGTACTTGCTTTATGCTATGCAGAATTTTACTATGTCAACTAGGTTGCTCTTTTCCTTATCTTTTGATAGAATTCTGCCAGATTTTCTATCTAACGTAAAAGGAGGAATGCCTGCTAACGCTACTATAATATCTTTTATTGTTTCGTTATTCTTCTCCTTTATTGAAATTTACTTAGGTTTTTCTATAAGTTTTGCCGTTGATGGTTTATGGTTTATAATTTGGAGTTACTTATTAGTAAGTATAGCTTCTATAAAAGAGAATAAAGTTATAGCTATATTATCTTCAATTTCTATGATATTTACTGCATTTATCACTATATACTATGGACTAATTAATCCATCTTTTGGGACTTTGATATTCGCAGGAAATACGTCTTTTGATCTTCTTACTATCATTATACCTCCTATAGTTGGGGTAATTACATACGTTATTTCGAAATCGTATAGAAAGAAGCAAAAAATAAATATTGATATGAATTTTAAGGAAATACCTCCAGAATAACTATTTTTTATTTAGTAATTTTTATTTCTCCTTTCATATTATAACAAGTTGTTTAACTATGATGTCTTTCGAGGTTTTAGTTTTAATTCTAAATATAATGCTTAAGTAATTAACTTTATTTTTGATTTGATCACACTCTTATTATTTATTATCATTGAATAGTTCTAGCATTCTTTTTCCATTTTCTAGCATCCACAAGTCATTATTGAAAAAAATGTAAATCTTCTTTGGATTTAATTCAAGAATTTTACTAATATCATCTTTTAATTCATTATCATTATATTCATAGAAATACCAATTATCTCTACCATGCATTCGTAAGTATACTGTTCCTGAAGTATTAATTATATAAACTCCTATAGGAGAATCAATTGAAACTACTGTAATTTTCAAATCTAGATCAGTTTGATACCATTTAGGATCTCTAAATTCTATTGCCATTTTCTCTCCTACAATTTTTTCGAATTTTTTGACTTTATCAAGATTATCATCGTTAAATTTGAAAGATGGGGGCATTTGAAATAAATAAAAATCAGGATTAAGATCTTTTACTATTGATTCAAATTTATTCCAAATTTCGATATCAGTTAATCTCTTTATATGGGTGATTATTCTATTAACTTTTACAGCCCATTTTATATTATATTTTTTCCAAGATGAAACTTGCTTATATGTAGGAAATCTGTAAAAACTGGCATTTAGTTCAACTGCATTGAAACCTGAATTTTCTACATACCAGCTCAAACTTCTCTTAGGATTCCAATTATACATCCAACCAGATGTTCCTACATAAATTTCCATACTTATTTTCTTTTGCGATTGGTAATTTAACCTTTAGGAGCTGTTTCCAGTATCTTATTTAAGAGACTGTTGTAAACTTTAATTTTAGTGAATATAATTTCTTTTCATGAGAATAGCAATACTAGGTTCAGGGAAGATTGGATATGCAATCTTAAAGGGGTTAAAAGAGAATGATATTGCAGAATATTTAATTGGTACTGGAAGAAGCGAAGCAACTTTAAATAAAATTAAGAACTTAGGAGTAGAAGCTACATCTGATAACAATTATGCAGTAAGAAATGCTGATTACATAATTATTTCAGTCAAACCCCAGCATTTTATGTCTCTCATAAAAACAATAGATCCAGAAAGTTGGAAAGAAAAAACTGTAATATCAGTAATGGCTGGAATAAAAATCTCTACTATCAAAAAATTAATAGAAGCTAGAGAAATATACAGAGCTATGCCTAACATTAATGCGTTGATAGGTAAATCTACTACAGCTATAGCGGAAGGAAGAAATGAGAGTGTAGATAAAATATTCAAAAGTATTGGTTCTACATATTGGATTCAAGAAGATCTATTAGATGTTTGGACTGCATTAATAGGTAGTGGACCAGCTTTTGTCGCAGAATTAGTAGATGCTTTTGTTTTAGGTGCAGTAAATTGTGGAATGCCTAGAGAATTAGCGTATAATACTGTTTTAGACATGATTAAGAGTACTTCAGATATGCTTTCGAAGTCTAATTCTCATCCCTTAGATTTAAGAGATAATGTAACCACTCCAGCTGGTACTACAATAAAAGGATTGCTTGTAATGGAGTCTGAAGGAATAAAGGCTGGAATAATTAAAACTATAGAAGCTTCATATAAACGTTCAATAGATTTAGGAAAAGATATGCAGAACAATTTGATTTCTTGAATTTTTTCCTACCTAATTAATTATTTGGATAACTAATTCATTTAAAAATAAAAGTAGTTTCCTTTTAATGTCTGAGTATGGAATAAAAATTTTTAAAGGCTGAAAACTAATATTACATGGTGTAGTGTAAAGTGTCAGTGGTAAAAGTATCTAAGAACTTCCAGGTTACAATACCGGTTGAGATAAGAAGAAAATTCCAGATAAATGAAGGAGAGTTCGTAAAAATAGTATATGATGAAAACGAAAAAACCGTAAAAATAATTAAAATGAACGAAAAACAATAATACGTAGAGCTTTTTGGAAAAATAAAAATATAATATTTTAATATCAAGTTATAGACTTTTTTGATTTGTATTCTTAAAATGGTGAAACTCGTCTTGAGCAATTATAACTTTTAAAATAGCTTTTCTAGCTTCTTCAGAATATATAGAAATATTAACTTCAGGTGATGTCAGACCATTACATTCAGATCTTAATATTTGATCTCTTAAATCCCCCATTTTTTTAGCTAATGCCTTTATTTCTTTTGAGTCATAACCAAGGGATTCAATCAAATCTCTAGCCATTCTTACGTTTTTTCTTAACTCATGAAAATCTTCCATTTTAGGTATGGATAAATATATTTTAACTATTCTATCATAAACTAGGAGTCTACTACCATAAACTTTTCGTATTACACAATTACTTAGCTTTTTTGCTTTTTTTATTACTCTTAATGCAATTAAATCCCTATTTTTTAAATTAATTGAGCAGATATCTGCGTCCCTTATTTTACCTAAAGTATGTAGTATATCCTTAGTTAAAAGTAAACAATCTGGATTATAGTAAATAGGATAAATGGAATATAGTACATCAAAGTATTTCCTTATATAAACTCTCATGTCATGAATTTCATTTTTACTTGTGCCATTAATTTTTAATGCTTTGTGTAAATTATTATTGGCGTAATATTCAGGACGTAATATTCTCAATTTTACTCACTATTTCCTTATTAACTTCATCAAAATTTCTATCAGTATTTACTATATTTTCTTGATTTGATAAAGAAATTAAGGCATGTTGGAATTTGTTTATATAATCTTCATAAGCGCTGAAAATATCTTCCTTAACACAGATATCTATCCCTGCGCTTAAAGGGTCTAAATATCCTTTTTTCTTAATAATTCTTTTCATTATTTCTTCTGGCTTAGATACTAAGGAAAAGTATGTTACTGGTTCTGAAAATACTGATAACACGTCTTTCATCCAATTTTCTTCTAATCCTCTAGCTAGTCCCCACGACATTAAAGTTAAGACATAACCATCAGCTAATGCTATAAATCCAGAATCTATAGAAGGTTTAACGTAATTTTCCATCTGGTCTGCTAAATCTGTAACATAGGCTAAAAACAATGTTCTTCTTTCAAATACTATATTCTTCTTAACTTGTGATATTCTTTCTCCCATTAATTTAGACATTTGTATTCCAAAAGTTATTACTCCATAACCTTCTTTTTCTAAATATTTCCTTACTGCTTCTAGATGTGCTGTTCTACCTGATCCTTCTATTCCTTCAAAAGCTATTATCAAATATACTCACCTAAAATTTTTCTTATTTCCATTTGTATTTCCCTTGGTGTTTTATTTCCATCTATTTCAATAAAATTATTCTCTTTAGAAATTTTATCATAAACCTCTACCACAAGACTTTGATATTTTAGAAAACCTTCTTCTGGAGTTAAATTAGGAAAAATGTCATATCCAGCTTCTTGAGGCTTTATTCCTCTTTTGGATTTCTTTATTCTTTCTAGCGCAATTTCTGGAGATACTCTAATATAAAACGTAAAATCTGGCTTTATTGCAAATGAATATAATTTCTTTACCCAATCTATGTTAACTCCTCTTACGCTATCTCTAGCATAAGCTGTATAAATATATCTATCGGAAATTACTACAAAGCCAGATTTTATCATAGGAAGTATATATTTCTCATACCTATCTGAGAAATCTGTAGCATGAATTAGACTGAAAGTTAAAGGAGTTAACAAATTCTTCTTTTTAGCCTCTTTTATTATGTCATGAATCCATTCTGATGAATTCCACTCGGTAAGATAAACATCTTTTCTCATTTCAATCCAATCTTTAAGTAGTTTAGCTTGGCTTGACTTACCTGAGCCATCAATGCCTTCAAAAGCAATTAATAATCCTTTCATATTCTGACGCCTGCTATGTATTTATTTACAGCATTCTTAATTATTTTACCAAAATTATAAATCTCTTTTTTACTAATATCTTCATTTATTGCTTTTATATATCTCTTTTTAACCTTAGAATTAACTGATTTACATAATAAACCAATTAAAATTGCTTCGTTTAAAGTAAATCCTGGCATTACAGCATTCTTAGTAAATCTATAGCAAATATCATAAGGGTTTAAGTATCCGGCCATCTTAAATACTGATGCCAAATATGTCGCAGATGCTATATAAAATGAATATTTTCCGTCTATCTGACTTAATATATCTTCCATTATAGCATGTGGAGGATCAACACAATGAGATAATGCTATACCCTCTAACCATGAATTTCTGTCAAGTTTTTTACCTTCTGTTAAAACTCCTTCTCTCATTCCAAATGATGAAACCAGAATATTTTCTACACCAAAGTATTTAGCTAACTCATCCAAAATAATTGCAGCAGAATGGATAGTTAACGCTCTATCTTTACTTATTCCTGGCAGGGATGATCTGTCTTCTAAATCTAATGTCTGAAGTACTGTAGCGTATTTGTTAATCTGTTTTGATGGTAAAAAGTAACCATGAATAGAACGAGAATTAAAAGAAGATAGTTTTTCATCAAGTTTAGCCAATGCTCTAACGTTTCCTCCAGATCCAACTAATATTTTTGTATTTTTTAGATTAGTAGTAGAAAGATTATCATCTACTTTTTTTCTGATTTCTTTTTCTGAAGATTTTGACAATTTAAGAGCTCCTAAAGGTAATTGATATACTTTACTTATATTTCCTGAATTTACTTCTATTATTTCTAGTGATCCTCCACCTAGCTCAAACAAAATTCCACTTGAAATAGGCAAAGTGTTTAACATTCCTATTGCTGAATACCTCCCTTCTTCCTCTCCTGATACAATTCTTATTTCTTTTCCTATAACCTTGCTTAATCTTTTTGAGGCTTCTTCACCGTTAGATGCATATCTAAAAGCACTTGTAGCTACAATTTTAACGTCTTCTATTTTTTTATTTGAATCTAAAATTTTCTTGAAATTCTTTAACGCTATTTCTGCTTCTTCTATTCTATCTTCTGATATAAATTTTCCTTCTTCTAATCCTTGTCCAATTCTTACAAAATACTTCAAAGAACCAATAGTCCTAAAGGTTCCATTAGAAAATACTTCATAAATTACAATTCTAAAAGAATTATATCCAGCATCTATTACTGCATGATACATTCATATCAGCTTTAATACCTTTTGCGTAAGAAGCATTTTTAATTCTCCTTTATTATCTGCCAAGCTATATTCTACTACTGCTATTCCTCCTTTTTTAATTTCCACTTCACCTCCAGTTATCAATTTTATATAGTTAGATAAATATGGTTCATGTCCAACAATCATAATAGTAGAATTATCTGCAAATTCTTTCATTTTTTCAATAAATGAACTTGGATCTTTGTCTGGTGAAAGTTCATCCATTGTTTCAATTTTCTTATCGTCTATTCCTAATTCATCTAATATAGCTTCTGCTGATTGGTATGCTCTAATATAAGGACTGGTTATAATTCTATCTATATTATATTCCATTTCATCTATAAAATTTGCAATTCGTTTCATTTGTTTTATTCCTTTTTTTACAAGTTTTCTATCTTTATCCTCTTTTCCATCAATTTTAGGTTCTGCATCGCCATGTCTAACTATCAAAATAGTTATCATAATTTATAAGGCGTAAATAGGGGTTAAAGCTTTTTTCTTAATAGTCTATTTTAACTATATAGATATAAATAAATGTATATACATAATCTTAAAAAAATCAAATTATTTTAGCATGGACAATTACAGGTTTACCTAATCTAATTTTTTCTACGCCTTTTTTGAGTGATTCTAACAATTCATCAGGCCTTTCTGCATATTCGTAATAACCTCCTATAGATTCTATAGATGAAGGAATTTTCTCTATATCAAAATCGGCTCCAGGATATTCCTTCAAATCAATATCAGGATAAACTTCTCTAACAGCTTTCCTAACTGCATTCCAACCTTTATTATCAAAAATTACAGTAAGTATAGGGTATTTCTTCACTATATAATAAAAAGCTGAAGGTACTCCGAAAATAAAAGATCCATCACCAACTACAGAAATCACATCTTTACCAGTAGCAATTTTATAACCTACACTAGCGCCTAAAGCCCATCCTAAATGCCCTATAGCCGGATCTCCAAAATAGGAATTAAATTCATTAAAAATTCCATATTTGGGATTTAAATCGTATTCATTAAAAATGGGAAATCCAAGTCTACTTACTACATAAGACGCATAGTTTTTATCTATACTATCTCTATCAGATAATTTTTCAATAGATTTTATTTTCTCTTCTTTCTCATGTAATATTTTATCTAAAAAATTTTCATCATACTTTTTGTTCGATAGCTTAAGCCTATTGAAGAAATCGTCTACAGACGTTTGCACACATAAGTCACATTCAAAATCATAATATGGTATATAAGAATATGAAGGATCTGAATCAATTCTAATTATCTTTGCATCTATATTTTCCTTCTTGGGAATCCATGGAACTTCAGTTTCCACTTCGATAATAAGATCAGCATTCCTTAAGTCGTAATTATCGACCGCCATTTTCCCTGATGATGGATAATTAACTCTTTCACCGATATAATTTACTACAGGTATATTATATTTATCAGCGAAATCTTTTATAGCTTCAAACCAAGATTCTTTTCTTCCACTTCTCCACGTTACAATTACTGGATAAGAGGATTTTTCTATCATTTCTTTAGCTTTTTCAATAATATTCTCTGGTGTTCCAGGATAATAATAAGACATTCTAATTTCCTTAGATTCTACATTTGAAATACTTATTTCTCTCGGAATAGCAATATATACTGGACCTTGAGGTTCGCTTAATGCTATTTGAACAGCTCTAGAAAGAACATAAGGTATCTGAGAAGGATCTCTAACTTCATAAGCGAATTTTACGTATCTTCTTACTAATTCTTCTTGATCAGCGTCTTGAGTCCAATGTATTCGTAAATCTCTACTTGCAGTACTACCCTTAGAAGTATAAGGAGACTTACCAGCTATAATTAATAAAGGAATTCTAGATGTATACGCATCAGCAATTATACCTAGAGAGTTTAAAGTTCCAGGTACTGTGTGAACCATTAAAACTCCTAGCTTACCAGACAAAGAATACCCAATAGCAACACTAGCTGCAGTGATCTCATGGGGAACTATAACAAATTCTGGTTCTTTTAACTTGTTTTGAGCCCTAATAAAAGCTGGGTAATCTGTACCAGATACAATAAAAACTTTATCTGCATATTTTTTTATAAATGTTAAAATGTATTCTCCTACTTCCATAAGTGAATGTTACTTTTATTTCTAAAATAACTTACTGCATACAAGTTTTATATCTATGGTAAATAGGAAAATAATTTCTTAAAACATATTCAAATTTTTTAGTAGTAAATATTGGATATACGATAACAAAACATTATAAGTTGATTTTGACTTTTAAAGCTAAATTTATTTTTAATAAATTAGTATACTCAACTATGTTTGAAGAAATCTCCTCTAAATCTATAGAAGAATTATTAGATAATTCCGCCGAATTTGATTACACTAAAGAAGAATTCTTCCAAGTATTAGATATTATTTATAAAAAAGCAAAAGAAGAAGAACTACAAATAATAGGACCGTCATTGTCCTTAGAGAATGGCCTTAATAAGCTAACATATATCATAAAAAAGGGTAATATAAAGGTAGGAGAGATTGGATTTTACTATGGAAGTAATTATCTGAAATATAAACATTATGTAAAGTTTTCTAGACTATAAAGAAATAATCTTATTTAAGATATCGTCTGGAAGTTCTATAGCTTTCCACGTCTTAGGATCAATAGAAGCTTGAATTACATATCCTTCGGTAGTTTTTTCACCTTTTCTTATTATCGATATATCAAATCTAATAACCTTCTTTGATAAGACCTTTGGTGAGAGAACCACATCTATTTCATCTCCTAATTTTAACGGTTTTTTATATACTGCATGAGATTCAACTATTACAAACCAAAAATTATCACTAATAGGATAGTTTATGCCTAATTTTTCTGTCATCAGTTTCTCTATGGCATTAGTAAAAAATCTATAATATGATGCGTAATGTGCTATACCTTGAGCATCAGTATCATATATTCTTACTGTTTCTCTAAATACGAACTCTATTTGTGCAGACATAAAATAAATTAATTATTCTAGCTTATTAGCTTCATCTAAAGATAGCACTATATAAATATAAAGAATATAAAAATGAAGTAATAATCTTAAATGAGTTAACATTTCCATATTTATTCTATATAAAATATAATATAATTTCAAATATATAGTATTATCTACATTATTGCTAAATCGAAAATATAATACTTCAGCTCGAAGCTTACATCAACTTATAAACTTGATATACTACTCAATAAGAAGGAGTAATACAACATTATTATTCCACATAATATAGCAATTCCATTAATTATAGGGTTATTATACTTGAAATGAGCTATAGCAAATCTATTCCAATGGTTGTTTTTCTTCACATAAATTCCTTTTTCAGTGAAGACATCAAGAAGCATATGAGAAGGGCCTACTATTATTCCATCTAAAAAAATACAAACGAAATACGTTTCGAATGAGTAGTCAGTCTCAAATATTATCGTAACAAGAATTTCGGAAATAACAATTAGTATGATAGAAGGAATTATTCCCCAAATTATACTTCTTGGAATGGTGTGAGTTCTAGGAGATCTGGCTATGTATGGTCCTTTTATTTCATGTCCAATTCTATCAATTAAACTATTACTAATCACTGAAATTATGCTAGATATGAATAAATTTATATAAAATTCATGGATTATCATAGAATTAAATAATGCTAGGAGCCCGGTAGAAAAAATATAATGTGAACGAAGTTTCATTAACATTACTTTAGCGAACACTTATATATGAATATTAATGGTAACATTTATAAGAGATCAAAACTATATAGCATACCGTGACCTACTGGTTAATACCAATTCAAGAGGATATGTGGGACACAATAAGGGATGAAGGAGTTTATGGATATAAAAGTAAATTAGACCAGTATATACAAAAGGGAGACTTCTTAATCATTTATGTTAGCAAATACTATGCTAAAATTTATGGAGGAAAGGTAGTAGGAATAGCTAGAGTTATTAGTGACTGGTATTTTGATGAAACACCTGTATTTCCTGAAGAAAAAGTAAGAAATAAAGGAATATATCCTTACAGAGTTAAATTACAAATGTTAGTCTCAGGAGTTTGCGATTTTAAAACTATATTAGATAAAATAAATTTCATAGAAGACAAAGCACAAATAGCAAAATATTTAAGAAATGCTCCTGCTAATTTGAAAAGACCTATACCAGAAGAGGATGCGAAAATAATAGAGCAATGTGTAGCCCAAGGTTGAAAATAAATCATTTTTTTCTTATAACGGAAAGTGATACTATAACATATTCATAAGAAATGATAAAGTTACTATAATAACTGTATTAATATTATTGTTTTATCAAAATCTCTGCACTAAATCTATAATAATGATGCAAATAATAGTAATTTTCAATAAAAATGCTTATGAAATAGGACTTATGAATGAAAACTCGTAATTAGCTGTTTTAATCATCTAATTTTTTGTTTATGATTTTATTAGTGTAAAGAAGAAAAGCTAATTGTTTAAGCTATATTATATCTATAGAATTTATATAGTTATATATAGTTCGAGTCTTATATAAAGATAAACTATATAATATAACTCTCGAATGGATACATGAAAGAAGAAATATGAATACGCCGTTTAAGAATCTTGACGATCTAAAGTTAAGTTTCAATCATATAAAAGTATGGTATACCTCAGGTATGGGTTTTTTCACTGATGCATATGATTTGTTAATTATAGGATTCATTTTAGATATATTTACAGCGAATAAACTACCTGGATTTGACTTAGCTACAGCATCTGGAAAAGCATTAGAAGGATTACTAGCATCTTCTTCATTTATAACAGCAATATTAGGTCAGTTAGTCTTTGGCTTCTTAGGTGACAAAATAGGAAGAAAAACAGTATATGGAACTGAAGCAAGCTTAATGACCGCTGGAGCTTTCTTATCAGCATTGTCCCCTAGTCTGATATGGTTAATAATTTTTAGGATGATTATGGGCTTAGGTATAGGAGGAGATTATCCAATATCCGCAACAATAATGAGCGAATATGCAAATACAAAAGACAGAGGAAAGTTAATCGCATTAGTCTTTGCTAATCAAGGTATAGGTAGCTTAGCAGCAGTAGCAGTAGGAGCTATATCTGCATTTTCTTTGCCACCTGATATCGCGTGGAGAGTTATGGCTGGTGTTGGAGCTATACCGGCTGCTACAGTTATTTACCTAAGAAGAAAAGTTCCAGAAACTCCTAGATATTCAGCATTAGTAAAAGGAGACTTAAAAGAAGCAGAAAAAAGCGCAAGCTTCTTAGGTACTAAAATAGATACTAGTAATAAAGTAGTAGAAAAGAAAATTGGCTTAGGAGAATTCTTTGCTAAGTATGGATTATTATTAGTAGGTACTGCAGGAACTTGGTTTATGTTAGATATGGCATACTACGGAACTGGAGTATATTCAGGACCTATAGTAACGTCAATTTTAGGAAAACCAAGCAGTATAGGCTTAGAAATCGTAGAAGCTGGAATACCATATATGGTTGGGTTCTTTGGATACTTCACAGCTGTAGCATTAATGGATAAATTAGGTAGAAAGTGGATACAAGCTCAAGGATTCGTTGTAATGGCAGCAATATATGGAATAGTATCATTAGTAATGCTTACATCTGGTGTAAAAGTAACTGGATTTATAATCCCAGTAGACTTAGCATTTGGTCTATACGCATTATCATTCTTCTTCATCGACTTTGGACCCAATACTACAACATTTGTAATTCCTGCAGAAGTTTATCCAACATCTTACAGAACTACAGGAGATGGAATATCTGCAGCTATGGGTAAAGTAGGTGCAGTTATTTCAACATATTTATTCCCATCTTTAGAAGCATCAATAGGACTCAAAGGAATTTTAGAAATGTTAGCAGTATTAAGTATTATAGGAGCAATATTAACTATAGCATTTATAAGAGAACCTAAATTAAAGAGTTTAGAAGAAGTATCCCAAGAGCCATTAGTTGAAGAAAAATCAAACGTTCAACAATAAATAATTTTTATATTTAAATTTATTTCATTATAATATTTTTTAAGTATATAAATCTATCTTTCTTTTAAAATATAAAATATACTAACTATATAGCTATATATAGTATATTTACGTAATATTTATTTTAATCCATCATTTATATATAGACATGCCAATAGCAATTTCATTAGATTTAACGGAGACTATAGTAGGATATAGACCTAGACCATATGAATACATGCTAGGTATCTTTAAAGACTTTGGATATAAAATAACTGAAAGACAGTTATTTAGAGCAATAGCAAAAATTCATGGAAAGATAAACTTTGCTAATTCTGAAGGATTACCTACACTGAATCTTTATACCTTATTATATGAACTAGGAGTACATCCATGCAAAAAGTTAATAAAATATCTTTCTCAAGGGGATAAGTTTCATGATTACTTTGTCTATGAAGATAGTTTAGAATTTTTGAAAAAAATAAAAAATAAATATAGAATATTTATTATAACCAATTCAAGCTCTAAAGTACATAAAATTGTAAGAGAACTTAATTTGACTAACTATATAGATAAAATAGTTGCATCATGCGACCTGGGAATTGTAAAGCCTAATCCAAAAATATTTGCCTATGCTAAGGGACAGTCTAACATTCTTTTTCATATAGGAGACGTATATGAGGTAGACTATATAGGAGCTAGTAGAGCTTTTATAAAACCTATTTTACTAGATAGATTCAATTTCTATCCAGAAATAAAACAGAAAGCTATAAATTTCTATGACATACTGAGATATATGGAAATCAATAGGTTACTTTGAAAAATATAATTCTTCTGCATTATCATTACATATCATACGTTTTATTTTATTATAGTCTTTATCATTGATAACATCCCATTCTATCATTTCTTTTAGGACTTTATTAATAGCTTTTGTGAACAGTTTTGCAGAGATCCACGCTATTTCTGGAACATCAAAAGCATCAGAACCATACATTATCTTATTAAATGGAGCTACCTCCATAACTTCCCTTAAAACATCATATCCAGCGATAGTAGCAAAAGGAAATACTTCAGAAACATCTAGATATACTGAAGGAAATAAATACGACATCCAGGCAGTTTCTCTATGCCACGGAAATCCTGCATGGACAAATACTATTTTCCCTTCATACTTTCTTACTAAATTTGTAAGGTATGATGGTTTGCTTAACTCTAGTTTTATATCCCTATCTCCTGCCCCAGTATGAACTTGAAAAGGCACATTAAGTTCTTTTGCTATTGCCATTGTTTTGCAAAATAGAAAGTCTCTAAATCCTTTGGCTTTTCTTCCGTACCATTCTTTTTCAGCGTTGGTAAAATCTTTCTTTGCCTTTTCTTCACTACATACTACTTTTAAACCTGTTCTATATGCTATAATACTCTTGAAACCTGCATATTTTTCTTTTTTAATTTTTTGTATTAATGTTTCTTCAAAGATTTCTATAGCTTTATCAAAGCTCTTAGAAAAAAGATCGTCATTTATTATACTTTCTATCCTAAATAGTAATGCATAAGGAATAGGTATTTCGGATTTTTTTCCAAATCCCTCGTCTATAACTAACTTCTCCACGCCTGCATCTTTTAGAAGGAATTTCGTATATTCAATATTATCATCTTTTATTCTTTTATTTCGTTCTTCAATAAAATTCTCTCCTAATAGTTTCCTTAGCTCATTCCTTAGAAGAAAGTAAAATGGTCTAAAATAATTCATTTCTATTACATTTTTCATTTCATTGGTTTTCCAAGATTCTGCTGTAGCCATCATAAATTCTTCTTCAGTCATAACTCTAGCATAAAACCAGTGGGCATGAGAGTCAATCATATATTTAACTCCAATTACATTTTCTTATAAATATCGTATTCTAAATCAGTAACATAACTTTCAAACATCTCAACTTCAGCCAACTTTACTTTTATGAATTCGTCTATAATTTCTTTGCCTATCCTTTCTACTAATTTTGTATCTCTTTTCAATTCATTTATTGATTCTCTTAAATTTCTTGGTAGATCATCTATATCTTTTCTAAAATATGCGTTCTCATTAACTGGATTACCTGGTCTTAGTCCACGTTCTATTCCGTCTAAACCTGCTTGTATTACTGATGCTAATAAAAGATATGGATTTACTGTAGGATCTGGAACTCTATATTCTATCCTTTTGTCTTTTCCATATGTTCCAGAATATGAAGTGGGAATTCTTAGCATAGCTGACTTATTATTGTCTCCATAAGTGATTTTTGTTGGAGCCCACGATCCTGGAACTAGTCTTCTGTAAGAATTAACTGTAGGTGCAGATATAGCAGTTAATGCTTTAGCATGTTCTAGAATTCCTCCTATAAAGTTATATGCTAATTCACTTAAGCCCAAGGAATCATTGGGATCGTAAAATAAATTTTTGTCGTCTTTCCATAAGCTTAAATTTAAATGTAAACCAGAACCAGCTATATTGTTAAAAGGTTTTGGCATAAAATTAGCTTCGACTCCGTATTTTGACGCAACATATTTAGCTATTTGCTTAAATATTATTACTTCATCTGCGCTTCTCATTGCATCTTTATGAAGTATATCGAACTCGTATTGCCCTGGACCATATTCTTTTATTACTCTTAAAATGTCTATTCCATTTAAATTTAGATTTTTTGTAATATCAGAAATAATTGAATTATTATAGAAAGCTACGGGATCAAAGCATCTGGCATCATCATAAGGCTTCTTATCTTTCGTTAAATAAAATTCGATTTCAAAAGAAGATAAAACTCTAAATTTATTTTCATCATCTAATTTATCTAAAACTTTTTTCAGCAAACTCTTAGGATCGTAAATCCATGGTTTACTTTTCTCATATAAATAGCTTAAAACTAAAGCAGAAGGTGGTATAATAGTTAAGGATGAAATATCTGGAATAAGGAATACGTCTTCATCTTGAGGTCCAAAAGAACCGTAAGGAGAAATAGTATCCATAGGAGTAAAACTCATCATAGCCTTAGTTAGCCCAATGCCAGATTTTATCATTTCATCTACATTATCTACGTATGCACTTTTTGATCTAATGTACCCGTCTAATCCTACCCAGGTAAAATGAAGAAATTCTATATTTTTATCCTTTAGAGTTTGTTCTATAGTCATTTTTAATATTTTTAAAAGAAAGAATATATAAACTTTCAATTGATCTTTCAATTAGTCAAGGAAAAGGCAGTAAATAGTTTTGAATATAAGTATATTACAAGTAATATTTGGCAGTAATTAATGATAAACTATAATGATATAACAATAAGGCTCAAAAAAGACGCTAGTGATATGAAAGATGAGGCTATTTCTATATGGAAATATTTACATCAAAATCCAGAAGAGTCATTAAAAGAATATAATACTTCTAGTTTTATTGAAAATAAACTAAAAGAATTAGGAATAGAAACTAAAAGAGTAGATAATTCTGTCATAGGAATACTAGATACAAAAAAGCCAGGCAAAAACATAGCTATAAGATCTGAAATTGATGCTATACCAGTTAAAGAATTAACAAATTTACCTTTTAAATCAAATAAAGAAATAAGCCATGTATGTGGGCATGACGTACATATTACGATGATGCTAAATTCTATAAAACTCCTAATTAAAAATATAGATTTACTCCAAGGAAAAATATTTTTCGTTTTTGAGTCAGGAAAAGAAGAAAGAATAGGAGCTAAAAGGATTTTAGAATCAGGCATTCTGAATAATGTAGATCATATAGTAGGATTTCACGTTACTACACAATTACCTACAGGTGTATTAGGAACTAAAGAAAATGTAATTTTATCTACTTCTACTGCATTTAAAATTAAAATTCATGGAATGGGAGGGCATATATCAGATTCTCATAATACTGTAGATCCAGTGTTTATTTCTTCTCAAATATTATTAGTTTTATATTCTATTCCTAAACTTATAGATCCTAGAGAAATATTCACTTTATCTATAACATCTACTCATTCTGAAGGAAGTATCGACACAATTCCAGAAGAAGCAATAATTCAAGGTGCTATTTCCAGTATTACTACTACTATTCAAGATAAAATAAAAGAATTCATTAAAAGTATAACTAATACAATATGTACTTTACATTCAGCTAAATGTGAAGTTATATTTGAAAAAGAATTACCTTTAGGAATTAATCATCCAGAAACCACACAAAAAGTTATGAAAGCAATTTCTAATGCATTTCCAGTTATTGAAACTCCGGTTAGTCTATTGTCTGATGATTTTTCTTTCTATCTTCAAAATATTCCAGGTACCTATATATTTATAGGAACTAAAAACACGTTAAAAGATTGTATATATCCTTTACATAATTCAAAGTTTAGAATAGATGAAGATATAATACCTATAGGTACTGTAGCAATTGCTTTGTCCGCAATAGCACTAACTAGAGATGAGGAATAAAATACAATATATAGATATAATTCAGTATATAGACTATTTAAATTATAATAAACTATATTTTTTATGTTGAGTAAGCTTAAATCTATATACCTTAATTACTCCATATGAAATTAAGTGATGTATTTAAACCATTAGATGATAAAAAATTCAGTATGTTTCACATAAAAAGCCTAATAACAACTGGAATGGGCGTATTTACAGATGGATACGACTTATCTTCAATAGGAATTGTGATAGCTACAGTGCTAACTTCGTTCGGATTGCATCCACATACTTCAGCATATAATTTCTGGGAAGGATGGGTATCTTCGTCTGCGTTAATAGGAGCAGCAATAGGTGCATTAATTTTCGGTGCTTTATCAAATAGAGGTAGAAAAACATTCTATGGAATAGATGTAGCTCTATTATCTGTAGGTGCAATATTACAAGCTTTTGTAACATCACCATTAGAGTTAGTTTTAGTTAGAGGATTATTAGGTTTAGGTGTAGGAGCAGATTATACTTTATCTCCTATGATAATGGCCGAACATGCAAATGCTAAAGACAGAGGAAAAATTATAGCATTAGGATTTGGATTAATGTGGGGATTTGGGGCTACAGTAGCTGCAGGATTATATTTAGCTTTAATGGCAGCAGGATTACCATCATCAGAAATATGGAGAATAGTACTAGCAGCTGGAGCAATACCATCTGCATCAGTAATATACTTAAGAAGAAAAATACCAGAAACTCCAAGGTACTTACTAAGAATAAAGGGAGATGCTCAAAAATTCGAAACAGTAGTAAAAGAAGTAGCTGGAAAAGCAGTAAATATAACAGCTAATTTAAAAGATACTAACTCCTTTGCAACATACTTCAAGAAACAGTGGAGAATATTTTTGGCTGCTTGCTCACTTTGGTTCTTATTCGATTTATCCGCATATACAGGCATATTATTCGGCCCTACTACAATTGCTTCATCAGTAGGAATTCATAATTCCGGTATATTCCAATTTATAATAGAGTTTGCCTTTACAGTACCAGGAGGTCTTTTAGCGTTAGCAACAATAGATAGAATTGGAAGAAAACCAATGCAAATTTTAGGATTTATAGGTATGGCGGCAGCTTTAATGGCCTTCTCATTTTTAGTTTCAATAGTACCAGCAATCTTAGCATTATTTATATATGGAATGTATAACTTCTTTGAACAAGCTGGTCCAGGATCTATAAGTGCATCAGGAATGTTAGGTGTTGAATTAGCTCCAACAAAAGTTAGGGGTACAGTTCAGTCTTTAACAGTTGCTTCTGGAAGAACAGGTGCTACAATAGCTGGGTTAATAGTTCCTACAATAATATTACCTAGCGTAGGAGTAGTAGGATTAACATTCATATTAAGTATACTTACATTCATTGCAGCAGCAATAACTTTCTTCTTTATCCCAGAAACAAAGGATAAACCATTAGAAGAATCATCTATGGAGAATCAGTACGTAAAAGCAGAAGTAAGCTAAGGAAAAAATTTTACTAAGATAACATTTTTATATACAAAAAATAGATGAAAATTTTTTAATTATATTATTCTATGGATTGCCTTTACATTCATCATCTAAAACTTGAATAGACATATCTTCTGCATAATTTATTATACAGAAAAATTCCAGATTTTCATTATAATTAATGAATGCATGCTTAACATTACCATCTATAAAAATATAATCACCTTCTTGCATTTCGTAAATCTTATCACTTACACAAACTTTACACTTTCCTTTAGTAATTACTACAGTTTCTTGGTATTTATGTATGTGCATAGGTATTATTCCGTTAGGTAGAACACTAAACTTTCTAACTGCATAACTAGCTCCTTTATCTTTAGTAATTAACCATTGAATAAATGCGCCTTTACTTCCTTTAATTGGGACTTCTTGTTTTTCTACTTCTTGAATGTTAGATAGGTAAAAATCCATGAAAGAAGAATGATTAAATAGTATAAAAGAGTTTAGCTTCCTTATGTAGATCACTAAAAGAAATACTCAAAAAAATCTGTTTATATTGTTACTCAATATTACATAAACTATTATTTTATATTCCAAGGGTTCGAATTAATGGGCCCACAGGGATTCGAACCCTGGACCACTGGGTCTCTCCATTTCCAGATGTACTTCATCCCATTCGGTCTGAAGACCCAACGTTGCTCATCTGGAGCCCAGCACTCTCCCTGGCTGAGCTATGGGCCCATTACCGGTCATCAAAAATAAATTATCTAAATAAGTATTAAAGTTTTACCAGATCTACAGAGTTATAGATAAATATTATTTCTATATTTAGTACTTGAAATAAATTAGCTATCAATAAGTAAATATAAAACTTCTAAAAAATAAAATATATTTTTAAATCTTAGTTATAATCTATGTTTAGTTATTTTTTATCAATTTTCCATAGCGTTAATGATAGAGCAATTAGTATAACATCTAAAACAATAGAGATTTCTACGTATGGATTTACTGGTAGTACTTTACCTACGAATAACGCTGGAGCTGTTCTAGTTTCTACTAACAGAGCAAGATCTATCACATAAAATATAGCAGCAGGTAAGTATAAGCTTCTAATCCCTTGGATAAACGCTACTGCTGCAACTATTGCTAATGCTGATACAAAACCAAAAAATACTCTGTATATTAATGTAGCTGTAGGATTTGGAAGTACTGCGGATGTGAGATCTAAATGTACTCCTGCCCACAATGCTGACAATATCATTGATGTCCATTTTAGTCCTGTTTTTCCTAATTCTATATTACTTGACATTTAAGAAATACATTTATCTGCTTTTTTAATAATTTTTACCCAAATCTTAAGTAGATTTGAATTAGTATATATTTGATAGTTATTTTCTATTAATCAGTGATAAAAATAAAAACAATCAAAAAATTTAACCTATTAATTAGATTAAAAATAGTTTAAAGGGTCGGCTCTCCTATTCCATGACCGACAATAGCTCAAGTTTTGCCCCAAGCTTTCCTCTAGCCGGTGACCAATAAGCGCCAACGTCCAGGTACTGTTGCTCCCTTCCGGACCTGGCAGATTCTCCCGGTAAGTATGGATATTCTCCTCCCTCCAGAGGAGAATACCATAGCCGTTAGCCCTATTGGGCGGCTTTCATCGTTAAGCTTGGACTTGAGCTATTAACGTATCATGGAATAGGAGTTACTGATGCCCGATTTACGCCATTCGGGAATAGGAGCTGGCGAGACTCCCCATCCTACCCGACCCATTTTCATATTACTTTTTTAATGTTAAAAAATTTTAGGTATTCCCAATACTACATCTATATCTATTCCTAAACCTAGTACTATTGATGAATAGATATTATAGTAAAATGCTGAACCAAAGTTTCCTCTTGATGCTAGATAAAATGCATAGGCCATTATTAGTCCATGAGCTATTGTAGAAGCATAAGATATCGGACCTAAATTATACATAAAGTCTGCTAGTATGTCTAAAGTAACTGATATTAACTGATTTAAGCCAGCAAACTTTAACGCAGAATTTCCTAGTAGTACTGCAAAACTATGTAAACCCATCTGCTTATCAAATTCTGCGTCTGGTATATGATTATATAGATCAAATCCTAATGCCCAGAATATTGTAGCTATTACGAATAACCAAGGTACTGCTTCAAGTGCTCTAATGATTGGATGATAAACCAATCCTGCAGAGGCTATTGCGCCACTAAATACAGCTAAACCTTGTATTGAAGCTAAATGATAATTTGCGAATGCAGTATATCTTTTCATGTATGGGTAAGTCATTACTATTAGTGCAACTATTGGGGATAATACAAAAGCGTAAAAATTGACAAAGTATGCTGAGACAAAAAATCCTAATAATCCTATAATTATCATAAGCTTAGCTTCCCAAACTTTTATTGCTCCAGTAACTAATGGTCTAGTTCTTGTTCTTGGATTTCTAGAATCTATTTCTCTATCTGCTAAATTATCATTTGTCATTCCTGCTATTCTGAGGAAAAATAAAGCTGAAAAGATTAATAACAAAGTTGAGATTGGTGGTATTCCTCTTATTGCTACTAATGCCCCTAAATATGCCATAGGTAAGCTGAATAATGTTTGTTCAATTCTTAAAAATCTCATTATAGTATGGAATTTTCCTTTTCCTGTTGATGCTGCACCTGGATCCCAGTTCACACTATAAAATCTCTTTTACCTTTTTTAACTTCTTGCTAACTTGTAAGTAATAATCTAAGCCATCAACTAGGGCAATTACTGAGGCTTCTATTACGCTTGTTGATACGCCTTCTGTCCTCCAAGTATCTTTTCCATTAGTAAATTCTATTGTAACTCTAACTAGACTTTCAGTATTTTTGATTTCTCCGGGTAATACTACTCTATAATCAGTTAACGTTACTTCTGATATTTCTGGATATACTTTTTGTAGAGCATTTCTTAACGCAATATCTATAGCATGTACTGGACCTAATCCTTCTGATGCTTGCAGTTGAGAATTCACTTTTACTAATGCTAACGCTAAGTTATTTTCGTTAATTACTTTCCAATACTGAAAATCTATAAATTTCTCATATAGTCCCAACTCTTTTAGGACAATAAGTACTGCTGATGCAGGAGCTAAATCAAAACTATATCCTTTATTCTCTAATTCTTTTATTTTCTTTAATGCTTTCTTTAGTTTTTCGTCTTTTTTATCTACTTTTAACCCTATTTTTTCTAAATAATTTACTAAGTTCGAAGCGCCTGAAAGTTCAGAAATTACTATTTTTCTTGAATTACCTACGAGCTCTGGATTGATATGCTCATATGCCTTAGTATTTTTAATAACTGCATCTGCGTGAACTCCTGCTTTATGAGAAAATGCGTTATCCCCTACATATGGTTGATATAAATTTGGATGTACTCCGGATAATTCATAGACTAATTTTGATATGTATTTTAGCTTAGTAAGATTTTTATCATCCACTACTTTAAACCCTAACTTTAATTGAAGATTTGGTATTATTTGTATTAAATCTGCATTTCCTGTTCTCTCTCCTAAACCATTTATTGTTCCTTGTACATGTCTTGCTCCTGCTAATATTCCCATAATTGAATTTGCTACTGCGCATCCAGAGTCATTATGCATATGAAGCCCTATTTTTGCTTTTGAATAATCTACTACATCTTTAGTTATTTGGTACACTTCGTTAGGTAATGTTCCTCCATTTGTATCTGCTAAAGCTATTACTGATGCTCCTGCTTCTTCTGCTGTTTTTACTACTTGTAAAGCATAATCTCTATCATCTTTATAACCTTGATAGAAGTGTTCTGCATCAAATATCACGTCTAAACCATGATCTTTCAAATATTTTATACTATCATATATTAACTCTAAATTCTCTTCTTTTGTGGTCTTTAGTATTTCTGTAACATGTAATGTCCATGATTTTCCAAAAAGTACTGCAGTTGTTACTCCTGCCTCTAGGATTGAGTTTAAATTAGGATCATTCTCTGGTTTTGTATCTTTTTTTCTAGTACTACTAAATGCAGCTATTTTGGATTTTAGAGAATAGTTCTTTATCTCCCTAAAGAATTCGTAATCTTTAGGGTTTGAGCTAGGCCATCCTCCTTCTATATATGTTATTCCTAGATCATCTAATGCTAATGCTATCTTTATCTTATCGTTTAATGTAAACGATACAGAAGTAGTTTGTGCTCCATCCCTTAGTGTAGTATCTAGGGTTTCAACTAATTTCTTGACCGCCGTGCATAGTCTATACTATTTAGAATAGTTATATAAGCTTTTCAGATGAAAGTTTACTCATGAATTTTAAGGGTATAGCTATTGGACTTATAATTTTTGTAATTGGGTTTATAGCTTATTTATTCTTGCCAACATATTTTCCTAATTATAGTCATGTTGAAGGAGTTTATCGTAATCACGAGACTACTGTTACAATTCCAGCTGGTGCTACTCAAATAGTTTTAAAATTTAACATTACAAAAAATAATAACTCAATTGTAGCGTTTATTACTAAGGGATCAGGTAATGTAACTATTCTTAATGGTACTCCTCCTAAAATTGTATATAATCAAGCCAACATAGTTAGTGTAGCATTATCTCCGGGTGAATATGAATTAGGAATAATAAATAATACTACTGATGCAGAAACTGTAAGTTATACTTATGGTATTTTCCCAGCTAGTTACATTTCTAGTTTTTATAGTGGTTTAGGAGTTCTTACAACAATAACTGAAATCGTTACTTTAGGAGGTATAGCTATTGCAGTAATAGCTTTCATTTATGAGCTTTTATCTAGAAGAAAGAAGGCTTCGTAGCCAAGGTATCGAATCCAAAATAAAGCTAGGACCTAAATGAGCTAAATAGTCTCCTTTAGTATATACTATTTTACTGGAGAATTTTTCAAGACCTCTTTTTTTCAGTATTCCTAAGAATCTTTCTTTTTCGTAATCTGTCAATCTTTTTGGCTCATAAATAAAGATATCGGGATTTCTTTGAAGTATTTCTTCATCTATCGGAGTGAAATATGCTTCACTTTTATCCTCGAAAATATTCTTTCCGCCTACTATATTTATGGCATCGTTTATATGAGTGGGAAATCCAGCCGATATTGGACCTCCTAAGTCAAATTCAATATAAATTTTTACATTTTTTGGAGGAGACATATTTTCAAATATTTTTTGTCTTAATTTGTATACTAATTCCATAGCTTTATCATGATATCCTGTAACTTCACCAATTATTATTACGTTATCAATTATTTTACTTATACTGGTTGCTACTGGAATAGGATAAACGATGTATCCTAGATTTATTAATTTTCTCGTTAATTCTTTTTGAGCTCCCATTGTAGTAAATATAACATCTGGTTTTTCTTTTTCTAAAAAGTCCATCTTTACATGAGTATAACTTCCAATCTTTGGCAATTTTTTTGCTTCTTCTGGTCTATAACTAAATGCGTCTGTTGCTATTATTTTGCTACCTAATCCGAATAAAAATAATGTTTCTGTTGTAGGAGGGTCTAAGCTAATAATTTTTTGCAACGGCTGTTTAATTTCTATATATTCGTCTAAAATTTCATTATAAATTTTTGTCATAAATAGAAGTCGTTTTAGGATTTTATAAATAATGTATGAAGTAGTTATTGCTCTTCTAGCCCTAGGCATGTATATATTCCATATGCTCTTTTAGTTTTTTTCAAAAGTATTTTGGTTTTTAAAAAGTTAAGTGGTGGTTCACATATTTCTCCTTCTTTTTTAGCTGGAACATACATTATAATGGAATTGAATAATTTTGAAATATCTTTTATTTTTTCATCAGTCTCTTTCTCCTCTGAGACTAAAATAAAATCTATTTTCTTTCTTTTTATATTTATCGATTTAAGAGTTGAAATAATTGAAAAATATAATGCTTCTCTAGGAACGTTATCTTTATAACCTAAAGCTATTGCTAACTGAAATGGTTTCATAGTTAGTTTATCTTTTAAAGAATTATAATCACTTGAAATTATTATGTCTGCTTTATTTATTTTATCAATAACCTCATATCCTTCTATAGCTGTTATTTCAAGTTCGTCTGAAAAAACTTTTAAAGGACCTTCTTTTATTAATTTTTTTCATAAAAAGGAATCATATCCGAATTTTCTATTCTTAATCCATTTATCCACGCAAATTCTTCTATAGTATAAAATCCTTTTTGGGACGTTTTTGAAGTTAAAATTAATTGTGAACCTAAAATATCAGCTATTATTTCTCCTATTATTGATCCGCCTTTTTCTTCATTCAATATTGGTATAACATAACTGCCATCATCAGTAATTGATAATATTATTTTATCTCGTAATTCTCTCATTTTTAAGATTTTATGTATTATATTATTTATTGAGTTAAAATATATTAGAATCTCAGGATTCTTATCTACTATGGTATAACCTAATTCGTCCAGATTCTTTGCTAGTTTTTTCGCTAAAGAATTATTTTTTTCTGCTATTATTCTGACTTTAGATACATACAAGTCATAATATTATTGTTCTAAGAGTTAATTAATGATTATGGAAAACCTACTAATAAACTTAAAAGAAAACCTATGAACATATATGGTATTACAGGAATTCCATATGCCACCCAAATATAATCATCTTCTTTAATTCTTCCATTACTCAAAAGATTTCTGAATTTCTCTCTCCATTCCTTATCATCCTCTTCTATTGAAAACGTTGTCCTTAATTCTCTATCCCCATTTTCATTTATTTGAGTTAATGGAAATAGAAATTTTGAATTAAGGAAATCTTTTACTTTAATTCTTTTAGCACTAAGTGCAATTAGAATTCTTTGAGATAAAGATAAATCTTTTGTATACTTAAAATTTTTAAGAAAATTAAATAAACTCATAAGAAAAATAAGTATAGATGAGTATAGCATAATAACTAATGGTTCTATGCCTAACTGTGAAAGAAAAGATGTAGGAAAAATATTTAAAAAAGGATAAACTTTTGCATTAGCCAGGCCAGATATAAGAATAGCAAATATGTCTGCCCCGCCCATCAGTGAAAATCTATAAAATATATATAATAGAATTAATGAAACTCCTAATGAATATGAATATAATAAAAGATTTATAGATTTTATATAAAATATTATAAAAATAACTAATGGAGAATACAAAGCCCATATTTTTAGATCAATTTCTCTGTATTTTATATCCAGTATTGATGCGTGAATAAACATTATTGACGTAAAAATAATTTGAAGTAAATATATAATCACGGCAGGAAACCCTCGTCATCCCTACCCTTTCTGCGGGAGTGTCAGGGGGCTAGATACCCCTATGAAATAACTATGCTATCGGGTTATTAAATCTTTAGTTTTAATAAGCGCTTGCGTATGATTTTATATATACTATGAGTATTTTTCTAAATAGCTTTTAACTTAGCAAAACTTAATGATATAATAAGATTTAATACTGCTTATACATTTTATATCACGAGGCATATGTTTCAGTTATCAAAAGAATTAGAAGAATATAGAAGTAAAGTAAGAGACTACGTACAAAAAGTTGTCAAAGATTATGCGAAAACTATGGACGAAACTAACGATGGTGGCGACAAAATAGTTAAGGATTTTGGAGAAATGGGATTGCTTGGGATGAAAATACCAACTAAATATGGAGGTTTAGGGTTAGGAGAACTGGCTTTTGCAATAGCTACTGAAGAATTAGGAACTGAAAGTGGAGGAGCATCACACAGTCTACATACTCAATTAAATGCGTTACAATTATTAGTTTCAGTAGGAGGAGATGCAGCGAAAGATTGGATTGAGAAAGGAGTTAAAGGACAAGAAATTTATGCTGTAGCACTAACTGAACCAGCTGCAGGCTCAGATTTAGGAGCATTACAAACTAATGCTAAAGAAGACGGATCAGAGTTAGTAATTAATGGAGAAAAAATATTCACAAGTGCTGCATCTTTTTCAACTAAAATGGTCGTTCTAGCAAGAACGAGCGGAAATCCAGGAGATAAGAAAGGAATATCATTACTTTTAATTGATAGCAAAACCCCTGGAGTCGAAATTCATAAATTGGATTTAATGGGAATTAGAGGAGCTGGAGTTTCTTATGTAAAATTCAATAATGCCAGAGTTCCTAAAGATTCAATAATAGGAACTGAAGGAGATGCCTTTAGAGGAGCTATAAAAGGTTTGATGGTAAGCAGAAACGGCTATGCTGGAATAGCTGTTGGCATAGCTAGAGGTGCAGTAGAGGAGGCTATTAATAGAGCTACTGCAAGAAAGCAATTCGGAAAAGCATTAATAGATCAAGAATGGATTGCTTTCAATTTAGCTGATGCATTCATAAAAGTAGATGCAGCAAGATTGTTAACTTGGAGAGCAGCAGAATTATTTGATCAAGGAGCAGAGGCTCTAAATGAAGCTTCAATGGCTAAGTATTATGCAGCAGTTGTATCTGCTGAGGTTACTAGAACTGCATTACATATATTTGGCGGACACGGATTAAATAGAGGTTCTAAAGTAGAGAGATTATATAGGGATTCTAAAATAATGGAAATTGCTGAAGGAACAAACGAAATGCAACTGATGGCAGTATCAAGGAGCTTCCAAAGTAAGAAATAAATAAAGTATAGCAAAATTCACTATTAATATAGGGACTGAATACTTTATAAATTCAAAGAAATTAAACCCTTTTTCTCCTCTACTTTCCGCTGCTTCCGAAATTATTATATTACTTGCAGCTCCTATTAATGTAAAATTACCTGCTATTGTACTTCCAGCAGCTAACGATAACCAATCTACTATAGACGTTAAATGAAAATGAAACATTATAGGAATAAAGATTGCTACTAAAGGAACGTTGGATAATAATTGACTTAAAATAATACTAGCTATAAAAATAAGCAGAACGGAAGAAATTGGAGGCAGTTGACTATATATGAATGAAACTATACCACCAGCAATTAATCCTTGAATGAAAATAAATAATCCTATAAAAAATAATATAGTGGTCCAGTCAATTCTTCTCACTATGTCTCTTCTTTCTTTAGAAATCAATAGAAGAAAAGATGAAGTAATTAAAGATCCAAGAAGAATGTCTATTCTTAGAAAGCTTAGTATAAAAAACAATGCTATTGTGATTAAAAGTAATCCTAGAGAAATATAAGCCAGTCTTTTATTACTTATTTCCAATTTTACAGGGTCTATACTAACTTTGGGCAATTTGCTTCTAAACATAAATTTTAATATAGGATACGTTATAGCTAAATTAATTATAGTAGGTATTGCTAGATATTTTAGAAATACGATAAAAGGTTGTCTTACATTTGAATCTAATGCTATTAATAGGTTCTGCGGATTTCCGGTAGGCATCATTACGCTTCCTATAGTTACGCCAAAAGCTAAAGCATACAAGAAAGGTTTCTCATCCAGTTTTGTGCTTTCTTTCATGTCTAATATTACCGGAGTCCAGCTTGCTGATAATCCATCGTTAGTTACCAGATTGGATAGTATTCCTGACAGAAATAAAGTAGCAAATAAGATTTTATCTGCTGTTTTAAATTTATTTATAATCCATGATGCTAAAAATTTTAAAAATCCTGATGTTTCTAAAGCAGATGCAAAAATAAAAATTGTAATAAGAAATAATATTACATCCATATTAATAGCTTGTAATCCTTCTTGAGGAGTTATTATGCCTAGAGCTATCATTAATACTCCGCCAAAAAGCATGGAAGCCCAAGGAGGTATTTTCGTAATACCTCTAGTCATTATTAAAGAATAAGTAAGAATAGCTACTAGAAGTGAAATAAGATTCATTAAGGTTTACTATGCTGTTAGCTTTAAAGATTTTTTACAACTAATGCTCTCATCTGAATGAAGGTTTTCGTAGGACAAATGTTTATAACTATAGTATTAACTGAGTTATCTTTAATATTTCCAGTTCAAATATATTCAATTACACACTCGATTCTATTACTTGGTATAGTTACAACAATTTACAATGCATTAAACGCTTTAGGTTCTTATATCTGGGGTGATATACTTGACGGAAATGAGAGGAGATTTGAATTCATACTATTGCTTCCATTATCCATTATAGCAATATCTCCATTTATATTTTATAAAAATGAGATAATATCTATTTTATCTTATGGTCTTCTGGGATTTTTCTCTGCATTAGACTCTCCTTTATATTCATTAGTTGTATTAGAAAATTTCAGTTTAGATGATATGCCAAAGGCTAACTCTAGATTATCTCAAATGTCACTTATTGGTAATGTTATAGGAAGTATTATAGCTAGTTTTAACCCAAATGTAAATTTGCTATTATTAGTACTATTGTCTTCAGTAATATCTAGTATTGTATTTAACAGAAAATTAAGAGGTCAAATAAACAAAAATAAATCTGAAAGAATAAAGGATATAAAGAAACTTAATAATGCATTATTATCATTTTTCTCATTTAATTTTGGAGCAGAAATATTCTTCACTTTATACATTCCGTTAAATTATTTAATGAAAGATCCCGAATATTTCATTTTCTTAAGTTATGCATTGCTTTACACTCTAGATGAATTTGTGTATTATATTAGTACTAAATTGGTAAAAAATAAAGAATCATACTATATCTATTTTACGTTATTCTTAAGAAATATTATATCTTTACTAATATCTATAATAATATTAATTAAAGTGAATATAGGTTTTGGAACTATACCAGTATTTTTATCTTTTGGCTCTATATATCCGTTATACTCTACATCTTTCTTTACCTTAATTTTTAGAGGCTTAAAGAGAAATAGAGGTGCTATAGTAGGAGTTTTCAATTCCACTGAAGATATAGCGAGCATATTAGGAAGTCTAATAGCAGGAATCGTTGGTGATAATAACTTATGGGGAGCTTATATTACTTCTTTCTATGTGTTCTCATTGTCAGCTTTTCTAATGGCTAGACATTTGAGAAACTTTGTTTCTTCTAATAGCTGATATCTCCCACATTTTTTTCTCTTCTTCGTTTTCTGGAATGTATTTTGGCATTTCTTTTGGTTTTCCTTCACTGTCCACTCTTACATAGCTGAAATATGCTTCGGTAACTTTCTCCTCTAATCCGCTAGATAGATCTATTTTCATCACATTAAGTAAAACATCTGCAGATGTCCTTCCAACGTATACTATTCCTGCATTTATTTTTATTATATCCCCTAATTTAATTGGGGACCAGAAATTCATGTTTGATACAGCAACTGTAACTACTGTATCAGAATATCTACTATAACCTTTATACCCTATAAACTTTAACATTAAAGCACCTCCAAGATCATCCATTCTTTTCAGTAACTTTCCGGCTGAGATAATTTTACCATCATAAGTTAAACTTGGACCTACATAGATTGTATCTTCTAATCTATAACGCGAATTTTTTGTTAAATCTGTATTTTCTTTATTTTTCCTGTCTATTTTTCTTTCATTTCTTCTTTTTAGTGCATTATTTACTATTTCTTTTTCTGTATCGTTTTCAATTTCTATTTTTTCATTAACTGGTTGTGGTCTAAAATTATCATTTATCTTTACATATACTCCTGATGCAGTAACTATAGTATCTTGATCTCTTATTGCTGACATTTCAACTTCCATAGATGTATTTCCTATGTAAACTACCTTAGCTTGAATTTCTATTATGTCTCCTAGATTTACTCCTTTTTTGAATTCTACATTGTCTAAAGATGCTATTACTGATGTACTTTTACTAACTTTCATAGCTGATAGCATTCCAGTATCTACTAGAAATTCTAACATATCCCCTCCATGAAGTCTGCCCATAAAGTTAGTTTGTTCATAATGTACAATGTTTTGAGTTTTTACTAATGTATCATTTATTTTCATTTAATAACTCACCTAATTGATTAACTATTGTAAGGTAATTTTTGTCTCTTCTAGAGAATGATAAAAGTATATCGTAGAGTTGCTTTAAAATGCTCTTATAATCAGCTAGTATTCTATCCTTTACTGCCTTAGGAATTTGACTATAGTCTATTCTTTTTTCATTCGAAGATAAATAAGGTAAATATTCGTCAAGAGAAGTAGATACTAAGCTTACTCCTTTTCTGTCTAAAACGTATTCATGTGGACCAAGTTTTACTAAGCTTATACTTATGTCATCCGATGGTGGCATAAGTGATGAAATTGCCTTAAGGAATTCTTCTGCATTCTTATTTTTTAAAGAGTCTATTACATTTTGCATCATTTTTCCCCTCAAGTTTTTGATAGATCATAATGTCCTATTGGAGGTGGAACTGGTACTTTAATTTTTACTTTTCCTTCTCTTAGCCAGGGCGATATTAGAAATGCAACGCCATTTCTTTCCCAGGCTAAAATTTTTGAGTCTATAGATGTTATTCCTAGTGATTGAGAGATATCTGATGATATTCTAAATATAAACTTAGTATTAGATAATTGTACTATAATATCATTTAAGTCAGATGGATTATGAGTAGCGAAAATGAAACCTATTTTTCTTCTTCTTCCTAATCTCATCATGGTAGATATTTTTCCTGCTACTCTTCTTACATAAACTGTATCTTCTTCATTTCCTTTTCCTGATGGAAAAAACCTATGTGCCTCGTCAATTATTATTACGTATCTTCCTTTTATATTTCCTCTACGCATTTCTTTTTCTCTAGATGCGAAAAGTCGATCAAGAAAATAATACGTAAGTATTTTTTGAGAAAAATCATCTAATTCACTATTATATATATCAAAGACTGTTATAGGACTTCCATTAGAGTTTACGCAGGAATATAATGTGTCCCTCTCTGCTTTTAAATCGAATAATCCTGTTTCTCTTAATAAATAAAGTCCTCTTAAGATATTCTCTCTTGTACTTTTATGAATCTTAAACTTATCAAATTCTTCTTCATTAGATAATGCGTCTAGTAAGTCTTCTAATGTATTAAGATTCTTTGCCTCTTTTGTTGAGCTAAATATTTTTAGAAAGTGTGATGCTTGTTCAGTAAAATATGGGTTTAGTTTATATAGAATTTTTCTTACATTATTATATTTAAAATAGAAAGGATGAAGAATAACCTTTGAATTCCATTCTGAGTTTGAGAGTATTATCTGATTATCGACAGTAGACGAATATAGTTTAATTCCTTTACTGTCTAAAAAATTCAATAACGGCCTTACGTAAAGTTCATGATATGCATAAGTTATTGAAGATTTTTTACCTGATTTTGCATATTTTTTTAGCCATGATTTAGTAACTGGAAAAATGATATTTACTTCCATTTTATTAAGTTTATTATAGAGTTTTTCAAATTGCAACATGCCTTCCTTTACTTGCTTATCTGAAAAATTAGGAGGAAGAAAAATATGATAATAGTCTCCAGTAGCATCTAAAACAAATACTTTGGTTGAATCTTCATTAATTAAATAAAGTCCAGAAATTAGATCTTTTATAAATGATGTCTTACCAGCACCTGTAGTACCTACTATTAAAGAGTGATAATTTAGATCATCTAAACTTAAACTAACTTTAGCTTCTTCATCTATATCAAGAAATCCTACTCTTAATAATCCTCGATTCAGACTTAATGCTCTTTCAATTAAATCTGAATTTGGTATTATAACAGGTGATTGAGGTTCTATTATTATATCAGCAGGGGAAGGTTCAGAAGAGGATAAAATATCAGTTTTAGTTAGCATCTCGCATTTTAATGTTACATTGTTTATCAAAGTTCCAGGATTTTCTTCATCTACATTACTAACAAAATTCTTTTCTTCAAATAAATATGACTTTACATCGCTTCTCTCATATCCCATTACCCGAAGAAGTATAAAATAAAGCGTTTTTATATCTACTACGCCTAAAAATATTCCTATTTTTCCTAGAAATGGATATTTATAATATGTATATGGATCTATTGTTACGTTCACTATATATTCGTTTTCTTTAATTTCATTTTGTGCATTAGGAGAGACTTTTCCTATTACGTTACCTAAAGTTATAGCTAGAGCTTTTGCTTTTTCTGCTCGCTCTTTGATTTGATTAAATAATTCATCAGAAGACACTATTCCATCACCGAAAGTCTACTGTAAAAGCTCGATTGTATTCCTATTCTTTCGGCAATAGAAACTATATACCTATATAACGCTAAGCTTATTTTTTTAGCCTTAGAATCAGCTAAAGCTAAAATTGATGGTATACCATCCTTTGTTATACTTAAAGACGAAATTAAATTAATTATATCATCGTTATCAGATAATGTCTCTATCCTTAATATAGAGAATTTTGGGACGTAACTATGAAATGGGATTATCAAGTAATTCATGTAAACATTTGTATTCAATATCTCTTTAATTATTGGTCCTATTCTCAAAATTTTATATGGAGGAGAATAATTAAATCTAAGTAAGCTAAGTATGAATGATTCATCGGAAAGAAAAGAATCTATGTCAATTTTAAAATTTTTATAAATTTTGTTTTTTAAATCTTTGTCTAGCGTATTTATTAGCACTCTAGATTTATCTACCCTTTTAACTATTCCTATAAAATTTTCATCCAATATGTTTTTTCTTTCTAAAAGTAATTTTTCCTTAAACTTAGAGGAAAAGTATAAATATGAAGGAAATAATGGACCGTCTACAATTATTTTCCCTTTACCTTTTATCAATTTTAATGCCTTAGTTTCTAAAATTGACCTTATTTCGCCTTCAATTATGTCCATGTCTTCTAAAGAGTTAAAAGGTTCTCCAGTTATAGAAATAGAAGAAATATACTCATTAGAGAATAGGTACGGATCTAACTTAGCTGTCTCGTAGATTGATGATGCTACGGCAATAAAGGGTTCCCTTAACTCAAGTTCCCTTTCTCCATCTAATGATGGGTAAACTCCATAAATAGGAATATAATTGGAAGAAATAACTACAGAACTTACACTTATTATACCTTTTCCGGAAACAAAGCTTCTACTACTGCCATCTACTGCATATATTTTTTCTTGACTAACCGGCTTGACATTAACTTCTTTAATGAAGTTGTCTTCATTAACTCTAGAAGAATTATTATCATAAGTATAAGATAAATAGTTTGAAATGTATTTAACAATAACATCGTTAAGTATTTCCATAATGTTTTGCTGAGATGGCATTTTACATTAATAATTATTTATAGAAATATTTAAATATGGCGTAATACCTAGTCTGCCTTCATTAATTGCCTTATTGCCACTATCACAGGATCCCACACAGTAGCTATTGCGGGTAAATATCCCATTTCGACAAAGAATCCTTCTTCTACAGTAAAACCTTTCATAATCATTGCGGCTAGCATATCTATTCTTCCTAAAACTTCCTCTCCACCAACTATTTGAGCTCCTATGATTTTATTTGTGTTCTCTTCTGCGATTAGTTTTACATAGATATCCTTAGCATCTGGATAGTATCTTGCTCTAGTTTTAGATTTTATCATAGATGAATAAACTTTAATTCCATATTTCTTAGCTTCAAATTCTGCAACTCCGGTTTTAGCAATATAGAATTCCTTATATTTTGTAATCATTGTACCTATAGTACCTGGAAATACCATCTTTTTTCCAGCGATATTACTTCCTGCAACATATCCCATTTTATTGGCTACTGGAGCAAACGGCATCCATGTTCTATCATTTGTAATAAGATTTGCTGTCTCAGCACTATCTCCTGCAGCGTAAACTTCTGGTAGATTAGTTCTCATATGCTCATCAGTCCAAATTGCTCCGCTTTTTCCTAGCTTTACTTTATCTTTAACTAGCGAAATATTAGGAGTAACTCCAATAGCAACTATGGTTCCATCTACTTCGTACTTACTTTTATCTGTTATAACAGTTTTTCCTTCGTCTCTTAATTCCATAAGTGATTCTTCAGTTTTAAGATTAACATCTTTCTCTATTCTGTCTTGAATTACTTTGCCCATATCTTCGTCTAACATTTTATTAAGAACATATTTACCTCTATGAATTAGAATAACGTTTTTCCCTTTATTACTTAAAGCTTCAGCTAGTTCTACTCCTAATATTCCTCCACCTATTATAGCGATCTTATCTAATTCCCATAATTCTTTTCTAAGTTCTACTGCATGAGCTGGATGATGCGCATAAAATATTCTTTTACCTTCAAAAGGGACTTTCTTAGGTACGGAACCTAAGGTTAATACTAAGTAATCATATTCTACTATTGATTTTTTATTGTTCTCATCTGCAAATTTTACTATTCTAGAGTTTAAATCTATATCATATACCTTCCTATTTATTTTAACATCTATTTTTCTTTTTGAAATAAAAAATTCTGGAGTATATGTCATGAACAAGTTCTCATCATTAAATAAGCCTTCTATAAAGTATGGTACCCCACAAGGAGCATGGCTTACCATTTTAGTTTCTTCAAATACAGTTATCTCAGCATTAGGATTTAGTCTTCTTACTCTAGAAGATGCACTCATTCCAGCTGCTCCGCCACCAACTACAACTACATGATCCATAATATCCTAAAGCTTTAAGGATTAAAATATTATAATCTTATAGGGAAACAATGATTTCTAAAGAGAAAATTTCATCAATAAGAAAAGAATTAGACACATTAAGTGAAAGCAATCTGAGTGTTGCTGAACAAGGTATCTTATCATTTTTAAAGGAACAAGTTGAAAAAGAAGAAAATTTACTTTCTGAATTTGAAAATAATATTAATCAAAAGAATTATAATGACGCTTTAACATCCTTCTTTCAACTAATTCAAAGAACTAACATGATGTATGTTTACGTTATTCAACCAAGCATACTCTCAATGCTATCTAATGAGAGAATTAGTAAAATAATACAAGATACTATAGATTGCATAGCACAAATAATTTCTGATATAGTAATCTTATTTAAGAACAATATGAAAGATTTTGGATTAGAAAGCTTAAATATTAACATAAATTCTAATCCTCCTTCAATAAGTTTATCATTGGCGATTAAAAATGCTTGAAAAATATCTTTCTTGGGATAAGGCATTCGAAAAAAGTATTCAAGCAAGCAAAGAAATAGACTATGAAATAAAAACTGATAAAATTTATTTCAGTGGAATGGGAGGAAGCTATATTCCAGGTAAGATTGCCGAAATATTCGATCTTAATGCAGATTATCAAGCTGGAAATGGAGTACCAAGGAAATTAGATAAAAGTACTACACTTATCTCAATGAGTTATTCCGGAAATACTTCAGAAACTATATTTGCAGTAAAAAAAGGTTTAGAAGCAAATTCTAAAATTATTGTAATAACTTCTGGAGGATATCTAGAAAAGCTTGCAAATGAAAACCATGAAATATATTTAGTTAAAATTTCAGGAGAATCACAAACTAGGTATTCCTTTCCATATTTAATTACTCCTCTCTTGAAAATTCTTTCTACAAAGGCTAATGAAAAAATAAATCTTAATGAATTAAAAGAAGGAATTACTGAATTTAAAGAGAAATTCATTAATTTTTCTAAGTATCTGTCAGATAAAATAATCTCTAAAATTCCAGTATTTTATGGATCTACATATTTTCCAATAGCAATAAGGTTTAAGCAAGAAATTAATGAAAACGTAAAATATCCTGCATTTTATGGCTATATTCCAGAAGTAAATCATAATGAAGTTGAAAGTTATGTACGAGGAAAAGAATTACTCCCTATAGTTATAGGCAATGAAGCAATTGATAACGTAACAAGAGATGTACTAAATGCAGAACAAATAGTTCCTCCATCTGAGTCTAAATTGAAAAATATATCATCTCTAGTATTCTTAGCAGGAGTAACATCGATACAATTATCTGAGATCTATAAGGAAAATCCAGAAAAACTATATAATATTCCAAAGTGTAGAGAATTAACATCAAATATATTTAAATAGACCATCTATTTTTTCGTATAAATATGATACAAGTTTTCAATACTTTTGGTAGAAGATTAGAAGAATTATCAGTAGAAAACAATACAATAAAAATGTACGTTTGCGGCCCAACAGTTTATGATTATTTGCACATAGGACATGGAAGAACATTTGTAGCATTTGATGCAATGTCAAGATATTTAAGATTAAAAGGATATAACGTGATAAGAGTCCAGAATATTACAGATATAGATGATAAAATAATAAATAAAGCAAAAGAAACTAATACAAGTTGGGAAGAAGTAGCAAATACGTATTCTAAAGATTATCTTGATAACATGAATGCACTAAAAGTGAAAATTGATCTTCATCCAAGGGTTTCTACACATATAAAGGAAATTTTGGAATTTATTCAAGGATTAATTGATAAAGGACATGCTTATGTAGCGCCTAGTGGTAGTGTATACTTTGATGTTACTTCATTCCCTAAATATGGTGAATTATCCAATACTAAAATGGAAGAATGGAATCAAGGTGAAGAGTTTCTAAAAGAAAAGAAACATCCATTTGATTTTGCTCTTTGGAAAGCTTGGAAACCTGGGGAGCCATACTGGGATTCTCCATGGGGAAAAGGAAGGCCAGGATGGCATATCGAATGCTCTACTATGGCTACAAGATATCTAGGAGAGCAATTTGACATACATGGAGGTGGAATGGACTTAATATTTCCTCATCATGAAAATGAAAGAGCACAATCAGAATCATTAATTGGTAAAAAGTGGGTAAAATATTGGATACATGTAGCATTTTTAACTATAAATGGAGAGAAAATGTCAAAATCCCTAAAAAACATCATACCACTAAAAGAAGCCTTAAAGGAATATGGAGCAGAAGTTCTAAGATATTGGTTCTTATCTTCTCACTATAGATCGTCACTAGACTTTAACGAAAATTCATTACAGCAAAGCAAATCTTCAATTGAAAGATTAAAAGATGCAGTTTCCATAGTAAAGGATATAATAAAAGAAGGACCTAAAAGTTACGCTTCTGATGATGATATTAAGACTCAAAAAGAAATTATAACTAAAATAAGCGAATATAATGAATTTATGTCAAATGATTTTGATACTTCTAATGCATTAGCTAAAATTCATGAATTAGCTAATATAGTATTTACTAAATTACAATATTCAAGAGATTTACTAGGTGCGTCAATAGCGTTAGAAGGATTCAGGCAGTTTAACGAAGTCTTTGGAGTAATGGATAAAGAATTAGGAGAAGCATTAGAGAGTATTGATAAGATAATTGATACTGTAATTGAAATCAGAAATACTTTACGAAATAAAAAGATGTATGATTTATCAGACCAAATAAGATCAGCATTAGCTGATGCCGGCATAAAGATTTTAGACAGTAAAGATAAGTCTACTTGGAGATTTCAGTAATATATAAAGGAAGTTTTTCTTTCTTACTAAAATATTTCTCTAACATATCTAATGTTGTAGGAGATACTGGTAATCTTTTTATCTCATCTAGAGAGAAAAATTTTACATCTAAAGCATCAGACGATGCTTTTAACTCTCCCGATTTTATTTTACAAACAAAATCCAATATTATATAGTGAAATCCTTCCTTTATAATCTGGACTACAGCTAACAATTCCTCTGGTATTACTTCCAAGTTTGTTTCCTCTTTCATCTCCCTTTTTACTGCATCAAAGATTGTCTCTCCATATTCTACTTTTCCACCTGGAATTGCCCAATCACCTTGATTTGGTGGTTTACTTCGTTTTACTAGTAATACTTTGTTTTCTTCATTTACTATAACTCCTCCAACTGCTACTAATGGCCTATTCATACTGGGATTAAAGTTATTATATTGATATATATTCGTGTCTATATGATGTCTAAATATTTGCTTTTGATGATTCTGGTCCTTACTATGCCTTTAGCAGTGTTAGCAATACCTGCACAACCTAATTATTCTTCACCGCAAGCAATTCATCAAATACCATATTTTAAGACATTGAAATATATTGCAACTGTTTATAATCAAACTAAAGTATCAAATACTACAAAAATTATAGTTATAGCAAATTATACTATAAGCTATAACGTTGTAAATCAAAGTAATGGAAATATTTTAGTTAACATTAATACTACGCCAATTCATTCACCTAGGAATTTTACCTTCAACCTAATTAAATCAGGCAATTATACAGTAAATCTTGAAGAAGATATGCTAAGCCTTAATTATCCTTATGTGTTCGATAAATATCTGTATAATGCTTCCATTTATGAATTAGCATTTCCAAAAATATCTATAGAAATGGGTTATGTTAATCAGACTAAAGTAAGTATAAATGGAATAAATTATACTGCTTTTGAATATAGCAATTATTCTACTATTGTTTCCAGTGAAGAACATTTTTACGTTTTAAGTAATGGATTAGGTTATTCTTTTAATACTACATATACTACTAATACTTCTGATACTACATTAACTTATACTGTCAATTTACATTTGATAGAATTATCAGGGGAAGAAAACTCTACTTTAAGTACTATTAGTACACAGTTCATTTCTAACGCTGAGAAGCCATATCAGTATACACTTTATGAATATTCATCATTATCAAATACTTTACAACCAGTAACTTATATTCAAGCGTATTATCCTATAATTTTTTCTAACGGATATCTAGCTGGTGAGGAAATAGAATTAACATTTGATAGCGGAGCGCCAGTTAATCAAAATTTTGGGTTTGGACTTGATATAGGAAATTATACGTCAATTCCTTTAACCTTTACATATTCTAACACTAGTCAAATAATATGGGGAGGAAAGATATTTCATAAAGTAAATACTACTACAATTAACATATATGGTACAAATTATATGGTAAATGAATATCAAAATGTTTCATCTAGCAACATAATAAAATTATACTTCTCTAGTGATAACAATATTCTCGTAGAAAGAGCTGAAGGAACAATTAATGGAAATATAGTAAATATAACTTCTGAATTGATTTATACACAGCACGTTATTACTCCAAACAGCACATATATAAACTACGCACATAGAGTAACTACTGGTACATTACCTTTTAGTGCTGTAGCACCATCTGAATCTCTAATTATCACAATTATAATTACTTTAGTAATAGTAGCAATAATAATTCTTCTATATAAGAGATGATAAATTTTTTTGAACAATTTAAGTAAGTTAATGAATAGATTTTTTATTAGGTAAAAATTATAAGTACCTATGGCCGTAGAAGAAGTTTTAAGTTCTAATTTATATACACAACAAGTTAAAAAATTATATAAAGTTGGTGAGTTATTAGGCCTACAGCAGGACGAACTAGAAGCATTAGCTACTCCGGAAAGAGTTATTCAGGTAAAAATTCAAATTAGAGGAAAAGACGGAAAAATAAAGACTTTCACTGGATGGAGATCGCAACATAACAGCGCTCTTGGTCCATATAAAGGAGGAGTTAGATATCATCCAAATGTAAGTCAAGACGAAGTAATAGCTTTATCAATGATTATGACATGGAAGAATTCACTCCTCCAACTTCCATATGGGGGAGGTAAGGCCGGAATTAAGGTAGATCCAGCTTCATTAAGCAAAGAGGAGCTTGAATTATTATCTAGGAATTTTATCGATGCAATATATAAATATATAGGTAGTGATATTGATATTCCTGCACCGGATGTTAATACAAACTCACAAATTATGTCATGGTTTTTAGATGAATATAATAAAATCTCTGGAAAGATAGACCCTGCAGTTTTTACAGGTAAACCCGTAGAATTAGGAGGTTTAGCAGTTAGAGAATATAGTACAGGATTAGGAGTAGCTCATGTAGCTAAACTAGCTTCTGAAAAGTTTTTAGACGGGATAGAAGGAAAAAGAGTGATAATTCAAGGATTTGGTAATTTAGGCTCTTATGCTGCAAAATTCCTTCAAGAGTTAGGAGCTAAGATAGTAGGCGTTAGCGATAGCAAGGGTGGAGTACTCGATTATAATGGACTTGATTACAATAAATTAATTGAAATTAAGAATTCTCATAAATCAGTGATTGAATACCCTGCAGGAAAGAAAGTAACTAACGATGAGTTATTGATTTCTGATTGTGATATATTAATTCCTGGAGCTCTAGAAAATGTTATACATAAGTTTAATGCACCAAAGATTAAGGCAAAAATAGTAGTTGAAGGAGCAAACGGACCTTTAACCGCTGATGCAGATGAAATATTAAAAGAAAGAGGAATTCCAGTTGTGCCAGATATATTAGCAAATTCTGGAGGAGTTGTAGGAAGTTACGTTGAATGGGCTAATAATAAGATGGGAGAAATCATAGAAGAAGAAGAAGCTAAGAAGCTAATTCTATCTAGAATGGAGAAATCCTTCAATGAGATGTATAATAAATATAATAAACTTGAAAACCAAGACTTAAGAACCTCAGCTATGGTAGTAGCAGTAGAAAGAGTAGTAAATGCAATGAAAGTTAGGGGCTTGATATAAAATTAAGTAAATAAATTATTGCCATAATTATAACTATAACCAAAGCTACTATTATCATCCATTTTTCGATTTTTTTAGACGATCCAAAAATTATAGGTATTGGACCTATAAGTATTATTCCTCCCGCTTCTGTCTTATTTTGATTCTCCCCTTCTTCCTTATTTCTGAAGAATGTATCATAAATTATGCCTAGAAAGACAATAAGAAAACCTAACAGAATTAGCATTATTCCTAGCTGAATTAATCCTTGCATAATTAATTATATACTTGAAGAGATTTTATTTTATTCGCTAATAGCTCTACTTCTTTAGGTATTTCCACTGAATCTACTCTAGTAATTATATCACTAATAGAAGATCTTAATAGATAATAGTCTAATCCACGCTTCTTTAGAACTGCAGTTAACCATTTTATATTTTCGTCTTTATTCAAATCTTTCAATTCTTTGTCGTCAGGATAAATTCCTAATCTTTTTAATGCTTCTAACATTCCAGACTTGGTATAGTAAGATTCTAGTTCTCTGCTTATTGGAATACATGAATCTTTAACATATTGATCTAATTTGTCACATAATCCAAAGAATACTGTTTCAAGCTTTAACATCTCTCTTAATTTTAACCATGTCTGTAATTCTAAATCAGATTTTATAGAGTATATAGATATTCCATTATATTCTGGATTTATATTCATCTTCTTAAGCCAATTATATATTGCTGAGGGTTCAGCATATTCTCCAGTTAATATAATATATTTACTGAATATTAAATCACTAATATTTATTTTCAATATGCTAAGCAGACTCTTAATATCTTCTGATGGAGTTATATTTATAGCTTTAGAAAAAGCTGATTCCTTTTTCAGAATAATAAAATTATCCACATCGCTAGATACAATGAATGGCGAATGAGTTGTCATAAATACTTGAAGCATACCATTTTCAGTCCAACTTTTTAGTAGTTTAATTAATTTATATTGTAAAGTAGGATGCATATTTACTTCCGGTTCTTCCAATAGTAAAATTTTATTTCCACTTAGCCAAATGACAAATAACATTAGAATTACTCTTTGAAATCCACTAGCTGCTAGGTCTATGTATATTGGTAAATTGTAAACGTTTAAGACTAATTTTCCTCCATCCCAGATTTCTATTCCTTTTATTTCAGGAATTGTAGCACTTACTAAATTTACGAAGTCATACCAATATTTTCTCAAGTTAATTGGAGATCTACTTATGTCTATAATTCTTTTCATTATATTATCAAAGTAACCTTGATCAAAGATAGGAACATATTCTATCTGTTGAGAAGCGTTCTCAAACAATTTTCTCGTTTCATCAATTTCATCTTTTGTAGGTACAGAATCATTAACTCTTAAAATATCTAAATCCCATTTTACTTCTCCTCTTTCATATTTTAGCTTATTAATAATTTCAGTTTCAATTCTTTTTGACCTTCCTATTGCTTTTTCAACTTCGTCTTCAGAAAATTCTATTTTACCACCCAAAGTTATTTCTTTTGAAGTATCATATCCTTGCCAAAGTAATAAATATTCTTGGTTTCTATCTTCTATTGTTCTTTTTTCTATTCCAGCTGATAGATTCTTAATGAATAAGTATATGGAAGATAGCAAATTAGTCTTTCCATATCCATTAAATCCGACTATTACATTTAGCCCTCCAACATTCTTTATTCTAATATCTGACAAGCTCCTGAAATTGCTAGTGTAGAATTCGAGTAATCTCAATACTCTTCACTGACCAAATGATTAGGAATTACTAAATATAACTATTAGGCAAATCAAGTATGCTATTTCTTTAAATAGAGAAAAAAGGTAGTATTATCAGCCAAAGGGGTTTTAAAATATTCCCTTAATATTACCACCATCTACTGGTATTAATGTCCCTGTAACATATGTAGATAGAGAAGATGCTAGGAATATAATCACATTAGCTACTTCCTCTGGGTTTGCTAAGCGCCCTAAAGGAATGTCTTTAACTAAATCTTTTAGAACCGAATCCTCAGTTCTATTTTCCCTTTTACTTCTATCTTTTATAAGTTGGTCCAGCCTCTTTGTAAGAGTCCAGCCTGGCATAACACCATTTACCAAAATTCCTTTCGATGCTAATTCTCGTGAAGCAGATTTAATAAGCCCTGCTAAAGATAATCTAATTACATTTGATAAATCTAGATTATCTATAGGCTCTCTTAGAGTTGTTGAAGTTGAAAGTATTATTCTACCTCCTTTTTTCATTATTTTAGCACTTTCTCTCACTGCAACAACTGCACTCATTAATAGTAAATTAAAACCATTAATCCAGTCCTCATTGGTTAATTCCAATAAATTACCTGGTTTTGGACTTCCAGTTACATAAACTAATATGTCTAATCCTCCTAACATGGATGAACCTTCCGAAATTAAAGAAGATACTTCTTCTGGTTTTGTTAAGTCAATTTTCATGTAATAGACGCTTTTACTTATTCCTTTTAGGGTATTGTAAGCATTTAATAACTTATTCTCATCGTGAGAAGAGATTAATACTTCTGCTCCTTCTTCTAAAAATCTTTTAGCTGTGGCATATCCTATGCCACTACTTGAGGCTGTTACTATTACTTTCTTCCCTTTTATCCCTAGATCCATTATAATTACCTTCAAAAAAGGAATCAATAGTAAAGGCTTTTGAATTTAATCTTTCATTAACTTTCTTGAAATCTTTTATTAGCTCTTCCCTTAATTTCGGATTATATAATGCTGCAGCAGGATGGTAAGTAGGAAAAATTAAAATTAAATTGTTGCGAATCTTCCATTCAAAAAATTTTCCTCTAACCGATGAGATAGATTTTACTCTAATACCAATTTTTCCTAGCATATAAGTAGTTGAATATTTACCTAATGTAATAATAATTTTAGGTAATATCTCATTTATTTGCCTATCAAGATATGGCGAACAAGCTATTATTTCATCCTCTTCAGGCTCTCTATTATTTGGTGGTCTACATTTTACCAAATTAGTTATAAAAACTGATTTTCTATCTAATCCAATGGAATTAAGAAGTTCGGTTAGAAATTTTCCCGCAGCTCCAACAAAAGGTTTACCTTCCTTATCTTCATTAGCTCCAGGTGCCTCTCCGATTAACATTATTTGGGCTTTTGGATTTCCTTCACCAGGTACTGCATTAGTCCTTGTTAAGTATAATTTACATTTCTTACAGTTTACTATTTCTTTGGCTATTTCACATATCATAATTATTTAGCTTCCATAAGTTTCTTATATGTTATGTTATTAGAGAACAAGCTTAATATAGTCATTATTATCGCAATTCCTGAAGCTATAGCATAAATCATTGAAAATGCATAATCTGAAGGTATAGTAGCCTGCACTACATAGTGACTATTATATGTTATTTGAATAGTTGTAGTATAAGTATCCATAATGGAGCCAGCTATTGCTGGACCTACGCTACCTCCAATAAGTCTAAATACTGTGTTTAATGAAGTGGCTATTCCCATTACTTCTCTTTCTACTGAGAAAGTTAACAAATTAATTAATGAAACATTCAGAAAGGCTGTAGATAACATCGATATAGAAGAAATCAGTACAATGTAGATTAATGACACATCACTACCTTTCAATGCTAAAAATGATGTTACTAAGTATGTTGGGATTAACATGAATGAGCCAATAATTAACATAGATTTAGGTCCACTTAAAGATATTGTTCTTCCAGCTATCATTGAACCTATAATTTGAAATATGGCTAAAGGAAGTAATGTTAGCCCAGTATAAAAGATATCTAGATCGTAACCTACAGGCTTTGGCTCCTCAAATAGATATGTTAAGGCTTGATATGCCATAAATATTCCAAATCCTGCAACTATTGCAGCTATATTTGAAACTAATACGTTTCTTCTTTTTAGTAGTGATATAGATATTAAAGGATTCTTTATTTTCGATTCATAAAATATAAATAATGTAAACAAGAGAATTGATGCAATTAAAAGTCCTAGTGTACTAGTATTTGACCATCCCCATGTAGGGGCTTCAGTAACTCCTACTATTAATGAGACCAAAGATACACCTAAAAATACTAGACCTAAATAATCTATCTTACTCACAACTGCATTTATTCTTGATTCTCTTATTTCTTTCTGTATTAATATTGCCAAAATTATTACTATTGGAATTACAGTGTGATATGTATATTGCCAACCGAAAGTTTGAGAAATATAAGCTCCTATAGGTAATGAAATTGCACTTCCTACTCCAAACATTGCACTTATTATTCCCTGAGCTTTAGGAACTAAATTAGGTGGAAATTCCTCCCTTATTAGACTAAATGCTAAAGGAAACATAGCTAGTCCTAGACCTTGTATTGCTCTAAAAGATATTAGTAGTGGAAAATTAGGTGAGAAACCAGTTAGTGTTACACCTATGGCATATATCCAGATTATGATTGTAAGAACTCTCTTTTTACCATAAATATCTCCTAATTTACCTGCTATAGGGTTCATTAATATTCCGCTAAGCAAATAAATTGAGAGTACCCAACTTACTTGTGATGCGTTTACTGAAAAGTCTTTTTCTATAGATAAAAGAGATGGAATTAGCATTCCTTCAGTATACATTACCATTATAGATAATGGTGCCAAGATATAGAGAGCTTTTCTTGCATAAGATATATCGTAATCCATTACTTAATTTACTTTTCATAAAGTTTATAAAATTAAGTTAAAGTCTGTTCAGATTATCGACCCTGTCGTCATTAATCCGATTATGTCGGCGTCATCATAATGTACCCCGCTTGGCTGAAAGTCCTCATTGAAGCCTTACGGCTTATCAGACTCTGATAGGAAGCGGGGCTTTTTAAGTATCTTGTAAAGCCTAATTAAAAAAACTATCAGTACAATTTGACCTAAATCTATCTGTAAAGCCTTAGCACCATTATATAATATTTCTATTACAAATGGATAAATATAAATAGTAGGATGCCAAGTTTGTAGTATTATATAATAATTAAAGTAATTAAGAAAAATAAAAGATATAGCAGACGCATCTATTATCATATTATAATATGCGTTTCTACTTCCCCATAATATTATAGCAGATATAATAAAAATCATAAGTGATAAAAATGCTGAAAAAGATACTCCTACAACTGGGCCTAGATTATATATTTGTCCATCATAAGCGTAAACTTTAGGCTCGTCTAGTGGAGCAAAGTTTCCTAGTGGCAAAACAATAAAAGTTATTATTACTGCAATTATTACTGTGTAAATATAATATTCCGCAATACTTGAAGGACTAAATTTCGACATTAATAAAAGCTTTAATTATTAGTATAAAGAGTTTTTCAGTATGTCTTTTTCAAAGAAGTATATAGAAATGCAAGATATGATTTTGGCTAGAACTGCCCTAGAAAAAGTTAAGATGCACATAGAAGAAAGAAAAGATAAGGCAATTTTCAAATGGATATCTTCTGAAACTCAAGAATTTATTAGAAGATTTAAAAATGATAAGGATTTACATAGTTGTATTGAAAATCTAGAAAAAGGGATAAAGACTGAAGATTACAATACAATAAAAAATAGCGTAGATGAATGTATAGATCTGCTTTCCAAAAAAATTGATATATCTTATAATGACTTAATGAATGAGCAGAAATAATCCTTTCACGTTCTCTATCATTATATATATAGCTGTTATTATAATGATAACTGCAAATATTTTTCTAAGCATTCCTCTAGGCATTCTAGAAGCTATACTTGAACCTAAATATCCACCAGCTATACCTCCTACTAAATAAGTTATACTTATCAAAGGTAGTACATATCCATATACTGCATATTCTGCTGCTGATGTAATTCCAAAAGTTCCTACAGAAATTAATGATGTACCTACTGCTTTAATCATACATAATCCCGTACTGAATAGTAATCCTGGCACTATCAGAAATCCTCCTCCAATTCCAAAATAACCTGAAGCAAATCCTACAATAAGGCCTGCCGGTATTATTTTCTTTACTGATACATCAGATAAATTAAACTTCTTTGATAAATTCATTGAAGATCCACTTGCTGTTGTTATAGTAGTTAAACTTCTATTACTTGGTGCTTTTTCCATTTGTGGTCTTAGCATAAGAAGTGCTACTGCTATCATTAATATTCCGAAGAAAAATAGTAAAGATTGTCCAGGCGTTATATGACTTATATATGCTCCTATTAATGCTCCTACTACACCAGGTATACTAAATAATATTCCTTCCTTAACCCTGACATTACCTTTTTTAAAATGCATATAACTATTGATATATGCGTTTAATCCAACTGCTAGTGCTGTAGTACCTAAAGCTACATGATCAACGTAACCTACGTACTCATGAGCTAGTGTAGGATTACTAGCATATTGAGCTGGAACTGTTGCTAAACCTACAAAATATAGAAGTAATGGAACAGCTAATATTGATCCTCCTCCACCTATTAATCCTAAGCTAAATCCTACTGCTACTCCAGATATTAATGCTAATATGTACTCTATTGGGGTAATTACTATTGTTATCATAAATTTATTCTCTTTACTTTATACTTTAAAAAGTTTCGTTTGTGAAAAATAGCTTATGGTATGTCTTCTCCATGAGGACAATTAGTTGGTTTGCCTAGAAAAACATATAATTTATCTATAATCTCTTCTGGAACCATAAGATCAAATTGCTTTGAATATTCGCATGCCTCTTCTTTACTCATACCTAGTTTAACTAAAAAAGACTCAATTACCCTGTGCGCTCTTATAGCTTTTAAAATATAATTATTGCCTTCCTCAGTAATCCAGATATCGCTCTTATCTTTTTTTATAAGACCTTTCTTGTTAAGATGTTCGATCTCTTCAAATGCACTTGCAGGAGCCACTTTAACTTCCTTAGCTACATTAGAAAGCTTTGCTGGATCTCCATTTTTATTATATTTCTTTATTACTAGCAAGTATTCTAGTTCCCTATGTGAGTACTTCATGTAATTTAATATTCTCCTAAAGAAAATATAAGCTTTCCCTAAATTTTGCTCTATGTATTATTAACCTACCATTATTTACATTTTAGTTTTAAGTAACTTTTTAGTATAATTTATAGATAAAAATCTAATAAATATAACTATAAAAATATCCACTTAGGTAGAGTTTAATTTAAATTGCAAATGAGTATAAGACTATACATGAAAGGAATACTAGTAGCATTAGTTACACCATTCAATAATAAGGAAGAACTTAATTTGGATGCTCTTACAACTTTAATTAACTTCGACCTAACTAGAGGTGCAGATGGATTTTGGGTTCTAGGAACCACTGGAGAATTCAATATGTTAAATATTGAAGAAAAAATGCAAGTAGCAAAAAAGGTTATGGATATTGCAAAAGGTAAAGTTTTGCTAGGTATAAATGAAAACTCAACATACAACTCTAGCAAGTTAGCTAAATATTATATAGATCTAGGTGCAGATGGAATATTTTCAATTCCACCACTTTATCACAAAACAGACGAAAAGGGAATAATACAATATTATACTGCCTTATCAAAATTTGGAGTAGATCTGTACGTATATAATATTCCATCCACAGTTGGATATAATATTCCCTTAGATATTCTAAGGAAACTAGCTGAAGAAGATATAATACAAGGAATCAAATACACAACTTCTGATTTTGAATCTCTAATAAACTATTTTAAGTCATTAAAGGAAGTAAATAAGAACATAAATGTTTATGCTGGAAATGATAAATTTGCACTGATATCGTTCTTATATGGAATTGATGGTATAGTTTCTGGAATAGGAAATTTTGCTCCAGAAATTGTTTCACAACTCTATAAGAATGTAAAAGAAGGGAAAATTGCTGATGCGTTAAAATACCAACAAATGTTGGATAAGTTAGTAGATGCTACTTCTTTGTCAGATTATCCTAGTGGAATAAAGATAGCACTTAGATACAGAGGTTTAGACGTTGGACCAGTAAGAAAGCCTTTAGAAGAAAATATAACTGCAGATTCCACTATTTATTATACTCTTAAGGAATTGAATTTGTGATGAGCTCGATGAAGTTTGATAGAATGAAATAAGTATCCCCGACTGAAAGTTATTAGATTTTTATCTTTTAATCGTTAAAACAGAATTAGAAAATTATATATAATATAAATTAGTCATCTTATAATTATAATCAAGTATTCTTCTTCATTATTATATTCTACCGGAATTATCAAAGTAGAATTTGGAATCTCATGATGTAATCGTAGTTCAAACGAAAAAAATATATTATTTCCTGTAATTTTTTCATTTATGGATACTATTGTAAAATACCATGGAGATTGAGGTATTGATAAATTTGTAATATTAGAATAGCATACTACTATATTAATTTGTATATTGTGTTGAGTACTATTAATTATAATAGGATCTGGAATTATCTTAAAATTATTAACACTATAGTTTTGAGGAGATTCATCTATATAAGCATAAGAATACATAATATTATAATTATAAATAGCTGGATAATAATATCTTACATTCATATCAGAATTGAAGTTCATATTTAGTTCGCTAAAGTTTTTCTGGTAAAAAATAGCTTTAGATGAATTAATATTACTCTTTATATTAAAGTTCACTGGCATAGTTATCAATATGGTTAATGCTATGGCTAAAGTTATGATAAGCCCTAAAATAATCATCACTAATATACTATTCACAAAATCATTTTTATATAACCCAAATATATAATTATTCGCAATTAGTATACATTTGTATACTAGTAAGTTTTATTTTAAAGCAAATCAATAGTATTAAGGATGGAAAGAGTATCTAGCAATTCAACAAGGAAGAAGATATATTATTACTTGTTAAAGCAAAAATCACCAGTTAATATTAAAAAAATACAAAAAGACCTTAATTTAAGTTCAGTATCATTAGTATATTATCACATAAGAAAGCTTGAAGAAGAAGGACTAGTAAAAGAAACTAATGAAGGCTATATAGTAGAAAAAGTAGTTCTTTCGGAATTTATAAGATTATACAATCATGTTATACCAATTTCTGTATTTTGGGCCTCCTTTTTCGTTTCTTCTTTAATTTTAATGATAACTTTTTTAATACTTGATAGGCCTATAGATGGAGAAATCTTTGGAATTATAATAGTAAGTATAGCTTCCGCAATATTTATTAATGATATATTGAAGAAGTATAAGGATCTTATTGCTTAACAAAATAGTAAAGTAAGATAATTGTCAAAGTTGTAAATAAGCCTATTAAAAGTGATGGATAAACGTATATTGGATTTTTATTTGAGCTCCACATAATAAATGATGATAAATCTAAAATACTACTAATAAGTAAAAGTGCTGAAATAGTTACTAATATAGATGTAAGTTTGCTTGTAAATTCATTTCTAAGTCTTATAATTTCATAATTTATGAATGCAGAAAATATTACAGATAAAACAGCCAAAGTTATACTAATATACCATACTTCAAACATATGTTTGAAGTAAAGTGTTGGCATTAAAAATATTTGCCCAAATTTTAGTCTAATATATTTCTTTGTATTTTGCTCTAATAGCGGGATCAAATAATGAAGAAAAATTTAAACATTTTAAACCCAATAAACTATTGAGAAGTATATGGAAAAAAGAATTAAGGTTATAGTTGCAAAGTTGGGATTAGACGGGCACGATAGAGGAGCTAAAGTTATCGCAAGAGCTTTAAAAGATGCAGGAATGGAAGTAGTATACACTGGACTACGACAAACTCCGTCTCAAGTTGTTAGAACTGCAATTCAAGAAGATGCCGATGTAATTGGGGTAAGCATATTAAGTGGAGCACATCTTGAACTAATTCCTCCTTTGGTTAATATGATGAAAGAAAAAGGTATTACTGATGTAGGCTTAGTAGTAGGTGGAGTTATACCACCTCAAGATATTCCTAAATTAAAAGCAATGGGTGTAGATGATGTATTTTTACCTGGCTCTAGCTTAAAAGAGGTTGTTGAAAAGATAAAAAAGGTTGCCGAAATTAAAAGAGGTATAAAAAGTGGATAATCTTCTTATAAAAGCATTAAATGGCGATGAATTATCTATTTCGAGAGTTTTGACTAAGATAGAATATATGAGCGAAGAGGGATTAAAATATTTAGATGAACTAAGTAAAAATTCAGGTAAAGCGTATACTATTGGAATTACTGGTATTCCAGGCGCTGGGAAAAGTACATTAATTTCGTCATTAATTGAAGAATATACAAAGTCTGGAAATAAGGTAGGAGTAATCATGATTGATCCTTCTAGTCCAATTTCAATGGGATCTTTTATGGGAAATAGAATAAGAATGCAGGATAAAACAAATTTAAATAATGTATTTATAAGAAGCTTAGCATCTAGAGGCCATTTAGGTGGATTTTCATCAGAAGCGATAATGTTAATTGAAGCAATGGATGGATTAGGATTTGATCCGATAATTGTAGAAACTGTAGGAGCAGGACAAACAGATACAGAAGTAGTATCTAGCGTTCATAGCGTTATCGTAGTTAATGTTCCAGGTACCGGGGATGAAATTCAAGCTTTAAAAGCAGGCATTATGGAAATAGGAGATATTTATGTAATAAATAAAGCGGATTTACCAGATGCAGAAGTACTTTATGATGCTATAAAATTTGCTATAGATAATGGCGAATGGAACGGATGGAAGCCCTCGGTGATTAAAGTTAGTGCGTTAAAAAAACAAGGTATAGAAGATCTTATTAATGAGCTAAAAATGCATAAGGAATATCTTATTAAATCTGGAAAATTTGAAGAAATAACTCATAAAAGAAGAAAAGAAATGATTGAACTTATTTTGAGAAGAAAAATAAATAATGTAATCTCAATTGTCGTTAACGAGAATCAAAATATATTCGAGGAAAATTCGATAGAAAAGATAATTAATCAATTATATGATAAAATTAAACAAAATCTATAATTTATTTTGGTATTATTCCTTTTCTTTTCATTTCTCTTACTACAAGTTCTCCTATTCTTGAAAGACCATAATACTTATGATGCGTTCTAGTCTCTTTTTTTGGTTTTGATTTTCTGTCTCCAAACTTAATTATCTTTGATTTTGCTTCTTCAAGTAAACCCATTTTTTCCAATTCTTCTAATTTTGGCGTTACTTCCTCTAATTTTTTATGGGTTAGTTTAGAATATGTTAGTGCATGATCAGCATTTAATTCTTCAGCTAATTTTAAGATATCCTTAGCTAGATCGTCATTTTTTACTAGATCAATGTATCCTTTTATTATTTCTTTTTCATCTAAGTAGCGTAATAAATGATCACCTTCCCTAGTTAATCGATAATAAGTGTGATGTTTATGAACTTCTGAGCTTAATTTGAATTTAGCTTCAGTATTCTTCAAAGTGGCACCATGAACTCTCTCAATAAGTCCAAGAGTTTCTAATTTATCTAGAATATCTACGACTTCATCTATAGGAATTTTTGTATTAAGCATTATCGATTTTCCATAGTCTATATTAGCTTTTCTTAGATGTTGTAAGACTTCTAAGTATCGCCTATCTTTTAATACTTCTCGTAACTTATTTTTTAATTCCTCCTCCATTATAAGCCCTTCAGAAAATCTTTAATTTGAGCATTAAATCCGTTAGGATCATCTAAATAGCAAGCATGTTGATTTCCTATATTTACGTATTTTGCAGTCTTTACATATTTTAATAATAATTCGGCATTATGTTTTGGAGATACTGAATCATGCTTACCCCATATTAATAGAACTGGTAATCCATCTAGATTATGTAACTTAGATTCAAAAGAACTAACACCCACTGCTCCTACTAAGATTAAACCACCGATTTTATCAGCATGATCTACAGCGTATTCTAAAACTGCTTCTCCACCCATTGAAGCTCCTAGTAATATTGGCTTTTGTAATTTTAATGTATCTATAAAATCTCCTATAAAATCTGATAATGAATTAAATCTTCCGGATGATGATTTACCATAACCTGGAAAATCTATCGAAATTGCTTGATATCCAGCTTCTGCTATACTTGAAATTGTTCCAACTTCATTCCAAGTATATGCATTAAATCTAGCACCATGATGAAGAACAACAAGTCTTCCATTTCCTAGTTCTAGGTAATGTATCTTTGCTCCGTTTATTTCAACGAACTTTTCTTGTGGTTCCATACTAGAATTATATAATTAAAAAGCTATAAAGTTTTTGAAGATTCTATAATAAAAAACATATATATAGCAAAATTAACTAAGATGAATAAAGTATAAACATTTTTTAATAAAAATTTATAATTAGTCATTACACATTGTTTATAGATCGAATATGCCCAAAGTATTAGTTTTAGGAGGAAGATTCGGAGCTTTAACTGCAGCATATACTCTTAAAAGATTAGTAGGAAGTAAAGCAGATGTAAAAGTAATAAATAACAATAGATTTACATATTTTAGACCTGCTTTACCACATGTAGCTATAGGAGTTAGAGATGTAGATGAATTAAAAATTGATCTTAGTGAAGCTTTACCAAGCAAAGGAATACAATTCCAACAAGGCACTGTAACTAAAATAGATGCTAAAAACAATCAAGTAGTATATACAAAACCCGATGGTTCTACAGTTGAAGAAGAATACGACTATGTGATGGTAGGAATAGGAGCGCATTTAGCTACGGAATTAATGAAAGGATGGGACCAATACGGCTATAGCGTTTGCGAACCAGAGTTTGCTACAAAATTAAGGGATAAATTAACTGAATTCAAAGGAGGTAACATAGCTATAGGTTCTGGACCATTCTATCAAGGACATAATCCAAAGCCCAAAGTTCCAGAAAACTTTATACCAAATGCGGATTCAGCTTGTGAAGGACCAGTATTTGAAATGTCATTAATGCTTCACGGATACTTCTTGAAGAAAGGAATGCTAGACAAGGTAAAAGTAACTGTATTCTCTCCTGGTGAGTACTTATCAGATTTATCCCCAATGTCAAGAAAAGCAGTAGGTCAAATATATGGAAGTTTAGGAATAAAATTAATACATAACTTTAGGATAAAAGAAATCAAAGAACATGAGATTGTAGATGAAAAAGGAAATACAATACCTTCAGATTTAACTATAGTATTACCACCTTATACTGGAAATCCAGCTTTAAAGAATTCTACACCAGACTTAGTTGACGATGGAGGATTCATACCAACTGACTTAAACATGGTTTCAATAAAATACGATAACGTATATGCAGTAGGAGATTCTAATTCTATTACTATACCAAAATTAGGATATTTAGCTGTTATGACTGGAAGAATAGCATCTCAACATTTAGCTAATAGATTAGGAGTTCCAACTAAAATAGATAAATACTACCCAACTATAGTATGCGTAGCTGATAATCCATATGAAGGATTTGCAGTATCAGTAAAAGACGATACATGGTATGGAGGAAGCGTTAGCGTAGCAGAACCAGCAGCTGTAAATCACTTAAAGAAGGAGTTATTCACTAAATACTTCATGTGGACTAAAGGAGATATGGCTCTAGAGAAATTCCTAGCAAGCTGGTGATTTTTTATGTCAGACCTTGAATTGTCAGCGCTTGATAATCTTTTAACGCCAGACAAATTAATGTCACTAAATCATGTATTAGATTTACTAGAAAAACTAGATAAAATGGGAATAATTGATGTTGTAAGTGGAATGATAAGCGACGATGAATATATGGGAAAAATTATGGGCGCTATAGTTAATGATAATACATTGGAACTATTAGGAAATTGGAATAATATGATGGGAATATTAACATTTTTAGCAGATCAAGATACTATGAATTCATTAAAGACTATGTTAGGCCTTGTAAAAGATCTAAACAAATCTGGTATTCTCGATCCTATTATAGGTATTCTAAAGGACGAAGAGACTTTAGGTAAAATTGTTGGAGGATTAGTAAACGATTTTACTATGAATTTGCTAACTAATTGGAACCAAATAATGTCAGATTTAGGTAAAATGGATTTAACTAACTTCAAATATTATACGCAATTAATAAATTCTATTGGAGAAGCTATAAAAGTTGAAAAAGTAAAACCGGTAGGATTAGGAGGATTATTATCAGCTTTAAGAGATCCTGATGTACAAAAAGGTATGGGTATTGTAGTAGATATTCTTAAACATATTGGACAAAACTATAAATCATGAATTAGATAATCTATAATTTTTTCATTTTTTGATGTTATTACTTCTAAATCAAAGCTCTTTTCTATCTTAGCATACTTAATTACTTCAGACATTTTTATTATCCAAGGAGGCTGTAATAGAAACTCTAGTATTTTTCTAAATTCCTTTCCATCTATTATAAATGCTTTACCTGGAGAAATAGTAAAAACTATATCTACATTTTTTGATAGTTCGGTAGGAGTTGCAGCATCATTATACGATTCTATTAGTATATGATCTTCTGTTATGTTATTTATATTTTTCAATATGCTGCATGAATCTACTATTTCCCACGATTTATTTATTAATTCCCTTATATCCCTTATATCAACTATAGTTGGACGAAAATCTTTGTAGAGTTGACTGAACGAATTACATAAGGAATTAGGAACTAGATTTCTAAAATTTATACCATAATATTCATCATTATTACAAGATATTCTAATAAGTAATGGAAGCCCTAATGACATTATATTATTATAATAATTTATATTATACTGGATCTTTTCTAAATCTACTGGAGAAAACAGAGCTGCAAAGGGATTTATTTGCCTTATATCAAGATGAGTTTCCTCGTAATATTTTAACGCATCATTACCTACTAATATACCTAAATCATGGCTTCTTACTAATGTCATATAACTATACCATGCATTATGTCCTGCAACAGGTTTTATTGGTCTAATATTTATTCCTAAATTTTTTAACTCTCTAAGCAAGAAAAGTGAAAAAGTAGTTTTTCCTGAATCAAATGGTAATATGCCGTTAACTAAGATCTTCATAAATTTATTTAAAGAAAAATAGCTAATAAAAAGCAAGATTCAAATATTTATAAGAATTAATGTTAAGCATGGAAGCTGAAAAGAAAATTAAATACCTTAAAGGTACTACCACAGTAGGATTAGTAGCAAAAGATGGTGTCGTATTAGCGGCAGATAGAAGAGCATCAGAAGGATTTTTTGTAGCAAATAAAATGGTAAGAAAGTTACTTTATATTACCGATAATATAGGTATAACGACAGCCGGAAGTGTAGCAGATCTTCAGTTTATTTATTATTATTTAAAAAATACATATCATTACAACCTAATTTCTGGTAGTGGCCCTACTACTGTTAAAGGTCTAGCTACGTTACTAGCTAATATCCTTTCTACGTCCAAATACTTCCCTTATATAGTTCAAATATTAATGGGTGGATACGATACTGCTCCAAGATTATATAACTTAGACTACTTAGGAGATGCTACAGAAGAGAAATACGTTGCTACAGGATCTGGTTCTCCTGTCGCTATGGGTGTACTAGAAGATAATTACAGAGACGACTTAACTGCTGATGAAGCTATGGATATAGCAGCTAGGGCAGTATTATCTGCAATAAAAAGAGATTCATTTACTGGTACTGGAGTTATAGTAAGTAAGATAACTGCTACAGGCCATGTAGAAAAAGAAGTATATCTAAGAAAAGGTACCTAAAATGCAAATAAAAAGTGTTTTTAAAGAAGAAGAGGTAATACCTAAGAAGTATACGTGTGATGGTGAAGATATATCTCCACCATTAGAGTGGGATAAAATAGATAATGCAAGAAGTTATGCCATAATTGTAGAAGATCCAGATGCTCCATCAGGTACGTTTATACATTGGGTTATATATAATATAAAACAAAATAGTTTACCTGAAAATATTGAAAAAAAGGAAAATACAAAATATGGAGTTCAAGGCTTAAATGACTTCGATAGAGTTGGATATAATGGCCCATGCCCTCCAAGATCTCATGGTTTCCATAGATATTATTTTAACGTATATGCTTTAGATACAGAGATTAACTCAAAACACAAAATTACTGCTGACGAATTAAAAGAATTGATGCAAGGCCATATTATTTCTTCTGGGAGCATTATGGGAAAGTACAAAAGAATGTAAACCTTTTTTAAATTTATGCTATAAAATAATGACACGATGGAAGAAGAAATACTTTGGGCTGAAAAATATAGACCTAGAAGTTTAGATGAGATAGTTAATCAAAAAGACATTGTAGAAAGATTAAAAAGATTTGTAAAAGAAAAAAATATGCCTCACTTACTATTTGCTGGACCTCCCGGTACTGGAAAAACAACAGCAGCTTTGGCGCTAGTTCACGATTTATATGGAGATTCCTTTGATCAATTTTTCCTTGAATTAAATGCTAGTGATGAAAGAGGTATTGATGTAATAAGAAATAAGGTAAAAGAATTTGCTCGTACAATGGTATCATCATCAGTCCCATTTAAGGTTATTTTACTTGACGAAGCAGATAACATGACAGCAGATGCTCAACAAGCATTAAGAAGAACAATGGAATTATACACTGAATCTACTAGGTTTATTCTTGCTTGTAATTACTTAAGTAAAATTATAGATCCACTACAATCTAGAACCGCTCTATTTAGATTTTATCCGTTGAAAAAGGATGATGTAATAGGACGTTTAAAATACATAGCCGAAAAAGAAAAATTAGAGTATGATGAGAAGGCATTAGAAACCATATATGATACGACAATGGGAGATATGAGAAAATCCATAAACATATTGCAGGCTTCTTCTGCTTTTGGTAAAGTTACTGTAGATGCTGTATTTAAAGTGCTTGGGCTTGCTCAACCTAAAGAGGTAAGAGAAATGGTAAAATTAGCACTTTCTGGAAAGTTCTTAGATGCAAGAGAAAAATTAAGAGGACTTATAGTTACTTATGGGCTTTCCGGGGAGGATATAGTAAAACAAATTCATAGAGAAATTACATCAAATGATTTGGACGTACCTGAAGAACTAAGAGTACTCTTAATGGATTACCTAGGTGAAGTTGAGTATAGAATCGTAGAAGGAGCTGATGACGAAATACAATTATCTGCATTATTATCTAGATTAGCAATATATGGAAACAAATATATTGGAGTTACTTCGAAATGACGTTACCTTGGATTATAAAATATAGACCTAAAACTTTAGTTGAAGTGGAAAATCAAGATGATGTAAAAGAAGAGTTGAAAAAATGGATAAGCTCATGGCTATCCGGTAAACCGGAAAATAAAGCAGTATTACTTTATGGTCCACCCGGGTCTGGAAAAACTACTATAGCTCAAGCGCTAGCTCACGATTTTAATCTTGAATTAATGGAAATGAATGCTAGCGATGCTAGAAATATTACAGCTATAAAAAATATAGCAGAAAAAGCTGCTATATCAGGTAGTCTCTTCGGAATTAAAGGAAAGTTAATTTTCCTTGATGAAGTAGATGGGATAAACTCTAGAGAAGATATGGGTGCAATTCCGGCTATCTTAGAATTAATAAGGGAATCCAAATATCCAGTCCTTATGGCAGCTAATGATCCTTGGGATCCTTCTTTAAGAGAATTAAGAAATGCCGTTAAAATGATAGAGGTCAAAAAATTAGGAAAATATGCCCTTAGGAGAATTTTGCAAAATATATGTAAAGCAGAAAAATTGCAATGTACTGATGACGGAATTGATGAAATAATAAACGTATCTGATGGAGATTCTAGATATGCCATAAACTTGTTAGAAGCTACTGCTGAAGGATTTAGGAAAGTAACTGCAGAGTATGTTAAAGAGTTCGCTAGAAGAAAAGATACTGAATTAGATCCTTTTGAAACTGTAAGAAATGTATTTTGGGCAAAATACGTTTGGCAAGCAAAGAATGCCGTGACTAGCTCACAAGTAGATTATGAATTACTTATGAGATGGTTCTCAGAAAATATTCCTATACAATACGATAATTTTGAAGATGTATACAGAGCATATGATGCACTATCAAGAGCATCTTTATTTTTAAGCAGAGCAAAAACAGTTAGTTGGGACTTCTTAAGCTATACTTTTGACTTAATGGGTCCAGGAGTAGCAATGGCAGAGAAAGAAAAACAGAGCACTAACTGGAAAGCCAAATGGAGAAAATATCAATTTCCTCAAACTATTCAAATGTTATTCAAATCTAAAAGTAATAGAGATACTAGGGATAAAATAATAGAAAAAATAGCTGCAAATATTCATTCTTCTCAAGATAAGGTACTTAATGATGTGTATCCTGAATTTTTAATATTTTACAGAAAATATAAGGATGAAATAGCTAAGTACTTGGATCTATCTCCTAATGAAGTAGAATTCCTTAATACTTTGACTGGAGAAAGCAACAAAAGTGAAAATGAAGAGCTCAAAACAAATAAAACTTACTATAAGAGGAGTTATTCATCAACTGGATCTAATACAAGAAAAAGGTATTCTAGGAAAAAGACTTAGTTTTTTTAATTACCTTTATATTTTGAATTTCTGTCTCTGGATATTGCCCATTTTCATCTTTCTCATATTTTTTAACCATATCCCAAACAGTAAGTAAAGCTACGCTTACCGCAGTTAATGCTTCCATTTCAACACCTGTCTTATAATGTGCTTTAATTTCAGATGTTATTTTTATTCCTGATTCTTCAATCTTTAAATCTACATTTATTAACTCTAATGGAATTGGATGGCACATTGGTAATAGCTCAGAAGTCTTTTTAGCTGCAAGTATTCCAGCTACTTTAGCTACTGAAATAACATCACCTTTTTCAACTTGCCCGTTTTTTATTCTTTCTATAGTTTCTTTTTTTAGTTTTATGAAACCTTCAGCTATTGCTGTTCTAACTACGGTTTCTTTATTACTTATATCTATCATTTTTACTTCTGTCAAAGCTCTTCTAATTCTTCTAGTAGATTTTTTAAGATAAGAATTTTTTGATTAGCGTAATTTAGTCTAATAACTTTATTTCTTTTCCCAGATAAGATTTCTATATATCCTTTATCGGACAAAAATTGTAATTCTCGCTTTAATACATAAAATTTAACTCTTGATTTTTTAGATAAGTTAGAAATAGATAAATCTCCATATTTGATTAATGCATAAAGAATTTTAAGCCTTATAAAATCATTCCTGCTTTGAATTTTTTAGCGCCCCAATTAATTTTGTAATATAATCATCAAGCTCTTGACTTACAGGAAATGTTAGTGATATTAATGTAGTTCTTCCTCTCATTCCTTTCCCACTCTGCATAGTATTAAATATACCCATAAGTTTTAGTCTTCTCATATATTCGTAAACTTGAGTATGCCTTCTTGGTTCTTCTCTAAAGAGATCACAGACTTTAGTATATTCCTCTTCAACTTTACCTATTGGGAAAGATTCTCTATTCTCTTTTTTTACTAAATTTATTACTGCCTTAACTAATAATAGCGAATGCAATTCTAGGTATTTTAATTCGTCTAAAATCAAGCTAGCTTCTTGATTTATTCTTGAATTGGCTTCTTTAGCATGTTGCAATGTAACTATTGGAGATCTTTCGCTATCTGCTATTTTTCCGGAAAGTTCTAAAGTTTCTATAGATAATCTTGCATTACCACTTCCTCCTTTATCAAATCCATTAGTGTCAGCTATGAATCTTACTGCATCATCTGTTACTGCATTTTTTTGAAATGCTATTTTTACTCTATCTTGTAATATATCGTAAAGTTCGTCTGAAGTATATGGAGAAAATTCAATTATATTCCTTGCTATATGGTCTTTTATTGTCTTGTCTAATGTAGATATTATAGAGATATCTCTAACAATAAATAAATAGGAAATTCTTTTTAGTGTTACAGCAAGTTCATCATATAATCTTACTAAAAAGTATATATCCTCCATACTAGATGTAGTTAAGAAATAATCGAATTCGTCAAGAGTTATTATAATATGCATGTTTCTTCGATCTAAATAATCATGAATTATTTTGAATACTTCTTGAGATGATAATCCTCTAGGTGGTATTGATAATTTTAATTGTTCAGCAATATCTTGCGTAATTAAATATAATGTTCTTTGCTTATGACAATTAACGTGTATATACTGTAATTTTATTCCTTTTTCTCTTATTATTTTAGAAAACCTATCACCAAAAACCATTGATGTTACAGTTTTACCAGTTCCTGTTCTCCCTGTAATCACAACTCTCACAGAAGTTTTTCCGGGATCAGCTACTATATCTCTAAAGGCTATTGTTAATTCTGATAATTTGCTATCTCTATGAGGTAATTTTTCTGGAATATAATCTGGATTAAGCTTATAACTGTCCTTAAAGACAGATGGCGAGTTTAAGCTATTGGCTATTATATCGTCAGGGTAAGACATAACTTTCACTCATACGATAATTTAGCAGTAATACTTTATATTTTATTAGAGAGACCTAACCGAAACTTTTTCTTCACCCTTCTTCATTAAGGATAGATAAAATTCATTATTTATAATATTCACAAATAATATATAATCTGGATCTTTATAATTCACATTTACTAAGTCCTTTACACTTAGACCTATTCCAATTTCTATACTTCTGCAATCTATATTCTTAGAATTCCTATTTATACATTCTACATAAAATTTTTTAGCATTATTCGATAACAATAACTGTTTAGCAGAATTATATATCGTGTTTATATCACTTAGTATCTGATTAATTATAAATATTCTAGCTATACACGAAGGAGGTGCAGAAATTATAAGCCCATAAGCTTGTAATGCAGATAAACCAGTATATAATAAATATACATTAGGAATTACCTCTTCTAATTTACAATTTTCATCTTTTAATAATATCCTATTCAATATTTCTGATCTACATTTCTTACTTTTTCCTGGCTTCGTGGTAATAATTAGTTTAGGTTGCATATTCGTTATTAACTCTACACATTAAGTTAAATTATATGTTTAAAGTAATGTTAAGGGCTATAAATAGACTACAACAAGTAGAAAATAAAAAAGTTGCAATTTATGATGATATAGGCCCTTTAGACTTAGGATTTACCGAATTAATATTAAATAAAGGAAGCGAAGACGAGATACCTCTTTGGATAGCTAGTGAGCTAGAAAAATCAGATAAAGTGAAAGTTTATTCTATATCATTGGAAGAATTAGGTAAAATAATTTTTCAAGAAAAACAAAATATTAACACTCCAGCTAGCTTAGTTAAAGTTTATCCAGATTTGTACTTTAGAATTAAAAAATTAAGTAATGAACTAAAAAATCAAGGAATAGATGGATTAGAATCAATCAAGAAAATTAATTCAATAGTTAACGAAATAAGTAATATAAGGTTAAGAAAAATCATACAGCTAGCTCTTCTTAACATAGATGACAAAACAGTTATAAATAAAATGACTAAAGAAGAATACTTAGTATATGCAAGTTTGAAATCAATAATTTCCTCATTTTATGGTGATGTGATTGGAAGTTCAATTTGACATTGCAGAAGAATTTGAAAATTTTGTAAAAAACTTTAAAGAAAATAATAACTATAAATATCTTAATCAAATAAATGAAATGATCGCATATAGAAAAAAGAGTCTTATAGTTGATTTTAGTGATTTATATTCTTTTAATGAGAAAATTGCTTCAGAAATAATTGCAAATCCCATATATACATTACAGATTCTTGATGATAAATTACTAAAAATAATTGAAGAAATTGACCCAACTTACTCTAGCGAAATAGAAAGAGTAAATGTAAGATTAATTAATATACCAAGAGTTATAGAATTACGAAAAATTAGAAGTAGTGATATAAATAAATTAATTTCTGTAGAAGGAATACTAACTAAACAAACACCAGTAAAAGAAAGAGTATATAAAGCAGTATTTAAACATGTACATCCAGATTGCAATCAAGAATTTTACTGGCCAGAAGAAGGAGAAATGGACGAATTAATAAAAATGCCAGTAATTTGTCCAAGATGTGGAAAACCAGGTCAATTTGAAATCATACCAGAAAAAACAAAATTAATAGATTGGCAGAAAGTAATATTACAAGAAAGACCAGAAGAGGTACCACCAGGACAATTACCCAGACAACTAGAAGTAGTTCTAGAAGATGATTTAGTTGATACAGCAAGACCTGGAGACAGAGTAAAAATAACTGGAATACTTGTTATAAAACAAGACTCCTTAGTAAAAAGAGGTAGTAGATCAGTATTTGATATGTATATGAAAGCCTTAAGCATAGAAGTATCTCAAAAAGTATTAGATGAGGTAGAAATAACTGATGAAGACAAGAAAAAAATAGAGGAACTTTCTAAAGATCCTTGGATAAAGCAAAAAATTATCTCATCAATAGCACCAACAATTTTCGACCACTGGGAAATAAAAGAATCTATAGCATTAGCACTATTTGGAGGAGTACCAAGAGTAATGCAAGATGGAACTAGAATAAGAGGAGACATCCATATTCTTATAATTGGAGATCCTGGTACAGCAAAATCACAAATACTACAGTTTGCATCTAGAGTAGCTCCAAGATCAGTTTATACTACAGGTAAAGGAGCCACTGCCGCAGGTTTAACAGCAGCTGTTGTTAGAGAGAAAAACTCAGGAGATTATTATTTAGAAGCTGGAGCATTAGTTCTTGCTGATGGTGGAATAGCAGTAATTGATGAAATAGATAAGATGAGAGAAGAAGATAGAGTAGCAATTCATGAAGCAATGGAACAACAAACAGTATCAATAGCCAAAGCAGGAATAGTAGCAAAGTTAAATGCAAGAGCAACTATAATAGCTGCTGGAAATCCCAAATTTGGTAGATATATTGAAGAAAGAGGAGTATCAGAGAATATAGACTTACCTCCTACTATTCTGTCAAGATTTGATCTTATCTTCATATTAATAGATAAACCAGGTAATGAGGATGAAAAACTAGCCTCACACATACTAAATATGCACTCAGAAAAGAATATGAAAGAATATATATCTGTAGATTTATTAAAAAAGTATATAGCGTATTCTAGAAAATATATTTATCCTAAATTAAGCCAAGAAGCAAAAAAACTTCTAGCTGACTTCTACGTAGAAATGAGGAAAAAAAGTTCGGATAATCCTAACTCACCAATACTCATTACACCAAGACAGCTAGAAGCTTTGATTAGAGTTTCAGAAGCATATGCAAGAATGTCACTAAGAACTGAAGTTACAAAAGAAGATGCAGAAGATGCAATAAATATAATGAGAATATTCTTAGAAAGAGTAGGAATTGACGTGGAATCAGGTACTGTAGATATAGATACAATAATGCTAGGTAAACCAAAAAGCGCTAGAGAAAAAATGATAAAATTAATAGGAATAATAGATTCATTAGCAAGCTCTGAAGGGTGTGCAAAAATTAAAGATATAGTTAAAGAAGCAGAAAGAGAAGGAATACCAAAATCTAATACAGAAAAAATAATTGCAGACATGAAAAAAAGCGGTTTAGTATACGAAGCGAAACCAGAATGCTATAAAAAAGTATAATCAGACACTTCTTTTGTATATACTATCTGGATACCACATTATCCAAGTAGGGAGTTGATTTATAAGCTCATAAGCTTCTTCCCATCCTGATAAACCTAATTGCGTGGCTAAATCTTCTAATGTAAGTTGAGTTCTAACATATCTATTAAGTATCCTTACATTTTCATTATTTATTTCTACTTCTTTTCCACTTGATAATTTGATTTTAATTGGATCCATAAGGAGTAAAAGTAAAAAACGAATAAATATTTTTAACTACAAAGAGTTAGATCCTAAATATATTAGACACATCTCCTAGTCCATATAATTCCCAAACTATAATTGTTAAAATTATAAGACTAAATACTAATAACGCACCTCCAAATTCTTTACTATCTCTCTCCAACAGAACTACACTAGATATTATCATTGTAACCAAAATTATTCCTAAAATTAAATATCCAACACCACTAGGAGAGCCTCCATTAGAATAAGTAATAGGAGAAACATAATACGGTATAGCTAACACTCCCATTATTCCCATTATCAATAAAACAACCAATATTATTGTTACATAATTATTCAATACCTCAGTGTAAACTTTCCTTGGATTTGCCATATATTAAATTACCATGGCACACTTTTTATTTTTAATCGATATGCCACATTATTCGTGAAAGTATGCAGAACAAAAGCTATAACAATAATAAAAATAAACTGAATAACATTAACCCTCACACCTAATAAAAATAAAGCCAAACTTGAACCCAGCACAAAATCAAGCTGATCTAAACCTAAGGCCCTACCTCCTCTAGGAATATTAAGTCTTCTCTTTATAAAAGCACCAGTCATATCTCCTAACATAGCCATTAAGGATTCAACAAAAGAAATCAATATCCAATCATATCCTAAGAATTTAGATAATATTACGCCTACAGTAGTACCAAAAGTCAAAGCTAATGCAAGCCCCTCAAACGTCTTTCCATCACCGAAAATTCTTCTTTTATCTATAAAATTTCTGTAAAAATCTATAGGATGCCCCCTTTTTACAAATGGAGCAGAACCATTAGCTACAAAAGCAGGTAAATAAATAACTATAGCTAACAAGAGTTCTTTAAGCATCCAATAACTCCTCTTTCTGTAATTTTAAATTTGCATTCCCTCATATTTCCTATAATATAATTCTTTGTCATCCTTAGTATGTCATCAGAAAAATATCTCATAAATTTTTCTCCGCTAACTTTGTTATTTAGTGACATCTGCCAGATAGTTACTACTCTACCCAACTTAGAGAACTCTTTCAATAGCATAAGAGGAACTATTAGTGTTTTCTCTTTCCTTTCTAATCTATAGAAAATATTTATAGTATCTACTATAATCAATTTCAATTCTAATCTAGAAGCATTTAATATTGCCTGAATCAAATCTGCATCATTATTTACTTCTAGAAAATAAGACTCAGTTAACAACATTCTAGATGCTCTAGCTTGATATTCTTTTCCCTCTGTAGAGATATATAACGAAGGATAAATATTTTCCAACAACTGAAGAGCTACTATAGTTTTTCCACTACCTGCTTGGCCATAGATTGATACAAAATTACCATTCTTGAAGACAAATTCAGAGATCTTACAAGATTTATATTCCACTATTATATAATTATATTTTGTGAGTATAAAAAGAATAACATTAAGACTTAGTAACCCAAGAATTTTTAGACAGAGCATATTAGAAATGAAAAAAGCTGGATTACACCCCACTACCTCAGATAACGGGGATATTATAATCTCAGATTACGATAAAAATGCAGATATTTTTATACAAAATGAAGATGACATAAAGAAAGCAATCAACCAAATACTCTGTCTTTCAAATGGAAAAAAAGAATTCGATGAACTCCTTATAGGTATAGACACAAACTCGCCTAACCTTACACTAGTTGTAGTAGGAGACGGAAAAATAATTGAAAATACAAATCTTAGTATATATGACATAGAAGATAAACTTAATGAAATAATATCAACTTATCCACATAAAAGACTATATTTAGGAATAGGCACTGGAAATAAATATGGAGAAATAATTTATAAAATGTTAGTTTTAAAATTTCCAATGGTAAAAAGAGTAAATGAAAGCAAAACAAGTAGCAAAAATCCATATACAAACATAAAAGATAAAGATGTAAGAGCTGCCTATCTCATAGCATTAAGGTCAACAATATGCTAATTCAAAAAGGCTATGATTACATCTTTAAAGGACCTTGCAATGTACGTAAAATTAAAGGAAAAATATTAATCAAAGGAATAGAAATAGAAGATCAAATAAATTTAGACGACTATTTTAGTATAGTACCCATTGAAGATTCAGAGATTCAAACCAATTGCCAACCTATAGATAAAATACAACATTTAGGCTGGGAAGAATTAATTCTTAATATTTCTAATACGCAAGGCACTATATTATTATTAGGTGATACAGACTCAGGAAAAACATATTTTTCAACAATAGCCAAAAACCTTGTAAATAGTGTAAATATTGATGCAGATGTTGGACAATCAACATACTTTTTACCTACATTCATATCATCAAGCAATTCATATCTCGAATTTTTTGGAAGCATATCTCCATCAACCAATTTTAGATTACATGCACAACTAACAACAAAAATGTTTGAGAAAATAAAATCAAAAATAACAATAATAGATACAGACGGTTGGATAACAGGATTTAAAGCATTCCAACACAAACTAGAATTAATATACTGTATAGATCCTGATTATATTATAACATTCAATGAAAAAATAATAAATTTCTTTCCAGAAAATATAAAGAAAAAAATAATTCTCGTTAAACGAGCTCCAATTTTTTTAGAGAAAAATAGGATTAAAAGAATATTATACAGAAAACTTAAATACGTGAACTATTTCAAAGATAGCAAAGAATTTAAAATTGAGTATGAAGCATTATTTGGAAAAAGAATAGCAGAAAATCTAATACTTAGCTGGAATGAAACCCTACAAATATCGCCAGAAGAACCTTGTTATGGATATTATATTTATAAAGAGGATTTAAAGGGCCTCCTACTAGGCTTAACCCTACACGGAAAAGTAATAGGAGCAGGATTTATAAAAAACATAAATGACGAATACATAACTATTTCAACTCCAGTAGACCAATTCACCGGCATAATACCAAGTAACATAAGCTTAAATGACAACTTTGAAGATAAGAAAATTAAGATTCAGAAATGCTAATGATTGCACTAGAAGGAATAGACGGATCCGGAAAATCCAGCATAGGAAAAGAATTACAAAAGTATCTACAAAATAAATATAAAAACAAAAAAATATTGCTAACTTATGAGCCATTCACGTCAGAAATAACTACTCTAATCCAAAATCTAGGTTGGAAAGACGGAATCTCACTTACACTCCTATTTTCCGCTGATAGAGCAATTCATTTAAATTGGATAAAACAGAACAATCCAGATATCGTAATTATGGATAGATATTACCTTTCTACAATAGCCTATCAATCATCATTAGGAGTAAAAAAAGAATGGATAATAAATGTAAACTCATTTTTCCCAAAACCAGATCTAACAATACTCTTAGATCTCCCATCAGAAATTGCAATAAAAAGAATAAATAAAACAGACAAGTTTAACTTTTCAGAAAAAATTCAGTTATTAGAAAAAGTAAGACATAACTACTTAGAACTTGCAAAAGAAGACAAAAATATTAAGATAATTGATGCAACAAAAGAATTTAATACAGTGTTAAAAGAAGCCATTATGAACGTTGAGAAGTTATTCTCTTAAGCCTTTCTAAAGCATCTAGATACTTTATCATCTGCATAATATTTTCACTATCCATAGGATCCTCCTTTATTTTTTTAGCTACTACTAATATACCATCAATCAAAATACCTTCTACTGAATCAAGACTAAATTCTCTCTTTATTTTAGCTTCCTCCTCATCAGATTTAACTAAGTAAACCTTACCATGAACTGGACATACTATATCTCCTGATTTTAATTTAAAAAGCGGAGAATTACAGATTGGACATGATTCGCTAAGCATAGTAGCCCCTTGCCTGAGTAACTCAGCTGCCTTTTTAATGGAATCATCAGCCATTTTATACTCAAAATAATTTAATGTATAGGACTAATAAAGTATATCTGGTGACCAAAAATGGCTACCCTATACGATAATGAAGCAAAAATAAAACAAGCAGTAATCCTTTTGCAAAAGATAGTAAATGATACTAGCGTGCCAAGAAACATAAGAAGAGCAGCTACAGACGCAATTAGAAATTTGCAAGATCAAAGATTAAGTGCAGGAGTTAGAGCTGCAAACGCAATAGGAATTCTGGAAGATATAAGCCAAGATCCAAATATGCCAACACACACTAGAATTAATATTTGGAACGTAGTTTCCATCTTAGAGACAGTTAAGGATTAATTTAAGACTAAGTTTTTTAAGCAAAAGAAAATAATTAAAATATGCGGGAGTGCCCGAGCTAGGCCAAAGGGGGTAGGCTTAGGCCCTACTGGCGAAGGCCTGCGTGGGTTCAAGTCCCATCTCCCGCACATAATTCAATTTTTATCATCAATATATTCTTAAAATGAGATAATAGACTTTAACTCTTGTTTGATTATAAATGTTTTAATTTAAGTAGTTAACAATTTGAGAAATAAGAGGAATTTTATATACAGTTCTTCTAATGATTCTGAACATCTAACATCATGAAACTTACAATGTAATCTCGTTAAATAGAATAAAAATACAGAAGCTTTAGCAGTAATAAATCCATGTTGACTAATTTTTGAATATTTGATTTAAGATCTAAAATTAAAGATTAATTTATTATGTTAATTTTCTGATAAGTAATATACTATGAATTTTCTTTAAAGTTAGTGTTTACTTCTTCTGGTTCTTCATACCATTTTACTTTCTCTCCAACTTTAGCTCTCATCTTCCATTTCATTGATTTAGGATGTTTCTCTACTATCTCTCTTATCTTATTCAATTTAGGAATTATTTGATTAGAATTCTGATTATCTTTTAAAAATTCTATGATCCTATCATGATTTATTGTATATGTCTTATAAAATCCCCAATCTTGCGAAAGTATATCTGCTATATAGTTTGCGTTCATCACTTTTTGATCATCTTTTTCTCCAATTTCAAAGTCATAAAGTAATGCTGCTATATCTTTCTTATCATTTTCTGTTAAATTGATTATTTGCATTTTTGTCAAAAACAAGTCTGATGGAGGAATTGTAGGATAATACAATTTAAGTCTATCTTTTAAGACTAACTTATGACACATCATAAATTCGTCCAAGAAAATATCAATAGTAGACTCAAGAACGGGATCATAGAACATTAATCTGTTGTAACCATGTAAAGCGTTAAATCGTTTATTAGCTTCCATACCTAAGTTTTCTAGCAATGAAATAATTTCTTTTCTTTGACTTGATAATCCGAAATAATCTGCATCTTTATAATTTCTAGGAAATAATTGTGAGCCTTTAGGTGATAAGTACGCTATCGCTGCTCCTCCTATTAATCTTAGAATAATGTTCTTGTCATTGGCTTTTTCTATAACATCTAGAGCTCTATTTAATAGTACTTCTTTTTGAATTGTGATTACATAACACCTTATTTAGCTTTGCTTACACTAAAAAATAACTTTTATCAATCGTATTAACTTTAAACTTACCATATATTTAATGAAGAGAGTTAAAAAGAATATAATAATAGGTATATATAGTTAGATAGCGTTTGAAAAATTTTTATACTGTAAAAATGAAAATGTCTCCATAGTAAGTACAATTTAGTACGCTTATCTTCATGAAATGTTATTTATTAACATCGACTGGCTTAGTTTCCACATGCAAGAAAAATAAATTTATTTACAGAGGTTATTAGAAATTTACGTTAATTTTTAGTAAAAACTTACTAAAATAAGTGTTTGCTTTTCTGGTCTAAAGTGAGTTTTTTAAGTTATAGAGTTAGAGCACCTTTTTAGAATTAAGATTTTAAGCATATTGATCGATATCTGTAATTTAATAAGTTTTTCAAGTATGCTGACTTAGCTTCTTCTATCTATCCTTTTTTGTTAAGGATAAGAAAGTTTATGTGTAACATCTTTCTGCTAATACGTGTTACTTTATAATGTATGAATAAAACACCCGATTTATTATAATTATTATGAGATATGGGAATATCCATAAGGATTATGTGAGAATGTTTTTGCTATTATTTTTATTTTTCTTTATTATTTTTCCAATATTTCAATCTTATCAGCATGAATCTAATGCTAAATTTGAAATAACAGGTAATATAAGTGTAGGAGATTTTCCAATAGATGCAACTTATGATCCGTCCAATGAATATTTGTATGTTACAACTGCTGGATCGAATTCTGTCTCAGTAATTTCTGGAATGTCAGTAATAGCCAACGTAACAGTAGGAGATTATCCTGGAGTTATTGGCTACGCTAATGGATTAATATATGTTGCAAATTATATTTCAGACTCAGTGAGTATAATTAATGGAACATCAGTAATAGCAACGTTAAATGTAGGAATAAATCCAGACTCGATAACTTATGATCCAATTGATAGATACGTTTACATTTCAAACTATGAATCAAACTCGGTAACTGTTATATCAAGAACAAGAGAGATAGCTAATATAAGTGTAGGTAGTCTTCCAATAGATTCTATTTATGCTAATGGATATGTTTATGTTGTTAATGATGGTTCAAATTCTATTTCAGTAATTAATGGAACATCAGTAATAGCTAGTATAAAAGTTGGAGAATATCCTGATAGCATAACTTTTGATTCTCATAATAATTTACTCTATGTTTCAGATTTTGGATCTAATTCTGTTACAGTTATTAACGGAACGAAGGTAATAGATAATTTAAGTGTAGAAGAAGGTCCTGACGATATTCTCTATGATCCTGTTAATAATTATATATATGTTCTTGATTTTCTTTCTAATTCTGTTAGTATAATTAATGGAACATCAGTAATAAACATAAAGGTTGGAGAAGAACCCGCAGGAATGACTTATGATCCAATTAATGGAGATGTGTTTGTATCTAACTATGGCTCGAATTCAGTAACTGTTATATCAGGAACAAGAGAGATAAGTAATATTTCATCTATAGAATTTCCAGTTATTATTATTTATAATCCAATGAACGAATTTATATATGTATTAAATAAGGCTTCTCATTATGTAACAGTAATAGGTCAAAAACTTAATTTAACTTTTGTTGAAAGTGGTTTGCCACAAGGTTATAATTGGAGCGTGACAATAAATGGAAGTACGAGATTTACTAATTCTGATGAAATTTCGTTTAATTTATTGCCTGGAATTTATAAATATAAGGTTAATGTCCCTTCAGGATATTCTGCTGAGCCTAATAATGGTAGTATAAATTTAAATCAGTCACAAATAATTAAATTAAGTATAGTTAAAATAAGAGTTATGTCTAGTACAATTATAGTTTCAAGTAGTAAAATATCAATCACAAGAACTTCTATGTTTCCAGTCTTCTATTTAATTATAATAATAATTATCATATTAGCAGGAATTATTATAGGATTAGTTCTAAGAAATAGAAAGAAATAAATATAATATATTTCTTCTAAATATAGATACAGTAGTTATTGAAAATAATAATAGATAAGATTTTAGTTAGTTTACTAAAGTAAAATCTTCATTATACTTGATGTATGTTTACATGGAATTGTAAGAGACTTGAATTTTTAATTTCCCTATTGATACTTAATGTATAAAATAGTTTATTAAGAATTCCTTTTAGCCAATACAGGCCTCAGATAGAAAATATTAGTTTTTGATTAAGAAATTTTACCTTTCTAACTATATTAGTTTCTGCTACTATAAATTTGTAAGTAATTTTATTTTTACAGGCATAAAACAAAATGATTTTATCAAGAGATTTTAGTTAACCATAGATGTTAAGACGTAATAACTATAACTTATTAATATCAAAATTGTTTATTCAGCTATGTATAATGTTTTAGTAACAAAGCAATTGCCTGGTAATTGGCTAAATTATTTATCTAATTACTGTAATATAACTTTGTGGGAGAAAAATATTCCTCCGACAAAAGAATGGATAATAGATAATATCAAAGATAAAGATGGTATATTAGTTACCTTAACTGAAAAAGTGGACAAAGAAATTATCGATAAAGCAAATAAATTGAAAGTAATAAGCACCTATAGTGTTGGATATGACCATATAGACGTTAAGTATGCTAAATCTAAAGGAATTACTGTGACTTATACCCCAGAAGTATTAACTGATGCTACTGCTGATTTAATCTTTGGACTTCTTATAGCTGTTTCTAGAAGAATTGTAGAAGGTGATAAAATAATAAGGGCAGGAAAATGGGATACTCCATGGTATCCTACGTTTATGCTAGGTAGAGAAGTAAATCATAAAACACTAGGTATTATTGGAATGGGAAGAATAGGTAAGGCTATAGTTAAGAGAGCTAAGGGATTTGATATGAAAATAATTTACAATAGTAGAAAACCCCATACTGATGTTGATGCAGAATTCGTAGAGTTAGATAATTTACTTAGTAATTCTGATTTTGTAGTAATAGCTGTTGACCTTAATGATAGTACTTATCATCTGATTAATGAAGATAGGTTAAGAAAAATGAAACCTACCGCATTTCTTATTAACGCATCTAGAGGAGCAGTAATTGACGAAAAAGCCCTAATAAATGCTCTAAAGAATAAGTGGATTGGAGGAGCAGCATTAGATGTCTTTGAACATGAACCGGTAATAACTAGTGAATTATTTAACTTTGATAATGTAGTATTAACTCCGCATTTAGGTAGTGCAACTGTAGAGACTAGAGATAAAATGGCTGAAATTGCTGTAAAGAACCTTTTATTAGCGTTAAGAGGAGAAAAACCAATATATGAAATTTGATTATTTGATTGAATATTTCCGGCAAGCAAAAGATTATAATTTTAGACATTTAGCTATAATTCAGGGAGAAAACTATTTAGACAATACTATAAGCCTGATTAAAGCTTTTCTTAATGTAAATAGTAATCCTAAAACTGCTTATGCATTTCATCCTTGGTTAAGTGAAAGTAAACAGAGATTTAATAAGATAAAAGAATCTCTTAACTTGAGCAATGTAACTGATATAGATTACTCATCTTCAGAAAGATATCTAGGAGAAAGTTTTGATTTGACTATATTGGACTCTGTTGATGATTTCAGACCTAATTATATTTCAAGATTAGTTGATTTAACAAAAGGTGGAGGGTTAATAGTACTATACACTAATTCGCTTTATTCAAATAAATTATACAAAAAATCTCTTACTAGAAATAATATAGTCAAGAACTTATTTGAAGAAAGATTTTTTAGGAAAATTAAAGAACATAGAGGAATAATTTCAATAGATGATAATAATATATATTTTAAACCTTATTCACCATCAGAAATATCAAAGCAACGCAAAAATCCTTATGATGGCAAAATTCCAAGAGCATTGTATCAAATTTCAGCATCAAATGATCAAATAAAACTTATTCATGAAGCAGATTTCATACTTGAAAAAGGTAAAAGAGTTTTTATTGTAACTGCATCTAGAGGAAGAGGTAAAAGTGCTGGCGTAGGATTAGCTTTAGCCTATTTAATTAAAAAGATGAAAAATAATCCTACAAATATTATTTTAACTTCTCCATCTTACTATTCTGCTACCTCGATTATAGATTTTCTCCTATTGGGGCTAAAACGTCTAAATATTAAATATAAAACTAAAATATCTAAAGAAGGAAAAATTATGAAAATCTCTGCTGAAGAAGTTAACATAAGATGGACTGCTCCAGATCTTGCTAAAGATGCTGATGGCGATTTAATAGTAGTAGATGAAGCATCAGCCTTAGGACTAGAACTTTTATCATACATAAACAATAAGTGGGAAAAGATTATCTTGATTAGTACAATTCATGGTTATGAAGGGTCTGGAAAAGCATTTTTGAAGTATATTAACTCGTTAAAAGACTCTCAGATAGTAAAATTAGAATATCCTATTAGATATGCAAAAGGAGATCCAGTAGAAAAATTTATCTATGATGTATTTTTGCTAGATGCTGAACCTGAAAAATTTGATAATGAGAATAAGTTTATGGAAATAAGTCAAGAAGACATTTTTAATAGCGATAAGTTACTCAGGCAAATTTATGGTATTCTTGTAACTGCTCACTACAGAAATTCTCCTGATGATTTAATGTTTCTCGGTGATATGGCGTTTCAAAAAATTTTTACATTGAATTATAATGCTATAGCAGAAATCATTGAAGAAGGTACTCTTGATAACGAGAGTATTTCAAAAATATTGTATGGAAATGAGAATGAGGGTAATCTAATACCTCATAGAATAATTAAATACATGAGAATAAGAAATTTTGGATTTCTTAAAGGTTGGAGAATAATGAGAATTGCTGTTATTCCAGAATTGCAAGGAAAAGGTTTAGGTTCAAATTTACTTTCTGAAATAGAGAAAATAGCAAAAGAAGAAAAGCTAGATTGGATAGGATCATCTTTTGTAGCAGATCTTAACGTATTAAATTTCTGGTTGAAAAATAAGTATATCCCAGTCTATCTTTCCTCCATAAAGAATGAAGGTCTAGGAGGATATTCAATAATAGTAATGAAAGCATTAAGTGAGAATGCCGAAAAATACATTAGTGTATTATCTCCTTTATTGAAAGACAAAATTCTTCTTTCTTCTCATCAAGTATACTTTAATGTTAATCCTGAAATATTAGTAAAAATTATATTATCTATAAATTCAAAGAAAGTTATAGAACTAAATGATATATGTATATCTAGAATTCAAGCATATCTTGATGGATATATTGCTTACAATTCAGCTTCTGATGCAATCCATAAATTAGCGTTAAAATATTTTTACGAAAATAATAATAAAATTGACATTAAACAACTCTCGGTTCTATTTGGTAGAACGTTTCAAGGGAAAAGTTGGTCTCATATTTCTTATATGTTAAGCATTAGGCAGTCAGAAGCAGAGACAATGCTCAGAAATGCGGTAAAAGAAATACTAAAAAATATAAATATTACTGAAAATAATAATTATGTAGATATAAGTTAGATATCTAATATTTTCATACCTAATATTTTATCGCATTTTTTCTACATAAGAAATTAAAACATTTATATAGTTATTTAAATTTGTAGAAAGTTTTTTAAACTATATAGTTTCTATACATTCCTTGCCATGAGTACCCAGAAGAATTTCTTATATTTGGCAATAACATTATCTTTACTCACAATAGCAAGTAGAGCTACAAATAATATGGTAGTTACTACACTACCTGATTTAGGAAAATATGTTTTTAATTTTAATAACCTAATTGCTGGAGCTTTAGATTCATTAATATACATAGCTACCTTCATTTCTACGTCTTACTTAAATCCAAAGTTTAACCCAGCTATAAGAAGAAAGATGTTCATAATTGCTAACGCTATAATTGCATTAACACTAGTAGGATATTATTTAAGCAATATAGATTTATTATGGATAATAACAGTAGTAAGTGGTATTTCTTTCGGATTAATTTTACCTAATTTAATAACTTCTGCATCTCTTAGTAATGATAAGAAAACAGCTGAAAGACTATTAGGTCTTTATTCAACAAGCCTAAGTATTAGCTTAATTTTAGGTCCATCACTTGAAAGCTATATTTTGTACGTTACTGGAAAAGATTATAGAGACGTATTTTTATTTTTCATACCTATAGCATTATTAGGCTTTGCACTATCATGGACAATGAAATTTCCAGATGTAAAGAAGGAAGAGCGTGGAATTTCAGTTTTAAAATCTAAAGGATTTATATCATCTATTCTATCAATAACGACTTATAATGTACCATTTGCAGCTTTTACTGCATTTCTAACTATATATGGTATAGAAAAGTTCCATTTATCTCCAGCTGTTGCATATTCAGCATACATACCTTTCTTTGCACTGTCTTTCCTAACTAGAACTTTTATGACAATAAGACCTTTTAACTCATTAAGAATGCCATTACTTGTTTCAATACTTATCACTATATTTGGAGTAGTAGGAATGACATTCGCACCCACAGTAATTATATTTTTAGTATCTATGGCGCTTTTAGGAATACCTCATGGTTCGATATTTCCTATGTCAACTATAATGATAGCGAGATCTACAACTCAAGAAGAAAGAAATGCTGTGAATTCTTACTTCTTAGCGTATAATAATATATTATTTACAACAATTCCAGCAATAGTAGGATATCTTTCCCAACTGATAGGATTATCATATTCTATATTAATTCTAGAAATACCAGTTATTATATCAGCGTTAATATTCTTTAGACTATTTTGGTCAGATAGAATTATTAATTTCAGAGAGTAGTGAGATAAATTTTTTCAAACTAATTAAGGCTTCTTCTCCTTCTTTTTTACAAGGAGATAATATAGATATGCTATAATTTGTAATACAATAAACTAACTTAGTACTACCGTAATTGCCACATATTTTTGAATAAGACCTATGTAATTTATCAAACTTTATATCTAATAATTTTTCATCTATAAAAATAGAAGTATTCTTGTAATAGAAAAGCTCGTGATTCGTTTTTCCTAATACTATGAAAAGAATTCTTGATAAGATAGTTTTCTCATCTTTAAATATAAGAGGAATTAGCAAGTCTTTACCAAAAACTAAAAATTGATCATTTATTAAAAAAGGTAAATCTACACAATTTTCTAGTTTTTCTTCTTCTATAATCTTGCCATTTTCTAGAATAATATTAGTTTTTCCATTAGAAATACCTAGAGTTGAACCATAACGACATATTTTTAGATTCAATTTCCCTTCAACAGTCTTATCTTTTTGCCATCGAAAGTAAATATGATTTCGTCAGAACTATTTATCTTCTTATCACTAACTATTATCATTACAGATCTATGTAACTCTTTCTTTAATTTTAATAGATTATTAATATTGAATTTTTGCTTTTTTCTTTCATCATCTATAATTGTTTTAAAATTCTTCATTAGCTCTATAACTGAAAACGAATCAGATATTCTAAATACTTCATCCTTACCTACTTTTATTATACTTCCGTCTCCTATCACAAAAGCTATATCTATGTTTTTGAATTTCCTTTTTAGCGATGAAATGAACTTAAACAAAGTTAGATAGTCAATATTAGAGTTGACGTCAATAGCAATTAATGGATTTAGATTCATATCTTTCATTACAAATTATGCCTTATATATTTTACCATTATAGATGTTTTCAAACTTTCACAATTTAATTTAATATAAAGTACATAAATTAGCACTACATAAAATTTAAATATAGAATTCCTTCATAGAAAATGAAAGAACATGTTTAAGCATATACTCGTAGCTTATGATGGTTCTTCTCACGCAAAAAAGGCTCTAGATATAGCAATAGACTTAGCAAAAAAGTATGAAGCAAAATTAGATGTAATAGAAGTAGTAGATTCTTCGGTATTTGCTGGTGCAGGATTAGCTCCAGTTCCATCAGACGTCATAGAAAGCATATATAATAGAGCTAAAGCTGACATAGAAGATGCTAAAAAAGCAGCTAAGGATAAAGGAATAGACGCTGAAGGTGTAGTATTAGAAGGTGATCCTGCAACAGCGATATTAGAATATACTAATAAAAATAATGTAGACTTAATAGTTACTGGTAGTAGAGGATTATCAACTTTAAAAAGAATATTCTTAGGTAGTGTTTCCACTAGAATAGTACAAGAAGCAAAAGTTCCAGTAATAGTAGTAAAGTAAAATAGAAAATAATTTTTATTTCTTCATTCTTAACATATTTATGAATATTACAGTAATTGGGTCAGGTCCTGCAGGTTTATATGCAGCTTTGGCAGCATCAAAAAAGGCTAAAGTAACATTAATAGAAAAAAATGAAAAATTAGGAGGTACTTGCGTTCTTTATGGTTGTATTCCATCAAAAGCAATGATACATCCATTAAGTCTTTCATACTCGTTAAGTAAATTAAATAAGAACATATCATTTAATTTTCTTGAAGTACAAAAATTTGCTAAAAACGCAATAAATAGATTGTCAAAAGGAGCAGAATACATGCTAGAGAATAATGGAGTAGAAGTTATACATGCTTCTGCAGAATTACGATCTGGAGAAGTAAATGCTAATAATCAAAGTATTCACTCAGATGCAATTATAGTAGCTACAGGGACATCAAAACCAGAAGTTAAAGGCACATTAGCTTCTGATGATTTACCTTACTTAGATAGAGATTTTAATAAAGTAGTTGTTATAGGAGGTGGAGCCGGTGGACTAGAATATGCTTGGCTCTTACATATGGCAGGAAAGGAAGTATCCATAGTTGAAAAATCTAACTATCTCATGCCATATTTGGACGATGATATGAAAAAATCGATTACTTCATTTTTCTCTAAAATAGGAGTTAAGTTATATTTGAATTCTGAAGCAAAAATAGAAAATAATAAAATCTATATAAATGAAAATGAAGTAAATACAGATATTATTCTATATACTTTTGGTAGAAATGCAAATATTAAAGGATTTGAAGAACTACCGCATGAAAAATGGATAAAAGTAGATGAAAGAATGTATACAGGTGTAAGAAATATATATGCAGCAGGAGATATAACTGGATCATTTACAGCTCATGAAGCTATTCATAAAGGTTATATAGCTGGCTTAAACGCAATAGGCATTAAAAAGATCTATAATTCTCAAAATGTACCAAAAGTAATCTATACTGAACCTCAAATAGCCTATGTAGGAAAAATCGAAGGGACTTGTGTTAAAGTCAATATGGCTGAAATAGGTAGAGCAATAACAGAAAAAAGTACAGATGGATTCCTAAAAGTTTGCAAGCAAAATAACAAGATAATAGGTGCTGAGGCTTTTTCTCACGATGCAGAAGAAATAATAACTACTATAGCCTCATTAATGACGTTTAATGTAAATATAGAAGAAGCTCTAGATTTAATTATACCTCATCCATCGTATCTAGAATCGATATGGGAAGCACTATTGCGTCTCCAATCTTAATATATCTTCTACTTCAAATATTCCGCAATCTGTTACTAGTCTACCATATTTATCAATAAACATGGAATTACATACTTTTACTTCGTTATCTTTTGTAGTTATCTTTACTTGTCTATCTTTTATACTAGAATATTTATTTAATAATTCTATTGTTTCATTATCATCTATATTTAAATATTTATCTATTAAAGTTATTATTTCAGTAAGTAATTCATCATTATTGATTTCTTTATTAGTCTCTAAATATACTGAAGTTCCATATATGTCTTGAGGAAAACTTTTTACATTAGTATTTACTCCTATTCCTATAAATAGAGAATTGCTTTGATTAGAAATTCCTTCCAATAGTATTCCAGATATTTTCTTATCATTAACAACAACGTCATTAGGCCATCTTATTTCGGAATTTACATATTTTGATAGTGCATCTCTTACCGCTAAGCCTACCTTAAATGTAGACATTCCAATTGATTCTAAGTTAAATTTTATTTTTACATATGTTAACCATAATCCACCTTTTGGCGAATACCATGCTCTCCTGTATCTTCCTCTTGCGTTAGTTTGCTCTTCAGCTACTACTACATAATCGCAAAACAAATGAGAATGCATAGCTTCTGCAAGATCTTGAGTAGATGTAACTTTAGGTATTTTAAATATCAACATATTTTTTCACATCGTCTAATTCTTTTATTATGGAAAATCCAGCAGCTTTTCTAGCTCTATTCATAATAGCAAATCCAATTCCTTTTTCTGGTACTCCTTCCATAACACCTAAGTCAACATCAAGAGTATCTAGTTTTCTAAAAGAGTCAAAAAGGTTCTTTGCAATTTCGTATAAGTTTTCTCTACTACCTAGTATTATCTTAGGTTCTTCGAAGTTAGCAAAATCTTCTGTAGTGCATAATACCGCAACCTTGTATTTTGATCTCAAAAGTTTTACTACATCATTAAATATTGATAGATTTTCGACTAACAATAATTTTTTAGAAGGAGCGTAATGTTTGTACTTCATACCTGGAGCTAATGCTACTTTAAATCCTCCTTTCATTAATTCTTCTGGTACCACTATTTCTGGGAAGAAATTATGTAACTCTTCTAATGTAAATGGACCAGGTCTAAGTAAGACTGGAGGATCTTGAGTAAGATTAATTATTGTTGATTCTACACCAAAAAATGTTTCTCCACCATCAATTATTACGTCTACTCTACCATTTACATCTTGAATCACATGCTCAGCTTTAGTAGGGCTTGGCTTAGTGGCTAAATTAGCACTAGGAGCTCCTATAGGAACTCCACTTTCTCTTATTAACTGTAATGCTATAGGATGTGCTGGCATTCTAACTGCTACTGTATCTAATCCTCCAGTTGTTTCTTTTGGGACTCTATCAGTTTTCTTTAAGACAAACGTTAAAGGACCAGGCCATACTTTTTGTGCTATATCTAAAGCTACGTCTGGAATGTCTTTAGCTACATCATATAATTGATTAATGTCTGCTATATGAACTATTAAAGGATTATCTACAGGCCTATTTTTAGCTTTAAATACCTTTAAAGCTGCTTCAGGGTTATACGCATCCGCTCCTAATCCGTATACTGTTTCTGTCGGAAATACAACGGTACCACCGTCCTTTATATATTTTGCTGCTATGCGTATTTTATCTATTTCAGGATTTAAAGGATCAACTTTGAGGATTATAGTCATGCTAATTTTTAATTCCTTTTTTAGTAAGTATTAAAGGTAGTGATGAAGAACCTCTGAACGATATAAAAATGACGAGGAAAACATATCTGATAAAATTATGAGCGATGATTAATGAGGTGATCTCTGAATTATGATGAAATCTATATAAATGGGAATTAAAAGTATAACATGATATAAAATGTCTTCAGATAATGAGTTAATTTTAACAGGTAATCTTAAAGAAGCATCTCAAAAGGCTGCTAAGTGGCTAATAAATAGAAAACCAATTAAGAGTCTTAGAGATTGGGGTACTGCATTTTCCTTATGGCCACCACATTTTACTACTAGTTGTTGCGGAACTGAATTTGGTTCATTCGCAGCAGCTAGATTTGATGCTGAAAGATTTGGTATGTTACCATTCTCATCCTCCCGTCAATCTAATATCTTAGTTATTGAAGGAACTATGACTAGAAAAATGGCTAGAGCTGCAAGAATAGTTTATGAACAGATGCCAGAACCTAAATATGTTATGGCTATAGGTGCATGTAGCCTAGAAGGAGGAATATTCTGGAACTCATATAATACAGTTTTGCCATCAGAAGTTGGAATACCAGTGGATATGTATGTTCCTGGATGTCCCATAAGACCTGAAGCTATAGCTAAAGGATTATTAATGCTTCAAAAAAGGATAAGGCATCAAGAAACTATTAAGATGTAAACGTTATTTACGTTAGTGTATGTTAATCCAGTTTTTACTACTGCTGAATATTTCTCTAAAAGCTCATAACTAGAATGATTTTGAAGTGCATTTTCAATTTCCTTTTTTGGAATATGCATATCTCCATTTATTATACAACCTGCATATTCACTATTTCCGTCTATTCCATCAGTTGCAATAGCATAGAAATCATAATTCCCTTGAGCATATTGTAGTAATGAAAGAGCTACTTCGCCATTTCTTCCCCCTTTTCCTGATTTTCCCTCTATCTTTACATCTGGTTCTCCACCAATTATTATAGTACCTTTTGAAAAAGGCACTGAATAATTCTTTATAGAATTATATATTGATGCAATAAAAATTCCTAATTGTCTTGCATCACCAATAACTTCTGAGGTTAATATTATGGGATTAGGCAAATCCTTATAAATTTGTTGTAATACATCCATATTATTTAGTATAATGAAATTTTTTGAATTAACTTGCTTTGGTGTCTCAACTAAATATTGCGAATAGGAAGAAAATCCTATGTAGTCAAGAATTCTTTTAGCATCGTCAACTGTGGAGTTATCTGGTGCAGTAGGCCCACTTCCGATACTTCCTAAATCATCTCCTGGAACATCACTAACTATTAATGAAATAACTGGAGATTTAGAAAGTTTAGCTAATCTTCCACCTTTAAGATTTGATAAATGTTTTCGTACTATATTTATTTCTTTTATATCTAAGCCCGATTCTACTAATGCTTTATTAATTTTTTTATATTCGTCTAAAGTAACTACTGGATCTTCTAATAGAGCTGATGCACCTCCAGATAATAGGAAAAATAAAACATCATAATCTTCTCTTAATAATAATTCTTTTACTGTCTTACCGGCTTTTATGCTATTCTCATCAATTTGAGGATGACCAGCTTCTATTACGTTGTCTAAATTCAGATTAGATCCATGTGGAGTAACTATTAGATAGTTTACTGGATTAGTTCTCTCCAAAAAGAATTTAGCCATTTTATACGATGCTTTACCTACAGCTATGAGAAGAGGCTTTGAAAAATTGTATTTAAAATTATATTGTTTCAATAAAATGCTATTTTTTGTTAATTCTACTTTGTTTTGTAATGCTACATAGGGATCTGAATATTCTAAAATTTTTCTTACAATATCCATACTATTCTTTATTTTAGATTTTTATTTATCTCTTTTTATGTGTACTTGCTTTTTCTTTTTCTTTATCCTCTTTTCTTTTGTATTCTTTATATAACTGAGAAGCAACTTTTCTACCTTCTTTAGATAGATCAAAATAGATTCCTTTTGGTTTATGACCTAGTTCTTTTGCTTTCACTTTTAACCACGGTTTTACTGAAGATGTAACAGATTTTTTTAATGCACCTTGAAATCTAATTAGATATCCCATTTCTTCTAGTTTTCTACATTTTGCATCAATCTCATCTTCGCTATATTTAGGAGCCCAACCACTTTCTCCCATTAGCCTTCTAGCCATATACCATGGATTATCTGGACCATATTTGTAAATATGCATAAGTATTTTTTGCATTAATTCATCAAGTTCGGTCATAAACCATAACCTCATCTGCTAGTATTTTTGATAGTTCGTATGATTTACCTTTTATTTCTATGATAAATTTATCTTTTTCTTTGTTTTTCAGAATTATATTTTCTCCTGGTTTTATTCCGTATTTTTCCATGCACCTTAAGATCCATTCTTCCTCTTTTATTATCATCATAACTTTATATTCACCTTCTTCAACTTGCGATAAAATTCTGCCTTTACCAATTTCTCTACCAGGTATGGGATGCCCATGAGGACAAGTAGTAGGATATCCTAATATTTTATCTATTTTATCTAAAATGTCATCAGGCCAAATATGTTCTAATCTATGAGCTAATTCATGGGCTCTTATCCAATCCACTCCTATTATATCAGTAAGTAATCTTTCAGATAATCTATGAGATTTTACTAGCCTTTCTGCTATTTTTATTCCATCATCAGTTAGTTTAAGTCTTCTATTGCTTCTATCGATAAGGCCAAGTTGTTCTAACTTTTCTAAGGCTTTACTTATAGTACCTGGAGATACTTCAAAGGCAAGTATAAGATCTGTTACTTTTGCTGAACCTTTAGTTGTTTCCAATTCGTAAATTTCTTTAAGATAATTTTCTAGGGCTTCGGAGAGTTCCATGTGTTTATGTTTTTATTTTAGCTTTAATAGTTTCTACTAATCTTATTACAGTTTCTTCTTTAGCGAAGACCTGAATATTAGTTAAGAATTTACCTGCAATTCCTTGATTCTTGAGATAAATTTTTATATTCTCCATTGCTTCATCTACTGCGGAAGAAATATGTGAATGTAATCTTGTCTTTTCCACACATTCTGGCAATTCCATGTTTTCTACCTTAATTATCGCAAAAAATCTTTTATTTTCTTCCTCTTCAATCTCCATTTTCAGTCTCATTAAATTATAATTTAATATAATAAATAAGGTTTAGGTTCGAAAAAAAGACTAGCAAAAATATTAAACATGCGAATTTAAAGATTTAATATATGTATAAAGTTATCTTTAAGGTAAATGCGAACTTACGTGAAGATTCTACTAAGATGTTAAGAAGACTTGGTTTTATAGTTATATTTAAGCGAACTCAACAAAATCAGGAATATTATACTACTCTATTTAAAGGTAATGAAATATCGGAAGTTAAAGAAGCTATAAGTGAAGCATCGTTTTATTTCGAAAAACAAGGTAAAATAGGTGGAAGTGATTTCGCGAAAATATATGAGATTGATGATAAGTATCTTGGCAAAACTATTGGAGGATTATTAGGGGCAGGAATAGGGTATAATTTAGGAGGAATAGCTGGATTAATATTGGGTGCACTAGGAGGAGTTATTATAGGTGAGTTAGCAGATATTAATATGGGAGAAAAATATATAGGTGTAATGGAATGGCCGATGTTAAAGTATTAGGTAATAGGTACATAAGTTTAATCTTAGGATTAGTATTATTATTATCCTCCATTTATCTAATATACTCTATAAGACTAAGTTTAAGTGAATTACTATTCAGTACTATTGCATATTTTAATCCTTATTTCTTGTATTTTGTAGGTTTACTTATTGGATTCGAAAGATTTGCATATGGAATAACAGGTAATAAGAAATTCTCCTACTTCTTCATAGGCAAAAGTGAATATAGTGGAATGTATCTATATTTCTTCTTCATATTTGGATTAGTAATGGGATTATATATAGCAATATACGCAATTGCTCTGCAAGGATTTGTGCTTAGAATCATAGAAGTAATAGAGGGATTAGGATTTATATTATTTGCTTTATCGTTAATTACAATCTAAGATTTTTGACATTTAAATAAACTCCAAGGTCCATAATCTTTATTTTCTACTATATGTAACTCATTTTCCTTTAAAGAAGAAATATAGTAATCTTTATGTTTTAAATCTAATTTCCACCATTTGCTGAGTAATTTGGAAATATAGTTACTTTTGACTAAAACTAAAATTTCACATTTTCCTCCTTTTTTAAGTACTCTAGAAATTTCCTTTATGCCTAAAGAGGGATTACTTAACATATGTAAAGTTAAGAAAGAAGATATACTATCTACCGAAGAACTAAGTATTGGTAGAGATAATGCATCGCCTCTAACAGGAATGACTTTTCCTCCTCTTTTATTTTTTAAAATAGTTAGAAATCTTACGGAAATATCCAATCCAATACATGTCTCACATTTTATATAATCGAATATCTTACCTGGTCCTGTTCCTACATCTAAAAAGACTTTAGATGATAAAAACCTTGCAGCATCCTCATATAATTTGGAATAACTATGAAATGAAGTAATAAAAAAACCTAAAGGTGCCCAAATACTTTCATATAGAGGAGCAACTCTTTCTAATATATCTTCTCCTTTATTTTCCTTTATAACAAAATCATAAATTCCGCTGTTATAGATAAATCTGTGACCTTTTTCACATTCTAAATCAGCATTTATCCTACTTCCGTCTATTGGGCATTGAAATATATCTAACATAATTTAACTACTTCTTATTATAGTAAAAATATATTTTATAAAATCTCTTAAACTAGCTAATTTATTCTCAGATACGTATATACTACCTATTTTTCTTTCTTTCATTATTTCTAATGCAGTAATAATTGGAGTATCAGGTTTAACGTAAATTAAATAAGGCGTCATCACATCTCTTACTGCTACATCCAAATTTAAGGACTGTGAATAATGATATATTATATCTCTCGCAGAAAGCATGCCTAGCAAAGATTTTTCTATAACTGGTAGGTGTCTTATTGAGTTCTTTATCATTATTTCTATTGCAGTAAGTAAATTAGTATAACCTTCTATTGTTATACATTGATTTGCAATTAATGATATTTTATTGTGATTATCAGGAAAATTATAGTTAAAAACTACATCTTTTTCAGTTATTATTTTATTCTTATATATTACTGAGTCAGAAGAATTTTCTAGCATTAATTTGACTATTTGATATACGTCATTAGATTCTGATATTACTGGCTTCTTTAACTCTATATCTTTCAGTTTAGATTCGGATTTGTAAATTATGCTTTTTAATGCTTCATCAACAGTAAATATTCCTCTAATTTTAGAATCACATTCTACTACTATTCGTCTAATATTATTTCTATACATAAAAAATATTGCATCTTCTACTGTAGCATTACAGTCTAATGATATAATCTCTGAGCCTTCAATCAGCAATTTTTATCTCCTTTATATTATACACTTTCATAAGCTTAAAGATAAAAAGCGTTATCAAATTTTTATCAGCTTTAGCATGGTTTATTTCAATGTTTACTTGTTCTTTACATTCTTTAGCACGATCTAAAACTTCACTAACAATATTATCAACATCGCTAATACTATGCGTTTCTATTTTATAACCTAAATTTAAATCCTTGAAACCTTCTATTAAAAGAATATCTACTGGTAATAAATTTATAAACTTCATATTATCACAATCGAAAAATAATGCACAATCATTACTAGAAAAAAATACTAGGTCGCTCCCAGCTTTTCTAAATTTGAAAGTATCTTTATTCTCGTCATCGATTACATGATGAGAATGCTTAATCACTCCTACAATATAGCCACGTTCCTTAAGTTTAGGTATTAATTTCTGAATAATAGTAGTTTTACCTGAATCCTTCTTTCCTATTATTTGAAATACACAGACCATATAAAGTCTAATTGCAAATATTATATTTGATGCTTATCCCTCTAGACGAAGCTAGAAATTTAATAGACTCAACTTCATTTAAAAATCCAAAAAATATAGAAGTAGATCTTCTTAATGCAGTGGGAAAAATCTGTGCTGAAGATATCTATTCAGTTCAAGATATACCAGAAAAAGATTTGTCTGCCATGGATGGTTATGCAATAAAAGTATCTGATAATAAGAAAAAGCTAAAAATAAGAGGAAAACTTTTCCCTTCTAGCAATGATATTCCAGAAATAAGAGATGGAGAAACATACTACGTAACTACTGGTGCTCCTATACCAAAAGGGGCTGAAGCTGTAGTAAGAATAGAAGGAGTAAAAAAAGAAGAAGGAGATTATATAATTCCTAACATTGAAGTACATAAAGGAAAAGATATTAGAGAGAAGGGCGAAGATATAAGAAAAGGAGAAATAATATTAAGAAAAGGAGAAATAATAACTCCATATCACCTAGGAATACTATCTTATGAAAAAATAACGAAAGTCAAAGTGCTAGATATTAATTTTTCAATCTTTGCTAATGGAGATGAGCTTTCTCCTTTTGGAGATATTTCTAAAACTCAAGATTCGATTTCACCCGTTTTGATTCCACTACTTTCAAAATTTGGACAAGTGAAATACTTAGGAGTAGCAAAAGATAATGAAGAAGACGTTATGAGACACTTAAAAAATGGTATAGAATCATCAGATTATGTAATTAGCATAGGAGGTTCATCAGTGGGAGAAAAAGACTATGTAAAGAAAAGTATTAGCAAAATGGGTAAAATCATATTTGAAGGAGTATCTACAAATGTTCTTAAAAGAGGTGGAGTAGGAATCATAGAAGATAAACCAGTGCTAGTTTTACCTGGACAGATAGTATCAGCTATAACAGTATTTCATGAGCATGGATTACATATTATCTCAAAGATGTTAGGCTCAGAAATTAGAAAATTTGAAGAAATAACACTAGCTGAAGGAATAGAAGTAACTCATAATATGGATTCTACATATTTACTTAAAGAAGAAAATGGAAAGGCATATCCATTAAGATGGGGAGTAGGATTATATAGTGAAATCTATAAAGCCAACATGTTTTCCGTTTTCAAAAGAGGCAAAAAATATGAGCCAGGTGAAAAAATCATCGCACAGAGATTTTTACTATGATACTATAATATTAGCTGGAGGAGAATCAAGAAGATTTGGATGTGATAAATGTGATTTCGAATTTAATGGAAAGACAATGCTACAAAGAGTTATAGAAAATTTTGAGAAACCCATTATAGTAACTGGAAAACATAGAAAAACTAATGGAATTGAAGTTATAGACTGTGGTAAAGGTCCTGTAAATGCTGTACTAAAAGCTTTAAGTTATGTTTCTCAAGATAGAGTATTCATAACTGGATGCGATTTTCCGTTTATCACAAGGAAACTGACAGATTATATATGTTCTAAAAACTTTGATATAGTTATGCCTATATTAGACTATCCACAACCCCTACTTGGATGTTATAGCGTCAAAATACTAAAGCAATTTCTTCCTTATATTACATCATTCCAACAATTAATAGGAAAATCAAGTACATATTTGATAGGAACTAATGAACTTTCCATGATAGATCTTTCACTCAGATCGTTAAAAAATATTAATAACCCCAATGATCTATTAGATAATAGGATATTTTTCTCTAAATCTGTTATTATCATATAATTTATTTTAACTTCTCTTTATATAGAGAATATCATTAATAGACATAAAAACAAATTAATTTTTTATGTTCTACATATAAAGAAAATTATATAATATTTATTAATTAATGATGATAAACTACACAATCTATCTAATATTTTCCTAGAATATTAAAGAATAATAATGATTTACCCTTAAAATAATGTATAACATTTAACTAAATTATTATGCATAATCCTTATAATTCATAAATAACAAAAATTTTTGTAGATGTAAAGTGGCGAAGAAGAAAAAATCTAGCGGAGAGAGTGGAAGTTCAGGAGAAAAAAAGAAATAACGCTAGACCATCCTAATTTAAAGATATATACTTTTTTATAATTAACTCTTATTATGTTAGTGCCCTTCATACCTTCTCCTCCAGAAGTAATATATGAAATGCTTAAGTGTGCTAACGCTTCTCCTAATGATATAGTATTAGATTTAGGCTGTGGAGATGGTAGAATTCTAAAAATTGCTAAAGAATCATTTAACGTGAAATTAGCTATAGGAGTAGAAATAGACAAACAATTATGCAAAGAGGCTAAATATCCACAACTAGAAATCATATGTGGCGATTTATTATCCTTAGCTAGTATATTGCTCCCAAGAGTAACGATATTAACTGTATATCTGTCATCAAGATCTAATTCCCTTTTGGAAGATTATATTTTAAAAAGTAAAAATAAAAATTTGAAAATAATTAGTCATGATTTTGAATTTAAAAAATTGAGGTTGTACAAAGAAGAAAAAGTTAAAGCTAAAGGTTTATTGGGTATAACAGAGCATACAATTTATTGCTATACGATATGAAAGTTTGTGTATTATTCTCCGGAGGAAAAGATAGTACTTTCGCACTGCACTGGGCAGTATTTAAAGGGTTTGAGATATTATGCTTGCTTACTTTAATACCAAAAAGAGAAGATTCATGGATGTTTCAACATCCTAACGTTGAATATACTACTTATCAAGCAAATGTTATGGGCTATAATCTATTCAAATTTAATACATCAGGCGAAAAAGACACTGAATTAGAAGACTTGTACATAGCATTAGATTTTGCAAAAAAATTAGGTGCAGATGGAATAGTATCTGGAGCACTATTATCTGATTATCAAAGATTAAACATCTCATTAATGTGCGAAAGGTTAGGCTTAAAGTCTTTTACACCACTCTGGAGAAAAAATCAGGAAAAGTATTTATTAGAATTAATAGAAGATGGATTTGAATTTATAATAACTTCAATTTCTGCTTATGGTTTTCCATACGAACTAATAGGAAAAGTGATATCTAAAGAAGACGCAAAGAGAATAATTTCTCAAGCAAGAAAATTTGGATTTAACCCAGCATTTGAGGGAGGAGAAGCAGAAACTTTTGTAGTTAACGCACCATTATTTAAAAGAAAATTAAAAGTTCATGGAGAAGTTAAAAGAATAGGAGAAGAAAATTGGAAGTATATAATCACACATATACATTAAGGAATTGCAGATTTGTCATTGACTATCAAAAAATTCTAGAAAATGTAAACATCATCGTAGATAATGGAAAGATCAAAGACATAGGAAAAGATATAGAAGGGGACGAAATAGATTGTAGCAACTATGTGGTTACTCCAGGATTTATTAATTCGCACACTCATACTGGCATGATATTCCTTAGAGGATATCATGATGATTCAGAACTCATGACATGGCTGGAAAAAATGTGGGAGTATGAAAAAAAGGCTACTAAAGAAATCCTTAGATTAAGCAGTGAAATTTCTGTATTAGAAATGCTATCTTCTGGAACAACAGGATTTGTTGATATGTATTTTAATCCAGAAGACATAAAAGAATTAACAGAAAAATATGGTATAAGAGCAGCTGCAGGCTACACTTTTATCAATAATTTATTTGATCCAGAAGAAGTATCTAAAAAACAATTAGGATTAAGTAAAACAGGACTCTTTTACCCTATAGTTAACGTTCATAGTTTATATACATCTGATAAAAAAACATTAGAAATAGCTAATGACATAGCTAATGAACAAGATACATGGATAAACATTCATCTGGCTGAGACTAGAAAAGAAATTTATGAGACTAAACTGAAATATGGAAAATTTCCTATTGAATACCTTACCGATCTTAATATAAAAAATTATCAAGGAGTGCATCTAGGCTGGGTAGCCAGCTGGGAAATAGAATATCTTAAGAATGCTAGATCTGTAACTCACTGTCCAACATCAAATATGAAATTGGCTACAGCTGGAGCTTTTCCGTTTTATGAAATAAGTGAAAAAGGAATAAATGTAACTTTAGGAACAGATGGGGCATCAAGCAACAATAGTCTTGACATAATTAGAGAAATGAAAAATGCAGTATTATTGCAAAGACACTCTTACTGGGATACAAGAATTAAGGCTTTGCATGTCTTTAAAGCTGCAACTTATAATGGATATAAGCTATTAGGAATAAATGGAGGATTAATAGATAAAAATCAAGTAGCTGATTTTGCACTATTTGATGCTTCAGAATTATATCCACTTAAAAAGGATAGAATATTATCTCATATAGTTTATTTTGCTACATCAGAAAACGTAAAGAAAGTAATAATTTCAAACAAGATAATAAACAAAGAGGAAATAAAAGAAAATATTAAAACACTTGCAAAAAAGTTAAATAAAATTATACCTGATTAAGGTTTAAACTCATTCTCAACTAGTGATGCCATCTTATCTGAGCAGTCTTTAATATCGTCAAGCATCTTTGATTTTAATTCCTTATAGTCCTTTGCCTTATATAAGTATCTTGGTCTTCCAGCTTTATTTCCTGGTTCTTTTATCCTCATGACTAAAGTCATTTCTAGTAATTTGTTTAAGCTTCTGTTTATCGAAGCCTTAGATAATTTTAATTCAGACTCTAACTCTTCTGTTCCTCTAGCGTCTCCCTTCATTAATGCTAATAATACTTGAACGTCAGTTTCTGATAATCCATAACAAAAAGACAATATATCTATCAATCCAGCATCTTTTCCAGATGGTAGTTTTATTCTTGATCCACTAATCTGACTTTGGGACATTTAGCTCACAAATAAATATTGTATTGGTCTCATATATATATTTTTTCCTTGTATTTTAAGGATAGCAATTCAACTTTTATATTACATTTATCTGTTATACAAAAAGATTTAACTAAGACAATTATATATTATTGTGAATTCTTCCCAAAGTAAGTAATATAGCACTAATTCCATCAAAGCTATTATTTACTGTATTATAAAAAGATTTAAATAGTAGATAGATAAATAGGTAACTTAGTGAACTATAATGTCCGAAGTTGAAGAAATAGTTAAAGTTAGTAGGAACTATCAAGTAACTATACCAGCAAAAATAAGACAAAAATTCCAGATAAAAGAAGGAGATTTAGTTAAAGTAATTTTCGATGATAAGGAAAACGCAGTAAAGATAACACTATTAAAAGAACCATGGAAATAAGTTTTTCTTAATTTTTTAATCTCTTCTTTTTTTCTGGTAAATAATGTTAATAGATATACATGCTCATCTAGATTCTAAAGAATTTGAAAATAAAGTAGATGAAACAATTAATAAATGTAAAATAATAATAATAAATGCTGGAGTAGACTATAAATCAGATTTAGCAAGCATAGAATTATCTAAAAAATTTCCCCAAATCCTTCCAGCAGTAGGATTACATCCAGAGTACATTAATAGATTTGACCAAGAAATAAATCAAATAATACCTTTATTCAATACAGCAGTAGCTATAAGTGAAGTAGGACTAGATTACTTCTGGATAAAAGATCAAACATTAAGAAAAAAACAAATTGAAGCAATGAAGTTTTTCTTAGAATATTCAGAAAAGATAAAGAAAAGCATAATAATTCATGTAAGAGGTGGAATGAAAGATTTATTACAGCTATTACCATCCTATCATATCACATTTGTAATTCACGCATTTGAAGGAAGTATAAAGGATGCAAAGAAAATAATAGACTTAGGTGGATATATTTCAGTTCCTCCTATAGTAATAAGAGACAAATATAGACAAAAGATAATTGAGAATACTGATTTAGATTACTTAGTTACAGAGACAGATTCTCCATTTCTAGGTCCAGAAAAAACAAAAATAAACGAACCTTGTAATGTATCTCTTACTTTACAAAAAATAAGCGAAATTAAAAATATACCAGTAAATGAAATAGAAGATAAAATAGAAAAAAATTTTAAAAAAATAATACCTTAAATTATTTTTTATCTTCTTCTTGTGGAGCAAAATATACAAAGAGGAAGAATGCAACGAATCCTATAAATGCCATAGCCATAAATGAGATTGTATAAGGAGTCGCAGCTGCATGCAGTGTTAAGTCTCCTATTTCCCATACTAGTAAAGCTATAGCTAATATATATCCTATTCCTAATACTTTAAAGAAACTTACCATTTTTGATCACTCCTCCACTAATATAACTCCCCATGCTCCCATTACATAACCTTTTTGTATACCTATCAACGAACCTATATTAGAACTTAATGCATCAGGATTATAGTTATAATACACTGGAGTTATTATACCATATACGTAAGCAGGTGCATCAGCATTAAAAGTAAACGTCATGTATGTATCATATTGTACTGGAACTTGCTTTACTAAAGTGATAGAACCATTCCACCATATAGCATAAATTCCTACATCCACGTCTTTTACTGCGTATGGTGTTCCATTTACTGAATAATTATATAGATAGTTTCTGTCATCATCTGGTGTAGGTAAATACATTTTTATAGTTACGTTATTGTGTGCAGTAGTTATTAATGTTGGGCCAGGCACAGAATTATTAAATATACCGTATTGACTCCCAACTAATGTAAATGAATTATATGGACCTATTATTGGAGGATTATAAGGATCTCCCTTTAATGCTACAGTTTGTGCTACTGAAGTTTGATGCTCATAAGCTGATATATTGCTTGGAGTAAAGTAACCAGAATATGGAATACTCAATAGTAATCCAGTTTGATAACTGAACCAAGGCCCATTGTATTCTCCACCTAGGAAGGCATATGCACCAGTTATATTAGGCACTGGTATTACAGCATATGAAGTTAAACCTGGAACTATTTGATCTGTTATAACTTCATCAGCATAATCTGCAAAGTAGAAATTAGAAGTAACATCAGCAGATTTCATTGTTATATTTACATATTGTCCTGGATGTGCAATAATTAAATTATAATCATGAATAGGTACCATTCCTCCACCGGATTCATCAATCTTAAATAAATATTGATATGAAGTAATATTCACATTAACTACCTTAGATGAAGAAATACCACTTAATGCAGATAGTACGCTAGGAACTCCACCTACTGTAAAATCTAAAGGAACTGTACTAACTATTACTACTGCAAATAATACAATAACAAATAAAGTCCAAATTAACTCCCATCTTTCTTTCTTATCCATTTAATCACCCTTTTGAAACAAAATTATTTATCAAAAAAAGATTATAAACTCTTTGCACCCTTTAGAACAGGGTAAGATATTAATACTATACCAATAGTCAGCAATACTATCCATGCCCATGGTAATGCATTATACATATCTCCACCTAATGCTAAAGGTATCGTACTTATTATTACAAATACCGCACCTAAAATACCTAAAGCCCAGTACATTCCTAATGCTTTTGCATTTTTTGTATTCATAGTTTTTCCTATTTTATTGAAGTTATTAAATTTTAACCCCGTTGAAGACCAATCTAATGACATTGCTACAGTATTTATCATATCACCTAAAGATAATCCTTCCAATTTAGCAACTCTTCCTTTAACTAAAGTTGCAACAAGATTAAGGAACCATACTAGAGTTGCAACTTGAGCTATTATTGCTCCTACTGTTGCTAAATTTTCAGCATCTACTAATCCTGAGAATATTGGGTATATTTCTGTTCTTCTTACTACACCATAGAATCCCATTATTTCCATTCCTATAATTAATAATACTGAGCCTATAGTGTACCCAATATAGTGTATCCATGCCATTTTACTAGAGTACCATTGTCTTCCGGTCATCATTGGAATCATAAAGTATAATACTGCCATAGCAGCTGGAACTATAGATAATAATATCATAGCATGGAAGTGACCTGGAACCCACATGCTATTATGAATTATTGCATCAAATGCAATATCAGCATTAGCTATTCCAGTAACTCCAGCAGCTATTGCTCCAGCAAATGAAGTCGAAATAAATGCAGTAATTATATTAAAGTTTACATTAGCGCCTTTAACTGTAGCCCATAAGTTGAAGAATGTCATCATTGAAGGCACTACTACAGCATATGTTAAAACTTCTTGAAGAATCTTTATTGGAACTGGTAAATTCACCATATATAAGTGATGAATTGGCACATTATTTGAGAATATTAAGTATAATAGAGCTGAAATTCTTCCAAATCTTTCGCTATATAATGGTCTATTTGCTAATGTTGGTATTAGCAAGTACATAGCACCTACTGCAGGTAGCCATGCCATATACACTATTGCATGTCCAAATATCCAGAACGCTATCTGATTAGCTATAGGATCTAATCCTACTAATCCATAATATGCTAAAATATCCCATATGTCTGCAGCGGTAACTCCAGAATATCCAATTGCGTATAATAATGTATCCATTAAGAAGAAAACTAAAGCTACTGGTAATTTTTCCTTTAGGCTTTTAGTAGCTATATAATAATGGTATATTATCCATACGCCAGCCATATAAGTAAAGGCATCCAATAATATCCAACCAATAAAGAATAGAGGAGATACTACATATTGTGAATAAGATGGTATTCCCATAGGGGATAAGTAGTACCAATCTGTAGCAGAGAAGAAGTTATCATTGAAAGATGGATATACTACTATAGGTCCTTCCATGAACATCATAGAAATATTGATAAATATGAAAGCTAAATTGAGTAGCCATTTAGCTCTAGGCTGTATGTTAAGCAATTTTATACTAAAGTAAACGAATAGTGCAAATTCTACTTGCTGAGCGAAACCAAATAAGTCTCTCTCAGCATGTAAAGTTATAGCACCATAGTATTCCTGGGAAGTCTCTATAAGAAGAGCTGAAGTACCCCAGGCTGACTCTTGTAATCTAACCATTAGTGAGTCTATTACACCTAATAATCCCCATATAACACCTAAAACTAGCATTGCCATAGTAATTCTAGTAGTCCAGTCTTTATCAAGTTGGAATAATGATACGATTAGATCTTTTAGACTCATATCAAATCAAGATACTACATTTTATTTTAGTTTTTATCTTTTACATAATAAATTGTTTATAATTAGCGATTAACCGTGTTAATGAAATCATTTATAAATCTTGATAATAAAACGATTTTAAGTAAATACAGAAAAATTTCTTAAAATATTTACTATATAAAAATGTAATAAATAATAATTATTCTGAATCTAATCCATAAAAATAGACTTAATATAAAATTCTTTGTGAGCAATAGCGCCGAGGACGGGATTTGAACCCGTGCGGGGTTTCCCCCAACGGCTGCCTGCATGCAGTAGCAGGCCGCCGCCCTACCTGGCTAGGCGACCTCGGCACTTTATCTAAACTATTATTTATATTGTAGTATATGAAGTTTTTCTTAGACATGCAGTAGTTTAGTATATCTAAGACCTATTAGATTTACAACTTTGTATTTCTATTAACTCTTAGAGTTTACGTAGTTACATTATAAGTTAATTATCTCCATTTACAAATTTACTTATGTTGCAGTAAAAAATCAGAAGTATATTACCATCAACTTTATTGATTTCTCACTGTATTCAAGATAAAATCTAATTGTCCCACATTTAAAGATTATAAAAATTAATATTTAAGAGATATATGATTAAAAAGTACTAATTTCAAATAATTTCGAACTCAAAACCAATTTACTAACTTATTAGATGTAATAAGTATATCAAGAGAAAGTTGTCATAATAAATTTCATATAAATGATAATATCCATACTATTGTCTTATCATACCTTAATGAGAGAAGTAGGTGTAATATATTAATTATTTTGGCTGATCATAAAATGTATAAGCCACATTAATTCTTATGGAGTTAGAAATTATATATAGCATTAGCCTATTATTAGTGTCGATATTTAGTTTGATTTATTATAGTCAAATCTCTATATTTCTATACTTACCCACAATATATTTACTATTCAGGATATATAAATTAATGAAAAATAATAGCAATAAAAAGTCCAAATAATTATAGAATGTTATAGTTAGTTACTGAGCATAAATTTTTCTTTCTACATAATTGAAAGAAACATTCTAATGATTTTCTACCTTTTAATCCTAACTCTTTCGATAATGGCGATATTATACCTTTGCTTTCTTGGATTGAAGCAGACTCTCTTATTATGATCTTGATTTTTGATAATACATCGTCCGGTAAGTTACTTCCTATAACACTTAATACTATTGGTAAATTTTGGCATTCTTTTTTCCATATATCTGATAATGATATTTTATAGTTATTTATAACAAATCTAGCAGAATTACAATCAAGTTTGGAATTTGGTATTGCTTTGCTACCTAGTAATATTTTTAAAAGATAATATTCTGTAGAATTACTGCTTGTACATACTTCATTATTTATCTCATCTGAGAGTCCTAATTCGTTTACTACTCTTGCACCATTACTTAAGATTTTCGTATCTATATAATTTAAAAGTGGAAGAGATATATAATAAAGATCATAATTCTTATATTTAAATTTTATTTCGTCTTGCTTTATTTCAACAAATTCAAATACATAATCTTTCGACTTAATTTCATTATTAATAATAGGTAGTAATGGTAAAATCTCGTCTTTGTTTGAATATGCTATGCTTATGTTCAACTCATAAGAAGTAGGAAAGCAAACATTATTTAATTTTTCTACATTAGCTAATAAAATGATACTTATATTAGGATCAGGCTATGCAGGATTAAACGCTTATTATAATATAAGATCAAAAGATAAAATAATTATATCTAATGCTGGTGAATTTGTATTTTATACAGCTCTTTTACGTAATATAATCAAAGAAAAAAAATACTCTGTTAATCTGAATTTTGTCAGAAAAGAAGAAGTAGTAGATGTGGATATTTCAAATTTAAGAGTGAGAACTAATAAGAATATATATGAGCCAGATAAGCTAATTATAGCACTAGGATGTAAAAATAGGAATATAGAAAAATTTCTAGAAATAAAGAAATTAAATAACTTATGTATTTCGTCGGAGGACAAATATGATAGCTATTTAGCTTTACAAATATCGTTTTATGCAAAAATGATAGGAAAGGATGTTAAATATAATGGAAATTATATGGAATGGCTAGGAGAAAAAGTATCAAATAAAATAAGAGAAGTAGTCAATAGAGAGCTGGGAACTTGTGAAAAACCAAATTTTATAGTAGAAAAATGTGAAGCTCCAGACTTCTTAGGCTTTCTTGAAGTTAATGATAAGTTAGAGGTTAAACCAAACGTTTATGCAGCTGGCGATATAATTAAGAACTGGCCTAAGCTTGGAGAATTAGCAATGAGAAGTGGTAGATATATAGGAAGATTACTATCTAACAAAAATAAGGAGGAGAGTTTCAATCCTATATTTATTAATATTCTAGACACTGGGGACAAAGGAATTCATATCAGATCAAACGTACCATGGGGCGGTAATTTTGAAAACATAAAATGTTCTAAAACTAGAAGATTAATGAAGAGATTTATAGAGAATTATTATATATTAAGAAAAGGTAATATGGGTTTTCTCTATTATTTATAGATGTCCAGGGTCTAGGGGGTTATCAGGGGAAATCCTCCTCATCTATTTTTAGGCCCTGGACATCTATACTTTAGATATATAAATTGGGGTTAAAATTATTTACACAACGAGGAATAAGGAGTAATCCTCTAACTTGCATTATAGAAAGAAAATTAAAGATAATTTTGTATTCAATTATACAAGGATAAAATATTTAAAAATAAAAAAGAGTACAAGCGTTAGTAATAAATATTTTTGCGTAGCACTCATTTCATTTGTGAAAGAAAGAGAGTTAATTGATTTTCTTTCTACATTGCTTTACTATATAGAGAATAATTATCCGTTACCAGTAGCATTTAAAAATACTAAAAGAATAAAAAAGGTAAAGGGTTTTAATTATGATGAGTTATATAAGTTATCTAGAGAATTTATATTAAGCTATTATTCTTTTAAATCTAGTAAAAGATCCGATAAAGCAAAAGAATTCACTAATGGAGCTAAAGGATTAAAATTTCCTGATTGGATGGAAGAAAAACTCAATCAGTATATTAATGTCAAAGAATTAGAAAAATCATTTTTTATTAAAAATGAATGGATAAGAATAAATACTCTAAAGGGAGATATAGACAAAACAGTTAGATCGCTTGAATCTCAAAATATTGAACTAGAAGAAGATCCTCAGCTTCCTTGTATATTTAGAATAATGAAAGGCGATGCAAGAAAAACGAAAGAATTTAAAGATTATAAAATTGTCTTTCAAGATAAAGCAAGCGCGCTTGTAGTAAAATCTTTAGAGCCAGAAATGAGAGATATCATAATTGATCTTTCATCTGCTCCAGGCATAAAGGTTAGTCAAATTATGGCAATGACTGAAAATACGGCAAGAATTACTGCTATAGACTTAGATGTAAAAAGATTGTATAGAGAAATTGAGTTTCTAAAGAAAATGAATGTTAACTTAGATAGGATAAATTTCGTCCTACAAGATTCATCTAATTCAAGTGTATTAAGAGGAGATAAAGTATTATTAGATGCGCCTTGTTCATCTTCTGGCATGATATCTAATGAACCATCAATTCTAGTTAATTTAACTATAGATAAGATAAACTATTATTCTAAAATCCAAGAAAACATTTTAAGGGAAATCATTTCTAATATCACTGCACATTATGTTATATATTCAGTATGCTCTATTTTTCCAGAAGAAGGAGAAGAGCATACGGATAATTTTCTTGATATACTAGAAAAACCTAATATAGAAGGAAGCAGTGGTTATAATGGATTTTCGTCTTCAAATTATGTAGTAAGACTTTCTCCTTTTAATAATACTGAGGGATTTTTTATAAGTAAGTTGATTTTAAATAAATAGTTTTGTCTACCAGAGTTTATTTTTAAACTACCAGTAAATTCATGCATCCTATTTATAAGACTGTTTTATCTCTTGATGTTCCTCATAATCTACAATATTCGCTTTTGAATATAAGCGATACTATTTTTTTAGAGTCAAACGCATTAATTCAACCAGTAGTCTCCTTATATCCAAAATTTAAAGTAGATAAAGAAAATAGATGGATATTTTATGCTAATGGAAAACTTTTAGAGTTTGTTGATAATAAATTATCTATAATAGAAAATAATGCAAATATTGATGCTAACTATATTTATTACGTAAATGTAGAAGGTAAAATTGAAAAAATTATAGAGAAAAATAATTATTATGTATATAATTCAGAAATATATGATAAAATAATAGTTAACGAACAAAATAATATGATATCTCTCTTGAACAAGAAGAAATTACTTTTATTTTGGAATAAAATGAAATTAGAATATGATACTCCTAGAAATATAGTTAATAACAAGAATGGAATTTCATTACTTTATGATGATCATACAAAGGTTATAACAATAACTGGAGAAAAAATAATTGAACCAAATAGGATTTTCTTAGGATATATAAGAGAAAAGACATTATCTAAAACATTAGATGGAAAAATAATGTTAGACAACTCTGTGATTGGAATTTGTAAAGATAATACAGAGCTAATTGGTGCTAACTCTGATATTATAGTAATAAAATGCGGAAATTCCATAAAATATCTTAAGGATAGTGTATGGAAAGAAATAGCTACTGATTCTTCGGTTCTAGATGGATTCGTTAATGATAATTTTATCATAATAAAAAGTGAAAAAGAAACAAAAGTTTTTGATAAGAACCTAACTCCACTATATATCTTAAATAAATGCGAAGCTATAGCTAATAGTAAATATATATTTCTATATTTCAACAAGAACTTTGGAATAATAGATACATTAGACAATAGCAGTATTCTAAAAGTCGAAAAAAATTATATGGATAAAAAATCTCCATTAATTCTATATATTATAAAATATTATTATCCAGAATTTACTGATCTCGATGTAATAAAAAAATCTGAAGAAGGTAAATATACCAAATTTCTAGTGGAGCCTAAGTTATTGGGAAGTAAAAAAGCCAAGGTAAGAATAAACTCTCCTTTCTTTTCTACTGAAGCAGAAATAGCTATAGATTCTAAAGAACCTTACATAAAAGCTTTAGGTGAGATAGTAAGGAGCAATGGAAATGTGTTGGGCACAAGAATGAATTCAATAATAAAATTAAAACTAGAAGGTGAGGTAAATACATTTTTACCTTATACTATTCTAATATCATATAAAAATTTTCACCACCAAATAACTTTCACTAGGCAGAAAATTTCCACTGATGTAAAGATTCCTGTTAATATTTTTGATCATAAATTAAAGAATGATATAATATACATAGATGTGGTAAAATCTGGAAGAAACCAGCAGAGTGAAGAAATTCTTTTACCAATAATAGATATAACTGAAGATAGCACAAAATGGAAAAAAGAAATAATACAAGCTAATAAGGACATTGTAATTAAAAGACTAAGCCAAAATACAGACGATATTACATGGGAGAAAAATTATATATATCCAACGCATAGAAAAGGAATAATTATAAAACCAAAAGATACAATAATTAATACTAATAACGTTAAATATAGAATTAAAAGAGGAATAAATTATATTAATGATTATATTATAATCGGTATTGATAATATAGTTAATAAGTTAGACATATCTATTGATTTTCCCTATCTTATAATATCACCTAATATACAGTATAATTATCCAGTAGAGATTTTCTATTCTACATATACGTACAGAGGATTTCCTACTAAGGTAGTGTTTCCTATAGATCCTGCATATGATAAAATAATAGTTAGAACATACATTGGTAATGAAACTGTGGAACGTACTTTTAAAATATCTAAAGATATGTTTATAAAAATTGGATTATTACAAGCTAAAAAAATCGAAGATTACTTGAAAAGTATCGGAATAGACTGAATACTTTTTAAAAATACAAAAACTTCATGACAACTAAAATTCTTGAAGAATACTATATTTTAGGAAATAAAATTTCCATTAAAGAACTCAACGGAAATACTCTTTATGAAGTAGAAGAAGTTAAATTAACTGATAAAGAAAAGGAAATTTTAAAAAATATAAACGAGAAAAATATTAAATACGATAATTTAGATCCTACAACAGCAGATAGAATTCTATATTCTATGAAAAAGCAACAGTTTGGTAGAATTACTATATTACTTCTAGACGATAAAATAACAGAAATAACGTGTTTCAACTATAATATGCCATTATATGTGAGTTTACGTGGATACGGAGTTGCCTTAACCAACTTAAAATATTCATACAAAGAAGAAATCATCTCTGATTTACAAAAGATTTTCAGTTCCGCAATAAGGCACAAAAATCAATTAATTCTTGAAAACGATGAAATGAGGGGTATAGTTAATGTAAGTAATCCTGAAAAAATTGCGTTTAATATATCAAAGAAAGATAAAAAAGTCACTAGTATAACTAATTTAATAAATTCTCGTCTAATATCTAGAAATCAAGCTTCTCTACTTTGGGAATTATTAGAGAACAACGCATTTATCATTTTTGTTGGAAATATAAAGATATCAAGTAAAATTTTAGAATCAATAATAAATTTAACTTCTAATTTTAAAATATTAAACATTAGATCTAAACCAATATTAAATATGATAAACGAAAAATGCATAAACATAGATTCTAGAGATATTGAAAATGAAGATATAGATTTATATAATCCAGATATTGTAATATTTGACAAATTAAACAAAAATATACTTACTGAATCATTAAAATTAAGTGCATATAATAAGGGAATAATAATATTAAGTGATTTTCCAGATCATTATTCGTTATTAAATTATCTTGATAAAAATACTTTGCTAAGTCTATCTAAGCTACCTACAATTATAGTAGAAAATCTACGAAGTAAGACAAGCTTCTACGAGATTTATTCTATACGAAATAAAATAAAGGTACTCAAAATTAGTAATATAAAGTCAATAAAAGATATAAAAAGGTTGTATATTTATGCTCAATTACATATAACTGATGAAAACGTATCATTAAAGGAAAAAATACTAAATGAATTAGCTAAGAATAATATAACTGACTATTTTACAATTTTTGACAAATTAAAAGAGGTGAAAGAAACAAATGCTGTCACATTTAATTAAAGTAAAAGAATATCTTTCAAGTAATGATGTACAAAATATATACGATTTGGAAATAAAAGCTATAAAAGATAATTATAACTCACATAATAAGTTAATAAAAATAATAAAGAAAAATTCGAAAGATAATATAATATATCTAAAAAAGCTTATAGACAAACTTATTACTTTGTCTATAATAAATACTATAGCATTAATTGGAGCCATAATATATACTATATTATACAACAGCTCACTTCCATTGTTTACTGATATTATAATAAATATTGCTAGTATCTTATCTATCGCTTATAAAGATTTCAATAAAATCAAATTCTCAACTAATTTTACTTATTTTATTGTGCTATTGCCATTTATGATTCCTTTTCTACCAATAGATCTTTCAATTCTTTACAAAATAGTAATAGCTTTAGGCGTTTCGCAGTTAATAATATTGAAGTTTAACCTATATTCAGATAATTATTATCAAAAGATAATTAAATCGAAAAATAAAATAGATAAAGAGCTAAAATCTATATTTATGTATAATACGACATTCGCAAAAGACTTACTAAGATTAAATAAAACTTATTATTATAAAATAATGCAAATAAAGGATAGTACTAAAATATTAAAGATAATAAATATAATATTGCCCATCATTATCTATCCATCTATTAGATTTATGCCAATGCATATAATTCCTTTATTTTTTATATCATCGATTTTAATATCTATGATTATTACAAAAGCCTATAGCTTATCATTAATAAATCCAAAAACTATAATATACTATTGTGTAATATCTGTTATATTTTCATTATGATTTTTTATAACTAATTCGATTTCATATCCCTTCTCAATTCCATCTAATACTTCTTCACCTTTTTTAGTTAATTTATAGACTTTGTGAGCTCCTTTAGAATAAATAGTAGTAATTAACCCTAGTCCTTCTAGAACGTGAAATATAGCTAATACCTCGTATCTTGGTATTTTAGTTCTTATTACTGCTTCTCCAGGATTTACAGCTCCATCTTTGATTGCCTCTAAAATTACCTTTATCTCGTACATAACAATTGAAGTAATTAAATAATTTCATTTAAAAGGGCTTTTACTCTTTAATGTAAATGTGAAGTGCACAGGAAAAGAAATTCTTGAAAGACTAAAGAAGGTATACAAAGAAAAACCAGAAGATTATGTAGCTTATGATGTTTGGCTTAAATTTAAAGATCCATTTAGAGTACTTATTGCTACTTTACTATCGCAAAATTCCACAGATAAAGGAACATATAAAGCGTTCTATAATTTAGAAAATACAGTTGGAGTTATTCCAGAAAAATTAGCTAATGCTAGAATTGAAGATATTTCAAAAGCTATACACAATATAGGTATTTATTTTATCAAGTCAAAAAGAATAAAGGAAATTTCAAAAATAATAGTAGAAAAATATGGAGGAAATCTAAATAATATAATAGACAAGCCAGTAGATGAAGCTAGAAAAGAGCTTACTTCATTACCAGGAATAGGAGAAAAAACTGCTGATGTTGTTCTCCTTACGTGTAAAAATTATCCATTATTCCCAGTAGATACTCATATTAAAAGAATATCAGGTAGATTAGGAATAGCTAAAGGAAATTATGCATCTATTTCTTCAGAATTAATGAAATTATTCGACAAAAATGATTATTTATTGGCCCACCATTTATTAATAGCTCACGGAAGACAAACTTGCAAAGCCAAAAATCCCTCATGTAATTCATGCGTATTAAATGATTGTTGTGAGTATTATGATAGAGTATATAGATCCAAATAATCTAATAAGCCATGAAGATATAGAAGTATATAATTTAGAAAAAATAATTAATTGTATAAGAAAATATAAAGCAATACAACCAGTAATAGTCGATGAAAATACATTTATTATTCTAGATGGACATCATAGAACTAAAGCAAGTAAAATATTAGGAATAAGGAAGATTCCAGTATATATGGTAGATTATTTTGATAATAGAATAAAAGTGAATAGTTTCGCACTAAATATATCTAATCTGAATTTAGCAATTAGGTTTATAGAAGACTCAACAGATGGAGGTTTATGCTTAAAAATAATAAATAAGAATATATGTGGTAAAACCCTTTATAATTTATATTGGAAGATAAATTCTATACAATCTTATCTTAAATATTTAGGATTTAAGATAGTAAAGACAAATGAAGATGGAATATTACTGCCTAAACTAGAAAAAGACTATATAGTAGATATTGCCAAGAAAGGATTAAGATTTCCTCCTAGAACAACAAGACATACCTATGATTTTATTATCCCCCGAAATAGAATAACAATAAATGAATTCCTTTGATTTTGCAATGCAACTATTAATATTCTTAGTACCGTCCTTATTACTATTATATCAATTTATTTTTGCCAGAATAGGCCTAAGAACTGAATATGTTTTCAATGAAAATAAGATACAATATCCAAGCTTATCTATTATAGTTCCTACCAAAGGAGAGTCAATAGAAACAATTCAAGGTTTATTGGATAATTTAAACGAAGTTGAATGGGATAAAGGAAAATTAGAAGTAATAATTGTATCAGATGATAACGAACAATATTTTAATAAAATGTTATCAGAATTGAAACCACCTAATGGTATAGAAGTTAAAATATATAGAAGAAATGAAAAAGAAAGAGAAGGATATAAAAGCGGAGCACTCAGATATGGATACTTAAAAAGTTCTGGAGATTTAATTCTTACTTTAGATGTTGATGCTAGATTAAGTAAAGACTCCTTAAAAAAAGCTTATCTACATATGTTGAAATTTGGTTGCGACGCTGTTACAATGAAATGGATAGGATATTCTAAGAATACTTACTCATTTCTAGCTAAAGGAATTATGGTATCTACAATGATTGCTGACAGTGCAATTTTGATCGGAAGAGATAGGGCAAAACTCAAGGTGTTTCCAGTAGGTTGTGGAACAATATTCAAAAGATCAGCAATAGAAGAAGTTGGACCATGGGATCATAGAATGATCCAAGATGATCTAGAAATAGGAGCTAGACTAATAAGTAAAGGAAAAAGAATTTGCTCTTCAAATTCCGTAGTTTTTGTAGAGGTTCCAGACAATTTTTTGGCGTTTTACGTACAACAAACTAGATGGGCTATGGGAAGTATGGAAGTATTAAGTAGAAGACTTAAGCCTATATTAAGGAGCAAAACTAATATATTCCAAAAAATAGATATGATACTATTTCTATTACAATATCTTCCAATTGCATTTACTTTTATTGCATCAGTAATAATATCAGTATATGCATTTTTTGGAAATCTAAATCCACTAAACTCTATTTACTTGTTTGCATTTTGGATTATTGTCCTGTCACTTTATGCATTTAACTTTTTATCTGTATCAAAAGAAGCCGGATTAAAACTTATAGAATCATTAAGAGCTTTAGGTAAAGTATCAGCATATACAGTTTCTATTTCTCCCTTTATTACTATCTCCTTATTTCTAGCATTTAGAAAAAACAGAAAATATATTGTTACACCTAAAGGAAAATCAGGCAAAAGCAACGTAATTTATATTATATTAGCCTTTGGAATATTCTTTTTGTCTGCTTCTATAACTTATTTAATGAAATCAGATATAATAACTGGATTATGGTTATTATACTATTCTTTAGCATATTTGTTTACTTTTTCCTCTTATAAAGATGAAGTTAAATAGACATTTTTATGCTATCTATATTTTAGATAATTATAATGTCTATAGAGTACGCAAAACCATACAAAGATGAAGAAGTATTTCAATTACTTAGACCTTATGTGGCTTCTTGGTTTAAAAATAAATACGGTACCCTTACTCCTCCACAAAAAGCTTCTATACCCATCATTAAAACGTATGGTAATGTTCTTGTTTCAAGCCCTACGGGAAGTGGAAAAACCCTAGCAGCATTCTTAGGAATTTTAGATAACTTATTTGAACTAGCCGACCAGGGAAAGTTGGAGGATAAAATCTATGCAATCTATATTTCTCCACTTAGAGCTTTAAATAATGATATGTATAAAAATCTAATAACACCATTAGAAGAAATAAAAAAAGAAGCTAATATTTCTGTAGATATAAGAGTAGGTGTTAGAACTAGTGACACATCCCCTTATGAGAAGCAAAAAATGTTAAGAAAACCTCCTCATATACTGATAACTACACCAGAGTCATTTGCTATTTCTTTAGTATCTCCAAAATTTAGCGAAAAAATGAAAGATGCAAAATGGATCATAGTAGATGAAATTCACGAACTAGCAGAAAGCAAAAGAGGAAGCTTTCTTTCTGGTTTTCTAGAAATATTTGAAGATTTAGTAGCAGAAAATAAAATAAGTAGAATTGGACTTAGCGCTACAATATCGCCTCTAGAGGAAGTTGCAAAATTTTTGGTAGGACCAAATAGAGATTGTAAAATAGTAGATGCCAGATTCGTAAAAGAAGTTGATTTAAAAGTTATTTCTCCAGTTAAAGACTTAGTCCATGCCAGTGAAGAAGAAATAGGAAATGGAATTTACAAAACAATGATAAACGAGATAATGAAACATAAAACTACTCTAGTTTTTACTAATACTAGAAGCGCAGCTGAAAGAGTTTCATACAAATTAAGAAAACTAGTAGAAGCAGAAAAGCTTTTTGATGCAGATATGATAGGAGCTCATCATAGCAGCTTAAGTAGAGACCTAAGGTTAGAAATAGAAGACAAATTAAAGAAAGGAGAATTAAAAGTAGTAGTATCTTCAACTAGCTTAGAATTAGGAATAGATATAGGATATATAGACCTTGTTTTATTACTCAGTAGTCCTAAGAGCGTTAGTAGATTACTACAAAGATTGGGCAGAGCCGGACATCACGTAAGAAGCATAAGTAAAGGTAGAATAATAGTAGTAGATAGAGACGACCTAGTAGAATGTACAGTGTTAGCAAAACTCGCTAGAGAAAGAAAAATAGATAGAGTACATATACCTCATAATCCATTAGACGTATTATCGCAAATAATTATAGCATCTACTATAGCAAAACCAGTTAATATTCAGGATTTATATAATATACTGAAAAAGAGCTATACATTTAGTACATTAGATTACGAGCAATTCTTGTCAACTATTGAATACCTTTCCGGAAAATATGAACTAGAAAGTAGAAATGTATATGCAAAAATAAGACAAGAAGACTCACAATTAAGAGTTAAAAGAGGAACTAGGATGATCTTTTACATGAACAGCGGTACTATTCCTGAAACTTCCCTAATTCCAGTATTCGCAGAAAATAATAGATACGTTGGAAACTTAGAAGAAGAATTCGTAGAAATACTATCTCCAGGTGATATATTTGTATTAGGTGGAAAAACATACGAGTTCATAAGTAGCAAAGAAAACAAAATAATCGTTAAATCAGCTGAAGGACAAAGACCAACAGTACCAAGCTGGTTCTCAGAAATGTTACCTTTAGCTTATGATTCTGCATTAGAAGTAGGAAAATTCAGAAAAGAAGTAGCTAAAATGATAGAAGACAAAGTAGATACAAAAAAGGTAGTAGAAGAAATTTCTAAAAAGTACTGTATTTCAAAGCATGCCGCTTTCTCTATATACGAGTACATATTAGAAGAATATCTTTTTACTAACGGCAAAGTACCCAGTGATGATCTTATACTTATAGAGATTTATGATGATGAAGAGAATAGGAGAAATTTTATATTTAATGCACTATATGGTAGGAGAGCATTAGATGCGCTTTCGAGAGCATTAGCTTACATAATTAGTAAAGATTTAAACGTAGATGTTAGAATTTCTGTTTCAGATAATGGATTTATTTTAACTTTACCAGACATAGTTGACTATAATATAGGCGATATATTTAATCAGATTTCAGTAGATGAAATGTATACTATTTTAAGCAATGTAATACTAAGAACTGAAATGATAAAAAGAAGATTTAGACAAACAGCAGAAAGATCATTTATGATACTTAAGAGGTATAAAGGGAGGAAAACTAATTTAGATAGAAGGCAATTAAATTCTGAAACATTATTAAATGTTGTAAAAGAAATTAGTAATTTCCCAGTATTAAAAGAAACAATAAGAGAAATATTGGAAGACCATATGGACATAAAAAGTGCAATAGAGATCCTTAAAAAAATAAAGGAAAATGAAATAAAAATTGAAGTTATAGGACCTAATACTATTCCTAGTCCATTCGCTCATGGAATTATAGCTAAAGAGCATGCAGATGTAGTTTTAGCTGAAGAAAAAAGAGAATTAATGAAGAAGTTGCATGAAGAGGTTATAGAATTTCTTAAAAGGAAAGGAATTGATATCAATCTCAACTATACCGAGTCCTGAATAATACCTATATATTTTTATACAAGAATATGATAGTATTACCCAATACGTTTTCCATATTTTCATACTTTCCAAATCAAATTTACTTGGTTCACAAGTAGTCCTATGAGTATGCACTATAGCTTGTAAATCGTCGTTATCTTTTATTAATCTATAAAGCTGAACACTGTCCATAATAAATTCGAAAGGATTATCAGAAATATTGTTTATCTCATAAAATTTATTATTTACTATAATTCCGCATCTTTCTTTCTTTAAATTCCCCATAAACCTTCTAATCCAGCTATAGACTTTAATATATCTGTTCTAGTTACTATACCAATCACTCTTTGACCTATATCAACTACTAATAATCTACCAACGTTATATATTATCATTTTTCTTATAGCTTCTAATACGTCTTCATCATCTCTAATTGAAATTACATCAGTTTTCATGTAATCTGAAACTTTTGATGTATAGTTACCTTCGAAAAATGCTTTAATAATATCAGCAGTTGTGATTATGCCTAAAATTTTCTCCCCGTCTCCTAAGACTGGTGCCCCTCTAATCCCTTCCTTATAAAGAATAACAGCAGCATCTTTAAGTGTCATATCAGGTTTTAGAGAAATTAATTTCTTACCTATTATGTTTCTTACTTTTTCTTTTGGTATACTTATCATCCTTTTCACGTCAATCAGAATTTCTTTTCTATTATCATCTGCATTTAGTACAATACCTTCAATTACTAGTCTACTGTAAGGTGTTGGTCCTAATCTTACTAAATCTCCAGATCTTATTTTCCTTAAGTCTCCGGTGACTTTAAGGATAACCTTGTTTCCCGATGGATTAGTAACGTCCATTAATTCTACATTTTCAACTTTTATATCAGTCTCTATATTACCTCTATACAAGCTTAACTTATCTAAAATCGGAGAGATAGTAGGATTTTTAATGAATTCATAAGCTTTTAATGTAGGCAAATATCCACCATTAGGCCCTGGCTTTGATTCAACTAATCCTAGCACTTTTAAGCTTAGTATAATGTTTCTAACTGTGCCCTCGTCTTTACTTATCATGTCAGCAACTTCTTTACTTTTTATCATCTTTTTTCCTTTGTTATATAGTTCTACTAATGCTAAAAGTATCTCCCTTTGTGTAGATGATAGATTCTGCATACTAAATTATAATTTTAAAGACTACTTAAAAACTTCTATGTTTTTAGAGATACTTCTAAAATTTTCTTGATAACTTTTGGTTTAACATTGAAAACTTCTTGAGAAATTAAAGCCACATAATTCGCTTTGGGTAAAGGATAATCTATGCCTATATTTATCGATATAGCTTTTTTCATCGCAATATAGTTTACTTTATCTCTAATTATGCCTTCTGCAATTCCTTCTGCTAATTTAAAAGCGGTATAGAATCTAGCAAAACTTTTAGCCGTATGTTTAATTGCATCGTTATTAGAAGAATCAAGTTTTCTTAATGCCATAGACAATTTACTTTCATCTGCAAACGATAAAATAACTTCAATAAACAATAACCTTAATGCTCTCGCTAGAATATCTTTATCTCCATTAGCTTTTTCGAATGCTTTTTCTGGAAAATTAGTTATTAATGATGAGATCTCATCATACTTTTCCTCTGTATTAAATAAATGGTCAAAAACATCTTTATAATCTGTATAAAGTCCTAATCCTTCCTTACCTATAACATATACTGTTATTAACTCTTTCTCGTACAAATTACTAGATTTAAAACCTCTAAATGGTTTTATTCCATTTTGCTCATATATAAATTTAATAAGTTCTATTAATTGTTCTCTATTTAAGCTTTTCCAGTTATCAAGTATTTTACCCCATAGCTCATTTATTACCTTTATACGATCCTTGTACAATTCTTTAACCATTATACATCCTTTGAATAAATATGTAATTTTGCTTAAAAAGGATAGCATATAAGCAAATCATCATGAGTGTTGAAGATAGTTTAAAACCAAGCGTAATTTTAGTTTCTCCATCAGATATTGAAGAAAATGTGAAAAAAATAGAAGAAGAAATAAAGAATCACGAACAACTAGATTTAGATTCGCAGAAGAAAATACAAGAAGAAATAGATAAAATATGGAAATCGCTAGGATGGTTCAAAATAGCAGAATCTCAAGGAATCTGGAAATCAAAGACATGCAGACATGGAACACAAGGGAGCTGTGAAGCGTGGAATATAAGTGATCCATCAAAACTAGGAATACCAGAAGATGCTATATCAGTAGCACAAGATGGAACTAAAAGAGTTATAACAGCTAAATTCTATCAACTATGTATTTCATGCCCATTATACGAACCCAGAAGAAACCAGTAATCTAGTTTTCTCAATTTCGTCTAATACTTTTCTTAGCTCATTGATTTTTTCAATTTCTATTTCTGGATTTTCCTTTATAATTTCAATTAAGCTAGAAATTAGATCATTAAGAATAACTTCAACTATTCTTTTTCTCTCTTCTTCATTTGAAATTTCAATGGCTTTCTCTATTGTCTCATCGCTTGCATGAGTTACACCCTTAGAAAATTTCAATATAGCAGTAGGAGTTACTCCTAACTCATTAGCTAACTCCTTCTTACTTCTATTCTCTAACAGAATACTTATTATATCCTCTCTAGCTTCTTTACTAATATTATGAATTGCCTTCATCTTAGATAAATATTCTACTAAGGTTTAAAAGAGGAACCAAATATTAAGATATTGTGCTATCAATTATATTTAACCAAGGTATTATAGCTGAAGATATTGTAGAAAAGCCAATAAATAAGGACTTTATTAGTATAAAACCCAAAAAAGTATTACTATCCTTCATAGAGAACTCAGTATACTTAGGTTTGCTTTGGATTAGACCACGGACTATTTTGGGAAGTATTGGAATAGGTAAGATCTATGATGTAGGAATAGATGTAGATCCCACTCTTCAAGGAAAAGAAGTTCTAGTTTTACCTTACTCTGAAAAGTATGGAGGAATAGGGACAGAAATAGATGGTTTACTAACTAAAAATGCAGTAATTCCAGAGGATTCAATAATTCCATTACCAGAACATTATACAGATAAAATATTATTATATCCATTTTTTTCTATTGCAAAACAGATAGAAGAAATTTCTAAAGGAGAAAGTGTACTAATATTAGGGGCAGGAATTATAGGAATACTTACATATATATTATTATCTAAATCTACTTCTGATATTGCATTATATTCTGAAGTCTATAGTAATATACATGGTGTTAAAGAAATAACTGATACAGATAAAAAATGGGATATAGTCGTAATAGCAACTATGCACAGCTGGGCAAGATATTCTGCTGAAAAATTACTAGAAAATAATGGAAAAATAATTATTCCTATATTTGCAAAATCATGGCCTCCTACATGCCCAAATAGTAATACAATAAAAGTATATCCGAAGAAAATAAATGGATTATTTTCTGAAATAGAGGATGTAATATCCGACAAGTTCTTTGAAGAAAATATAGGATATTCAGATGATATTATCTCATCTATACCAACATCAAAAAGAGGAGTAATAGTTGATATAGAGAAAGCTTTACGTTAATTCGCTTTTTATAACATCACTAAGTATCTTTATCCCTTCTACTAGCTTCTGCTTATCAGGAAAACTGAAATTAAGCCTCATAGTGTTTCTTCCACTATAATCGTAGTAGAAACTGGAGCCTGGAACATAAGCAACACCTTTCTCTAATGCCTTAGGTAGCATGTTTAATGTATCGATCTTATTTGGTAGCCAGGCAAATACAAACATTCCTCCTACTGGTTTAGACCATCTAGCCTCCTTAGGGAAATATTCTTGAATAGCTTGTAACATTACATCTCTTTTTTCTCTATATAATTGTCTAACTTTTGGCAAATTATTCTGAATAACATTTCTTTTTATTGCTTCTGCTGCAATAAATTGAGTAAAAGATGGAGTATGAAGATCAACATTTTGCTTATATAATTCAACGCTTTCTATAATTTCTTCATCAGCTAAAATCCAGCCTAGTCTGAAACCTGGTGCCAGAATTTTACTAAACGTTCCAGTATATATTACTCTGCCTTCTTTGTCTAGTGCTTTAATTGGCGCTGGGCTATCTCCATCAAAAACTAAAAAGCCATAAGCGTCGTCTTCAACAATTAAGAAATCATATTTAGAGGCTAATTCTAAAACTCTTTTTCTTCCATCTAAACTTAATGTAGTACCGCCAGGATTTTGAGCAGTAGGTATAATATATAATAATTTAATCTTTTCACCATTTGCTGTAAGTCTCTTTAATTCGTTTTCAAAAGCGTCTAAATCTGGACCTTGATCAGTTAATGGAATACCATGAAAGGTTGGATTTCTAGCTCTTAGAATATTAAGGGCAGCTAAATAACTAGGCATTTCTACAAATACGTTATCTTTAGGATCAACCAATAAATTGAAAAGCATGAATAAGGCTTCTTGACTTCCAACGGTAACAAAAATGTTATTCTCAGTTATTCCTGAGATTCCTCTCTGATTAGATAAGTTAACTAATTCCTTTCTTAATTCTGGTATTCCAGCAGTAGCTGAATATTGTAAGGCTCTTGAAGCAAAATTCTCTAAAACATAATCAGTTATTGACTTTATATCTTCTGCAGGAAAAGTAGAAGGATCTGGTAAGCCTCCTGCTAAGCTAATTACATTTTTACCTTCAGTTAATTTTAATAAATCTCTAATTTCAGAAGTTCTTAATAATGACGATTCTTTAGATAGAAATTTACCCCATTTAGCCATAATGATAAATAGCTACTTTAGATATATATTATTTTGTGAGAACATACACAGCCGAAATAATAACTATTGGAAATGAAATTCTTAGTGGAAGAACAATAAATACTAATGCTTCACATATAGCTAGAAGATTAACATCCATAGGATTTACAGTAAGAAGAATAACTACAGTAATGGATGACCTACAAGAAATATCGTCAATATTTAGAGAAGTAATAAATAGAAAACCTTTACTCATAGTATCTACTGGAGGATTAGGTCCTACATACGATGATAAGACTTCTGAAGGACTAGCTTTAGGCTTAAATAGAAGCCTGGAATATAACGAGTTAGCATTAAATCAAATTAAGGAAAAATATCAAAAATTAGGATTAGAACTCACAGAAGAAAGGAAAAAGATGGCTTATTTGCCAAAAGACTCAATACCAGTTGAGAACGATCAAGGAATAGCACCAGGCATTTATACGATATATGATAATATAGAAATTCTAGCCCTTCCAGGAGTTCCTAGAGAAATGGAAAATATATTAGAAAATTTCATAAAAAAATATTTAAAAACAAAGCCAGATGTAAAATATCAAGAAAAATCAATTCTGGTAAATAAAGTTATGGAGTCGGCAATAGCTCCATATATAAAACAGCTAGTTAAGAAATATGATCTCTATATAAAGACACATCCGAGAGGATATGAACTAAGTAATCCATCCTTGGAAATTCAAATAGCAGGAAGCAGTAGTAATGAAGAAGAGATAAATAAGAAAATAGATGAGTGCTTAACTGAAATCAAAGACATAGTAAAAAAACTAGGTGGAGTTATAGAAAGTTAGATATAACATTATTTAATTCTTCTGGAGCTTCAAAATTAAGAAAATGTCCATAACCACTTATTATATTCAATTTCAGTTTGGATATATTCTGCTTAAATATTTCTGCATTTTTCGATAATTTATCTTCAGAACCATAAATAAGTAATGTATCTTCGTCAATTTTACTTAAATCATTAGAATAGTCCTTAGACTTGAGTAATCCTTCTACTGCATATTTATATCCTAAAGGATTATTCTCCTTATAAACTTGTAATAATAAATTCCATGCAGTATAGTTAGATATTAAAGCTTCAGAAAACTCGCCATGTAACCTTCTATATTCAGCTAAAGCTTCCATACCAAAACTAGTAGCGATTCTTACGTAATTATAATATGGATCTGGATCTGGTGCTTTATATAATGCTCCTATCAGTACCAATTTTTCTACGTTAAATTTTGTAGCATAATCTAAAGCTATTAAAGTTCCTATAGAATGGCCTATTATTATTGGATTATCAATTCTCAAGTATTCTAATAAGCCTTTAAGATCTTTTGAATGATCTTCTATTAAATAGGGATAATTTAAAACTGAAGACCTACCGTGACCCCTAAGATCATAAACAATAACTGAATATTTACTTGAAAAATACTTATTTTGAAATATCCAGCTTTTGAATGAACCTGCCAAATGATGAATAAAAACTAATGGTCTACCACTACCTAAGTTTTCGTAATAAATTCTTACATCATCTAGAATTATAAATGGCATTTAGACCTCACCTATTTTATCTAAATATATCTCCGAAATTACTACTGGGTATTTGATATTGAATTTTACTAAAAATTCTGGAGATATCTCTCCTATTTCTCCTAATTCCTTATCAGCTAAAACAATCTTTGATGACCTGCCTCTTATGAAATATTCTTTATCTTCTCTGATATACTTAGCTTCTTTACCTACTAGATTATATATAATTTGATGAACTATTGACTGTAAATATTCATAACTAACTTTACTATCCATTATAGCTAAACATGCTCTAGAACTATTCATAAAACCAGTGTCAGAAGTATTAGATTTAACTACAACATCACCCACTTCAAAAATTTTTATTGGAAATCTAGCGTGTTGATTTTTGGATAAAAAGTTTAGCATTACCCATATTAATGAGTTCCTTATAGCATTATATTCCATGGAAATAGGATTTTCTACTCTAACATAATCACCATATAAATAGTCTGTATTAGCTAAAATTAAATTAAAAATCTCTTGAAAACTGCTTCCAACAGCCAATTCTCTAAAAGCCCTTTCTAACCTTGTTATATAAAGTAAGTTTCCTGTTTCTGCAACATGTACATTATCCAATTTGAAATTCCTATAACCATAAGCCATTGCTATATCCTCTGAAATATCAGCATATGTCATTATGTCTATTCTATATTGAGGAATAACTATATCTAAGGAATCATTATTTACTTTTGCATCCATCCTCATTTTCAAAATGTATTTAGCCATTTCTTCAGCACTTAGATTTAAACCCAGTCTAGTATTTACTTGAATAGAATTAACTGAAATATTGTTATGAACTAATAAAGGAGACTTATTAGCAAACGGAGAAATAACTTTTATAATACCTATTTTACCTCCGCCCTCTGCAAAATTACTTACAAGAATATCTAATGTTTGAGCTACAGCATCAAAATTAGTACCAGTAACATCAATAAAAAGATCACGTGTATTTACATCCAAAGTAGTTTTATCTGAATTAATAACTGGAGGAATACTTAATATGTTACCATCGTCTTGAACTATAGCAGGAGAATAATTATCTCTTATTGAAATATTACCATAAATTTTCCCTTGTTCAGTATTAAGTAAAACTTCTGATATCTTCATTTTAGTGGTAGAATGTAATGGAATAAATTCTGCATCTAAAGGCACTTCTTTATATCTAATTACTTTTTGATCTATCTTATGAAGATCATGAATTCCTATGGCAACTTTTTTTCTTTTTCTGCCTATAGTATCATGAAGTTTCTCTTGAAACTGAATAATTTCTTTTAACCTGTCATCATCAAGTTTAAAGTCATAAACTATTGCTCCTAAAGCATATGGTCTCGATTTTACGTCATCTACTATTAAAGTATATTCAGTATTTACAATTTCATATTTAGCCTCTCCTAATCTTCTTTCTAATAAACCGTCTACAGCTCTTTTTATCCCTTCTGGACTCAACATATCTAATCTATCTGCATTTATCTCTACTGAGATTTCGTCTTCTCCTATTTTTTCTATTTCAGACTTCAAATCAAAGAGAACATCTTCTAATTCTTTTTCACTTATTTTCAATAAATTCATTAATCTTGATTCTTTTAAATTAATAGTTACCATTCAATATTCCACCTTTCTATTTCTTAAATATTCTATATTATCAGAATATAAATATCTTATATCTTTTATTCCTAAAAATAACATAGCTAACCTATCTAATCCTAAGCCCCACGCTCCAGCTGGCATACTAACTGAAGCAGGCTCAGTAACTTCTGGTCTAAGTAGTCCTGCTCCGGCCATTTCTACCCAGCCTAAACCTTGAATATACCCATATATTTCAACACTTGGCTCAGTAAATGGAAAATATCCAGGTTTAAATTTAATTTCTTTAATACCTAATTCAGCGAATATAGACTTTAAAATCGATAATAACTCCCTAAAGTTGAAATCTTTATCTATTATTAATCCATCTAACTGATGAAATTCTATCAAATGGGTAGCATCAATAGCATCAGGTCTAAATACTTTACCTATAGTAAATACTTTAATAGGCTTATATGGAGAAGTTGATAACATTCTAGCAGTTGTCGCAGTAGTCTGACTTCTTAAAACAAGATTTTTGGCAATATTTTCATTCCAATTATATCTCCACCATTTTTCATGAACTTCCTCTACTCTCTTTACAAGATCACTTTTTGGTAATTTTCCATACCCTGAAATTCTAAAACTGTCATGAATCTCTCTTGCTGGATGATCTTGAGGCTGAAATAACATATCAAAGTTATAGAATTCTAATTCGACATAATCGCTCTTAATTTCACTAAAACCTAAACTAATCATGATATCTTTTACATGCTCTAAAAATTCTTTAAAATAATGTTTTTTTCCTATAGGCAAAAATGGTGGAAGAGCCTCTACATTATACTCCCTAAAAATATATTTTTTCCAATCACCATTTTGCAAAATTTCTGGAGTTAAGAATGTTATGGCTTTTTCTTCCTCTGGTTCTTTAATTAGAGATACAGATATAATTTTAATATTTTTTATCTTTATTAACTTTCTCTCTTCTAACTCTTTGATATATTTATTAATTTCGTCTTGAGTTAAACCTTCATTATCTTTAATTTTCCTCATAATTTCTATCTCTGGAGATTTATAATCATTACTTAAAGGATAGACTAATCCATTCTCGATTTTTATTATTCCTTTTCTTTTTGCCCAATTTAATGCGATATTCGTATCTTTTCCTAAAATTGAAGATATCTCTTGGATCCTTTTTGGTCCCTCCTTGATCAGAGATAGAAGCTTATCCTCTGGCAATCCATTCTTTAATCTCTCTTCTCCTTCTTGTGTAAGTTCATATTTCTCTTCTATTTTCTCATCTACTGTCACATATCCTTTAGATTGCAGAAGATATACTATACTATATATTGAACTCTCTGGTAAAATAGAAGATAAGTCAGTAGATGTAGCTTTTTTATATTTTTTTAAATATTCTATTACCTTTAATTCATTTTCGCTTAACATAAAAAATCACAACTCTATACTTTCGCCAGGCTGTAAAACTATAGGCTTATATCCTTTTGAAGAAACTAAGCGTGAGAATTCATTTGGATCTACTTTTATAAGATCCCAGGTATTATAGTGAATAGGAATAACTCCTTTCTTAGGCTTTATCATATCCACTGCAAATGACGCTTGCTTTGGATCCATCGTAAACCTACCACCTATAGGCAATAAAGCATAATCAGGCTGAAATACTTCTCCAATTAACTTCATTCCTTCAAACAAACCAGTATCACCGGCATGATATATTGTAACATTATCAGCAGAAACTACAGTACCAGTTGGATCACTATGTTCACTAGAATGAATAGCTTGAGTTAAAGCTAATTTTATGCCATTAAAATCTACAGACCCTCCTATATTTGCTGGAATCATTCTCTCCATAGGTATTTTAAATTCCTTATTCAAGTAAACTTCTAAATCATAAGTTGCATAAAGCATTATGTTTTTATTCATAGTCATTATTTCTACAGTATCACCTAAATGGTCATAATGATCATGCGTTACTATTATTAAATCAAAATCATTGAAATAGCTTAATTTTATTGGGCACATTGGATTTTCCTTAATAAAAGGATCTATTATTATCTTCTTACCTGAAAGATCTAATTCAGTAGCTGCGTGGCCTAACCATCTTAATTGAGGCATGAGATAGAATTATAACTAAGAAAATAAAAACTTCATTTATGACAGACGAGGAACTTAAAATTCTTCTAAAAGCAGGAAAAATTGCGGCAGAAGCTAGAGATGCTGGAGCAAAAATGATAAAACCTGGAGCTAAAGTACTTGACGTTTGCGAAGCAGTAGAAAAAATGATTATTGAAAAAGGCGCGTTTCCTGCATTTCCTTGTAACTTATCTATAAATTATGAAGCTGCACATTATAGCCCTATTATCGATGACGATAAAATAATTCCAGAAGGTGCAGTAGTTAAACTAGATATAGGAGCCCATATAGACGGCTATATCACAGACACTGCAGTTACAGTTACTTTAGATGATAAATATGAAAGACTTGCAGAGGCCTCGAAAGATGCATTAAATGCAGCTATTTCTAATTTTAAATCTGGAACTGATTTGGGAGAAATAGGTAAAGTAATAGAAAAAGTAATAAGAGTAAATGGATTCTCTCCAATTAGAAATCTGGGAGGGCATTTAATAAAAAGATATGAGTTGCATGCAGGAATATTTGTGCCTAATGTTCATGAGAGATTTGGCGGAAGAATAATGGAAGGAAATACATACGCTATAGAACCATTTGCAACTAATGGATTTGGAGAAGTTATTGAAGGCAAAGCAGAAACAATCTATTCGTTAAGGAATGCCACAATCAGAGGATTATCAGAAGAAGAAAAACAATTCTTAGATGTAATAGAAAAAAGATTTAAAACATTACCATTTAATGAAAGATGGCTCTCTGATTTAGGTGATAGAAATACAATAGAAAAAATGCTTAAAACACTAACTAAGAAAAAAGCTCTTAATTCTTACGCAGTACTAGTAGAAGTAAAGAAAGGAATGGTATCACAATTTGAACATACAGTATATGTAGATAAGGATCAAACGCTTATAATTACTTAAGCTTTTTAGATTATTCAAAAAGAATTATATTAAAATTTTCTAATGTTTATTTTAAAGTTATTTTGCGAAAACTATAATATGACACTATATAAATTCTAATATAATACGCAAATTCAAGTAGGACAATTTTAAGATGAATTAATGCTAAAAATTTCATATATAGTAATTATATTCCATGTAAAACATAAGTTAAGTACAAAATTGAATGTTTCTTTTTGTTATCAAAGAAAAATTATTTAGGTCTTCATAAGCTTTATCCATTAAAGCTATTAATCAGAACATAGTAAATCTAATAAATCGTTTTTAATTATGCAGATTTATTCTATGTTAGTATTTTGAGTTTACCACTATCGATTAGGTCCTAATTTATTATCTAATTCCAACTGATATAATTCTTATCATAATTAGCATATAAATTGTATAAATGTATAATAATTACAATAAGAAAAATCAAGCCATAAAAATCATTTTGGTAAAAGTTTAATTTGGTAAAAATCGCATACTAACAAGAAGATATATGTTATATATTCCGTTTGATATAATAGCACTAGCACAAAGTTCGTCTGGAATAAATTCACAGACAGCGCTCTTTGAATTTCTATACTTTATATTTTTTGCAGTAATAATTCTGATATCATTTATACCAGGAATAGGTCAAAAAGCGCAATTAATGTTTATCAGCAGAGATGTAGAGAAAAGTGTCAATATGCTAGAAAATTATGTAAAAGATTCTAGAAATATTGCAGAAAAATTATTAAAAGATAAGAATTTTCCAGATCCAAAAGGATTTATAGATAGAGTAATAGATAGATTCGTAATAGATCCAGTAAATATAGAGCCTACTGATATAATAAGCAGAATGAAATTATTAATGAGAGCCAATGAAGATACAATTAGAAATATGATACTAAAATATGATCCTAACATAGATGCCATGAGCAGAAGTCAAATAGAGATATCTACTGAAGTAGTAAATGCACTAAACATGATATATAAAGTAATTAGACATTACTTGATAATGGCCAAGAAACTAAATAGTATAATGTTAATGTATCAACTTCAAATGGTTGCACCAATATATGTTAAGTTAGCTGAAGCATACGCAAAAGCACAAAAAGTATTCTTACAAGGAATACCAGTAGGAGATGGATTAGGTCCATTAGTTGCATCAAGATTTCTAATGAATATAAATGATAAATGGGTACCAAGTAAAGATACAATAGCAGGAACTACAGAAATTGAAGGAAGAAGAGTAATAGTAGTAAAAGCCGAAGGACCAATGGCTACAGTAGGCACTCCAGGCGAAGCAGTACAAAATATAATTGAAAAAGTAGAAAAAGAAGGAAATAGCGTTTCCAGAATAATAACCGTAGATGCAGCACTAAAACTTGAAGGAGAAGATACTGGTAGTATAGCAGAAGGAATGGGTGTAGCGATGGGTGATCCAGGTCCAGAAAAAATAGCAATAGAAAGAGTTGCTGCAAAATACAATATACCAATAGATGCTGTAATAGTAAAAATGAGTATGGAAGAAGCCATAACTGAAATGAGAAAAGAAGTATATGAGGCGGCAGATAAAGTAGTAGCATATGTAAAGAATTTGATATTAGAAAGAACGAAACCCGGAGACACAATAGTATTATTAGGCGTAGGAAATACAGCAGGAATAGCACAGTGATTGTATATGGCAATTTCCTCTGATCAAAATAAACAACCATTAATAACTAAAACGTTAATAAAATGCATGTCATGCGATTATACTTTAGAAAGAGACTTCCAAGAAGGTGATTTTGTACCTAAAATAGTAGGAACTTGCCCAAAAGATGGAGGAAAATTATACATTGCAGGAATATACGCTGTAAAGATAGCAGAACCTAAAAGATAATTTTTTATACTATTCTGATATATTATAGTTTGTCCACCCGGCCATAGTGGGGGAGCAACACCCGGACTCATCTCGAACCCGGAAGTAAAGTCCCCCACGTTGGCTTGGCAGTGGGATCCGCAAGGGCCCGCAGCCTTGCCAAGCTGGGATGGACTTTATATTCTTTTTGATCACTAATTTATGCATGAAAAAAATTTTTGATGAAATTCATGGATACATAGATCTTGATGATATAGAAGTTAAACTTATTGATTCATCAATATTCCAAAGATTAAGAAGAATTAAACAGACTAGCTTAGCATACATAGTTTATCCTGGAGCTACACATACTAGATTTAGTCATTCTTTAGGAACATACTATTTGGCTACTAAAGTTGGAGAAAAACTCTATAAAGAAAATACTATTTCTGACGATGAATTATTAACATTAAAAATAGCATCGTTATTACATGACATAGGCCAATTTCCATTTAGTCATGCAATAGAGGGATATTACCTATTACAAGGATTTGGAAACAAAGAGTTACGAGAGTATATATTAGCAAAATCTATAATAAGAGATATTTTAAATGATAATGGTCTAGATATTAATAAAATTCTAGACATATATAATGGAAATTCATTATTATCTTCAATAATAGATGGTGAAGTTGATGTAGATAGAATAGACTATTTAATAAGAGATTCTAGACATACAGGAGTTCAACTAGGTAAATTAGATCTAGATAGGCTAATAGATACTATATTCTATACTAAAGATGGAATAACAATACAAGATAAAGGCATTATAAGCTTAGAAAACTTTTACATTTCAAGACTTCACATGTATCAAGCAGTATATTATCATAAGACTATTTTAGGATATGAACTTTTCTTAAGAAAGATTTTTTCAGAGATTCTAGATTATTGTAATAACGAGTTTAAGAATATAAAATATATAAAAGAACTAGTAGATCAGAATTTAATATCTTATTGGGATGATGAGCTAATAATATCTAGTTTATATCATTGCCTATCACAAAATATTCCAGTGTCCTTAATTCAGAGAATTAAGAATTTTATGGACCGTAAAGGACCAAAAGTAGTTTATGAAGAAGTAAGTTATAAAGAGGAAGAGAGTTATCTAGACGATATAGTTTCTCAGCTAGAGAAAACTGGAATACCACAAGAATCAATTTACCCTTTGGAAGAGAAAATCTCAATAATAAATAAAAATAGAATAAAAATATTATCTAAGGGAAAAGAAAGAAAAGTAAAAGATTATTCTGCTACTTTACTACATGAAATACCAGAAAATATTATAATAAGAAGAGTTTACGTTGATTATGAATATGCTAAAAAAGCGAGGGAAATCATAAGTTGATAAAACTAGTTTTAACAGATTTAGATGGAACGTTAACTTTAGACAAATCTACTTTTAAAGTGAACTTAAGCGCAATAGAATATCTTAGATTGTTGGAAGATAGAGGAATAAAAATAGCTATAGTAAGCGGAAATTCATATCCAGTTATACGAGGATTAACCACTTATTTTGGATTTTCTGGAGGATTAGTCGCTGAAAATGGATGTGTTCTGCACTTCAAACAAAAAATAACAGTATGTAAGAAAATGGACAGAAATCTAATTCAAGAATTCAAAGAAAAGTTTAACGTTAAAGATAGCTGGCAGAACGAATATAGAGAATGCGATTTCGGATTTAATCCAGCAATTCTAACTGAAGAAATGAAAAGATGGGCAGAAGAAAAGAATATTTACATCAATTCTTCAGGATATGCTGTACATATAGCAATGAAACCAGCTGGAAAAGCTATTGGAGTCAGAAAGCTAATAGAATTATATAACCTCGATAAAAATGAAGTAGCAGCAATAGGTGATTCATTAACTGATATAGATATGTTTAATGAAGTCGGTTTAAAAGTAGCTGTATCTAATTCTGATGAGAAATTAAAAGAGAAAGCTAATTTAATCTTAAATCTAAAAAGTGGAGAAGGCGTAAAAGAGTTTGCTAAAATGTTAATAGAGGGAAAAATATGGAGCTAGAAGATCTAATTTACAAGTATGCTTTAGATAACGCTATAAAACACAATGGAAAAGCAGCAGTAGGACCAGTAGTAAGTAAAGTAATGGGAGAAAGACCCGATCTTAAGAAAAATCCAAAAGAAGTAGTATCAAAAGTAAAAGAAATAGTAGACAAAGTAAATTCTATGACTATAGAAGATCAAAAGAAAGAAATTGAAACTAAATTCCCAGAAATGCTAGAAGAGAAAAAGAAAACAGAAGAGAAAAAAAGTTTACCACCATTACCTAATGTTAAGGGAAAAGTTATAACAAGATTTGCCCCAAATCCAGATGGACCAATACATTTAGGCAATGCAAGAGCAGCCATATTATCTTACGAATATGCTAGTATGTATAACGGAGACTTTATACTAAGATTTGACGATACAGATCCTAAGGTAAAAAAACCAATTAAAGAAGCTTATAAATGGATTGAAGAAGATCTACAATGGCTAGGAATAAAATGGAACATAGAATTTTCAGCATCTTCTAGATTTGAAAGATATTATGAGATTGCAAAAGAATTAATTTCTAAGAGATATGCTTATGTAGATACATGTAGTGAAGAAGAATTCAAACAGATGAAAATACATAAAAAATTCAATTTAGAATGTCTTAATAGAGATAAATCAGCAGAATACAATCTTGAACTATGGGATAAAATGCTTAATAGAGAATTTGATGAAGGAAAAGCAGTATTAAGAATAAAAACTGATCTTAATGATCCAGATCCTTCGAAAATAGATTGGGTAATGGCCAGAATAATAAACACAGAAAAAAATCCTCATCCAATAACTGGAGATAAATATTGGGTCTGGCCAACATATAATTTTGCGACAGTTGTAGATGATCATGACTTTAATGTTAGTCATATTTTAAGAGCAAAAGAACATATGGCTAATGCAGACAAACAGAAATGGATATATAACTATTTAGGTTGGAATATGCCAGAAGTGCAAGAATTTGGCAGACTAAAATTAGAAGGATTTATGATGAGCAAATCAAAAATAAAAGGACTGTTAGAAAAAGGGACTACAAAAGATGATCCAAGATTACCTACAATATCAGGTTTAAGAAGAAGAGGAATTTTACCTGAAACAATAAGAGAAATAATAATAGAAGTAGGAATTAAACCATCAGATGCAACAATAAGCTTTGAAAATATAGCCTCATTAAATAGGAAAAAACTCGACCCCATAGCTAAAAGAATTATGTTCGTGGATAATTACTCAGAGTTTAGTCTACGTATACCAGAAGAAATGACAGCAAAAATACCATTATATCCATCAGAAAAAGAATATAGAGAAATTAAAGTCAAACCAAATGATAAAATATTACTTAATAATCAAGATGCAGAAGAAGGTAGCATAATTAGACTTCTAGAATTATGTAACGTTAAAGTTGATAAAAGCAATCATACTTTAAATTACATTAGCAAAGATATAGAAAGCGCGAAAAAACTAAACGCTAAAATAGTTCAGTGGATTAAAAAAGACGAAGGAGTAAATGTCGCAGTTCTAAAAACAGACGACAATCAAACTCTCAATACTATTAATGGAATTGCTGAACACTATGCTTTAACGTTAAACGTAAATGAAATAGTACAATTTATCAGATATGGATTTGTAAGAATTGATGAAAAGAATAAAGATAGTATTAAAGTAGTCTACTCTCACGACTAAAAGATAGCTTTTTAATTTCTCTTATTACTTATTCACTTTGCGTGACAAAAAAGGAGGATGAACGCAATGTCTAAACCTACATATGTAAAATTTGAAGTACCACAAGAACTATCAGATAAAGCATTAGAAGCATTAAAAAAAGCTAAAGAAACTGGAAAAATAAAAAAAGGCACCAATGAAACAACAAAAGCAATAGAAAGAGGACAAGCTAAACTAGTATATATAGCTGCTGACGTAGAACCAGAAGAAATAGTAGCTCATTTACCAGGATTATGCGATGAAAAAAAGGTACCATACATCTATATACCAAATAAGAAAGCATTAGGAGAAGCATGCGGTTTACAAGTAGCAGCAGCTGCAGCAGCAATAATTGACCCAGGACAAGCAAAAGACGACATAAACGAGATAACTAAAAAACTATCAGAAATAGGAAAATCTAGCTAAACTTTTTTATATCTTTCTCTTTTGTTAAATATCCATATTAATACATATTTATTTTTTACTGATTATATTTATTGTAACTTCTTTATTTATCAGCAATGCGCAAAAGCTTTTTAATCTACAATTATACTTTATTATTTACGGATTTAGGTGAATGGGGCTGTAGTCTAGCCAGGTCTAGGACGCCAGGCTTGGGCCCTGGTGGTCGGGGGTTCAAATCCCCCCAGCCCCATACTAAAAATCTATCTTATTATTATAAAATTATATTTTAGTTTTTATTAATAAGTTTATTAATTAGTATAACAAGATATAATCTAGCACGGATCAAACTATTACATAAAAATCTAAGCATAGTTTTTTAGGGCAAAAATGTTAAAAAGATCCAAAATCTATTATTAGAATGCCGCAGTAGCTCAGCTGGAAGAGCGCCCGGCTGTTAAACCCTTTGCAGTAACCGGGCGGTCAGAGGTTCGAATCCTCTCTGCGGCGTGTTGCTCCAATTCCTTGAAGACAATAATAGTTCTGCGTTTAAATAAAATTGTATTCTAAATTATGCCAAGTATAATACAATGAAAAGAGTTAATCTTAAGATTTATAATAGTATATTCAGTTTACAAAAATATTGATATACTATAAAAATAAAAATTAACTATAATACTATTACTACTGTCTGCAAATAAGCTGCTAAAACAGCAAACAATAACTCTATACTCCAAATTATTGCAACTATTTGATATTCCTTAAATCTACCTAACTTCATTACTACATGAGTTAATGAATTTGGTTTTTGATCCCAATATAGCGTATTATCATCATTTATTTTACCAAATGATATACCCTTAAAACGAGTTCTTGATTTCAATATAAATTCAATTACATATGGGATATAAAGTATTGCAAGTGCAGTATACATAAATCCAGATATTCCTATCGAACCTATCACAGATCCAACAAAATAAGTTCCTACATTGCCTATGAATACTTTGGCAGGATATTTATTGTAGTAAAGAAAAGCTAGTAAAGAGAAACTTAGTACTAATGATAACTCGCCAGCTATTTTGATGTTTCCTATTCCTTTAGTTATACCTATAAATGCTAAAGTTGATGCCATTATCAGCCCTAATCCAGTTCCTAGACCATTAAGTCCCTCTAGCATGTTAAATGCATTAGATGTTATTGTTAATGCTATTGGTATTATAAAAATATAATAGTATATACCAAAATTTATTTCTCCTATAAATGGAATAGAAATTATTGAATGACCTAAACTAAATAACGATAACGGAACTGCTGCAAAAACTGGGGTAAAAGCTCTTATAGATTGCCTTAAATTAAGAAAATCATCTAATAATCCTAAAAATGCTATAAGTAATGAAGATAAAAGTATTGCAGAAATAATTCTTTGGTGATCTGGATTTAACACTAGTAATGAAAACGCACCAGAAATAAATCCTACGATTATTGCTATTCCTCCTAATGATGGAATTTCTGGCTTGTTTTTCTTGTTTACATCTTTACCTACTATACCTCTTGACTTGCTTACTTGAATTATCCATCTTGTTGAAAGAAATGTGGCTAAAAATGAGATAACTAAAGGATATATCAGATTTAGCACTATTTTCGCCTTTCTACAGTAAACCTTACTAGATAATTTAAAGCCTTTCCAGCTATTTCTTCTCCATGTATTTTATTCAAATTTTCAAATGCATGATCTAGATAGTATTTTGCCTTTGAATAAGCGTAATCTAAGGATAGGGATTTAATTATATCTCCTGCTTTTTTTATTTTTTCTGAATCTTTTGAACCTAAACCTTCCATTATAATTCTTTTCTGTTCTTCGTTAGCATTCTGTAATGCGTGGATAACTAAAATAGTCTTTTTTCCTTCTCTGATATCACTATAAACTGGTTTTCCTAATTCTTTTTCATCAGCCGTCAAGCCTAATATATCATCCATAATTTGAAAAGATATTCCTATATTAATTCCAAAATTTTTTAGTAGCTCTAATTCAGAATTATTAGCATTACTTACTAATCCTCCTAAATAAGCAGAACATGCAAATAATTGGGCTGTCTTCTTTTTTATCATTTCAATGTATTCTTCTTCTGAAACATTCTCTCTATTTTCAAATTCCATATCCATTGCTTGACCTTCTGCAATTATGATAACAGAATTAGAAAATTCAGCTATACCTGAATATATTTTTTCAGCATCTAATCCTTTTAACGCGTCACCTAATGCTTGAAAAGCTTTAGCATGAAGCAGATCTCCTGCAAGTATTGCTAATGGTATACCCCATTTTACATGAACAGTAGGAATACCTCTTCTTAAAGTATCCTCATCCATTATATCGTCATGAATCAAAGTGAAGTTATGAAGAATTTCTACAGCTGCAGCAGCCTTATATGCTCTTTTTCTATCTCCTTTTAATAAATCAGCTATAGAAACTAGGAATAAAGGCCTTAGTCTTTTTCCTCCTGCATTTAAAAGATATATTGAAGCATCATATAATTGCTTTATATCACCTTTAACGTAGCTAGAAATTTCGTTATTTACGTTATATATTATCTCGTTAAAATATTGATCCAATTCCATTATTCTCTTTTTCTTAATTTCTCATATGTAGATAAGCTTATCCCTCTACTTTCTATCCATTCTTTTAGTTTATTCCATATAACTATTTGCGTCCTCTTTAATGAATCTATATTTTTAGACCCAGTCAGCATCATAGATGCTTTTAATTCAAAAATAATTTTATTAAAGAACGTTATTAGAGAATCCTTTCCTTCTACTGCTTTTTTTATTACTGGACCTGCCATTCCTGCTATGTCAGCTCCTAATGCGATAGCTTTGGCTACGTGCAACCCATTCCTTATACCTCCACTTCCCATAATTATAGAATCTGGTACAGCAAATCTAGTTTCCATTATGGATGCGGCAGTAGGTATTCCCCAGTCTGCAAATAGCTCTGCACTTTCTTTTTTCCAATGATTTTTTCTAATATCTCTTACCATCTCTACTGCTATCCAACTAGTTCCTCCTTGTCCGGATACATCAAAATATTTTATCCCAATATCACTAAATTTTTTTGCTGTTTCCATTGATATTCCTGTTCCTGTCTCTTTAATTATTATTGGGACACCTAAACTTTTACTTATATCTCTCAGAGAAGATAGTATAGTATCTGGATATTCTGGTTCACCTTCTGGCTGAAATAGTTCTTGAGCAGGATTTAAATGTACTGCTATACCATCTGCTTCAATCATACTAACAGCATACTCTAATTCTTTTAATCCGTAACCTTTAGCCAACTGGGGAGCACCTATATTTGCTAATATTGGAGCATTAGGAGCCTTATCCCTTACTATTTTGAAACTCTGTCTAGCAGATTCATGCTCTATTGCTATTCTTTGACTACCCACACCCATACCTAAGTTTAATTCGTTTATGGCTTCGGCAATTGTTTCGTTTATTTTACCTAGTTCCTGAGTTCCTCCAGTCATACCAGTAACAAAAATAGGAGCTGACATCTTTTTCCCTAAGAAATTAACACTAGTATCAATATCATCAAATGAAATACCAGGCATTGCTTGATGAACTAAAACAACATCATCCAATAAAGTATTAGCGAATCCCTCAACATTACCAAAAAGGCATATCTCAACATGTTCTATCTTTCTGTTAGAAATCATTTTTACACCTTACTAATGTCCCTATTTGTTCACCTTTTAAAACTTTATTTATATTTCCTTCCTTTAATCCATTAAATATAATCCCTTCTATACATTTTTCTAAGATTTTCTTAATTTTACTTTTTATTCCACCAGTAACATCATAACTATTTGAATTAAATACTTCAAAATTTAAGCTATTAACTTCATCAAGAATCATATTGTTATTGATAACACCATCTACGTCTGTTGCAAATAACGCCATAGACTTTAGTTCTTTTGCCAGGATTACTGCTATATCATCTCCAGAAATTATATTACCATTCTCATCTATATCACCATAAATTAGAGGAACATAACCAGATTTTACATATTCTAATGTCTTTTGAATAGAGAAAAATCGACCTGGAAAAGGAAATATTTTAATTCCCTCTTCATATAATATTGAAGATACCAATAAATTTAATTTCTGCATAGCTAAAGAAGTTTTAATAATATTTCCCTTAGATGCCTCATAATGCCCAAAGCTCCCACCACCATGAATTAAAATAAGATTATCTGTAATTAGTTCTTTAGCTATCCTTCTAACTACGTTTTCTCGTAAATAGTATGGCTTACTTTTGTCTGTAATTAAACTTCCTCCTAATTTGAGAATTGAATAAGTGTGGCCCATTTTAAGTCCCATATCCACTTCCAAGATTTAACTAGAGGATAAGGTAAATTATAGATTGCACTCCATAATCCATTCTCTACAGATATCAATTGAACATTATTTGCAATATCTATAGGTAGCGTGCCAATTAAGTGTATTAAAGAATTATTTATATAGGCAGGTGAAGAAATTGGAAAAGAAGTTAAAATGCTAAGTTTTTTTATATTCTGCAAATTTAATTTTACTGGCTCTTCGTTATCTCTATATAAAATAGGTGAGCCTATTTCTAAAGCTTTCCTTAAACCTCTAACTAAACTAGAATCATAAATAGCATCATCTATCATTATTAAAGTCTCAATGATATCTCTTTCATTGAGAGGAATATGACACTCACTTATAGCTTCCCTAAAAAACATTTCACTAAATAATACATAGTAAGATGAATATGGCAAAACTCCATCTATATCGAAATCTATATCACATGAAAAACCAGTTGCTTCTTTAAAATACTCTAAAAATTTTCTTATTTTTGGTTTTCTTGCTATGCGTTTAATCCTTGTCTTATAAAACAAAATTAACAAAGGGTTATTAACATTAGGTAAAGGAATACCAGAAAAAGAAATAGGAACATTAACTTCCAAATCTTGCTGCAAGATAACCCACTACTGAAGATTTATCTCCAGAAGTATCACCAGATGTAGCATGCTTTAATATATATGGTTTTTTCTGAAGTTTCTTTGCTAGTATCATAGATACCATTACTGGCGCATATCCACACATTGTAATATCTTTATCTTCTATTACTTCGTATAATTCTTTGTAGTCTAATTTCTTTATTTCTTCAATAGCCAATTCATCCTTTTTGTATGTTACATCATATGGATCATAATGATTCATATCACTACTGGATAATACCACAATATCTTTATCTGGATGTTTTTGCATTAATCTAAATATACCTTCAGCTAAATATGCTGCTATCTCTGGAGTTTGCATTAAAACAACAATAGGAATTATTTTAAATGAAGAGTTAAAAAAATATTGTAAAAAAGGTATTTGAACTTCAATAGAATGTTCATACATATGAGCTTTTTCGTCAATATCTATTACTTCACTATATTCAACTAATTCCTTAACTAATTGATCATCCACTTCTACTTTTCCTAATGGTGTATCCCAATAACCTTTGGGCCAAACAGAAACATAAGATCCGTAACCAGTATGATTAGGCCCAATTATAATAGCTATATCTGGAGATCCTTCAGATGCTAAATAATAATAAGAATGAGCTGCTACTGGCCCACTATAAATATAACCTGCATGTGGAACAATAAAAAACAAGTTATCTCTTTTTCTGTTTTTCTCATTTTGGACTGAGGGTAACTTTCCTGGACCTAGAGGATGTAAAAATGACCATTTTATACTTTCTTTTAGCCTCTCTGGATCATTATCATAAAAACTGCCAGCTACTGCTGGCATTCTATTCATTGAGATAATTTCACCTCAAATTCCTCTACTTTCACTGGAATATCTGCATCCATAGCTATCTCTTTTCTCTCTCTCAATATTTGCCTAGCTAAAGCCCAGTATAATAAAGCTAAAGATTTCCTACCCTTATTATTAGCTGGAATTACTAAATCTACAAATTCTACCTTAGCATCAGTATCAGCAAAAGCTACTACTGGTATTCCCATTATTGAAGCTTCTTTAATTGCTTGAGTATCAGTTCTTGGATCTGAGACTAATAATACCTCTGGTTCCATAAATTTATCTAGATAAGCATTGGTAAGAGAACCTGGAACTAATCTTCCAACTATTGACTTCCCGCCTATAACTTCAGCAAATTTCTGAACGGGGGTAAAGGCATAAGGCCTTGATGCAACAGCTAATATAGATGAAGGATTAAATCTAGATAGGAACTTTGCTGCTACTCTTAATCTCTCGTCAATTTTTCTTACATCTAATACATATAAACCTTCAGGTCTTACTCTGTATATGAACTTCTCCATATATTTTGTGCATGAATGAGTACCTATATGAACACCTGCTGAAAGGTAGCTCTCTAATGGTACTAATAATTCAATTAGTGCTCCTTTTTCTGTTTTTTGCAATTCTGCTTTCTCTTCTTCACTTAAATCTGTTTTTCTTTCTTCTTTTTCACTCATGTATTATCACCTTCATATTGGTCTTGTATAATTTACGACTTCTCTTATAATGTCAACGTGAGATAATAACATTCTTCTACAACATAATCTTCTTACACCTAAATCGTCTAAAACTTTTCCAGGATCCTCTCCAGCAGAAACTCTAGTTATAAATGGATCCCACTTATCTGCTATTAATGATCCACAAGTAAAACATCTAATTGGTATAATCATACTATATCACCTATATGCTTTTTGTCTCCATCTTCTTGCGCTATATCTCATCCATTTTTCTGATTCAGTTTGTCTTGGATCTCCTGCTAGCATTGTTCTATCATATTGCTTATATAATTCCTTTATTTCAGGATTATTAAAATATTTTACAATAGCTTTAGCTATTGCCATTCTTGCAGCATCAGCTTGACCCATAATGCCTCCACCGGTAGCGTAAACTCTTGCATCTATTTTAGAAATAATAGAGTCTCCAGCTAATAATAATGGTTCCATTATTTTTAGTCGTACCATTTCTATAGGGATTAGCTCAACGGGTATGTCATTTATAAATACTCTACCTTTTCCAGGATATAAATAGCATCTAGCAGATGCAGTTTTTCTGCTAGCGCTAGTAATTATAACTTGATTTGATTGATTATTTTCCATAGGTCTTCCACCCCATTTCTTTTGCTAATTCAGCTACAGTTATATATTTACCTTTTAACCTTTTAACATCAGCTTTTTCAAATCTTATAAATTGTTTTCCTTCATATTCTTTTGGAACTCCTATGTAAACTTTAACATTATGTAGCATTTCTTTACCTTTAGGAGTTTTAGGCAACATACCTCTAATAGTCCTTTTTATTAGGTTTATTGGAGTTCTAGGTCTTCTAATTCCTTGTTTTTGTGGATTAAATAATGTTCTAACCTCAAATAATAACTTATATCCTGAAATAATTCTAACTTTAGTTCCGCTTACTACTGCTTTTTCACCATTTACTATAACTACCTTTTTTCCATCTTCTAACAATTTAACTACCATACTAGCCATTCTGCCTAAGATCATATTTTCTGCATCTATTACTACTTCTTCTGTCATTTTCTCATCAACCTTACGTTCTTTCCTTTTAAGTCTAAACTATTAAAATTATATAAGCTCTCTATTTTTCCTTTACTATCTAAAATTTTTTTCTTAGCAGATGCAGAATAATCAAGGGCTACTACAGTTACTTCATGATCTAATTTTCCTATTCCTAATACTTTACCAGGCACTATAACTATATCACCAGGCTTCGTATACTTGTTTATTTTATACAAGTTAACATAAGGTCTCTTTCTTGATGGCGTTTCTAATAATTCTGCTACAGATTTCCAGATTGGTTTCTTTTGCTTACTTAAATTATATATTAGCTTTCTTAACATTATATTAGTACTTCCAGTCATGATATCGCCTTCTTTAATTCTTCTAGCTTACGAAGTATACTCTTACTAGCCTCTAATAAAATTCTCTCTGGCTTTAAACTTCCTACACTTTCTATTTCTAAAATATATTTATTAGGAACTGAAGAGATCTTAATCCCTTTACAATATTTTAAGCATTCTTCGCATAATATACATGCTGGCTCATTAGTTACTTCTATCTTATTATCTTTCTTAGAAAAAACATGAGTTGGACATTCATCAACAATTTTCTCACAATTTTCTTGATTTAATAACTCTACTTTAGGATAATATCTTACCACAGACTCAGAAACTGGATTAAATTTAGCATGTTCAATTCCATATCCTAACCTTAACCTAGCTTCTATAGAAATTTTTTGTCCCTTACCAAGTAGAACTACAGGAATTTCTCCGCTAACTGGAACTACAGCAGGATCATCAGACTTAATATCTTTACTGTAGACCATCACTTGCGAATCCTTAGCTTCCATATCAATATATACTCTTGAATAACATCCGTCACAATTTTCTGTACAATTTGCACACTCCTCAGGAGGCCTATAGTGACCCAAAGCTTCATCAGAAACAAATGGTATTAAACCTAATCTATGAGCTAAGATTTCATCGTAAAGAGGACTATTATTTTCTATAATGTAAACATCATCAACAGCCATTACAGGAACAAATAGCATACAAGCCCTTCTTATAGAATTGGCAAACGCTAGAGGATAATCTTCTAACAATAAAGAAATATAGTTTTCTTTTTTGTCTAATACTTTTAGCATGTTATACTCTCCTTCCTCTTCTTCCACCAGGTCTTCTTATTGAATCATGAGGTATAGGCGTAACATCCTCTATTCTCCCTATTATAAATCCTGATCTAGCTAATGATCTAATAGCAGGTTGAGCACCAGGACCAGGAGTCTTAGGTCCTGCACCTCCTGGAGCTCTAACTTTTATGTGTATAGCTATCACACCTTTATCTAATGACTCTGCTGCGGCTTTATTTGCTGCTAGCATTGCCGCATATGGAGAGGCCTTTTCTCTATCTGCCTTTACAACCATGCCTCCTGAAGCTTTAGATACCATCTCTGAACCACTAATATCGGTTATAGATATTATAGTATTATTTTGAGACGCAAAGATATGGGCAATACCCCATTTAATTTCACGCCTGCTCGACATTTACCTCACCCTTTGATTGTTCTTGTGTTTTTTCTTGCTGCATAGTAGGTGGCCTAGATTTAAAGATTGATGTAGGATAAAAGTCTATTGAATCTTCTTCATCTCTTGGAACAATATAGCCTGGAGATGTTATTTTTTTGCCTCCAATAGCTATATGACCATGAGTTATTAGTTGTCTTGCTTGATATATTGTTCTAGCTAATCCTTTCTTAAATACAATTGTCTGTAATCTTCTTTCTAATAAATCCTCTTCTTTAAGACCTAAAATATCATCTACTGTAGCGTTTTGAGAATTCAATAATCCCATCCTATATACTTTACCTATCAATTGCTTTTCTCTAACTAATCTTTCTGCTGGTGGTAATGCTAGTAATGCTCTTGCCATATGTCTAAATCTTCTTACTATTGTTCTGGCTAGCCAAATTTCTTTTTTATTTCTTAATCCATATCTACCTAATAATTCTTGTTCATGAGATAAGGATTCTCTTATCCATGGTAATCCTGGTCCTTCCCATTTTTTCCTACTTTTTCTTGGATCTCCCATTTATTTCACCCCTTATTTCTTAGTTTGAGAAGTAGATTGAGACTGTGCACTAGGCGCTGCAGATGGCTGTGCAGCTCTTGCAGCCCCTCTCTTTACTCCAACGGTAGTTCCTATTCTTCCAGTTGTTCTTGTTCTTTGCCCTCTTACCTTTAAGCCTAAAGAATGTCTTACTCCTCTCCAGCTCTTAGCTTTCTTTTCCCTTTCTATATCATTTCTAGCATAAAATATTAATTCAGATGTGACAAGATGTAAGTCTTGTCCTGTTTCATAATCTTTTCTTCTATTATACATCCATGAAGGTAATCCGTTTACTTGCTTGTTAGCCATTATTTCTTCTATTTTCTTCAATTGAGCGTCAGTTAATTCTCCTAATCTTTTATCCTTATCTAATCCTGTTTTCATTACTATTGCTCTAGCAGTATTATATCCTATTCCTTTTATCATAGCTAATGCATACGGAACTTTCATAGTTCCGTCTATATCTTGACCAAAGAGCCTAACGATGTACCTAAATGATTCGGACATTATTATCAACTGTATGGACTATGCAAAAGACCTTTTTAAATTTTTCAATACCTTTTTCTTCTTGTCTATTGATGTTAACATAGACTTAGTTAGCTTTTCTTCTATTTCTTGTATAGTGTATGGAGAAATATTATCTATTACTTTTTTTAAAGGAGTATATGGACTTTCTCTGAATCTTGGTTCTATTTGCTTACCATCTGAGGATACAATAGGATAACCAGAGTATTTTGTTACTTCTCCTATGATGTCTGCTTTAATACCTTTTTTAGATAATTTTTCTACTATATCTTCGTTATAAGAAAAAAGTAGTATAGAATCTATTGATACGCCTAATGGGTCTATTTTAAGATCCTCTAACATTTTTAGAACTTTAGGATTTATTAATCTTAAAAATCTTTCTATATCTATTTTAAAAGTGACTTTAGAATTTTCTGATATTTCTACAGCATCAATTCTTATTCCTCCGTTTGTAACATCTGTCATTGATAAAATTTCGTCTCTATTTTCTAATGCAGTTTTGCAAGCTATTAACTCGTCAAGTCTCAATGTTTCTTCTAATACATCTTCATAACCATTGAAGATTGCTGTTGATGCTATAGTTCCTCCGCCATTACCTTGAGTCATTATTATTTTCATACCTTCCTTTACGTTACTTCTTAATAACGGATTTCCATTTATTACTCCTAAAGCTCCTACTCCTCCACTTATTCTTTCTCCTATTACCATGTCTCCTCCTATCCTTAGCGTACTTCCTGCTAATACTTTAATGTTTAAAAAATCAGTAACTGTTGTAACTCCCGCTTCAAAATCAAATAAATATGAAACATCGGTATCATCAGATAAATGAATATCTATTATTACTCCTAAAGGATCAGCTCCCTTAACCATGATATCACGTATTGTTGCTTTTGTAGCAAAAAATCCTGCTAAAAATGGAAAGTAGGACAGTCTTGAATGAATACCATCTACTGCAATGGCTATATTGTTTACTATTCCCGCATCGTCAAATTCTTCCTTTTTGTTACTAATTTGGAAAAGTTTTCTATGGATTAAATGATCTCCGATTCCTCTTGATCCTAATCCTGAATCTCCTGCTTTAATTCCAGAGGGTACTGGCTCGAATTCTTTAAATTTCTGAGAATTTTTAACTTCTGTAATGATGGCTTTAGCTATATTCTCATTTATACTTCTTTTACCTTTATAGAATTCAAGCCATTGTTCTATTATCTTTTCGGCTTTATCTTCAGGTAACTTTCTAGCTATTCCTTCTAAGTCCATATATGAGTAAAGGATTATTATGCTTTTAAGATAAGAGTCTATTATGAAGATTTTTGAAAAAGAACTCCAAATTAAAACACATGAAAGATTTGAAAGTATTGATATTACAAATTATATTAAAGAAGTTAGCAAAAGCATAAATAACGGTATAGCATTTATATTTGTAAAACATACTACTTGCAGTATAATTATTAATGAAGCAGAAAGTGGATTAATGAAAGATTATCTAAATTGGGCTAAAAAATTAGTTCCACCAGAAGGAGAGTTTAATCACAATCTAATTGATAATAATGGTCATGCACACATATTATCAGCGATAATAGGAAATTCCAGAACAATTCCAATAAAAGATGGAAATTTAGATTTAGGAACTTGGCAGAGAATAATCTTACTAGAATTTGATGGTCCTAGAACAAGGACAATTAATGTGAAAATTATGGGAGAATAATAACTTTTTTAGTAGTTTTAGTACTTAATATATTGATTAGAGTTGCCAGTCTCTACTTTCTCTGTATTAGATAAACTAGATTATTGCAATGATAAAGAATGTATAGAAAACCTAGTTGATGAATATCTTAAATCTTTAATTACAAGTAGTAAATATGAACCTAATTTTAAACTATTTCAAGACGAAGATGGAATAGATGAAAGAGTAATTACAAACTCATACATATTTAGCGAATCACTAATGAAAAAAGTAATTTTTTCTGATATTGATTTCGATATAATCATTCAAGATTTAGAGAAAAAACTTGGTAATATGCATCCAGTAGTCATGTTTTTAAAGCAATTTAAAGACCAATAGGACTTTTTATTTTCCTTATGCTTTTTTAGATTTGGGGATGATTATTTGGAAAACGCCATTTCACTTATAACTAAAAATACAGAAGAAATTGTAACATTAGATGAGCTTAAGAAAAAAATACAAAATGGAGATAAACTTACTGGATATTTGGGATTTGAACCTAGCGGTTTATTTCATATAGGATGGCTCATATGGGCTCAAAAAGTCAAAGACCTAATGAACGCCGGAGTAAAAATGAAATTGCTAGTAGCAACATGGCATGCTTGGATAAACGATAAATTAGGCGGAGATATGGAATTAATTGAAAAAGCTGGAAAATACACTATAGATATATTATCAGCATATGGTATAGACACGTCTAAATTAGACATAGTAGACGCAAATGACTTAATAAAAGACAAAAATTACTGGGAATTAGTATTAAGAGTAGCTAAAAATACTACCTTAGCAAGAATGAAAAGAGCATTAACAATAATGGGAAGAAAAACTGATGAAGCAGAATTAGATACATCTAAATTATTTTACCCTGCAATGCAAGTCAGTGATATATTTTATTTAGACGTCGATATAGCACTAGGAGGAACTGACCAAAGGAAGGCACATATGTTAGCTAGAGAAGTAGCTGAAAGGCTAAATAAAAAGAAAGTAATCGCAATTCATACTCCTTTATTAGTAGGACTAAAAGGAGGACAAAGAATGGAATCCTTAGAAGAAGATGAATTATTAGCAGACGTAAAAATGAGTAAATCTAAACCAGAAAATGCAATATTTGTTAATGATAGCCAAGAAGAAATAGAAAGCAAAATAAGAGCAGCTTATTGTCCTAAAGGAATAGTAGACTTGAATCCGATTTTACAAATTGACAAATACATTATATTTGCTAATACGGATACTTTCAAAATAGAAAGAGACATAAAATATGGTGGAGATATAGAATTCAAAAATTACGAAGAACTAGAAAAAGCTTATGTAGAAGGAAAAATCCACCCAATGGACTTAAAAACTGCAACTGCAAGAAAACTAAATGAAATATTAGATCCTATAAGGAAAAAGATAAACACACCAGAATATCAAGAATTAACATCTATAATAATAAAGAACGTAACAAGGTGAAAAAAATGAAATATGTTGTAAAATTATATTTCGAATGTGACGGAATAGTAGATAAACCAGACGTGATAGGAGCAATATTTGGACAAACTGAAAATCTATTTGGAGAAGAATTTGATTTAAGGGAACTTCAAGATAAAGGCAGATTAGGTAGAATTTCGGTAGATATGGATACTAAAGGTGGAAAAAGTAAAGGAATAATAGAAATACCTTCTAATTTAGATAGAATAGAGACTGCACTTATTGCATCAATGGTAGAGAGTGTAGAAAAAATAGGACCATATAATGCTAAATTTGAACTTAGAGAAATACAAGATATAAGAGCTGAAAAACTAAAGAAGATCATAGATAGAGCCAAAGAAATATTAACCAACTGGAGCAAAGAAAAAACTCTTGATATTAAAGAAGTTCTAAATGAGATAAGTAATGCAGTTAAGATAGGAGAAATTTCTGAGTATGGTCCAGAAAGATTACCTGCTGGTCCCGATGTACTTACTGATCCAAATCTGATAATCGTGGAAGGAAGAGCTGACATCATAAATCTATTAAGATATGGATACAGAAATACAGTAGCAGTAGAAGGCGCAAGTGGTAAAATACCAGAAAGTGTAGTTGAATTAAGCAAACAAAAGAGGACTGTAATAGCATTCTTAGATGGAGATCATGGTGGAGATTTAATACTTAAAGAATTACTTAATGCAAATACTAAGATTGACTTCGTAGCAAGAGCTCCAGTAGGAAGAGAAGTAGAAGAATTAACGGGAAAAGAAATTACGAAGGCTTTATCTAATATGATGCCACTTACACAATATCTAAAGAGACAACAAGAAACTCAAACTACAGAAGCATTATTAAGACAAGCTCCAGCTGAAGAAAATGCGCAAATGGCAACAACTACTGTAACTACAATAGTACAACCAAAAGAAGTTCAAATCCAAATACCTGCTTCTGCAATTGAAGAAATAAAGAAATTACCTGGAACTTTAGAAGGTATAATGTTTGATGAAAACTGGAATCCTATTGAAAAAATACAAGTAAGAGATATAATACCTAAATTAGAAGCTGCAGAAGAAAATAAGGTTGCTTACATAATATTTGATGGTGTGATAACGCAAAGGCTTCTAGAATTAGCATCTGAGAAGAAGGTTAAGCTTCTAGTAGGAGTAAGAATTGGAGGAATAACTAAAAGTTTAGACAATGTAAAAATACTTACAATATCTGATATACTCACTTCTTATTAAAGAAATCCATTATATTTATTCCAGTATTTTTTAATGTATTCTCTGTAATTCCAAACTGTTCTAAAATTCTTAATGTTGATGGCACTATTTGTCTATCTATATAATAGTCAATATCAATTCTTGACTTATCTTTTACCATAAAGTATGGTTCTGCTCTTTGCGAAATTTTGCCATTACCTTTAACAACTATATAACCTATTTTTCCTCCTTTAAATATAGCATATCCTGCTTTCATAGCCTTCTTTGCTGCATTAACATGTGGCGCGTCTACATTATATTCATTTATATCTTTATCTAAAGATTTCCAGATAACTAAATCTTCTATATTAAATTCTCTTCTCCTCAACTTCATAATTGTTTCTCTTACTAATTTTACTGCATCGTCTATGCTTGACGTTAATACTTTTACTATTACATCTTTTTGTATGTTTTTAGCTAAATCGCACCAATCTCCTCTTATAGCTTCAAATCCTACTATGTCTATCTTACCTTCTTTTGTTATACCAGCATAGCGTTTTTTATTTTCTGTAAAGAATATTTTTTCATATTCTTTATCAATTTTTATATCTAATCCAAATTTATCTATAATTTCTTTTACAATATTATTTATTTTAGATTCGTCTTTAGCTGTAATAAATACTGAATCAGTATCTCCGTATATTACTTCAAATCCTTCGCTTTGTACTAGTTTTGCTACTTCTGATATTGTTTCTCTTCCCCACGCTGTTACAGCTTCAGCACCTTCTTTACTATACCATCTAGCACCTAGCCATCCCATATATCCATAAAAGGCATTAGCCATAATCTTTAATGCTCTTTGTCTTTCATCTAGTCTTCTTCTTTCATACTCGTTCTCAACTTCTTTTAATTTACTCTTTACTTCTTTTCTTTCTTCTACTAATTTTTGTAATATAGTTTTATAAAATCCATCTGGAGACTTCCTAAACTTATGCCCTACTTCTGGAGCTACCCAACAATTATCGCATTCTCCTTTAACTAACGTATCTGGACCGATATTGTATTTAATCATTATTGAAGGATACATAGAGGAGAAATCTAGAACATATACTTTTTCATGAATTCCAGGCTTTGGTGGAATTACAAGACCTCCTTTATAACTTTCATATTCCCTTTCTACACGATTTGGAATAATTTCATTATAAAAGAATGCTTCTCTCATTAATAACCATTCTACTCTATATCCAACGCTTGCCATTGACAATTGATCAAGTGGCAAACCAGTTATTGTTGTTATTTGTTCGCCAAAGGGCAAAAACGCATCTTTCAATAAATACGTGGATTTTACATCATCTAAATTATATTGTAATAATATTTTTCTTTTTTTATCATCTGTCCAATATTCTGGAATTTGATACCATTCTAGGTTTACTCTTTGAGTTTTAGGTAATATGCCTAGATAATCTGCTATATTATCTAAGCTTTTCACCTTAACTTCTTCTATACTCATTGCAAATCCAAATAAATCTACGTTTAGTCTGCCAACAATTGAGTAATGGCCATACGTTCCTTGTGTTGGTTCTGAATTAATTTTCCTTCCAATGTCAAGCTTTACGTTTCTTAATTTTGTCCTTTCTAATAAGTAAGGCCAATCAAATCTATTTGAATTATAACCTAATATTATATCGGGATCATGATTTAATACAAAATTAGAAAACTCTCTTATTGTCTTAAGATCGTCATCATCTGTTATGAATTGCTTTTCTCCTTCATCTGTCCAAACTCCTATAATTATGACTGGATCTCTTCTAGGATTAGGCGAGCCATACTTATTAAAGACCTCTATATCAAAAGCCATAATTTTCAAATCAGGTGGTTTATCCTCATACGTTTCCAAAATATTCTTTAATTCGTATACTTTTTTTACTCTGAATTTTTCGTTAGGTATTTCTTCTACATCTGCTTTAAACCATGTGAATGGTTTTAGATTTTTATCTATTGAATATCTCATGTAAAATCGTATATCAGCTTCTACTACTTCTTTTATCCCCTTAATTTTACTTACTTGATCCCTATATATTCTAATATATGCTGGAATAATAGTTTCTATTCTTAATACCTTTACAGGATTTCCATAATACTTTCTTTCTAACTGATCTATATTAGTAATTGGAGATGCAGGAGTGCTAAGCTTTTTTATCTCATCAGTAATTTTTTCTATATCTGGGTTATCGTCTAGTACGGCATAAAAGTATGGCCTAAAGTTTTTTTCTAGTACTACTACTCTGTTTCCTTCTTTATCTACACACCAAATGTAAATTAATGGCTTATTATCCTCAACATCATAGGAAAAGTCGATTATATAATAATCTTGTATCATAGATAATATAGTATCTTTCTAACATTAATAATTACTCTAATCCTTCTCTATTTAGTAAATATTTTACCATTACATATGCATGTTTTCCTCTTCCATAGTAATTTTTTCTAGTAAACATAATTAAATAATTATTACTATGATAGAAGAAAATTGCAGAATAATTAGTAACCATTACCTCTAGATATGAATAAAAACAACTAGCAGACAAAAATCTTTCTTCAAGTTTATTTATAAGCATATTTCCTATCCCTTGATTTCTATATTCTTTTTTTACAGCTATGGAAACTATATGTCCTCTAGTTTTAAATTGTATAATTCCAATTATATATCCTAAAATCTTACCATCCTCTTTAGCAACTAAATAAAATCCATTAGCCAGATAAAGATATGCTTTAAGTAAAGAGTATGGATAAGGATTATCGAACGACTCTACTTCAATATTATAGATCTGCGGTAAATCCTCTTCTGACGCATCAGTTATAATTACCACAAAAGGACTATACTATAGTGGATAATGAAAGTTTTGGAATATGACGAGAAAAAAGGGATAATGAGACTACATATAGAAGATGAAGATGATTTGTGGACTATACATATGATATTGAACAAAGGAGATAAAATAATAGCAAGAACCAGTAGGGATGTTGGACTAGGAAATGAATCTCATAGAGTTTCAATGGTAATGCAATTACAAGTTGAATACACAGAATTTCAAGCATTCACTACTAGGTTGAGAATTCATGGTTTAGTTTTAGATGCACCAGAAAAATATAGCGTAAAAGGATCACATCATACTATAAACCTAGATATAGGAGACGAAATAGTAATTATAAAGGATAAATGGAATAAATCTACAATAGATAGAATTTACAGACAAGCAGAGAAAAAAAGTAAAGTACTTATATCATTAGTCGACTTTGATGAATATCTTATTGCTATACCTATGGCTCAAGGAATAAAAATCCTTCAAGAAAAAAGTTTAGAAACTCCTAATAAAGAAGAAGAGAACATAATTGAAGATAATGCCAAAGAAGTTTCTAAAGAGATAGAAAATTATGTTAAAGAATATCAACCAGATGCAATAATACTTGCAGGCCCAGGACCCTTTAAGGAAATAGTAAAGAGCATGCTTAATATAAAGAATATTAAAATCTATATAGATTCAGTATCATCTGCAACTAGATCTGGTTTAAATGAAATATTAAAAAGAGACATAATAGATCAAATAATGAGAGATTACGAAATTTCCAAAAGTATAAAAGATTTAGAAAGGGCTTTATATTTACTTTCTAAAAATCCAGAATTACTAGCTTACGGAGTGGAAGAAGTAAAGAATGCATCAGCTTTAGGCGCAGTTGATACGTTATTAGTCTTAGAAGACATGATTACAGAGAGTCAAGATATTCAAGATCTAATGGAAGATGTTGAAAAGAAAGGAGGAAAAGTAGAAATTATCCCTAGAGATTCTCCAATTTATTTTCAAGTAAAAAATCTTTCAGGAATTATAGCTTTACTTAGATTTAGAATAAGCTAACTTTTGTGAAACTTTTAAACCATAAGGTAACATTTCTTCAATTATAATTTCATCTACACTGTATTTTTTGAGTATATCGTCTATAACTAGAGGAGACACAATATAATGCTCACTATCTATCTTTTCCCCATAATCAGAGATATTATCTGTAGTTTTTATCCTAGCTCTAATTATTGTACCTTCTCCAGAATATTCATCAAAAGGTTTAGCGGACATTTTTATAGTCCTTAGAAATCTGGTTCTAGTTTCTACTATATCTTTATATACTGAGCTACAATAATGTAAATTAATATCAGAAAATTCATATAACTTAAGAATTTCAGACGCTAGCTTAAAACTTCCACTAGATCCAGCAAGGCCATGCGAAATTCTTAAACCTTTAGCATTGAGATTTTGATAATTTCTCTCTGTTATTTCTAATTCATTTAGATTTACAAATTTTACCTTATGGTCTATTGCCCACTGAATTACAAATTTTAAGTATTCCTCTTCTCCAGGTATTGACGGAACTTCTATACCTACATCAAAATTGTATTTCAATGCCTTCTCTATTGCTTTTAAATAATCCAATTTTAATGGGTGAAATCTTATTTCATCTAATCCAGATTCTTGTAATGCGTCCAATGCATCATAATTAATGTAGCGACCAGAAGTATATAGATGTATATGAAAGCTTTCTCCAAACTCAGTTTTAAACATTTTTATTAAATTAGTTACTCTATCAATATGTAAAATTGGATCTCCACCAGTAATACCAGCACCTAAAGCGTTCATCTTGTAAGCTTCATAAATGAAATCGTATAAGCTAGTAGTTTTTTTCTCATTAGCAAACATTGAATCCTTTCCAAATCTTTGATCGCTTACTGGACAATAGTAGCAATTATCCCCGCATTCTCCAGAAATAAATACTACTATTTTACTGCCTAGCCTGCATAATTCACAACCTTTAGGTAAATCCCTATTATACAACGTTATTTCTGAATTTCCCTTTAACATGGTTTATTATCCACTCTTTTATCTCTGGATTTTTAATATCTTCTGACTCTAAAAGTTCTTCTAATTCTTTTTTTCCTATTTTTTCATTTAACGGTTTATTAGCTTGAATCTTTGGTCCTCCTTCATTACCTCCTTCTGGAAAATACCATAACTTGAACCATGTAAATCCTGCTTTAAGTAAGGCGAATCCTAAGGGAGTATCTATTGCTGAAAAACCTCTAGAAATTAACTCTAGAGTTTCTTTATCCTTATCATAAGTTACGAACAGTCTTGAATTGCTAGGCATAAAATTAAAGATTAGCCTAAAAAATTCTACCTCTAGATCACCTTTTTCTTTTCTTAACCAAGGTATATAATCTATTTCTAGCCATGCAGGATAATTTTCTTGGCTTCTCCCAGAAAAATAATTACATCTACCTAGTAGTTTGTTGTCTAAATATATTTCAAAATAAGATAATTCTCTTATGTGAGTTTTTCTTTCATTTTTAATTCGAATAATATAATTACCTATATTACCTTGAAGCATTGATAATCCTCCTAAAGAATTTATTAGTTTTATATAATTCTCTTATTGCTTCTTCGAAGTTTTCATCATTATCTAAATCATATCTCAAAAATACTCCGCTCTTACCTTTATCTTCACGCTTTAGCAATAGTAGCTCTCTTTCTTTGATCGTAGAAAGAGATATTCCTAATAATTTTGCAGCATATTCTTCATTATTTAAAATGGGTATTTCTGTATGTCCATTAGCAGTAGGTATTATCAAGTCCAATTTTTTATTTATACCTGGAACTCTTCTATTTTTTATCACATCTTGAAAATTTAAAATTCCTCCAAAATAATAAAATTCTTCTTCATCTTTTTTCAATTTAGACAAAGGAAACGAAATTACTATCATTTCTTTAGGATCTATAGAAATGTACGCTTTAGGAGTAGATATAGGAGTAGCTTGTATTATAAACTTATGATCAGCGTCTAACATATCTAATTCAAAAATCTTTGGATGAAATACTATAATATCTATATCACTATCTTTTTTAACATCTCCTCTAGCTATTGAGCCATATATATATCCATTTACGTTAAGTTGCTGTAATTTTATCAAAATATTTCTAGCAATATTTCTTTTCTCGTTTAGTAGTTTCCATTGCGCTTCAGTATACTGTATTTCCACAATTAATTTATATTTCCTTGAACTAGTTAAATTCTTGTGAATCTAGGATTAGAAGTGTTCTTGATAGGATTTGTACTCTTTTGGATAATACTGTTCTTACTAAGGAAAAAATTAGAGAATAAAGGATTCAATATTTACCCGTTATTCTTAATGTGGAGGAAAAGTACAAGAGCGCAATGGTTTCCTAACTTTTCTACATCTAAATTCTATAGAAAATTCGAAAATATAGCTATAGTTCTTGGAATTATATCTATGATAGGCGGAATAGTACTAATTTATTACACTCTAACAGGATTAATTTTTCATCCTACTACCACTACTGCTAGATTGGAACCTATAATACCAGGAGTTACTATTAGCATTTCTTACTTACCCTACATATTATTAGCATTAGGAATATCTGTGACATTGCATGAACTAGCTCATGCACTATCCTCGACGTCTAATAAGATAAACGTTAGAAATGGAGGATTTATACTAATTGGTATTTTTCCAGGAGCATTTGTAGAGCCAGACGAAGAAGAATTTATGAAGTCAAACTTAACATCAAAGATTAAGATAATAGCTGCTGGAATAGCAGTTAATTTAATTTTAGCCGGAATATTCTTTCCTTTAGCTACTTATCTTCCTCCTTACTTGTCTCAAGGCATTTTAGTAGAGAGTGTAATACCTCATAGTGCAGCGTATAATTCATCAATATCTGCCGGAGATATAATACTAAGCATAAATGGAATAAGGACAACTACCTTTTCTCAATTATCTTATGCGTTAGACAAAGCCACTAATTATTCAATATTACTTAAGACGACAAACGGATCTATTATTACTACACATGCATATTCTGCTTCGCATTTCCTAGGGATTTATGTTACTTACGCATTTCCATCTTATTTGTTGCCAATATTAGAGTTCTTCACATGGATGTTCATAATTAATTTTAGCTTAGCATTATTAAATGGAGCACCACTAGTAATTACAGATGGTGGAAAAATCTTTACAGAGATTCTAAAGAAAATCAATTTACAATATGGTGAAAAAATATCCTACGGGTTACAAGCAATATTTCTAATGTCTTTAATATATGCTGTAATGCTTTCAGTATCTACTTAATCTTCTTCTATTAATTTTGCGCTAATCATAGGGAATGGTATTACTTCTTTTATGCTTTGATTATTAGTTAATAACATAACTAATCTATCAATACCTATACCTAAACCACCTGTAGGAGGCATTCCATAAGATAATGCCCTTATAAAGTCTTTATCATATGGATGAGCTTCTTGATCTCCTCTTTTCATCATTTCTTGTTCTTCTCTAAATAATTTATCTTGCAATATAGGATCATTAAGTTCAGTATATGCATTAGCTAATTCTACACCAGTAACATAAAGTTCAAATCTTTCCACTAAGCCTTCTTTAGACCTATGTGGTTTACATAATGGTGTAGTTTCTATTGGATAATCAGTGACAAATGTTGGTTGAATTAAGTTAGGAGTAACTAGCTTATCAAATAATTTTTCTATCATTAGTCCTCTAATATATAAGTTCCCTCTTGGTATTAGCCCGTATTTATTCATTAAGTCTTTTAATTGATCATCAGTAAAACTATCAATGTTCTTACCTAAGGCTTCACTTAGAGAATCAAGCATAGTTATTTTTTTGAACTGGGATAGGTCTATATCGTAGTCTTTTTCACCTATTCTATACTTTATAGTTGTTGAATTCAATGTTTTTTTAGCGACTTCTCTGATCATAGTTTCAGTAAGTTCCATTATATCATTATAATCTGCATAAGCCCAGTAAAGTTCCATTAAAGTAAATTCAGGATTATGCGTTACATCAATATCTTCATTTCTGAACACTTTTCCTATTTCATAAACCTTATCAAAACCTCCTACTATATACCTCTTTAAATATAATTCTAAGGATATTCTAAGATACCATTCTTCATCAAGATAATTCACTTTAGATTTGAATGGCCTAGCTAGTGCTCCTCCATATACTGGCTGAAGTATAGGAGTTTCTACTTCAATAAAGCCTTTAGAGTTTAAGAAATTCCTGATTTCGGTTATTATTTTAAATCGTAATTCCATATTGCGCCTAGCATTACTATTATAAAGAAAATCTACGTATCTATGAGCATATCTAAATTCAGTACTTAACTTTGTCCAATCTGGAGGTTCTATTAACGCTTTGCTTAAAAGCTCATATTCTTTTACTAGTAAAGTCAATTCTCCTTTTGTAGTATAAAATAGGTCTCCTTTTACTCCTATTATATCTCCTCTTCCTATATAATGGAAGAATTCTTCATATTTGTCTCCAAGTTCATTTATTCTTAGATATAATTGGAGCTTTTCACCTTCATCAAAAATATCGACAAATGATGCTTTTCCATGCCTTCTTATGTTAGCAACTCTGCCTGCAGTACTAATATCAAATATAAAAGGTTCATGAGATTTTTCATGCTGTGGATCTTTAGGAATTTGCCTTATCTGATGTATAGTATGTGTTATATTATACTTTTGTGGATAAGGATTAATTCCTTTAGATCTTAATTCATCAATGATTTTTAGCCTTATTTCGTCCCATTTCACACATTAACGAAAAATTACTGGTATATAACATTTTAGTAAATAAGATGTGAAAAATCATTCTACGTCTTTTATTTCTAGTATTTGTAAAAATTTGTTCTTACAGTTTAATATCTTCTCTTTAGTCTCTTCATTTATTTTAATCTCCTTATTAAAAGTCATAGTATCCCCAGATATAAAGGCAATTATAATACATTTACTATATACAAATTTTATATATATTATATCTGAATATACAAATGATATAATCTCATCACAAGAAGTCAATAATTCTAAGATTTTTTCCATATAATTCTTTGCTATTTGGTATTTTTCTTTTGAAGCTTGTTTTTCACGAAAATCCACTCCATCATATTCACCAATTTTTATATTTCCATCACGATAAAGTATCGTATCTATACTATGTTTCCTAAGTTCTACTAAAATATCGCCATTACATCTTACTATTGATTTTGTCATAAGTCTTATCAACTATGACATATGATTTTAGCTTAAATGAGTTTAATAGATAAAGCAAAAAGAATGAAAGAATTAGGAGATGAATATGAAAAGTTATATAACGATATACTTAATCAACTTTTTACCATAATTCCTGATTGCTTTGCATTAAATATGGATGATTCATTAATGCCAGTCTATTCAACGTCAGCATTAAAAACTACTAATGCATTACTAGCCTTTCCTTACAAGTGTTTTGGTGTAGTAGGTTATATCGTAATTACAGAAGATAACAAAATTTACTTCGAAGATACTGAGGGTAATACAAAATTAGTCAAAGAATTATAAAAGGGATGTTTTATATCTTACCTTCCTGAGATCTTTTGAACATGTAAAACGTTAATACATAGAAAATTATCGCTATTATAGTAAATATAATACCGAAGATTACTAGCGGAAATAGTAAATTTGTATTACCATATCCAAAAAATATAGGAAATGGGCCTATTAATACAAGACCTCCTACTGCTGTAGATGTAGTAGATGTTGTAGTAGGTACAGATGTTATACTACCTATAAAAACTAATGCAAATCCTATAAATATAATTAATAACCCTATTCCTAAAATAGATAATCTCATAATTTACATTTTGATATTAGGGTTTATAACGGTGACTTATAAGTGTATTACGGAAATGTAGTTACTGTAATTTCATCAGATAAAGAAAAATCCAAATTAATAGCAGAAAATCTAGGTAAACTCCATGAGAACGAAAAAATACAAATATATTATAGAAAAAAAGAAAATTACATTAGATCAGTCTTAATACCAAGAGATTATCCAGAAAAAATACTAGATGCAGCAGAGGCAATAACATTATCTTCATATTGTATATTTTATTTGCCTACTACTCCAAGTTGGATTGACGGAGAAATAGCACTTTTAATTTCTGCAAATAATTGCAAGGGAGAAATAATAAGTGATCTTCCAGCTGAAAATATTAAAAAATTATTTAAAGGTTTACCAATAGAAAATTTCCCAGTTGTTAATTCTCCATCAGATTTCGAGGAAAAAGAGAAGGATAAAGGTATTATATATATAGATAAGGCGTTCGTGGTTAAAGGAGTAGGGGTAGTAGTAACAGGATTTTCATATACTACAGTAAAAGTTCATGATAAACTTAAAGCAATACCTATTGGAAAAGACGTAGAAATCAAAAGTATTCAAGTATTAGATGAAGATCAAGAAGAAGTAGAACCAGGCATAAGAATAGGATTTGCCTTAAGAAATGTAAAAGAAGATGAGATGAAGGATACGTTTTTACTAATAAAAAATGAAATAAAAATATCTAAAACAATAAAAGGAAAGATATTTACTTTTCCTTGGTCTACTATTAATGATCAAGGGAACTATCATTTTGTAAGTAATGGAGTATCAGTTATGGGTAAATTAAAAATGATAGATAATGCTACAGTAGAAATATCATTAAATGACGAAATTCCTATATCGGAAAGATTTTTAGTAATAGACGTTAATGCAAAGCAAGGAAAACCTAGAATAGTAGGATATATAACTCCAATTTAATAGCCGAGCCCGGATTCGAACCGGGGTCAGCGGGGCCAGAGCCCGCTATCCTTGGCCGCTAGACTACTCGGCTAAATATAATTTTCTAGTTTTATATTCTTAACATTTTCGTAGGTAAAACCAACTAGTATTTTCACTGTTTTATCTTTACTCAACAATACTTAATATAGCACTTGAATTGGGATTTTATTTTCTTATGAATCCATAACTTGGTTAGAGTATTATAAATATATCATAAGTCTAATATTTTTATTAATAATAGATGAAGAGAAAGTTAACTAATAATTAATGATTCGCACTACTATTCGCAGAGATTTATATTTAGAAGTTTAAAAATTGCTATCTAATATTTATATAGAGTATATGCATAGGGTTTAAAAATATTATAGAAAGTTTTATAAGGAGTATAGTAGAAAGATTTAAAAGGGTTTCGGAGCATTGTTAGGTTTTAAACCCGTGGTGGTGAGTTAATGAGCGAAAAAGATTCTCAAGGGTCATCCATTTGTCCACAAGATAAAATAATTTTCGATGCAGATAGGGGAGAATATATTTGCAGTGAAACTGGTGAAGTAATAGAGGAAAGAATAATTGATCAAGGTCCTGAATGGAGGGCCTTTACCCCAGAAGAAAAAGAAAAAAGAAGTAGAGTTGGAGGGCCTTTAAATCAAACTATTCATGATAGAGGTTTATCTACCCTTATAGATTGGAAAGATAAAGACGCAATTGGAAGAAATTTAGACCCTAAGAGAAGATTAGAGGTTTTAAGATGGAGAAAGTGGCAAATAAGGGCCAGAATTCAATCATCTATAGACAGAAATTTAGCACAAGCAATGAATGAATTGGAAAGAATTGGAAATCTTTTAGGATTACCTAAATCAGTAAAAGATGAAGCTGCACTAATTTATAGAAAAGCAGTAGAAAAAGGTTTAGTAAGAGGAAGAAGTATAGAAAGTGTAGTAGCAGCATCTATCTATGCATCATGCAGAAGAATAAAAATAGCTAGAACCCTAGATGAAATTGCTCAATATACTAAAGCTAATCGTAAGGAAGTCGCTAGATGCTATAGACTATTATTAAGAGAATTAGATGTTGAAGTTCCAGTTAGCGATCCTAAAGACTACGTAACAAGAATTGGGTCATTATTAGGTTTAAGCGGAGCATCAATGAAATCTGCAGCAGAGATTCTAGAAAAAGCTAAGAATGTTGGTCTTACTGCTGGTAAAGATCCAGCAGGCTTAGCTGCAGCTGCTATATATATAGCTGCATTAACTAACGATGAAAGAAGAACTCAAAAGGAGATAGCACAAGTAGCTGGAGTTACCGAAGTTACTGTAAGAAATAGATATAAGGAGTTGATCCAAGAATTAAAAATAGAAATACAAAATCAATAATATCTTTTTAATAAACTTAATGTATTATTCTATTACCATTATATTACTTTCTGGAAATCCTAGTTTCATTAGTATTTCCTTTGCTTTTTCTCTATGATCTCCTTGAATTTCTATTCTCCCATTTTTTACAGTCCCTCCTGCGGCTAATTTTGACTTTAACTCAGAAGCTATCTTCTTTAAATCATTTTCTCCACTATCTATACCTTCAATTACAGTAACTTCTTTTCCATATCTTCTTTTTTCTAATCTTATCTTTATAAATTGTTCTTCTTTATTTAATTGTTCACATATATCTTGTGGTAGTCCTCCACAGAAATTATCCGCCATGTTTCTAAGTTAGTATTATGTATATTCCCCTTTTTGAGCTTTTCTATTAACAAAAAATTTAAATGGCCGATAGATTCCATATCTTTTTATGGATAAATATAGATGTGGAAGATGTGGAAAAACATTCGATGATGATAAATTAAAAGTACTGCCGGGTGTCAGATGTCCATATTGTGGATATAATATAATTTATATGATAAGAAAACCCACAGTAAAAGTAATTAAGGCAATTTAGATTTTATTATAGCAGCAGTCTCCATAATCATTTTTGCACCTAAGATTGATGTTATCCCTGTTGGATCATATGAAGGAGTTATTTCTACTATGTCAAATCCTACAACTCTTTTATCTGCTATCAAATTAACAATGTCAAGAATAATTGATGGTGATAGACCTTCTGGTTCTGGGGTAGCAACTCCTGGAGCAAATGACGGATCTATAGCATCCATATCATAAGTAATGTAAATTCTCTTACATTCTGTAGTAAAATTAATTATTTTTCTTGCGACTTCTCTAGGTCCTATCATTTGAACTATATTTGAAGTTATAAAAGGAATTTCTGCATTTTTTGCATATTCTAGCTCTTCTTTACTTACTGCTCTATTTCCTATTTCTATAATTTTTAATCCACTTTCTGTTAATCTTCTCATTACGCAAGCATGATCATACTTATACCCAAGATAATCATCTCTTAAATCTAGATGTGCATCAAAACTTATTACACAATCAGCCTTTGTACCTTGAGCTGTACCTATAGTTATACTGTGTTCTCCTCCTATTGAAATAGGAATTTTACCTTGATCACTGAAGAAACTTATAACATCTTTAATTCTTTTTACATTTTCTTCTACATCTGAAGGGTGTAAAGCAATATCTCCTACATCATTAAATCCTATATCTCCCATATCTATGCCAGTTCTTAATGAATAAAATTCTATGTTAGTAGCTGCATCTCTTATTGCAGATGGAGCAAATCTACTACCTGGCCTAAAACTGCTTGTAATATCCATTGGAATTCCTATGATTGTAAATGGAGACTTATCGTTGTTAAATCCTGCAAAATTTCGACTTAGAGAATTTAAGTACAATAATCTAGGATCGTTCATGAGTTAAGAACTGTAAAGAAGTTTATAAACTTGATATATGATTTTGTCTTGTGTCTGATACTGAAAAAAGTATGGAGAAAATCCTTGAGTTAGCTAAAAGAAGAGGAATTTTTTGGCCCTCATACGAAATATATGGAGGAGTAGCTGGACTTTATGATATTGGACCTATTGGAAGTAGAATAATGAATAAGATTATACAATTATGGAAAAAAATCTTCATACAAGAAAATAGCGATTTTGTTGTTGAAATAGAAACACCCATGATAACACCTCAAAAGGTATTTGAGGCTAGTGGACATTTAGAAAAATTCACTGATCCAATAGTAGAATGCAACAAATGCCATAGAGTCTATAGAGCTGATCATCTAGTAGAACAAATATTAAAAATAAATGCTGAAGGAATGTCAACTCAAGAATTAACTAATATAATTAAAGACAAAAATATAAAATGTCCAACATGTGGAGGAGATTTAGGAGACGTAAGGAATTTTAATTTATTATTTTCAACAAACATAGGTCCTTATTCTGGTACTACAGGCTTTCTTAGACCAGAAACTGCACAGGGAATGTTTACAGCATTCAAAAGAGTATATGAAACTAGCAGACAAAAATTACCTCTTGGAATAGCACAAATAGGTAGAGTAGCAAGAAACGAGATTTCTCCTAGACAAGGATTATTAAGAATGAGAGAATTCAGTATTATGGAAATAGAATTCTTTATAGATCCTGAAGATACCAACGTTCCTATTGATAAATACGCTGATATGAAACTAAACATACTACCAGCAGATCTAAAAATTAAAGGAGAAAAGCCAATATCTATAAAAATAGATGAAGCGATAGCTGAAAAAATCGTTCTTAATCCTTGGATGGCATATTGGATGGCTACAGCAAATAAATTTGTAAAAGAATTAGGTATTCAAGAAGATAAAATATACTTTGAAGATAAACTTCCAAATGAGAGAGCTCATTACTCTAGTCAGACATTTGATCAAATAATAATCCTAGGAGAGGATAAAGTTGAAATTTCTGGGCATGCCTATAGAGGAGATTATGATCTATCAAGACATTCAAAATATAGTGGTCAAGATTTATCAGTATTTAAAAAGTACGATAAACCAAAGATTGTAAAGAAAAAAATTATTATATTGAATAAAGATAAATTAAATTCTGAGGGTAAAGAATTCAATAAAGAATTAATGAAAAAAATTAGTGGCTTGTCTCCAGAAGAAGTAGAGAAAATATTGCATGAAAAAATACTTGGAAAAGAAATAAGCGAATTTGTTACTATCGGAGAAAGAGAAGAAAAAGAGCAAGGTAAGAAATTCTTCCCTCATGTAGTTGAGCCATCTTTTGGAGTTGAAAGATGCTTGTATATATCAATATATAATGCTTATAGAGAGAAAAAAGATAGAGTAATATTATCATTACCTAAAGCCATTGCACCTTATGAAGTTGCAGTATTTCCTCTCTTAGAAAAAGAGGAATTGATAAATAAAGCAAAAGAGATTTACGATTTACTAAAGGATAAATTTGATACTATTTACGATGATTCTGGAAGTATAGGAAAGAGATATGCTAGAGCAGATGAAATAGGCATTCCATACGCTATTACAGTTGATCAACAAACTATTGAAGATAATTCAGTAACTATAAGAGATAGAGATACATGGAATCAGATTAGAGTTAACGAAAAAGAATTAATTAGTTCTTTGGACAAGTTATTTAGAGGAGAAAAGGTTCAACAATAGCTCGAGGGATAATTATGAGTAAAGAGGAAAATAGAGAAAAAGAGGAAGGAGAAAAAGAGCATAAAGTAGATATTAAAAATTTAGTAAGTGTAATTCCTCCAGCTTCTGCTTTAAAGAATAAAGAAAAAGCGCCTCCAAAGGAAAAAAGAGTAAAGATAAAGAAAAAAGCAGATATAGATGAAGGAACTATAATAATTTCAAATAAATTAAAGAATTCTATGAAAATAGGAAATGAAGTCGAGATATCAGTTAAAGGCAAAAAACTAAGATTAAAAGTAATATCACAAGATGGAATAGGAGAAATAGAAACTTGGGCTAATCCAGCTGATATGTTAAAGCTTGGATTAGAGGATAATAGTACGGTAACTTTGAGGGCATTGTGATGAACGAAAGCGAGATAAAAGTAAATATAACATTAAATCATTTCGAAAGTTTAATAGAGGACCATTCAACATATCTTAGCGAGCTAGAGAACATTTCTGTAATACCTGAATTAGATTATGATCGAATTGTGAGAATAATGAAAAGAATGAGAAGAGTAAGAAGAGACTTACATTCTGGAATTAAAATTATTACAGAAAATATAGGCCAAATTCAAAATCCCAAGCTTAAAGAAGAAGCTATAGGTATAGTAAGTTATTTGAATCTAATTGGATTCAAGGACGAAAAAGAGATTCTACAGAATTTATCTAATGAAGCAAAAAAATTAGGATATGAACTAGATATAAATGACGATATCAAGCAAATAGATGAAATATTAAGTTTACTCTCGAAAATAAGTTTATAAGTTGATATTATGAGTATCGCACATCTAACTTTAGAAGAGAGACTTCAACAAATTTCAATAAAAGTTGTTGATGAAGTTAGAGTAACTTATGAATTCCTTAGTAGTTCTAACAAGTTAAATCCAATGCAAGTATATGCCAAAGTTAATGGAATAAAAAATAGTATAGAAAATGAAAAGTACCTTTTAGGGGAATATATAATTAAAATAAAAGAAGGGTTAGAAGATAAAGATCTTTATATGGAAATATTAGATAATTTAGAAAAAATTGCTCAAAATATTGATGCCGCGACTTATAGAATTAGCGTATTACTAACCAGGGATTCTAAATTAGATGAAGTATTAAATAAGGTTCTGATTACTATGTGCGAAAAAATAATTGCTTCTATTACTCATCTAATTGAAGCATTTAAAGAATTATCAATTAATACTAAAAAAACTATAGAAGAAGCTAGAAATATTATAAAACTCGAAGAAGATGTCGATGACCTTTATAGAAATCTTGAGTTAAAGCTATTTGAAAAAAATTATGATGATCTAGTTTACGTTATGCTTATGAAAGATATTGCAGATAGGCTTGAAGACAGTGAAGATATGATTAGAGACTCAGCAAACTCTATTACCTATATAGCCTTTGGTAGAATTTAATGATAAGAGGATATTTGTTTGCTGATAGAGTAGTAATTTTTAATATAGATGATGCTAGAAAAATATATTCGCTGGGATATTATGGTAAACCATTAGGATTTTCAAAGCCAAAAAAAGCAGATGATATAAATACTCCACTCGAACTCTCCTTAATAGAAGCATTATATTTAGTTAGAACAAGTAAGTTAGAAATAATTCATAATAGTAAGATACTTAGTTTACAAGAATTTTTCGAATATGCAAAAAATAAAATAAATAGATTTGAGATTTTATATTTAATATATAACGATTTAAGAGATAAGGGATTTATAGTTAGATCTGGAATAAAATTCGGTGCAGATTTTGCAGTATACACGCTTGGACCAGGTATAGAACATGCACCATATGTTGTAATAGCATTAGATGCTAAGACAAAAGTGTTAGCAAATGAGCTGATGAGTTTTGGTAGAGTATCACACAGTACAAGAAAAAAATTAATCTTAGGTATAGTAGATTCTACAACTAAAAATATAAGATACGTAATGTTTAAATGGGTGAAATTATAGTCTATATATTAGACAACATAAAAAATGGGGGTTTTGATTGAGAAATAATTACAATCAAAGAAGCTTTAATAGAGGAGAAAGAGGACAAATAACAGAAAATGAACCAAAGCCTCTACCTTTAGGAGATAAATGCAACTATTTATGCCCATACTTTAAGTGTAATAAAAGAGCATTAATGATACAAACAAAATATTCTAAGGGAAGCCCATACAGAGTAGGATTCTGTAGATGGGTCGGAGATACTTGCATAACTGGAGAATGTCAATATGCATACTGTGAAAAAAGAGCATTATTACCTGGCAATAAGTGTGCATTTGCAACAAATAAGAAAGATGGAAACTTCGATATTGATAAAGAATTCAAAGGAAGCGACGAGTATGATGACAAAGTGAAAGATCTCTTATCTAAGAAGCTAGGGAAGAAGAACGTAGATCTCATTTAGACCATCTATGATAAAGATTATTCCTTATTCCAAGTAAGTCAATAGATTTTCCTACTATGAAATTTATTATATCGTCTACAGTTTTTGGTTTAGTATAGAAACCAGGAGAGGCAGGCATTATTATACCACCAGCTCTAGTTACTTTTAATGCGTTTTGTAATTCTATCTCACCTAATGGCGTTTCTCTTATTACTAATACTAATCTTCCTTTTGTTCTTAGAAAATTAATTGCAGTTCTAGTTAGTAAATTTGATGTAATACCAGATGCAATATATGCTAACGTATTTATACTACACGGTATTATGATCATCCCTTTAGTTATGACAGTGAAACTAGAACTAGCCATTGGTGCGTCTATTTGATCCTCAGTAAAGACGTTCTTTGAGAACTTATTCACTTCAGAAAGTAAGTCTATACCATTTTCATCTTCTGCAACTTTTATTGCAGGTTTAGTGATGATGACATAAGTGTCATATCCTTCTTTACTTAGAAATTCGATAGCTCTTATTCCATATATTATCCCGCTAGAACCAGAAACTCCTATAATAACTTTCTTGCGTTTTTTTGTTGTCTTTGTTTCATTTGCTCTTGCTTCTTTAACCATTCTCTCATCCATTCTTGATAGCACTTACTGCTACAAAATGTCATTGGCTTATTGTTACAACAAGTTTTAACAACAAGAGGTTTTTCTCTTATTATTTGATGGCACATATCGCATCTTATTGCAGTATTGCTTGCATCAATTTCTAACGGCATGATTATCTTCTTATTATACACCTATTAATATGCGTTTTTATCATCAATTATATATAAGTTAGTTTATAACCTAGTTATAATGTTTAATATGCATGGACTCTATAAGAATTAAACAAGTTGATGAAGTGAAGATCTCAAGGTATATTTTAAAATACACATTAGAGGACTGGAATAATATTGTTGAAAGTGATGCAGTGATAGTAGGAGCAGGACCATCAGGAATGACTGCAGCATATTACTTAGCTAAGGCTGGACTAAAGACAGTAGTTTTTGAAAGAAGACTGAGTTTTGGAGGAGGTATAGGAGGAGGTGCAATGCAATTTCATAAATTAGTGATAGAGACTCCAGCAGATGAAGTATTAAAAGAATTTGGCATTTCATTAACTAAAGCAGAAGAAGGAGTTTACATTGTTGATAGCGCAGAATTTATGGCTAAATTAGCTTCTAAAGCTATAGATGCCGGTGCAAAAATAATTCACGGAATTAGTGTAGATGATGTGATTTTTAGAGAGAATCCATTAAGAGTAGCTGGAGTGGCAGTAGAATGGACAGGAACTCAAATGTCTGGATTACATGTAGATCCATTATTCATATCATCTAAAGCAGTAGTCGATGCTACTGGACATGATGCTGAAGTAATTTCAGTTGCATCAAGAAAAGTTCCAGAATTACAAATTTCTATACCAGGTGAAAAGTCAGCATATAGCTCTATAGCTGAAGAGTTAGTAGTGGAAAATTCCGGAAAAGTAGTTCCAGGATTATATGCTGCAGGAATGGCAGTATGTGAAATAAAGGCATTACCGAGAATGGGACCTATATTCGGAGCTATGGTATTGTCAGGCAAGAAAGTTGCAGAAGATATAATAAGAGATTTGAGTAACACTTAAATCCTTTTTTTAAAATCTATATGCGATGAGTCAAGCTCAACAAGTTAAAATTTCAGATAAAGTTCAAGGTGTAATTGAAAGAGACATAAGCAATAAAGTAGTAGGCAGAAGAGAACTAACTATTAAGCTATTCCATATTGGAGCAGGAACTCCTTCAAGAGAAGAGATAAAAAATGCTATATCATCATTACTAAATAGTCAAAAAGATCTAATTGTTGTTAGAAAAATTTCTACTAGTTACGGCTCTGGAACTAGTATCGCTAGAATTCATGTATATGATAAAAAAGAAATTATGGAAAAATTTGAACCAAAACATTTATTAAATAGAGGCACTTCTGCAAAGAAAGAAGGTGGAGAAAGTGGCAAAGAAAAATCAAGTTAAAGCATCTGTAAGACTTTACTATGAAGTAGAGAATAATGAAGTAAAATTGAAAAATAAAAAATGTCCTAGATGTGGAAGTGTTATGGCGCATCATCTAAAACCTAAAGAAAGATGGAGTTGTGGTAAATGCGGATATACCGAATTTGTTACGGGGAAAAAGTAAAATATGCTTGTTTTAGGAATTGAATCTACTGCACATACTTTTGGTGTTGGAATAGTAATTGATGAAGAACCTTTTATTTTAGCAAATGTTAGAGATACTTTTGTACCTAAAACTGGTGGAATGAAACCAGGAGATTTAGCAAGGCATCATGCTATAGTAGCGCCAGATGTTATTTCAAAAGCTTTGAAAGAAGCTAAGATTAAAATAGAAGACGTCGATGGAATTGCAGTTAGTCTAGGTCCTGGAATTGGACCTGCATTAAGAGTTGGTGCAGTTATAGCTAGAGCATTATCTTTAAAGTATAATAAAAAACTTATTCCAGTAAATCATGGAATTGGGCATATTGAAATAGGTTATCTAACTACTCATGCAATTGATCCATTGATTCTTTATTTATCTGGAGGAAACACAATAATTACTACATTTTATGAAAAGAAGTTTAGGATATTTGGAGAAACTTTAGACATTGCCTTAGGAAATATGATGGATACTTTTGTAAGAGAAGTAGGTTTAGCGCCCCCATACATAAAAGATGGTAAACATGTTATAGATATATGCGCAGAAAAAGCAGAAAAATATATAGATTTACCTTATGTTGTAAAAGGACAAGATATGTCTTATTCTGGATTACTAACAGCAGCATTAAAAGCTACTAAGAAGAATAAACTAGAAGATGTTTGCTTTAGCCTAAGAGAGAATGCGTTTGATATGTTATTAGAAGCTACAGAAAGAGCATTAGCATTAACAGGTAAAAAAGAGTTAATGATAGTAGGTGGAGTAGCAGCTAGTGTAAGTTTAAAAAAGAAATTAGAATTATTAGATAATGACTGGAATATAAAGACTAAAATAGTTCCATTAAACTTTTCTGGAGATAACGGTGCAATGATAGCCTATGCTGGACTTCTAGAATTAAAGAGTGGAGTAAGTATACCAATCGAAAAATCTGAAATAAGACCAAGATGGAGGATAGATGAGGTAGAAATTCCTTGGAGGAATTGAAATTAATAAAAAGAGGCGCAGAATCATATATTTATGAAACATATTTCTTAGGTATTCATGCAATAGTAAAGAAAAGAGTGTCCAAATCTTATCGTAATCCCTTACTAGATAAAAAAATCAATTCTGAAAGAACTTTGTTGGAAGCTAAATTAATTTATTCGGCTTTAGAAGCTGGTGTTAATGCTCCAGCTGTTCTCTTTATAAATAAAGACGACTTCAGCATAATTATGGAATATATAGATGGAATAACTGTTAAAGATTATCTTTGTTCTAATAAAGAAATTAATTTAGAAAAATTAGGCGAACAAATTGGAGAAATAATTGGAAAGCTTCATAAGGCTAAAATAGCACATGGAGATCTCACAACAAATAATTTGATAATAAAACCTAATACTAACGATATTTTTATAATAGATTTTGGATTATCTAAAAGATCAGAAGATATAGAAGATTATGCTACTGATGTTCATGTCTTTTTACGATCATTAGAAAGTATTCATCCAGATAAAAAAGATATAATATTTAAGGGATTTATAAATGGATATTCTAAGATAATAAGTTTTTCAGATGAAGTTATGAAAACATTAAAAGATATACGAATGAGGGGAAGATATGTCGAAGAAAGAAGAAATAAAAATAGTAACAGGGAATAAGAGAAAGTTTGAAGAATTAAATGAGATAGCTAAAGAATACAACTTAAAGCTTTCAATGATTGACTTACCTAAATTTGAAATTCAAGCAGATACACTTGAAGAAGTTGTAAGACATGCTGCATCAGTAATATATACCATGTTACATGAACCAATAATTTTAGAAGATAGTGGATTATTTATAGAAAGCCTTAATGGATTTCCCGGGCCATATACAAAATTTGCAAAACAAACAATAGATATTAACGGAATCTTGAAACTTATGACTAACATAGAAAATAGGAAAGCGTATTTTAAAACAGCATTAGCGTATGTTGATGAATATGAAATTAAAATATTTACTGGAGAAGTTCACGGTAAAATAAGTTATGAAGCTAAAGGAGATAAAGGCTTTGGATTTGATCCAATATTTATTCCAGATGGATGTGAAAAAACTTTTGCAGAGCTTAATATTCAAGAAAAAAATCAATATTCGCATAGAAGTAGAGCTTTTAGAAAATTTCTAGAATATTATTTATAGATTTTTGTTTCTTCAATACTTTCCTCGTTAAGTTGTTTATAATATTTTATGTAATATGAATTTATGTAACGCAAGTCGTCTTCTGTAAGATCTGGCATATCTTCTATTTCTATAAATTCGTCTAATTCGCTAACGGACGTTATATTTGGAATAACTGTACTAACATTCTTATTACTTAATACAAATTTTAATGCCAACTGAGATAATTTCATGTTCTTAGATTTAGCAAATTCTAAAATCTTTTTACTATTGTTTACTGCATTTTCAATCCATTTTATATTCTTAAAGCTTCTATGAAGCTTCTTATCCTCTGATATTGGCCATTTATCTTCAATTAGTGCGTCTGAGGCATGAGGCACTCTTACAATGTGTCCAATATTATGTTCAAGGAATATTTTACCTGGATATTGTTCAATCATATTATAAATATGTTCTAGAGTTTCATACCCCATTTTTATACTAGCTAATCCTTCTTCTTCCCAACCTAACGTTGGTCCTAAAGCTATTCCAATAGCCCTTGCAATTCCATCTTTTTTTAAGCTTACCATAAAATCGTATATTTCTTTATTTATTATAATATTCATTTTTGGATTATGGAGCATTAATATATCTATATAATCTGTATTTAATCTTTTTAATGATTCTTTTATTGCAAATTCAAGATATTCTATATCAAATCTTTGGTGAGACTTATTATTTTGCTTATGATAAAAATCATACCCGATTTTCGTCAAAATAACTATATTGTCTCTTTTGTTTCCTAAGGTTTTTGATAATATTTCTTCAGCTTTTCCTTCACCATATATATCTCCAGTATCGTAAAAATTAATTCCTGAAGAATACGCTTTTCTCAAAATATCTTCTGCCTTAACATTAGACGCCCACCAGTCTGTAGCTAGACTCCATAATCCAATTCCAATTTCAGAAGCTTTAATTCCAGTATAACCAACGGATCTAAACCTCATGTCATACCACTATTAATTAATTTAACACTCTTAAAAATAAAGGTAGATATTGATAAGAAATGTTGATAAGAGTAGAAGAAAAAGAGTTCGATAAAATATTCACGCGATTAAAGGAAATGATATATGAGTATAATTCTAAAATAAGTGGTACTGATGTATATCTAAAGCCATTTCATATCGTATATAAAAACGGTAAAAAATACATATATATAGGGAAGTATTGGTACAAACTAGAGAAAATTAACGGAAAAGTAAAATGGATATATTTAGGTAAACAAAAACCTATAAACAATTTACCTGATCCACCTAAATTCCCCGAAATAACAATAATAAAAGATGAGAAAAGCTATATAGTAGATGATGAGATATTATACAATTTCTAAAGAAAGCTTTTCCTTAATGTTCTCTTTATTCATTCCTATCTTTAATCCATTTATTATAGTTATTAAATCTTCAGTATCAAGCCTAACTAGTTCAGCTAGAGCTAAAGCTGTAACTGGGGTAAACGGAGATCCCATAAATGTGTCAACAGCACCTCTTCTTGCCTTCATTTTAGCATACCTATATAACGAAGCCATTGTAGAGTATGGATCTGATATTTTTATAAACTTAGAATAAACTGTTCTTCTTATTATATCAACTAACGCATTTAAATCTTGGGTAGTAGATAGTTCCCTTATGGTATCTAATGAAACTTCACAAGAGATATTACTAAGCATTTTTTTCCTTAATGCTAAACTTATAGAATAATAATCCTTGTATGTGCAAATTATCGCATCAGCAGAAGCTTTCCAGTCCCCTCTAAGTGACTCAACTATTTGAGAAAGTTTTTCTATAAAATAAAAGTCAAGCAACGAATTAATTTGTGAAACGTCTTTTGGATTCTTATTCAACGCATATTCTAATCCTTCGCCATATATAGATCCTTTTAGATTTGATCTTAGTTCCTCAACTGTAGATGGTTTACTTTCTATTAACTTGCTAAATTCATCAGTGGTAGGTAGTTCTACTTTATTATAAATTGAAGATACAATTCCTTTAAATTCGTCTAATGTAAATAAATAATAATACAGCTGAAGAATATCATGAGACATTTTAACTGAGGAAGCTAGATTAGAAAATTTTTTAATTTGCGTTATAGCTCTTTGTTTTAGGATTTTTTCGAATTCTTCTATACTATTTGGAATTTCTTCTATAAATCCTCTATCTTTTAAAATGCTTATTGCATCTTTCCAGTTGTTTTCTGATAAAATTTCTGTTACTAAACTCCTGGTTAAAGTCTTAGACTTATATAATCTAGAAATAGAAGAGACATAAGCCATAGAGGCTGAGCTCACTTATATGCACCTTTTATAGCATCTAATAAGTATGAAACAGCTTTCTCGAAGTTCTTATTTGCTGAATTTCTAATTTCTGTAATTTTCTTATCTTTTTCAGTATTATATGACGCCCTTAATTGTTCTATTTGAGCTTGAGTATCCTTATCTAGATCAGATGAAATCTGACTAAGTACTTTATTTATTTCTTCCTGCATTTGATTTGAAAGTCTTACTGCAAGGTCTATTAGTTTCTTTGTATCATCAGATGTACTTAGCTTTAACTTATCAATATCCTCCTCGAATTCTACTATGTACTTCGGGTAAGATTCAAATCTAGAATTACTCATATGCCTATTTATAGAGATGTCCCTTTTATAGATTTTCTGCCCCTTATAATATAGCCAGTATGTATAACCCCTATGTTTTTAGGCCTAGTTGCATTCTCTTTTACTTGGTATTCTCTCATTATAAGTTCTTCTGCATGAACATCTATAAATCCTTGATTTTTCATAGCTAAGTAGGTTTTTTCAATCTGATTAACAGTAGGAACAAAAGCTATCAATTCTGAAGATGACTTAAGAGATTCGTATGCTCGTGGAACAGCATTCCATGGATCTGGCATGTCCAAAAAGATAGCATCTACGTTTTTCTCGTCTATTCCTTCTCTAATGTCTTTATTTTTAAATTCTATTCTATCAATCAAATTAAGAATGCTGGCATTAAATTTTGCTGTATCTTGCATATCTTGCCTTATATCATATGTTATTATCTTTCCATTAGCTCCAACTGCATAAGCTAATGAAATAGTTAAAAATCCAGAACCTGTACCAGCTTCAACTATAGTATCTCCAGGTTTAATACCAGAAATATATATCATATATGCTACATCTTTTGGATATAATACTTGGGAAGGTCTATTAAAAGTGGTATATATATCTGCAGGTATTGGTTTTAATAATAAAGCTTCACCTCTACTCATTTTTATAGTATCTCCATACTCTTTTCCAATTATACTATCATGAGTTAGGAATCCTTTATCAGTATCTAATCTTTTTCCTTTGGTTAATTTCACTAAATATACTCTTTTTATGTCTATCCAGATAGTTACTGGATCTCCTTCTTTTAGTGGCACAAAATGAAAATAGTATTCTATTAAAAAACGTTATCTTCAGTGTTGGTGTCTTAACTCATCTTTCGTTAATACCAGCCTTCATCATTATTCTTTTATCCATAATTCCTTTCTAATAAAATCTCCTATTGCAGCTCGTATAACTTCGCTTCTAGACTCATATCTTCCAGTATTTACTAACTCATCTATAGATTCTAAAAATTGTTCTGGTAGTTTTACGGTTATTATTTTCATTAAAGATCGATTAAGTTATCTATAAGAATTTGCTTTTTAAGAATTTGGACAAGATATATACGTTACGTTATTTAGCTTGCTCCCAAAGGTGATTAAAATAAACTGACGCTATGTCTACGATATACTTATGATTTGAAAACAACCCGGAAAGCTTATCAGCGTTTTTTATTATTAAAAGAACAGCTGACGAAGTAATTATCCCACTTCCAAACATGCTCTGAAGTTTTCTAGTATTTACTCCTGAAAGATTATTAATTTGCATATCGTTTTGTAAAATTAATTTGATATCGGAATTATATGATTTGACCTTTATTAATTCTAAAATATCAGTTTCTAAAATTTCTGGAAAAGAAACTGCAATCATAATTTTATTTGATGAGTCCAAAATTTCAAATATAGTTGATTTTAGTTTAGAAGGAGGGATCATTGTGATACTATAAGTGGACGATGTAGATAACATAGAAGATAAAGGTTCTATAAAGTCTTTTTCGAATTCGTTAATTTTTACTTCTATAGTCTTTTTTACGTTAGCCCAAAGGTCTCTAAGTGGTATTGCCTCATAAAATGCAGGTTTCTTTCCTATTCTTCTTATCCATCCTTTTTCTTCTAGTTTTCCTAAAATAGTATATATTTTAGTATATGAAATTCCCATTTTTTCTGATAGCTCTCTAGCACTCATTTGGCCTTCCAACAGTAAAAATGAATATATTTTTAGATCTGTTCTTGAAATTCCTAAGATTGAAGCAAACCTAGATACTCTTGAAAGTAATTCATCTACTGGATTATCTTCCATTAAAATTATTATATACCACATAGCATTAAAGATTATTAGGTGAAATAGATGGGTGGAGTACAGAAGAAATCAATCTCTACAATGGAAAAGAGAATAAAGAAAGAAGCTGAAGCACAACAGAAAAAAGCTGCTGCTGGAAGAAAAAGTAATAAAACTGGAAATGAAGTAATTTCAAAGAATATTACTATAAATAATGATACTATAAAGAAAATCCAAGAAGAAATAAGTAGAGAAAAAATGATTACACCTTATACATTAGCAAATAAAGTTGGAGTAACATTGAGCGTAGCAAAGAGAATATTAAAAGATTTAAATGAACAAGGAACAATAAAAGAAGTATTTAGGAATAGAAGAACAGCCATATATACTGCTAACTCCCAGGCTTAGCAACAGTTTGTTTTTCATTTGAAATAACTTTATTCTTTTTAATACTCTTATATAACCCATTTATTATTCCTTCTAAACCACTTAATTTTGCCATAACATTTTCCTTATTTTGTGTTATCATAGAACTTTCAACAACAATTATCGAATCTTCCTCTTCTGCTTCTTTATATATTAGGGATTCAGGAGTAGCAATAAATGTAGGAGAATAGCCAGTAATTTCCCCATCTTCATTTTCTATCATTTCACCATTAATTAAATAAGAAAGCCCATTCTCAATAGTTCTCGAAATTGTTACATATTTAACTATCTCTTGTTTTTTACTTATAGGTCTAGTAGTACCTATTATAGCTTGTGATCCACCAAATGCTAAAATTCTGTTAATCTCTGGCGAATATAAATCGTCTTCTGCAATTAGCCCATACTTCTTATCTAATACAATATGAATCGGCTCTTTTCCACCAGATATTCCTAATCTAATATCTTTCTCTGACATCATTATTTTTCGATATTTACCTATTATTTCTCCATCAGGCGATATTATCAAGGTAGTAAGAAATATCTTTGGACCAGCTTGTTCTAATAAAGGACCAGCTATTACATGTATTTGTCCTTCCATAGCTAGCTTTACAAGAATATCAGTAGAATTACCTGGTATCTTCTCAGCTAAATTCTTTACTATACTTCTCATTTTCTTCTCGTTATTATATAACTCAAATGTATTACCTACAGGAAATAGCGAAGGTAATACTATTAATTTAGCTCCTCTATCTTTAGCATTTTTGATTAGCTTTTTTGCTTTTTCTATATTATGCTTTCTTGACATTTCTTTCAATTTTAGATAGGTCAGTGATATCAACATGAATATTCACCCAATACTTTGTATTTCACTATATAATTGCTTTAATACTTGTCTGTAATCCTCTTTGCCTTCTTCGATCCTATCCATACGTTCTAGTAAGTCTCTTGTTCTATCTTCAGATACAAATTTTGAGTAATTATTTATAAGAAACTCGTATACATTCGTACCTAACTTAGATGGCACAATTCTTTTAACTTTTCTACTTTCAATTATATATCCTCTTTTTAGTAAGGTAGAAATTATAGTAGCGTACGTACTTGGTCTTCCTATTTTTTTATTTTTCATTTCTGTAATAAGTTCTCCTTGAGTATATAAGGAATAATCACTCTTAGTAATTGATCCAGTTATAACACCGTCAAATTCACAATTCTTGTTATTCATACAATTTAATATCTTATTTACTGTATCTGAATATGAAGAATCTCTTGTTGCAAAATATATTTTAGGATAATATAAAGATAAATTTTCTAGGTTTATATTATTAGGCAAGGAAATATTCATAAGTAAATCTAATTCTGGTGTTTCAATTTTTATTTCTTTCCCATTGCTCATTGCCTTAATTTTTACATGTAACTTGTCAATATTCAAAGGAACCAATTGGCTAGAAATAAATCTAGAAAATATTATTCCATATATTCTATAGTGATTAAGTGTAAGTCTTTTAGATAGTACCAGGTCTCCCTCTTCTATAGCAGCTCTAAGTTGTTTTTCATCTAAAGGTTTAGTAGGCCTTATAGCTTCATGCGCACCTCCTTCTCCCCAAGTTCTAGGCTTAAATATTGCTTTATAATTATCACCTAACATTTGTTTCAAATAATTTTCTGCAATTCCTATTCCAGTATTTGAAATTCTAGTACTGTCAGTTCTATGGTAAGTTATTAGACCCATTTCAAATAAATCTTGGGCTATTCTCATAGTTTCTGAAGCAGATATTCCATAAAGATTAGACGAATCAGAAAGAAGAGTGTCAGTAGTGTAAGGAGGTAATGGACCAAAAGTAGTACTCTCTTTAGATACGTTATCTATTAATATCTTTATATTTGAGTTTTTACTTACATTTTCTTGTCTAGGAACAAGTACTGATAGTGAATTCAAAAATTTCACTATGTATACAATTCTTTTTGTAGTATTATATTGATTGTATCTATTTACTACCCATCCTAGAACTGGAGTTTGTACTCTACCTGCACTTAAATTTCTATTTAATGTTGTACAATTATCATTTTTAAGTACATTCCCACAATATGTGTTCCAAAACTCAGTTTGAAGTTTACTTGATAAGCTAAATCCTATCCATCTATCTTCTATTCTTCTGACTATCTGAGATTGTAATAATGGTATAGAAAATGCCCTAGAATTATTTATAGCAGATACTATTGCTCTTCTAGTTACTTCATGAAATTCAGCTCTTTTTATATTAGCATTAAAAGGCCTTAAAGTAAAATATAGATCCCAAGCTATCTTTTCTCCTTCAACATCTGGATCAGTACCTATTAATATTTCATCTGCCTCTAACGCGACCTGCTTTAACGATTCTATAACATTTGCTTTATCTTTAATATTCGTAGAACCGCATATGGGACACGTTTTATTTTCTCCATATTCTGTAAATTGATGTCCTTTATCACATCTTTTTATTGTATTATAGTAAGGTATAAATTCCTTATCGTGATTCTCTTTAACTTCTATACCGTGTATACCTAAATTTTTGGTAGTTAAGTCATAAAGATGTCCTTCACTAGCCGTTACCATTAGTAGTTTATCTCCCATTACTGTCTCGTATATTAGTAAATTTCCAAAATTACGTATTGTAGGCTTAGAAAAGAAGTTAGAAATAGTTCTTGCTTTATTAGGAGATTCTACAATAAATAAAACTGTTTTAATATTTCCAATAGACTCAGAAACTAATATACCTTCTTTTTTAATTTTTTCTATCTTTTCTCTTTCTGATTCGATTTTATTTTTTAAATCTAATAAATCCCAATTACCTATTTTATTATTATCTATATCTATTATATTCCAATTTATTGAATCTAGAACCAAAGATAATTTTCTATTCAATAATTCAAATAATTTTTTATCATCTACTAAAAGAATTGAAAGACCAGTAGTTAATTCTCCTCCAAATATTCTTGATGTCCTACCAGAAGCTTGAATATACGTAAGATAGTCTGGAGTTGTGACATAATCTCCAATTATAGAAAGATCTCCAATTTCAGAAATTTTAGCTAGGATTTCTTTATCCTTAAGATATTTATTTACGATATCGTACCCTTCTTGAATGTATTTATCTGAAATATTTCCCTCCTTTACACTCTTAGCAATCATAGCTAAAGCGGTAGGAGATGTTCTACGTAAGTAATTTCTCACTATTCTATATACTTTTGTAATATTATCGTCCTTGACTATCAAAGAAATCAGCGTAAGCATCTTTAACATTGCTATTGGATGCATAGTTTCGCCTAATTTGAATCTAAACCTTGGTATACCTACAAATAGTGCATATTTTATTCTCCAAGGAATGTCTATTCCTCTAACTAAAATACCATAATGAGTTGCTACTCCAACCAAAGAATCTATTTCTCCATCTTCAAATTTTTCTAATTTCTTGACTGATGATGACGATATTGCTTCAGCCTTAATTCCAGAAATATTTTTCGCTATATATTGTGCAAATTCAGTTCCTTTATCTACAGGAACAAAAATTAACCCTCCACTACCTAATTTATTTACAATTTTATTTATTAATGCTATCAAATCACTATCGTTCATCGAATTAATATAAGCATATGAATCTATTACATTTCTAAGATATATTGAAGCACTACCTGGTCTAAAACCCATTAATGATGAAAATACTGGATTACTTTTGGTTATAGTTGCAGATGAAAAAATTGATATTCTATCCTTAATTTTCTTTTCCCTTATTTTTCTTATTTCATCAAAAACATTAGGATCATTTCTAGACTTCCTTAAAAGATCTCTAACAGTATCTATATCCTCTTCTGAAAAACCAGCTAACTTTAATATCACTAAAGCACTTTTCCCTGACTTTAAGACTGAATCTATATCATCTACAAAAATATATTTATAATTATGATTAAAAACTGTATCAAAATTAGCCATTAAATATCTAGATGTAGATAAAAATATGTCAAAATCATCTTGTGAAATAGCCTTTTCCAATTCTTGCTTTGAAGATTGAGATAAACCAGAATAATAATACACTAACTTAGGAGTAAAATCAAGACTCTTGCTCATTTCTTGAATTTTTTGTATTACCTGCGTAACTAATGTTTTTGTAGGAAATAACATTAAAGTTTTATTGTGGAGTCGAGAAAAATATAATGACATAATTATACCAAAAGTAGTTTTACCCAATCCTGGTGGTGCAATAATAGCAAAGCTTTCACCCCTTAGTGCTCTAATTATCCATGATCTTTGAGGACCAATAGGAGGAGAGCCTAGAATGTTTTTAAATAAATCTTCCACTTTTTCAAATTCTAAAAGATTATGATAATATGAGTTCAGTTTTTTTAATTTATTAGTATCTATGAGATAATTGATAAGATCCCTCAATGAATTAAATGTTTTATCATTTGGTACGCATGAGTGACAAGCAGAACCCCTATAAAGTTTGCTTGATGTAATATCGCATCCACAGTTTGGGCAGGAATTCATATAAACTACTTCTGGAAGTTGTTCATTCATTACTAGTGTTTCTAGATAAGACTTATTTAAAAGGTTTAGCAATACTTTCTTAATGGCAGATTCAATTAAGCTTAGAGTATCGGAAGCAAGACAAAGAGATGTAGGAAGAAAAATTGCTAGATTGTCCGAATCAGTAATGAATAAATTATCTATAACAACAGGAGATTATATAGAAATAGATGGACCTTCTGGTTCTAGTTTAGTACAAGCAATGCCAGCATATGATATACCAGAAGATGAAATACGAATAGATGGATATGTAAGAAAGACTATAGGAGTTTCTATTGGTGATGAAGTAACAATAAAAAAAGCGAGAGTTGATCAAGCTACTAAAGTTGTTTTAGCTCCAGAAGAGCCAATAAGATTTGATCAAAGTTTTGTTGATTACGTAAAAGACCAATTAATGTATAAACCATTAACAAAAGGTGAAACAATACCAATACCTATTTACACTGGAGTTATAAATCTCACAGTAGTAACAACTCAACCTTCAAATTTTGTATTTGTTAGTTCAGAAACTCAGATAGATATCAAAGAAGAACCTATGAAATCTTCTGGAGAAGGATATCCTAAAGTAACATGGGAAGATATAGGAGATCTAGAAGATGTAAAAAGTAAAATAAGAGAAATTGTAGAGCTACCAATGAAACATCCTGAAATATTCCAGAGGTTAGGAATAGAACCACCTAAAGGAGTTCTATTATATGGACCTCCAGGAGTAGGAAAAACATTACTAGCTAGAGCATTAGCAAGCGAGATAGGAGCTTACTTTACTTCCATAAATGGACCAGAAATAATGAGTAAATTTTATGGAGAAAGCGAAGAAAGATTAAGACAAATTTTTGAAGAAGCAGAAAAGAATGCTCCATCAATAATTTTCATAGATGAAATAGATGCTATAGCTCCTAAGAGAGAAGAAACAACTGGAGAAGTGGAAAAAAGAGTTGTTTCTCAGCTCTTAACGTTAATGGATGGAATAAAAGGAAGAGGTAAAATAGTTGTAATAGCTGCTACAAATAGACCAGATGCTATAGATCCTGCATTAAGAAGACCTGGAAGATTTGATAGAGAAATAGAAATAAGACCACCAGATGTAAAAGCCAGAAAAGAAATATTACAAGTTCACACCAGAAATATGCCATTAACCGAAGATGTAAATTTAGACGACATAGCAGAAATGACAAATGGTTACACTGGAGCAGACTTAGCAGCATTAGCTAAAGAAGCTGCTATGAGTTCATTAAGAAGATTTATGGAAGCTGGAAAAATAAATCTTGATCAAGGTCAGATTCCTGCAGACTTATTGAAAGAGCTTAAGGTATCAATGAATGATTTCTTAGATGCAATGAAGTCAATACAGCCTACATTATTAAGAGAAGTATATGTAGAAGTTCCAAAAGTTAGATGGTCAGATATAGGAGGATTAGATAATGTAAAACAACAATTAAAAGAAGCTATAGAATGGCAAATAAAGTTTCCAAATGCGTTCGCAAAAGCTGGTATTAGAGCTCCTAAAGGAGTTCTATTATATGGACCTCCAGGAACTGGAAAAACTATGTTAGCTAAAGCAGTAGCCACTGAGAGCGGGGCTAATTTTATAGCAGTACGTGGACCAGAAGTATTATCAAAATGGGTAGGAGAAAGTGAGAAAGCAATAAGAGAAATATTTAGAAGGGCAAGACAAACTGCACCTACAGTAGTATTCTTTGATGAAATAGACTCAATTGCACCAATGAGAGGATTTTCCACTGATAGTGGAGTAACAGAAAGGATGGTAAATCAATTGCTAGCTGAAATGGATGGTATAACTCCATTAAATAAAGTAGTTGTAATAGCTGCTACAAATAGACCAGATATATTAGACCCAGCACTGTTAAGACCAGGTAGATTTGATAGGATAATATATGTTCCTCCACCAGATAAACAAGCTAGATTAGAAATATTGAAAGTTCATACTAAGAATGTTCCACTAGATAATGATGTTAATCTAGAAACTATAGCTGAGAAAACTGAAGGGTATACAGGTGCAGATTTAGAAGCAGTAGTTAGAGAAGCTACAATGTTAATGTTACGCGAGGCTTCGTCTCAATGTGATCAGAAAGCTAAAAATGAATGCAGCAAAGACGGTAAATTAAATGAAGAATGTTACAATAAGGAATTAAGAACATGTATGGATAACTTTACTGGAAAAGTGAACATGAATCATTTTACAAAAGCATTAGAAATAGTATCTCCAAGTCTAACTAAAGCTGATATAGAAAGATATGAGAGGATGGCAAAAGATCTGAAGAGAAGTGCATTAGTATGAAAAAATACAAAATTTTATTAGTTATTGCAGACGGATTAGGCGACAGACAAGTTAAACAATTAGGGAACAAGACTCCATTAGAAGCTGCCGACAAGCCTAATATCAAAGAATTATTAAAATCTTCATTTGTAGGCTTAATGGATCCAATTGCTCCAGGTATAGTTGCAGGTAGTGATACTTCTCATTTAGCTATTTTTGGTCTTGATCCTCATATTTATTATCGTGGTAGAGGGGCTTTAGAGGCTCTTGGAGCAGGCGGAGAAGTATATCAAGGAGACGTAGCATTTAGAGGAAATTTTGCTACAGTGGATCAAGAGTTAAACGTTACAGATAGAAGAGCAGGAAGAACAATAGACGAAGGAAATGAACTAGTCAAAGAGCTAAATAGTAGAATAGAAAGAATAAAAGGAGTAAAGGTTAGATTTTATAAGGGAACAGAACATAGGGTAGCAGTAGTTCTTTCTGGAAGCGGACTTAGTGATAAAATAAGTGATACAGATCCGCATGAAGTAGGCAAAAAAGTATTAGATAGTAAACCTTTAGATTCGAGTATTGAAGCAAAAAGAACTTCAGAAATAGTTAATGAATTAACAAAAAAAATTTATGAAGTCCTATCAGCTTCTGAGTATAATAAAAAAAGGATAGAGAAAGGTCTTCCTCCAGCTAATATAGTATTACTTAGAGGAGCCTCGACATATTTAGAATTGCCCAAAATTCATGATTATGCACATCTTAGTGCAGCAGCCGTCTCAGCTACAGCCTTAATCAAAGGAGTATGTAAAGCAATAGGAATGCATGTATATACTCCGGAAGGAGCTACTGGAGGATTAGATACAAATTATGATGCTAAAGCGGAAAAAACAGCACAATTATTAAAAGAAGATAAATATAATTTCGTATTTTTACATATAAAAGCAACAGATGCAGCATCACATGACGGAAAAGCAGAAGAAAAAGTAAAAGCTATAGAAAAGATAGATAGAGCGATTGGCAAAATTCTAGACATTGCTGGATCTGAATACGTTATTTTATTTACTGGAGATCATGCTACACCAGTTGAATTAAAAGAACATAGTGGAGATCCAGTTCCAGTGCTTCTGTACGTACCCGAAAATATAATTTCTGATAATCTGTTGGACTTTAACGAAAGAGAGGCTAGAAAAGGAAGTTTAAGAATAAGAGGATTAGATGTTATTAATTTATTACTTAGTTATTCGAATAGAGCAAGTAAATACGGTGCATGAAGAAGCTCGAAAGGTCGGAATGGTGAAGAACTCGCGCAGGTCGGATTTTAACATTTTTTTACTTCAAATTTTGAAAAAATATCTTTTACTCTCCATTTCATTGCTTCACTTACTTCTAATGCAACTGCTCCTGCATTTGGCTGGCCATAAACAACTACATCTCCTTCTTTACCATATATAACAACTGGTATTACAAGTAAATCTTCCTCTCCATTTACCATGACAAAAGTAGTACCTTTAGTATCAGATTTTAATATCTTATACAAAGTTTTCATTACACTAAGTCTTATTACTCCAGGTTCGTTTAATACATTAATTGCTTGAAAATTTTTATCAATTATGAAAGCTTTTCGTTTTGTTTTGCCATCAACTATACTTAAAAATGGGATTATTTCATTATCTAGTAAAGTTTTTGTTACTACATCTCCAACTGATATTATTCGCTTAAAATTATTAAGAAAATTGGCCAAATTATCAACATGAGAAAATAAAATACCATAAGGCCTAGATAGTTCATGTCTCGCATTAGTTGGTAAAATATAGCAAATATCGTTTTTTATTTGATATTTATCGCGTATCTCCAAGGTTTTTTAGCTCCAATAAGTTGCATTATTTCAGATTGGTCATTTAGAATAATTATCATACCCTCCCAATCATCTGTAAAACTACTAGATCCGCAAACTGGACATACCGCATCTTCTTGCAATGTTAGCGCCTTACAGTTTTTACATGCCTTAAACACAGATTTAGCCATAATATATCACTTCTTTAATTTACCTAAAGTAGGTTGTCTCATAGTTAATCCTACTCTTGGAAGCCTATTTGATGATGAAACCGACGAAATAGTAACTATTCTAGCTCTTACTATATCTCCTTTTTGTAACACTTTCTTAGATTTTTCTCCTACTAGTATTCCTCTTACAGAATCAAATTTAAAATTATCATCTGATATTTGAGAAATATGAACTAATCCATCCATAGGACCCAAACTTACATATACACCATAATTATCTACTTGCACTATTGGGCCTTCAACTAACTCTTGAACAGTGGGTACATATGATAATAATTCAAATTCTACCTCATGATATGTTGCTCCATCTCCAAATGTTATCATACCTTCTTCGCTAACTTTTGCATTTAATACGCCCAACACTAAACCTAAGTCTTTAAATAAACGCTCTTGATACTCACTTTTAAGTATTTGCAATGCTATACTATCTAAATCATTACCAAAATCCTCTGGAGGAATTCTAACTACTCCTTTAGCTTTAATAATTTTAAACATGGATAATCAACTTAAATAGGAAAGTTTGATTTTATAATTTTACCTTTTCTAGTCAAAAATATTATTCCTATTCCTTTATTTATTGCGCGCATTTTTAATTCCTTATCGTTTGTAAAGAGGATTAATCTTTCTTTTTCTGCTATATTTAATAAAATATCGTCAGTAGAACCTATATCATCTTTAATCGGAACAAGAATCCACATATCTTTATATTTATCTAGATAAGCTTTAGCTAATCTTATCTTAGATTGAAAAGATATACTGTTACAATATCTCTTCTCAAGAATTTTAAGCTCATTAAAAACAGATTCATGAATTAAAAATAAAGGTTTGTAATCTAGGCTATCTATTACTATCCAAAAAGGATCTATTTTATGATCAATATAAAGTAAAATATTAGTGTCTACAAGAACTTTTAGAGTTTTACTTGGCCCCATCCTACTAGTCTCCATCTTCCTCCTATCTGCCTACTTATTACTAATCTAGCATTATCTTGCCATACAGCTACCGGTTTTCTTAATTCTAACTCAGCTTCATCAGATTTTGCTGATGTTACGACACCTAATACAGTAGCAGAGCCTATATTTATCATTAAATTTTCCTTAGTTCTGATCGGATCTACTTTTATCAATTCCTTACTACCTACTACCCTATCCAATAGATTATACTTAACCCTTATATGCGTTAAAACTGGAATGTCCATTTTTGCATCTGCTACTACACTACCTATTAAGCTATCAGCTTTAGTAACAGAAGGATCTAAGTAAGTGCCTACTGCAACTAACCCTCCTGGTCTAGCATATTCTACTTCTAGATCACCAAATCTTAATGATGAAATATTTGTATAAAGTGGCTCATACTTAACTTTTCCTTTTTCTTCAATTCTTAAGCCAGGCAAAATTTTTATCTCCTGACCTACCTTAAATTCTCCTTGTAATATACTTCCTCCTAAAACTCCTCCAGCTAAATCATCAACTGTAGTACCAGGTTTATTTACGTCAAAACTTCTTATTACTAGCATAATAGGATTTTTAGTTGGGTCTCTCTGTGGAGTAGGAATTTTTTCTTGAATAGCTTCTATTAGTGCATCTACATTAATTTTATGAAGTGCACTAACTGGAATAACTGGAGATCCTTCTGCCCATGTACCTTTTATAAAATCTTGAATTTCTTTGTATTGTTTTAATGCATCCTCTTTACTAATTACATCTATTTTATTCTGTACAATAATAAGATTTTTAATACCTACAATACCTAAAGCTACAAAATGTTCTCTAGTTTGTGGTTGTGGGAAGTGCTCATTAGCTGCAACTACAAGAATTGCTCCATCCAATAATGCAGTTCCTGATAACATAGTAGCCATTAATATTTCGTGGCCAGGTGCATCTAGGAAAGATACCCTACGCAAGAATTCTGGTTCCTCATCGCTTCCACAACTTTTGCACGATTCTTCGTTTACGTACCCATCTGGTTTTTTACAAGATTTGCATAATCCAAAGCTAGCTTCTGCATAGCCTAATTTTATTGTCATACCTCTTTTTAGCTCTTCAGAATGTTTCGATGTCCAAACTCCAGTTAGAGCTTGAACTAGCGTAGTCTTACCATGATCTACATGACCAACTACACCTATATTTACTTCTGGTTGAGTTTTAGGCCAAGCCAAAAAATCACCTTAAAATGACTGTATTAACTTGAACTATCTCATTACTTAAGGAATCTCCTCTTACCATTTTTCTCTTTCTTTCTCCTTCTTCTTCTGGATGATAGCCTGGAGGCCCAGAAAGTAAAACTCTTCTCTTTGCTAGGCCAGAAATATCTGCTCTCATAGGAAATCCTGTATTATCCGAACCTCCAGTAATCTTAAGTTTAAACGTTACACCACTAATATTTAAGCTAATTGTGTCTCCAATCTTCACTCCGAACAGGTTTATTTTTGATTGATCTACTGCTATTTGGAAAGATTTTGTACGATATGCTATAGCTTCAAAATCTTCCGCGCCAAATTTTTCTGATATTCCTTTGCCTATATGAACTTCATTTTCTGGAATAGAATCATCTACTTGAATAAGGAATGATACTTTAATTTTATTCTTTTTATCTCCTTCTTGCTTTTCTATTTGTAATGTTATTAAGTTATCTAATCCTAATGACTCCTTTAGTTTGGAGTTGAGCTTTGCTATTGGTAAAGCTTTTTTATCTTTTTCACCTTCCATAGATTGTATTCCATCAACTGCCTTTACGTGCACTTTTTGTTGTTTAGGTTTTTTTGTCTCAGGATCTGAAATAACAATTTTAAAGTCTGGCAATTAAATCACCTTTTCACTTAGCTATTTTGACACAAGTATATAAACTCGTAGTTTTAGAGATATTAAAATGATTGGTGTAATTCTAGTTCTACATGGTAGTAGAATAGATGAATGGAAAAATGTAGCAATACAATACAAGAAATTACTGGAAAATTACTTCCCACTAGTAGAATATGGATTTTTAGAATTCAATAAACCAGAGCTTAAGGAAGCACTTCAAATGCTTGTAGATAAAGGAGCTACTGAAATAATAGCAGTACCATTACTTTTTGCAACTGGAGTTCATTTTTATAAAGATATTCCAAGATTACTAGGTATAAACGAGGAAGGATTTGCAGAAGTAAAAGGGAATAAAATAAAAGTATTGATAGCACAGCCAATAGGAATAGATAAAAGAGTAGCTGAGGTATTAAAAGAAAGGGTAGAAGAAGTAATTGAGAGCAATAGGTTACTTTGATGGATTATGTGAACCTAAAAATCCAGGAGGAATATCTACTTATGGATATGTAATAAATGTAGAAAACAGAAAGATAAGTGGATTTGGATTAGCAGAAAAACCTTGGTCTCCTAATGCTACTAATAATGTAGCCGAATATATGGGTGTTTTCTGTTTAATAGATATGTTATTAAAACTAAACATAAGAGAAGCCACAATATATGGAGATAGTCAACTGGTAATAAAGCAATTGAATGGAGAATATAAAATTAAATCTCCTAGACTTATTCCCATTTTCAACAATATAATGAAATTAAAGAACGAATTTTACATTTTGGAATTTAAATGGATACCTAGAGAAATGAATAAAGAAGCAGACAAGCTAACTAGAATAGCTTACAATTTAGTATTAAAAGGAAAAATTAAAGAAGTAGGTTGCTCTATTTATGAGGATGCAGATACTAATAATTCGGCCTTAGATGGATCGTAAACCCATGTTGCTGGAAGCTTACCAGTCTCCCTATAGTAATAACTTAGTCTTCTTATTTTGGATTCAATTTCTTCTAAAGATTTCTTTGACACTTTATCTTTTGGGTATTCTGTTAAATGTCTTCTTACATTTACTGCTTTTCTTAATAAGTTAAACAAATCTTCCGGCAATTCTGGTGCTAAGTTTTTCTCTTCTAATATCTTTGTCATCTTTTTACCAGTGACTTGTTTTACTAAAGGTATTCCATATTGGTCTCTTAATATTACTCCTATCATGCTAGGCTGATATCCTCTTTTAGCTAATTCTTCTACTAGCATCTCTACTTCTTCTCTAGTAAATCTAACCCATTTAGGGGATCCTGTCCTAACTGGTCTGGTAGAGTCAGATTTGCCTCTTGATCTTTTTTTGTTCATATAATATTCACCTTAATACACTATTATTAAAACTTAGTTACTTTTTAAGTTCTTCCCTCACCATCTTTGTTCCTTTTACCATATTTACTAACTTCTGAAAAGCTATATTTCTAGGTAAAAGCTTTAATCCACAATCTGGGTTAATCCAAATTTTTTCTGCTGGGAAATATTTTAGTGAAGCCTTAATATCTTTTGCTACTTCTTCTGCAGATTCTATTCTTCTATTATGAACGTCTATAACTCCTAAGCCTAATTCTTTTTCATAGCCATATTTTTTAAATAATTCTAATTGTTTATAGTTATAAATTTTCAATGCAAAGTTTATTTGATCTACCTTAAAATCATTTAGATATGGTGCTACAATTCTATAGTCTCCATAACATATGTGAATAACTAATTTTGCATTTATGCCTTTTACAGACTCATTTACTGCATCTACTGCCCATTCTATATCTTTCTTATTAGAATGTATAGCAGGTTCATCTACTTGAATGATTTTAGCTCCTGCATCTACTAAGTTATGAATCTCTTGGTTAATTATTTTAGCTAGATCAAAAGTTAAATCTCTCATATTTTTATAATGCTCATTATAAGACCAGTAAGCTATAGTATAAGGACCAGTAATAGTAATCTTTACATTTGATGTATAGGATATTGATTTGGTATAATTAAACTCGTCTACTAGTAATGGAGATGTATACTCAACTTTGCTCACAACAGAAGGTTTTCTATAATATGCAGTACCCCAGACTCTTACTGGACCATAGAATTTGAAACCTTTTAGTCTTTCAGCAAAATATTCTACCATCTCGTCTCTTTTAACTTCACCGTCTGTTGGAACATCAATTCCAGCTAAATAATGATCATGAAGTACTGCTAGAGCAGCATCATTAAAAGATTCTGCAAGTTCTTCATCTGATACTTTACCAGACTTATGTAACCTTATAGCTTCTCTTAACCATTTAGGCCTAGGATAACTACCTATTACGGTAGTAGGTAATATTGGTAATTCATCCATTATTTTTCACCTCAACTTTTCTGAGTAAATATAATTTTCTTTTGGCTATTATTTCTGGAATAAAATCCATCATACTTGCATTGCCTATAATTATATCTTTAGCTTTTCCTTTTTCTGTAGATGCACGCATCACTCTACGTATAAAACTTACTCTTTCTAGTTTAGTATTTCTAGTATTTAGTACACCTAAAAATATATTTTTATCTTTAAAATACTTATATACTATACCAAGTTTGTTTTTATTTTCTACAATATCTATACCATAATATGTTACTGGTAAGTTGAAGAAATATTCAAGTCTTGATGAATTTAAATTAAAATATGTCAAAAGCAATGTAGTATTACTTACTCCTGATAACATCTCTGTATATATAGATGGGAGTTGTTTCAATAGTTCTGATTTTATGCCTGGCATAAAGATAGAAGGTTCATGAATTTCTATTATATCTGCTATATTACTTATTTTTTTAATTGTTTCATTGGAAATTTTGGCATACACATGCAATAATTCGTCTTCTTTGTAGTATGAGTTATCTGAAAGCATAAGATAAGTTAATGGACCTAATATTGTAGCAGATAACTTTGATTTTAATTCCATTTTTTTCATTAATTCTTTATCTTTATCTAATATTTGTTGATATTTTTCCGGACTAGAAGATAATTCCTTTTTTATAACAGGTTTTCTATAATAAAAATTGTTATCGAAGAATCTCATTAGTTCTCCTTTTTCTGCTCCACTAACATAAGAAAATGTAACATCTACAATATCATCCCATCTGAATAATCCATCTGTAGTAGTAAGAGGATCTATATTCTTTATTATACTGAAGAATTTTTCTTCTTCTTTTTCTATTGATTTTTCGAGTTTTTCTTCACTTATTTTCGAAGCTCTATATCTAGAAATAGTTTTACCTAATGCTATAGATTTAGGATAACTACCAACTACTGCTATCTTAAATTTTATCACCCCATTTGTGGTGCTAGCAAGTATGTTACATTACCACCGGACTCCATATTAAATTGTATCTGTAATGGTTTCTGTTCAGAAAACGATAATTTAATGAAACCTGAAAGCTTAGTTAATACTAAAATATCACTAAGATAATCAGAAGAATAACTAGATTCTGTAGGCTTGCTTAGTTCTATTTCTTGTAATCCTCCCATATCTTTACTCAATTCTACTTCAACTCCAGATTCTGATTTGCCTTTAAGTAGCAAACCGTTTTCATCTGCCTTAATAATCGTTACATCACTTACTGCAGAAATTTCGTCTATGGCTTTCTTAAAACCTGAAGAGTTTGCAGTTGCTGATACGTCATATTGCAAATTCAATTCTGGTATTTCTGGTGGAGAAACATCTAAATTTCTTATCGAATATACTCTATTTAATCCTCCAGATATTTCTATAGATATTGATGAAGGATCAGAAGATTCAAAAGTTATAGATTCTTTTCTTTTTGATGTAGAAAGAATTTTAAGAAAATATTGGGTATTAAAACCAAAGTTAAAATCTTCTTGAACATCATATTCTTTAAAAGCATCTTTAGGAATTGATAATTTTACTAAAGAAATATGAGCTCTATCTATTGCTATAAGTTCTACTCCTTCCGTACCGAACTTTATTGATGCCTCATCGACTAGCCTTGCTAAAGCGGTAACTATAGACTTCAAATCCCTAATATCATCATATGAAACTCTCATGATTAAGAATGTATATAAAATATGCATTTAACTCTTTTCATTTTTCTTTAAAGTATGAGTAAAGTTCCGAGAATAATTATCGCATCTGACAGAAGTGACTCAGGTAAAACCACTATAACTGCCGGAATTATGAGAGCTTTAAGTAAGAAAATGAAAGTAAGACCATTTAAAGCTGGGCCAGATTTTATAGACCCAGGATATCATAAAATAGCTACTAAAAATCCTTCAATAAATTTAGACTTATACATTATGGGAAAAGAAAACGTCCTAAAAAGTTTAGTAAAATATTCAAAGAATTATGATATTAGTGTAATAGAAGGAGTAATGGGATTATACGATGGAATTAACTTAGATTATAGTACATACCAACTGTCTGAAGTAACAAAAACTCCTATAATACTGATAATTAATTGTGAAAATATTGGAAGTACAGCAGGAGCAATTATTCAAGGACTTAAAATATATGGTAATGCAAAAATTGAAGGAGTAATATTCAATAAAATTGGATCTAATACTCATTACGAATATTGCAAAAATTCAGTAAAAGATATAAAAGTACTTGGCTATATCCCTTTCTCGAAGGATCTTAATATTCCATCTAGACATTTAGGTTTATTTACAGTTGAAGGATATGATCCAGAAAACGTGATTTCAATAACATCAAAATTAGTGGAACAGTATGTTGATTTAGATTCTATAATAGAAATAGCTAATAATACAGATAATATTAATATAAACATAGACGAAAATAACAATAATGAGAAACCTAATAAAATAGCTGCAATAGCTTATGATGAAGCATTCAGTTTCTATTATTATGAAAACATTGATAGAATTAAAAAATCATATAATATTGAGTTTTTTAGTCCATTATCTAATGAAATAGTAGAAAATGCAGATTTTATTTATTTGGGAGGAGGTTATCCAGAATTATATCTTGATAATTTAGAAAAATCACAAAATACTAAGAATTGGCTGAATAAAATGATAAATAATGATATACCAGTTTTAGCAGAATGTGGTGGACTAATGTATTTATCTAAAACAATTGAAAATGAACAAAACAAGAAATTCCAAATGGCAGGAATCTTTGATATAGATATAAAATCTAAAGGAAAATTAACAATAGGTTATACTGAACTACTTGCATTAGAGGATTCATTTCTAGCTAATAAAGGAGAAAAAATTAGAGGCCACGAATTCCATGTATCTTATCCTATTGAAGTAAATGAAAAAAAATTCGTCTTTAAAAATATGAAAGGAAAAGGAATTAAAAATGGTTATGATGGAGTATTATCTCATAATACTTTAGCAACTTATTCACATTTCCATTTCTCTATTGTTGAGAAGAAGTCTGTCTTTTGAGCTCAAGCTTCTTTATTCTTTCTATATAATCCAATACTTTATCAATATCGTTACTATATAACCTTATTTTATATGGTAAATTCTTTTTTGTAGAATCTATCTCTACATAATGATTTTCTTTGTTTACAGTGATTTCAGAATCTAATAAATATTTTGCGTGAAGAAATATCGATGTTCCTTTACCACTAACTATACCTTTTTCATTTATCTTATAATTAGGTGGAGCCATAGTTGTTAACATGGAAGTTGGTCTTAACACTTTTCTATACATGAAAATACCTACTCCATATAGTGCCTCAAAATACACTAGGTATATTGCTAATCTCATGTATAAATCTGGATTAGAATCAGCATATGATATTATATGTCCATAAAGTATAATTAATACAATAATGTAAACTAAGTAAATACCCATCATACTAAAATTCTTCTTTATCATATCAGTATATTGCTTTTGATATTCTTTATCTGCCATCATCAATTTTGTAACATCTTTTTCTTCATATAATGTTCTAGAATTCATTATTTCGTAAAGTAATTTTCTATCTCTAAACATAGGATTTGTTTTATACATCATAGAAAAAGATATAGCCATTATTATTACAAAATATGCTATAAATGCTTCAATATAATATTTTGGAAAATATGTTAATACTACTGAAATTACAATCAACCATACTTGTGTTAACGTTATCATTTTCCAGTTATATGGATTATACCCTCTCGCTGACATTTCTCATACCTTTTTTATTTTTGCTATAACTAATATTTATTAACATGCTTAAATCCTTATCATCAATAATTATATTGCTAATTCTATTAACTGTTATAACTTCATACTCTTACACTTCTACCCAAACATTTCATTTTAGTTTACATGGATTAACAATTCAAGTAATTATAAATAGTAAATATCATAATATAGTAAATCTAACGTTTAATAACTTCACTTATTCATTAATAATTCAAACTAAATATAATATAACTACAAATAATTCTATAATCCTAAATCATTTAAATGATTCATACATACTTAACGATGCAGATTTATGCAATTATAACTCAACATACAACTTAATAATAATTAATGGAACCAACCAAATTGGTATTATTGAAATAAAAATAGGAAGTCCAGATTATTCTTCTCCTCCATTTTCAAGCAATCCTTTTGATACAAACAATAGTAAAGCTGCTGATTCCAAATCTAACCAGTTTAGCATATTTACATTTATAATCATAGGAATAATAGCTATTTTTGCAACTATATTCCTTAGAGTTTTAAAACAGAATAAGTAAATACTTAAATATTATAGCTGTAACTGTAACACATGATCTCAAAAGAAGAATTAAGGAAAAACCTAGAATCTGGCCTTCCAATACTAATTTACGATTTTGACGGCAGAGAAGAAGAAATAGATATGATGTTCTATGCAGGAAAAATAGATTGGAAAAAAATATACACACTAAGAAAAGAAGCAGGAGGATTAATATGCTATGCCACAGGAAATGAAGAAGCTAAAAAACTAGGATTAACATTTCAAACTGAAATGCTATCCAATAGCCAATATAAGCAATTAGTAAAATTACCACAATATAAGGATGAGCCAGCATTCTCTTTATGGGTAAATCACGTTGATACAAGAACAGGAATTTCAGACGCAGATAGAGCATTAACAATAGAAAAATTACATGAAATAATTTCTATGATAAAAACAGATGAAAAAACAGCTAAAGACAAATTTTATCAAGAGTTTTATGCGCCTGGACACGTACCTATACTAATTGCTAGAGGAATAGGAAAAAGAAGAGGACACACAGAATTATCCACTACCATAGCATCATACGCAGGATTAGAAAAAAGCGTCGTAATTGCTGAAATGTTGGATGAAAAAAATAGCCTAAAAAAAGAAAAAGCATTACAGTATAGTAGAAATATGGGATTTTTATTTGTTGAAGGAAAAGAAATTCTAAAAGAGGTAATATTATGAGAAAATATGGAGTTGCAGACACTACTTTTTCGAGAGTAGATATGGGCTCCATAGCAATAAAAACAATAAACAAAGAAGATAGCGATGCAGAAATACTCAGATATACAGTACCTGGAATTAAAGATCTACCAGTTGCAGCTAAAAAACTAATAGAAGAAGGATGCAATGGAGTAATAACTTTAGGCTGGGTAGGAAAAACTATGCTTGACAAATACAGTTATCTGGCGGCAAGTATTGGATTAATAACAGTTCAAATATTAACGTCTACACATGTAATAGATGTAACAGTACATGAAGATGAAGCAGATAGTGAAGAAAAACTAAAACAAATTGCCATAGATAGAGCTTCTAAACATGCAAAAAATCTCGTTCTATTGGTAAAGGAAGGTAAAAACGCACTTACACCTTATGCAGGAAAAGGATTACGCCAGGGGTATAATAATGCAGGACCAATCGATTAGATTAGGAATAGTTGTGGCAGAGTTTAATTATGATATTACATATCTAATGTTACAAAGAGCTATATCTCATGCAGAATTTCTAGGGGCTACTGTAACAGTAATATTTAAAGTACCAGGTTCTTTTGAAATTCCATTAGCAATAAAGAAACTAATGAAAACTGATTCAGTAGACTGTATAGCAGCATTAGGCGCCATAATTAAAGGAGAAACCAAACACGATGAACTAATAGCTAATCAAATAGCTAGATTAATATCAGATTTAGAAATAGAATATGAAAAACCTATAGGATTAGGAATAATAGGACCAGGCGTAAGCCATGAGCAAGCAGTAGAAAGAATTGAAGAATATGCTACTAGAGCAGTAGAAGCTGCAGTAAAAATGGCAAAAAGATTAAGAAAACTACCAGAAAATATTAACGAAAAAGTGACTATAGAATGAAAATATTTCTTATTGAACAAGAGAACTATCGAGAATGGACAGAAAGTTTAGGCCATGATAGAGAATGGAAAATTCAAGAAATACAGCATCAAATATCTAACTTGCTAAATAGAATAACAGCAGAAAATAATGGATTTCTCCTACCACTAAGATACGATTTTCTTGCAATAATAGCCGATGGATTATCTAATCAATCTTTAATAGACATATATAATAAAGCAACAGAGATCTCTCCTACTAAAATAAAGGCATGTTTAGGATATGGAAAAACACCATTAGAAGCAGAGAGAAATGCGTTTAATTGCATTCATAAAAGCGATCATAATCTCTATCTGGACAAGTTAAATGACGAAATAGTAACTGTATGTCACTTTGATATAGATAATTTCACTAGTTTAACTTTAAATACATCAGCATATGATGCTATAATTCATTTTAATAACATCTACTACAAAATAAATGATAAGTTATATAGATTAGGAGGATTGACGCAATATTTAGGAGGAGATAATTTCATTTCATTTATTAATTATGAGAATATTAAAGATATAATAAGCATGGTAAATGAAATAGACAACATAAAGGTAGGTATTGGAATAGGAACAAATGCAAGAAACGCTATGGAAAACGCTACAAAAGCTCTAGACAATATTAGAAAAACAAGGGACAAAAAATGGGAGATATCACAATCAACGTTAGAATTGCGTTATTAGGCGAAGATCTTGAAATCAACAATGATGTACATATACAAATTGATGAAGACGGAATTATACAACATATTGGTAAAGGACATGTATCCAATTCAAAATCAATAAGTTTCAATAATGGAATTTTATTGCCTGTATTCTCAAATTCTCACGTACATACTGGAGATTTCTCATTCCCTGAAGTAGGAATACGAAATACTATAAAAGAATTAGTAGGAGATCCAGATAGTATAAAATACAAATTCTACTCAAAAATAGATAATTCTCAATTAAAGGATTATATCAAACAATTTATGAAATTAGAAGCTATATTTGGAATAAATAGTGTATTAGACTTCAGAGAGCAAGGATTAGAAGGAAGTATATTAGCGAATTCTGTTAAAGAAGAATATAAAGATAAAATAAACTATTTTATTTTAGGTAGATTAGAAAAAAATCAAATAACTAAAGAAAACCTAGATACATTTAGTAAAATAGCTGATGGATATGGAATATCAAGCATATCAAGCTATAATTTCGAAGAATTAAAAATGATAAGACAATACTTCAGAAATAAAATTATTGCAATTCATATTTCAGAAACATTAAAACAAAACTTACAAAATGATCTTGAATACGCATTAGAATATTTACAACCTAAAATGATAATACATGGAACTAACTTATCTACAGATCAAATTTCCGAAATAAAAGAAAAAGGTATATACTTAGTTGCTTGTCCAAGAAGTAATTTATGGTTTTCTACTGGAATTCCAAAAATATCTGAAATGGCAAAAGATAATAAAAAATTTTTATTAGGTACAGATAATGCGGCGTGGATAAACCCTAATATACTGGAAGAAGCTGAGTTTGCATTATTATTGTCAAGACTTCAAGAACCACAAAGTGATTATTCAAAAGAAGTTTTAAAAGCGATAACAATTAATGCAGAAGAATTTGGAATAAAACCTATAAAAGAAGGAGAAAAAGCCATATTCAATATTATAGAAGGAGAAAATTCAGGAATTTTACGAGCAGAAAATAAATATCCAGCAATAATAAAAAGAGGTAAAAAAATACTTTTTACATACGAGGAGCTATCCAAAAACTTAGACTAGCATCTTTATATAATGTAACTTCAGTCTTCATTGGCATATTATTTCCAAAACTTAGTTTTAGAGTATTTGCAAATCCTACAGCCGTAGATACTGTCTTTAATACTTCACCACTATATACTGCCTTTGCTGAGCTTTCTATAGTCAAATCGTTTAGTGGTTGTTGATTTTTTAAAATAGCCGTATAACTTTTACCAGATTCTTCACTGGTAACCATTAAAGAATCATTCTCAGCAGAAAATTCTATTTCTTCAGAAATCTTCAAAGAATCATCAACTATAGTTTTTAATATATCGCCTTCCAAAGAAGCAGAAACAGAAAGAGATACATTAGGTTCCTTAATTTCTTGAATATCACCTTTTTCTGCCTTTACATAAATATTACTCTTCGTTCCCGTTTTTTCATCTATTATAACTATTTTTAATCCGGATTCTGTCTCACTTAATTCTATACTAGAATTTTTAGATTTTGCTTTAGTCATTATCTTTTTAATATCATTAACACTAATTTTAATTGAAATGGGTTTTTCGATTTCATAATCATCTAACGAATCTTTAGTAAACTTAACTACTCCCATTAATACTTTATCATCTGTTAAATGCCTAATAATTATTCCATTTTCTGTGAAATTAAAAACAGGATTATCCGTAAGTTTAGATAAGGCAGTTAAAATATGATAGAAATCAGACGAACTTGAATAAACTGCCTTAAACATTATTCTTCCTCCTCATTTTCATCTTTGTCTTTCTTTTTCTTTGATTTGCTTTTTATAGGCTTTTTCTTTTTACTATTAGATTTTCTCTTTGTAGTAACTGAAAGCCTAGAATAATTTTCACTAAATAACTGCTTTGCTTCATCAACACTTATTTTACCAGAAATTAATTCATCCCATACTTCTGTGTTCTCCATTAATAATTCTATATCTTGCAGAGATAGAGGAGGAAGTTCCCCTTCTTCTTCCTCTTCTGTTTTATCTTCTTTTTCCTCTAACTTATTTTTCTCTTCAGTATCATTTGATTCGTAATCGTCTGGCATGGATTCCACCTAATTAGAACGAACCAAAATTATCTCATTCCGCAATATATCTCTTGTCATAATCAATCCACGATCTAATCTCTGTAAAGTATTATAGATAGCTTTATATATCTCAACATCTTGTCCACCTAATAATTTACTTAAATACTCAATTTCATTAGGATCTACCATGCTTAGTACTAACACATAAGAAGAATTAGGAATAAGCTTCTTAACATATTCAGCAGTCTGCGAAATTACCATAAATCCAAATCCAAACTTTCTACCTTCAGCAAATAATCTTTCAACTAATTGCTCTCCGCTCTCTTTTGAAAGAATAAAAGGAGCCTCATCAATTACTACAATCTTCCTTAAATCTGATTGCCCAGTTAAATACATATATGATTGGATTGAAGCTAGCAAAGTCTCAATGATAATATATTTTATTTCAGGAATAGTGACTTTTGAAAAATTTATTATGACATTTTTATTTAATATATCAAAAATATCTATAGAAGTATCCATAAACGTATTAGAAACTAAAAACGAAATATAAGGAGAAATAGACTCTAACCTATTTATTTCTTGAGTAGTATTAACTATCCTCTTCTTCTTTTCTACTAAAACCAATACATCTCTAAAATTAGGTGGTTTATTAATCCAGGTCTTTTCATCATCTTCATATATGCCTTTATCTTCATAAGTCTCCAAAATTAAATTATATAAATCAATAGTCTGCAAATTACCTAGATTAAATAAAGATCTTATCATATATGCGACTTCTAAAGCTCTCTGCCTAGGAGACTGACCAAACAATGAAAGCGGATTAATAGAAATCCTTGAAGCATCAATAACTTCCGCATCCCTTATATTATATTCACCATGAATATCAAAAATCAAAAATCCTAGTTTACTGTTAGAAATAATATTCTTAGCTAAATGAGACTTACCAGAACCACTAGTACCTAAAATTATCATATTAAAATTCTTATTATTATGCATATCAAGATAAAACTTAGACCTAGAAGAAACCCACTTATATACACTATTAGTAGTTATTCTTGACGAATTTATAATACTCCTCCTTAGTACACCAACAACATTTCCAATATATATTCCAGATCTGCTCCCACTTGCTCCAATTTGAGATAAAAGATAAGGAAAACTAACCCAACTCAAAAATAATAAAGGCGAGTATTCAACTTCACTAACAAACAATAAAACCAAAAAAGAAAATATTCCACCTATAGCTAGAAAAACATTATGTATAATCAACAAATCTAAAAATACTGATAATACAAAGATTATAGCTAATATAATAGTATTAATATAATTAATTTTAAGTCTAATACTACTTAATTGCGAAACAAAAGATTCATCAACCCTCCTTCTAATTAATGAAATAAAGAAAAAAGAAATACTATCCCCAGCAAAATAAGATGCAACATAAGTAAAACTTAAAATATTAAAATTGAATATACTAAAAATTACAACAATAGATAACAAATATGCCAAAGATATAACTATTGACGAAAATAATATGTAGGAAATAATAGCATCAGCAAAGACTACAAATATCAGAAATAGAGAATCTAAAACATCATAATATAAACTACTTGGATGATAAAAATAAAATCTAGCTACAATCCCCTCCAACAGTATCACAATAGAAAACGCCAAATGCCTAATGTCCTGCATACCCTTATTATCTCCATGATAATATTTTAATTAGATCATGACTACTGAAATCCAATCATTCGCTGATAAATTACACCAATTAGGATATAAAAATCTCACTCCAATCCAAAAGATAGCTATCCCTAAAATTTTATCCGGAAGTAATACTTTGATAATAGCACCAACAGGATTCGGCAAGACAGAAGCAGCAATAATACCAGTCTTTTACTTAATCTTCGCAAAAAGACCAAAAGAAATCTCATCATTATACATAACACCTTTAAGAGCACTAAATAGAGACCTTCAATCTAGATTAGAAAAAATAGGTAACGAACTAGGAATAAAAATAAAGACAAGACACGGAGATACATCAACTAAAGAGAGAAAAAATATAATTCAAGACCCTCCAGACTTACTTATAACAACACCAGAGAGCCTACAATATTTAATTTTAAACAAGAATTATCGTGAATTATTTAGAAACCTTAACTGGATCATAATAGACGAACTACAAGAAATGCTATATGAAAAAAGAGGATATGAACTATCAGTAGCACTACAAAGATTAAAAGCAATAGCAAACAATTTACAAATAATAGGATTATCTGCAACTATAGGTGATTTAAATTTAGCAACAAAATACCTTGACATTCAAAATAACGTAGAAATAGCCAAAATAGACGCAATAAAAGAATTCGATATATCACTAGAAGTACCAGATATTTCATCAGACCAGAGCATAATAGATTTATCAGTAAAACATGGGCTGAACCCTACAACAATAGCAAGATTAAAAACAATCTCAGAAATAATAGAAAAAAACAAACCAACTCTAGTTTTCACAAACACCAGAGAAACAGCAGAATTCCTTGCAAACCAATTACATTCACTATTTAGCCAAAACATATCCACCTACCACGGCTCACTATCCAGAGAAATAAGAGTAGACATAGAGAAAAATTTTAAAAATAAAAAATTAGACGCTATAATTTCAACATCCAGTTTAGAATTAGGAATAGATATAGGATTCATATCCTTAATAGTACAATATATGTCACCAAAACAAACCACTAGATTATTACAAAGAGTAGGAAGAAGCGGCCACTCAATTAATAAGAAATCAAAAGGAATAATCATACCATCAGACTATCCATTTGACATCTTAGAATGTGAAAATCTAATCAAGCTAGCCAAACAAGCATATTTAGAAAAACCAAACTACGAACACTCACCACTAGATGTATTAGCACACCAACTAGTAGGAATGATATTAGAAGGATACTCAAAAAAAGACGAAATAGCAAATATATTACATAAATCAGTTTACTTTTCAGATATAACAGAATCCGAAATAGACGACGTAATAGAATTGCTAGAATCAGAAAAAATAATCAAAAACAAAGACGGCCAACTTAAGCCATCAATGAGAGCATGGAAATATTATTATAATACAAGCATGATACCAGATTCCATCAAAAACTTTGAAGTAATAGAAATTTCATCAAATTCAAAAATAGGAACACTAGACCAAGATTTTGCATTAACACTAGATGAAGACACAATATTCGTCCTAGCTGGAAAACTATGGAAAGTAGTTTCAATTTCCGAAAATAACATATACGTAGAAAAAGCAACATTAAAAAATGGAATATTACCAAGCTGGTTCGGCGAATCAATACCAGTAGAAAAAGAAGTCTCATTAGAAGTTTACAAAGAATTACAAGACATATTAAATGAAAAAACAAAATCAGAATATAAAGAAATTCAGAATATAGTAGAAGAATACAAAAACAAAAAATTCCCCACACTTAAAGAAAACGAAATATTAGTAGAAGTAATACAACAAGATCTAATAGTAATTAACTCACCCTTTGGCAGTAAAGGAAACAATACCTTAGGTTCACTACTATCATTTACCATATCTAAAGAAAAAAACATATCCATCAATTATAGAAATGATCCTTACCATATAGTATTATCATCAGTAATTCCAATATCCACAGAAGACATTCAAAACGCAATAGACTACATACTAAAATTAGATAAAGAAAAAGCAAAAGAAATAATAGAAATCTCAATACAACAAACCCCACAATTCAAATGGAAATTACTTACAGAGGCAGAAAGATTCGGAGCAATAGACAAAGAAAAAGATATAAAAAACATAAGTTCAACCCTATTAAAAGCCTATACAAACACTATCATAGGAAAAGAAGCCATAAAAGAACTTTTAGTCAAAAACCACGACCTAGAAATACTCCACCTTTTAGAAAAATTCTCTTGGAAAATATTAGAAACTCCAATACCGTCACCATTATCGAAAGACTTTCTAGATAAACTCCTAATATTATCACAAAATACAGAATCAGAACCTATAATGCTAGAAATATATAAGAAAAGACTACAAGCAAAAGAAATCCAGATAATATGCCTAGTATGCGGTTGGAATCAACAAACATCAGTTAAAAACACACCAGATAAATGTCCAAAATGTGGCTCAGCATTCCTAACAGCAACATACCCAGAAGACAAACAAACAAAAGAAATAATAAGAAAAAAAATCAAAGGAGAAAAACTAAAAAGAAACGAAACATACAAACTAGAAGAAGCACAAAAAATAGCATCACTATTTTCAAGATACGGAAAAAATACATTCATAGCACTAGCAGTTAATGGAGTAGGACCTAACAATCTAGGAAAAGTATTAGGAAAATTACCAGAAGGAGAAGAAAAATTCTACTTAACCCTCATGGAAGAAGAAAAAAGATTCCTAAGATACAAAAAATACTATACAAAATAAAAAATACAGCACATACTAACTGAATAATACTTCAGCTTTTAGAACAAAGCGCGGCAAAAAGGCGCCGCAGCCGGGATTTGAACCCGGGTCAAGGGCTCGACAGGCCCTCATACTAGGCCACTATACTACTGCGGCATAATTTAATATTGAGTTACCTTATTTAAAGTTAATGAAATAACGAATAAATGTATTCAACAATCCCTTTCACTATGAATTTAGACGCACAAATAAAGTTAAAGAGGAAAAACTAGCTTTACAATATAAATATGCGGTTTACGGGAATTAACGTTTAAGCTTAATTATTTTAATTTATGACGTGATTACAGACATGTCCTTTTTAATTGTTGTTGTCGTCTCCATTTATCGAAAACGTTGAGATAAAAGATAACATATGCTACATCAAATGTAAAATGTGAGAAATTAAGGGCTGAAGGAGGTGTTTCTCCTTCAACGCCAGGGACGGGATTCGGACCCGCGCAGGGATTCCCCTACTGGCTCTCAAGGCCAGCCCCTTAGTCCGCTCGGGCACCCTGGCAATATTTAATTGACTATAATAGTTTTAATTATTAACTATTATGAGTGAATACCCTTTTATTCTTTTTATGACTTTTATGTTGTTGAAGTATTTTGAGAAATATTTTATTACATTTCTTTCTCCTTTATATACTATCATTTGGATAAATCCTTTTTCGTCTAACTTTTGAGAGGATTGTTCTGCAAATTTTTCTAGGAAATCTGTTCCTTTTGACAGCGGTGGGTTTGAATATATGGCTGCTACTTTAGTTTTTAGTTCTGTTAGTACGTCGCTTTTTTGTACTTCTATTCTGTTTTCTAGATGATATCTTTGTACGTTTAATTTTGCTGTTTTTACTGCTAATGGATTTATATCTAACATTATAATTTTCAGTTTCGGATTTTTTAATGCAATGAATATTCCTATTGGACCATATCCACAGCCTAGATCTACTACTGTGCCTTCTTCAGGTAGTATAAGGTTTTCTATAAATGCTCTTGTTCCTAAATCTAGTTTTCTTTTGGAAAATAATCCTGGATGGCTTACTAATGATAGTGGAATTCCTTCTACTACTTCATTAATTACAAAAATGCTCATTTTTTCCATGCCTTTGGATATAGATCTCTTTGTATTAATACTCGTTTTGTAGATATAACTTCTCCTCTGTCTGGAATTTTATCAGAATCTACTTTTGCTATTCCTATGCTTACTGCTTCTCCTTTTAACGTAAGTATTCCTACCATATCTCCTTTTCTGAAGTTTTGGTATGCGACTATTCCTGGAGAATTTAATGGTGCGCCGTAAGATATTGCATCTACTGTATTGTCGTCTATAATTATTTTTGGAATTCCGCAAAGTCCTATTTCCATAGGCATTAGTATTTTTCTTAAATCTGTTTCATCTTTACAGTTTTTCCACATGTATAAAGCTTCTGAAACTTCTTGTAATGTTACTAGGTTGTCTTCTGTAAATATGCCTGATTTTATTCTTCTTAGTTCTCTCATGTGGGCTCCACAGCCTAGGATTATTCCAATATCATGGCATATTTTTCTCATATAAGTTCCTGGATCTGAAGAAATTTTTAGTAAGTATAGTCTTCCTTCAGAGTCAACTATTTCTATATCGTGAATTTTTTTTACTCTTAATCTTCTTTTAACTGATGATCTTACGGGTGGTCTTTGATAGATTTTTCCTTTAAATTGATTTACTACTTCTGCTACTTTTTCTTTTTCTACATCCGAATGTAATTCCATTACGCACATGTAGTCTTTTCCTGCTTTGGTTGTATATGGTAATATTTTCGTGGCATTTTCTAGTCCTATTGGGAGTACTCCGGTTACTTTGGGATTGCCCCGCCTTTTAAGGCTCTAGGGTCCCTCCATGACCTACTTTATTTACTTTAAACATTTGTTTTATCCAAAATGCTACTTCATGGCTTGTTGGGCCTGCTGGTTTATCAATATTTATTATAGAGTTCTTAATTAGAAGAGTAATATCGCGTTTATCTGGAAAAAAACCTATATTTTCAGACGTTTGAGCTTCTTTTCTTATATTCCAATTATTTTTGTATTTACAGTATTCATCTATCTTATATATAAATGGATAAAAATCCATTTAAATCACTGGTATTTTTATCTTTAACTTTTCCTTCATAAATTCTGTAAGATTTGCTTCTTGAATTTTTTTCTCAATATCATCGTCTGAAGCTCCTTTTTGTATATCAATTTTTTTATCTGTTGGTTCTAAGTGTAATATGTTTGCTCTTTTTCTCTTTATTCCTGAAATTTTCTTTGGTCCTGTTATTAACACAAAATTATCGTCTAATATATCTGCTATTACACATTTTTTACCTGCATCTTTACCTCTTGTTTTTACACATATTCTTCCTATTTCTATTGCGGGCATTATAATCAAGAAAAACTTAATGCAAGCAATTTAAATTTAGCGTTTTCTAGAGACAGAAGAAAGTTAAAATGAGACGCCGAGGACGGGATTTGAACCCGTGTGGGGTTTCCCCCATCGGTTCTCCAGACCGACCCCTTAGTCCGCTCGGGCACCTCGGCACGTTTAATAATTAGATAAAAAACTTAAAAATCTTTACACTAACTCTATCTCAATATAAACATCTTCTGGAACTCTAACTCTCATTAATTGTCTCATTACTCTTTCGTCAGCTGAAATATCAATTACTCTTTTATGTATGCTCATCTCCCATTTCTCCCATTTTTTCCTTCCTTCACCGTGTGGCAATCTCATTAATGGAACTTCCATTCTCTTAGTGGGCAATGGCACTGGACCTCTCATACTTATACCAGTTTTATCAACTATAGCTTTGATTTGATTAACCACATAATTAAGATCAGTAACATTATTGCTCCATAATCTGATCCTAGCTTTTGAGGGCATAAAAACACCATAAGTCTAAAAATTATTTGATCTCAACTTTTTGTGGTTTTACGTCATTTATTACTCCTACTCCTACTGTTTTACCCATATCTCTCATTGCAAATCTTCCTAATGCTGGAAAGTCACTGTATTTTTCTGCGCATAAGGGCTTTATTGGTTTAAACTTTACTACTGCAATGTCTCCTTGCTTTATAAATTGTGGATTCTTTTCTGTTTCTTTACCAGTCTTTGGATCTAATTTTGAGACTATTTCAGATATTCTACATGCTACGCTTGCAGTATGAATGTGCAATACTGGTGTATATCCAACTGCTATTGCTGTCGGATGCCATATGACAATAATTCTAGCAGTAAATTCATCAGCAACCGTAGGAGGAACGTCTGTATGTCCTGCTACATCTCCTCTTTTGATATCTTTTTTGTCTACACCTCTAACATTAAATCCAATATTGTCTCCTGGTTCTGCCTTTTCTAATCTAGTATAGTGAGTCTCTATAGATCTTACTTCTCCAGTCTTTCCTGCTGGCATAAACACTAGTTTATCATTTACTTTTAGTACTCCGCTTTCTACTCTTCCCACTGGCACTGTACCTACTCCGGATTTAGAATATACTTCTTGAATTGGAATTCTCAATGGTTTGTCTACTGGTTTTGGTGGGACTTCTAATTTATCCAATGCTTCCTCTAATGTAGGACCATTATACCATTTCATATTTTCTGATCTTTTAGTTACATTTTCATCGGTTATTGCTACTACTGGAACGAATGTTACTTTATTCATATCATACCCAAAGCTTTTCATAAATTTAGTTACTACATCTTTAATTTCATTAAATCTCTTCTCATCATATGGAGGATCTGTTGCGTCCATTTTAGTTACTGCTACTATTACTTGGTTTATTCCCATAGTTTTTGCTAAAATTATATGTTCTCTGGTTTGTCCTTCAGCGCTCATTCCTGATTCAAATTCGCCTTTTTTAGCTGATATGGCTACAATTGCTGCATCAGCTTGGCTAGCTCCTGTAATCATATTCTTTACGAAATCTCTATGCCCTGGTGCATCTATAATCGTAAAGAAGTACTTCTGTGTTTCAAATTTCATGAAAGTTAAATTTATTGTTACGCCTCTTTCTCTTTCTTCTTTTAATCTATCTAATAAGAATGCGTATTTATCTGATTCTTTACCTAACTTCTTTGCTGCGTCTTCGGCTTCTTTGATTGTCTTTTCATCCAAAAATCCTCTTTCCATTAATAGTCTTCCAACTAATGTGCTTTTTCCGTGATCTACGTGGCCTATTACTATTAAATTCAAGTGAGGTTTTTGAGACATTTGTTATTCACTCTCACGCAATCTAATACATTCTTCATTAAAAAATTAGCTTATCTTGAACTTAGAGCAATTCTCTCGGTTTCTTCTTTCTTTCTCACTGCATAGCTTTTTGGATCGTTTGAGGCTGCTGCTAATATTTCCTCAGCTAATGATTCATCAATAGGTTTAGGATTGTTAAATGAGGAGTTTCTAGCTCCTTCTACTAGATATCTTAATGCTAAATCAACTCTTCTCTGTGGCGAAACATCTACTGCTACGTAGTAAACTATTCCTCCATACATTATTCTTGTGACTTCTTCTCTTGGAGCTGAGTTCTGAATTGCATTTACTAAAATTTGTATTGGATTTTGTCCAGTTCTAGCATAAATTATTTCGAAACAAGCTCTTACTATGTTGTAAGCAAGCATTTTTTTGCCTTTATTTTTGCCTGGTCTCATTAATTCGTTAATTAGCCTCTCTATAACTGGCATTTTTCCTTTTCCAAATCTTCTATGTTGATATCTACCACTTGAATGTGGAAGATAGACTGGCATTAATGATATATACTTCTTTAAGCTAGGATCTTTTATTTCTACTTTAGTATCCCATTTTCCAAATATTTTTACATCTAGTTTACTTAACTCGTAATCGCTCATTATACTTACCCATGTATTTCATAGATTAATATAACTAACTATTAATGAAGGGTTTAATATGTTTATAGCTAATATTTATTATGATAATGTCTGAGGAAGAAAGAGGTTACATAAAGGTAAATAAGGTTGATGCATTCATATACCCTCTAGATGGATTGCCTGTAATGGTATGCTATCTAGATGATGGACGAGAATTTAATTTATTTTATGTTCCAGTAGAAATAGTTATAGCAATAAATAAGTTAAAGAAACAGACTGAAGAAGATAGTATTCTAAATGATAAAAGAGAGAATATATTTGATATCTTAGCGTTTATCCCTGAGGTTACTGATGAATTAAGTAAACATATAAATAAAGTTATAATAGATGATATTTCTGGATCTTTATATATTGCTACTATCGAATTGAAGTTTGATGGTGTTATAATTCAAAAAAGGATGATACCTAGTCATGCGATATATCTAGCTTTAATTTCTAATAAGCCAATATATGTCAGGAAGACGCTTGTTGACGATCAAGAAAAAGAAAGAAAACAAGGGGGAGAAGAAAACAAATAGTATGTCTTAGCTATTTAAAGTATAACTAAAAATTATTTTATCTTACTGGTTTTTGTTTCTTTCCTTTGTATAATGCATCTAAAGATACTCCATTAACTAGAACTACTTTATATCTTACTCCAGGTAAGTCTCCCATTGATCTTCCTAATGTTCCACCAATTCCTGCTATTACTACCTCATCATGTTCATCGATAAAGTTAACTCCACCATCGCCAGGTACGAAAGCTGTAACTACTCTTCCATTTTTTACTAATTGAACTCTAACGCATTTTCTAACTGCTGAATTAGGCTGTCTTGACTCTATACCTACTTTCTCTAAAACTATTCCTCTGGCCATTGGAGCCCCTTCTAATGGGTCAAACTTCTTCTTTAATTGCAATACTCTAGTTTTAAATGATCTTTGACTCCATCTAAATCTTAATCTTTTCAATTTTAATTTCCTAGCTGCATATAATCCTTTTGGTGATTTGCCTGACACTTTACAACCCTCAAACTATAATTACTGAGTCTATATCCATATATCTTTTTAAAATTAATTTAGCTCTTAAAACGTTTTTACCACTTTTTCCAATTGCTAAGCCTTTATCTTGAGCATCTACAGTAATATAAACTGATTTTTTACTATCATTATCTACAACTCTTACGCTTTTTACTTTAGCTGGAGCCATGAGGTTTTTAACTAAATCTTCTAAATTATCACTATATGCTACGATTTCTACGTCTTTTCCTAAAATTTTTCTAAGCTTTTTTACATTATCTCCGCTTTTACCTATTGCTACTCCCATATTTTGAGGATTAACTAGGAAAATTATCCTATTATTTTCTTCATCTACTATACAATCTTTTGCTGTTATTTTTGTTACTGTTTGAAAAAGAGATAAATATCTTATTTCATCTTGGGTTATTTTGATTTCTGGCAATATTTACACCTCATGATATGGGCTTTCCTATCTCCATTATTTTAGAATTTCCAACGTCTAAAACACCTATAGTAGATATAAGAAATGGTTTACCTGCTAATTTTCCTAAATCCCATCCACTTCCAGGATACTCATATACTGGTATACCAGATATTTTAGAATAATATATTATATCTTGCCTTAACGTTGACTTTAAAGTAGAGGCTATAACTACCATCTTTAACTTTCCATTTTTTAATAATTTTATAGTTTTTCTACTTCCAAATATTATTTTTCCTGACTTTAATAGATTTTTTATTTCTGATTCTAACGAAATTTGTTGAGACATTTTTATCACCTCGAGGCAGGCTTCATCAGAAGCTCAACCATTCCAGTTCCTAGTTTTATAGGTTGCCCAATAATAATATTTTCTACTACACCTTTAAAGTCTTCAACGTCACCTCTAGCTGCTGCATCTAATAGATGTTTTACTGTAACTTCAAATGCTGCTCTAGCAAATACGCTAGTTTTTTCTCCAGTTACTCCATGTCTACCTATTTGTTTTACTTCTCCTGTTCTTGTCATTATATCAGCAACTAATTCAATGTGCCTTATATCAACATCTAAACCTTGATCATCTAAAACTTTCTTTATTTCTTTCATTATTAGCTCTCTAGCAGCTTCAACACCTAATACGCTTTCTACTTCATGAAGATTATTAGTTTCTACTCTAGATACATCTACACCTTTTATACCAAGCACACCTTCTAAATTTGATCCATCAGTTATAATTATATATTCATCTCCTCTTTTTTGGACTATTGCTCTTTTTATTCCTTTAATTCCTTTAATTTTTGTTCCTAAGATTTTTTCTCTAGCCTTAAATAATCCTGTTATGTTATCCATATTTTGGAATTCTATACTTAAAGTTAAATCATCTGGCTTTTCAATAATAAAATCGCCTAGTTTTAGCTTTTTGATGGTTTTTTCAATTTCGTCAACTTCTATTCCTTTATCTTTAAGCATTTTTTCGTCTAAATGAATTATTAACGCCATTGAAGCAATATCAATACTTGTAGAATCTACAACATTTTCAATTTTAGTATATTCTATTTTTCTTGCTACAGATATTGCTTTATCTCTATCGAATTTATACTCATCCGTAAGATAGATAGTCATCATAGGAGTCGAAGGAGTTTTTCTAGCATCAACAATTTCGATTAATCTAGGCAAACCTAATGTGACGTTTAGCTCTCTAACTCCAGCATAGTGGAACGTTCTTAACGTCATTTGTGTACCTGGTTCCCCTATGGATTGTGCTGCAACTACTCCTGATGCTTCTCCAGGATTTATTAATGAGCGATCATAGTCTTTTAGAATAAGGTTTATTACATTATCAATATCTTCTTTTGTCATTTCTACTGGATAAGATAGCATTTTTTCTTTTACCTTATTTATAAGGTCAGTTGGAAATATTGAACTCAAATAATTTATCTTTTCTTCAAAATATGATTTTGCTTCTTCTTTAATCACTTATTTTCACCTCTTCCAACCTATTGTCCTTTCAAGAATTCTATCTATATCTATTGTTTTACCGTGGGAACTATACATAGGATGGACTCCATCTCCACCATATAAAGTTTGTATTATTTCTCCATATAAACTTCTTATTGTTCCATCATACTCTGTTCTTAAGTCTGATAATGCATTAACTAGCCTTCTTTGCATATATCCGCTTTGCGATGTTCTTACTGCGGTATCTACTAGTCCTTCTCTACCAGCAGCTGCATGGAAGAATGTTTCTATTGGATTTAATCCTGATCTGAAAGATGAGTAAATGAATCCTCTCGCTTCTGGCGATATATCTTCTCTCTTAAAGTGTGGTAATGTTCTTTCATAATATCCTCTAGATATTCTTTCACCTCTAACTGACTGTTGACCTAACATTGCTGCCATCTGGGTAATATTTAATACGCTTCCTCTTGCACCAGTTCTTGCCATAATATAGACATTATTGAATGGATCAAGGTAAGTAGTAGCTATCTCTCCAGCGTCGTTTCTTAACTTATCTAGAGCGTCTAATATGTAATTTTCTAAGCTTTCTTCTAATGTTCTTCCAGGTATTTGCTCTAATTCTCCTTCTTTGTATTTTCTAATTAATTCGTTTACTTCTTGGTTTGCTTGTTTTGATCTCTCTTGAATTTTATTAATTGCTTCTTGACTTATTGTTACATCGTCTAATGTCATTGTTAATCCATACATTTCGACATATCTTATGAAGATTTTGAATATATTATCCATTAGCCATAAGCCATAATCTTCTGGATACTCTCTTATTAACCAATGTAGGATACTTTCTGGTTGTTGATTCCCTAATGCTTTCTTATCAAATACGCCTTCTAATAATTTTCCATTCTTAATTACTATAAATGAATCATGTGGGCAATCCTCATCTTTGCATACTCTAGAACCGCTAGATATATTTGATTGGCCATGGAAATTAAAGTCTTCAGGCAAGAATAGACTTACCAATTGTTTTCCAGTATAAAGCTTCTTAGGAGCTAGAATAGCTGGCTCTCCTATATCTTTAGATATATTTGAAACTCCTAATATTGTTTCAACTTCATCTTTAGTTAGAAGTGTAGTTTTTACTGTTAATAAGTATGCTCCGCTTATATAATCTTGTGCTGAACCCATTATTGGGCCTCCATATCTAGGAGTTAGGATATTTCTGTGAACTATCATTAATTCTTTTGTTTCCGCTATAGCTTCTTCTGATTGTGGAACATGTAAATTCATTTCGTCTCCATCAAAGTCAGCATTATATGGTGGGCATACTAACAAGTTTAATCTAAATGTTTTTCCAGGTAATACTTTTACTTTATGTCCCATCATTGAAATTCTGTGTAATGATGGCTGTCTATTGAAAATTACTACATCGTTATCAATAAGATGCCTTTCTACTATGAAACCTGGAGCTAATGTGGATGCAAACTCTTTTCTATCTTTAACATACCTTAAGTCTATTCTTCTTCCGTCAGACTTAATTACATAATTTGCACCAGGCCATTTATCTGGACCATTAATTACATATTCTCTCATCCTTTCTATGTTCCATTTTGTTACCCTTTCTGGGACTGTTAATGTCTTTGCTATATCAACTGGAACTCCTACTTGGTCTATACTAATATTAGGATCTGGAGATATTACAGTTCTGGCTGAAAAATCAACTCTTTTACCTGATAGGTTTCCTCTAAATCTTCCTTCTTTTCCTTTTAACCTTTGTGCCAGTGTTCTCAAAGGTCTTCCAGATCTATGTTTAGATGTAGGTAATCCAGGAATTTCGTTGTCAAAATATGTTGCTACGTGATATTGTAATAAGTCCCACAAATCTTCTACAATTAGCTGAGGAGCTCCTGCATCAATACTTTCTTTTAATCTTTCGTTAATTCTTACGATATCAACTAGCTTATGAGTTAAATCGTCTTCTGCTCTTATTCCACTTTCTATCATTATAGATGGTCTGATAGTTATAGGTGGAACTGGAAGCACTGTCAAAATCATCCATTCTGGTCTGCTGTTTTTTGGATCATAACCTAATAATTCCACATCATCATCAGGAATTTTTTCTAAACGATCTCTAATGTCAGAAGGCGTTAGTTTAACTACACCTTCTTTTCTTTCTTCGTAAAAACTATAGGGTTTTTCTAACTTTATTTTAAGTTGTTTTTCTGCACAGTGTGGACATACAGTTGATTTCATTGATGTCCTTTTCACATGTTCTATCAATCTTTTGGCTGCTGAAGGCCATCTACCTCTAATTGCTAAATATATTCTTCTATATCTATCTAATTCATCATCAGCTATTTTTATTCTTCCACATCTTCTGCAAGTAGAACGTAAAAGATCATATACATGCTTTACAAATCCTATATGCAGTACTGGTCTTACAAGCTCTATATGGCCAAAATGGCCAGGACATGAACCCATTACATTACCACATGTAGGGCATTTCTGTCCAGGCTCTATGACTCCTAATCTTGGATCCATTACACTACCTTCTATTGGTGTACCGTCTTCGTCATAAACATCTGAGGTTATTATAGCAGTTACTGACATTTTTCTTATATCGTCAGGAGATAATATTCCAAATTTTACTCCTTTAACTATTTTTTCACTCATTATTATCACCTCTTAAAGGAACTTTATCACCTAAAACTAACCTTGGAGCAATTACCATACTCATCAATTCTTGAAGTAATAGTTTAAAAGCATAAGATATTGTTACCGGATATAAGTTTGCTTTATCACCATGAATTGGACAAACTAGTCTATTCTTATTTCTATCATACCAACCTATAAATCCACACTGATCACAGACATATACAGTTGTTTTATCTGAATTATCAAGTAATCTATCTTTAATTACCATGGCAGCTCCATATCCTATCAAGCAATCTCTTTCCATTTCTCCAAATCTTAATCCTCCTTCTCTTGCTCTTCCTTCTGTAGGTTGTCTAGTAAGTATTTGTATTGGACCTCTTGCTCTTCCATGCATTTTATCTGCAACCATATGATGTAATTTCTGATAATAAACAACACCAACTAACACTCTTCCCTTAATTTTCTGTCCAGTTCTTCCATCATATACTACTTCTGATCCATCCTTTAAGTGACCATAATTAACGAATTTTTGTTGTAACTCATCAATAGGAGTATTATAGAATGGAGTCGCATCGACCATCTTACCGGACAATGCTGCGTATTTACCTGCTAAAGCTTCCATTACTTGTCCCAATGTCATTCTAGAAGGTAACGAATGCGGATTCAATATAATATCTGGAACTATACCATCAGTAGTATATGGCATATCTGCTTGAGGGATAAGCATACCTATAACTCCCTTTTGCCCATGTCTAGTGGCAAATTTATCACCTAACTCTGGTATTCTTAGATCTCTTACTCTCACCTTTACTAGCTTGTTGCCGTCTGAGGTTTCTGTTATTAGAACTAAATCTACTATTCCTCTTTCTCCATGTCTAGTTATTATTGATGTATCTCTTTTTGCTTGTTCTGGAGATAATTCCTTAAATTCTTGCAAGAATCTTGGGGGACTTACTTTACCTATTAGCACATCTCCACCTTTTACTTCTACTTCTGGAGATACTATTCCATTATCATCTAAATTACTATAATATTCTTTTCCTTTATACCCTCTTACTCCAGCTTCTGGTAATTCTATTTTATCTTCTTGACCTCCAGCGTATTTTATCTCTTCGGCTGAGTATAATCTAAAGAATGTAGATCTAAACATACCTCTTTCAACTGATGATTTATTCATTATTATTGCATCTTCCATATTATATCCCGTAAATGACATTACTGCTAATACTGCATTATTTCCTGCAGGTCTCTCATTATAGCCTATTGCTTGTATAGCTCTAGTTTGAACTAAAGGTTTTTGTGGATAATGTAATAGATGGGATCTACTATCAGTTCTTAATTGATAATTCGCTGCATATAATCCTAAGGCTTGTTTGGCCATTGCTGATTGGTATGTATTTCTTGGAGATTGATTATGTTCTGGATATGGTATTATAGATGCTGTAATTCCTAGCATTGCTGGAGCCCATATTTCTAAATGTGTATGTTCTGAGGTAATTTTGGAAGGATCTAAAGCAATATACGAGTTTTCCTCTTCTTCTGCATCTAAGAATTCTATTTTGCCTTCTTTTACTAAGCTATCAAAGCTTACTTCTCCTTTCTTTAATTTTTCTATATCTTCTTCTGTTACTAGCGGTTTTCCATCTTTTACTACTATTAATGGCCTTCTTACTCTTCCACTATCACAATTAACATATACTTCATTATAATTTTCTGTAGCTATATATGCAACGTTAACTTCATCACTTATTTCGCCTTGTCTTCTTTTCTCTCTTATTTTATTAGCTAACTCATCTCCATTAGGATAATATCCTATTAATCTACCGTTTAAAATTATTTTACTCCAATTGGAGTATTCTGATTGATCTTCTCCTTCCTCAATTTTAGCTATTATATCTTCTAACTTTACAACTCCTAACTCATAAAGAATCTTTTCGATTATAGTATCATTTATTCCAACTGAAATTTGAGCTAACAAAGCTAGATTTTTAACTAGTCCGCTATTTGGACCTTCTGGTGTTTCAAAGGGACACATTCTACCCCATTGTGTACCATGCAAGTCTCTTGCTTCAAAGTTAGGTTGTCCTCTTGCTAAAGATGATATTACTCTCCTTAAATGACTTAACATTGATAACCAATTAGTTCTATCTAAAAGTTGGCTAACTCCTGTTCTTCCTCCTACCCAATTCCCTGTAGCCATTGCATGCCTTACTCTTTCTGATATTATATCTGGCCTAACTAATGCTGTAAGAGCTAATCTTCTTCCTCTAACTTTTGACTTTTCTAATTGATAATCTAAATCTTTTACAAATGCTTTAAATGCTACTCTAAATAAACTTGAGAACATATCTCCAGCTAATTTTAATCTTTTGTTAGCATAATGGTCTTTATCGTCTGGATCCCTCCTTCCTAACTGTAATTCTATTATCTTAGAAATAGCATATCCAAGGTAGTATGCTTTCTTTTTTCTATCTGCAGGAGTTAAGCCTAAATGTGGCATAAAATATTTATCTAGAATTTGTTCAGCTTTTTGAATTCTGCTTTCTCTTTTCTGACCTATTGCGACTCTATTGCCTATAAAGTCTAGTGCGTCTTCTTGAGTCGTAATTGATGATGCTTGCTCTAAGGAAGGAAGTAGTTCGTTTTGGATTTCAGGATCAAATGATACAGCAAACGTTATGTCTTTATCCGTCTCCAACCCTAATGCTCTCATTAATATTACAAATGGTATTCTGCCCGGAACAGCTGGAAATGAAACATGAATGGTTGAATCTCTTAATCTTTCAATAGTTATTGGAACTCTATAACCAGAAGTACTTGAAATAATCTTTGCTGTTTGCGTAACATTTGAGCCAGATTTTCCCATATCTACTAAAACTCTATTAGTAGCCAAATCTTCTTGAGTCACAATTACTTTCTCAGTTCCATTTATAATGAAATATCCTCCTGGATCTTTAGGGTCCTCTCCAATTTCAACTAATTTTTGGGCATCTAAATCAAGTGTAGGATCTGCTATAGACTTCAACATTATTGGTAAATCTCCGATATATACTTCTACCGGTTCACCTTCAATATTGTTCTCTACTGGTATCATTGTCAAAAATACTGGTGCTGAGTAAGTTAAGTTCCTTAATCTAGCTTCCATTGGTGTAATTTCTCTATCTCCTCTATCTGCTTCTCTAACTCTGGGCTTTCCTATTCTTATCTTACCTAGCTTTATTTTTAAACCAGGTATTTCAGTTGCTATTTCTCCTTGTTCATCAATGATTTCTTGAAGTCTATTCTTAATGAAATCATTAAATGAATCTAAGTGTTGCCTTACTAATCCCCTAGACTTAAAATATGATTCTACAATTGTCCATCTATCATCTATTGAAAGCATATTATCTTATCACCCACTTATAACATATCTATAAATTATAGTTTCGCCTACTGTAGAACTTTTTCTAGATATTTTTATTATATCTCCAGGCTTTGCGCCTATAGCTTTTATAACTGGATCAGACGCTTTTATCCAAGGTAATTGTTCCGGACTAACTCCTAATGTTTTAAGAATTCTATATGCTTCTTCAATGGGAAGAACTTCATGTTTGGGGACTAGATAATGAATTGTAGGATCTATCTTTTTAGAAGATGAACGCATAAACTAACACCCGATAGATAACAGCCTATTAACATAAGTAATATAAAAGGTTTAAGATAATGAAGAAAGAAGTCTTCTTGCGTTTTCTATCATTTCTTTAGCATGCGAATAAATTTCGTTATAACTCATATTATGTCTTGCTATACCTTGCTGTATTGCTTTCAAGCCTACTGCAGCTGCTACTCTTGGATATACTTCCCATTCAGTCATCTTAGGTATAATATAATCGTCTGAGGCACCTTTTTCCCTAACATACGAAGAGAGTTCTCTTGCAGCTTCTATTACCATCTCGTCGGTTATAGTTTTTGCTTTTACGTCTAGAGCGCCTCTAAAAACTGCTGGGAATATAAGGGAATTATTAATTTGATTAGGCAAGTCACTTCTTCCTGTTCCTACAATTCTTGCTCCTGCCTTTTTCGCTTCTTCTGGCCAAATTTCTGGAATAGGATTAGCTAACGCGAATACTATAGAATCTTTATTCATTTTTGATATTAATTTAGGATTTATTGTACCAGGACCTGGTTTAGAAGCAGCTATTAATACATCTGCACCTTCAAACGCTTTTTCTATTTCAGTAATATTATCTTTATTTGTAGATTTAAGTAGCTCATATTTCCAAGGATTGTTTATCTTAATTTCTTCTTCATCTTTTCTTCCTTTATATAAAGGACCTTCTGAATCAATTAATATCATATTTTCGTATGGTATTCCATAAGCTTTTAATAGTCTGGCTGTAGCGATATTTGCTGCACCAACTCCAAAGAATATTAATTTAATATTAGAAGGAGATTTTCCTGTTAATTCTAATGCAGTAATTAATCCTGCTAATGTAGCTCCTGCTGTACCTTGTTGGTCATCATGCCAAACTGGTATTTTTAATTCTTCTCTTAGTTTATCTAAAATATAGAAGCATTTAGGTGATTCTATATCTTCTAAGTTTATTCCTCCAAATGAAGGCTCTAAATTTTTAACTAGCTCGATAATTTTATCTGGATCTTTAGTTCCTACAGGAAGAGGTATTGCATCTACTCCCCCTAAATATTTGAATATTAATGCTTTTCCTTCCATTACTGGCATTGCGGCTTCAGGTCCTATATTGCCTAATCCTAGTACTCTAGTTCCATCAGTAACAATTGCTATAGAGTTCCATCTATAAGTGTATTCAAAAGATAAATCTGGATTTTTACTTATCTCTTTTGATACTGCAGCTACTCCGGGAGTATATAGTACTGCAAAGTCTTCTAACGATTTAATAGGTACTTTAGGTAATATTTGTATTTTTCCCTTATATTTTTTTGATACCTCTAGCGCTTGTTTATCGTAATCCAAATTTCAATCCCACTAAATGAAGAGAATTTGAGCTTAAAAATAATAACATAAAATCAAATCTTAAGATAATAATGGTGATACTATTTTGAGTTCTAAATTAAGACAACCAATAGTAGTAGTTCTAGGTCATGTAGATCATGGAAAGACTACATTGTTAGATAAAATTAGAGGTACAGCATTGGTAAAAAAAGAACCAGGTGAAATGACACAAGAAGTTGGAGCTAGTTTTGTTCCTAGTTCAGTTATAGAAAAATTAGCCGAACCGTTGAAAAATATAATACCAATAAAATTAGATATTCCAGGTTTACTTTTTATAGATACTCCAGGTCATGAGTTATTCTCTAATTTGAGAAGAAGAGGAGGTAGTGTTGCTGACATAGCTATTCTGGTAGTAGATATAGTTGAGGGTTTTCAGAAACAAACTATAGAATCCGTAGAGATCTTAAAAGAAAGGAAAGTGCCATTTTTAGTTGCAGCAAATAAGATTGATCGTATTCCAGGATGGAAAGTTTATGACAATGAGCCTTTTCTCTTTAGCTTTAAGAAACAATCTATCTCTGTACAAAAGAAGTTAGACGAGTTGTTGTACAATAACTTAGTCTTACAATTAGCTTCTTTAAATTTTAATGCAGACAGATTTGATAGAGTTACAGATTTCACTAGAAATATTGCTATTATACCAGTCTCTGGAAAGACTGGAGAAGGAATTCCAGAATTATTAGCTATGCTAGCTGGACTAACTCAACGTTTTATGCAAGGAAAATTAAAATTTGTTGAAGGTCCTGCAAAAGGTGTAATATTAGAAGTAAAGGAAGATCCTGGATTAGGTCATACTATTGATGTAATAATATATGATGGTATACTAAAGAAAAATGATATTATAATATTAGGAGGAGTAAATGGAACAATAGTTACTAAAGTAAGAAGTTTATTGCTTCCTTCTCCTCTTCAAGATATGAGAATAGCTAAGACTGGATATAGAAGTGTAGATGAAGTATCAGCAGCTGCTGGAGTCAAGATTTCTGCTCCTAATTTGGAAGAAGCTTTAGCTGGATCTCCAATCTATTCTGTCGATTCGGATGATAAAATTCCAGAATTTAAGAAAATAATAGAGGATGAAATTTCAAAGGTAAGGTTTTCAAGAGGAGTTACTGGAATAGTAGTAAAAGCTGATAGTTTAGGTGTTTTAGAATCTATCGTATATGGGTTAGAAAAGAGAAATATACCAATAAGAGTAGCAGATATAGGACCTATATCAAAGAAGGATGTAGTAGAGGCAGAGCTTTCTGCTAAGGATGCAGAAGAATATGGTTTAATAGCAGCTTTTAGAGTTAAACCTTTGCCTAATTTGGATACTTCTAAAATAAAAATAATTTATGATGACATTATTTATCAGTTAATTGATGATGTAGAAAAATATATAGAAGATGTTAGAGAAAGAAGAAAAAGAAGGACGTATGATACACTTATTTTGCCTGCTAAAATAAAAATTATGCCTGGATATGTATTTAGAAGAAGTGATCCAGTAATAGCTGGAGTAGAAGTACTAGGAGGAATTATAAAACCTAAATTTCCGTTAATAACAGAAGAAGGTAAAAGGATAGGCGAAGTTTTACAGATACAAGATAATAAGAAAACTATAGATAAAGCTACAAAAGGAATGGAAGTTGCTATGTCAATTAAAGGAAATATAATGATAGGAAGGCAAATAAATGAAGGAGATATTTTGTATTCTGATGTGCCTAAGGAAGATCTAGAGATCCTAGTAAATAATTATAGAGATACTATCACAGACGACATGAAGGAGGTTATACAAGAATTAATAAAAATAAAAAGAGCTGAAGATCCCTTATACGGTTTGACTATTAAGATTTAATTCTTTTTCTGTAAAGAAAATTGACATTTCTCTTTTAGCTTTTTCTGGAGAATCTGATGCATGAATGACATTTTCTGATTTTGATAATGCGTAGTCTCCCCTTATTGTTCCAGGCTGAGCTTCTTTAGGATCTGTAGCGCCTATCATCTTTCTCATTACGCTAACTGCTTCATCTCCTTCTATTACCATGCATACTACTGGACCAGATAAAATGTATGAAATTAAATCTTCGAAGAAAGATTTGCCTTTATGCTCTTCATACAATTTTTCTGCAGTTTCTCTATCCATTCTTAGCATTTTCATAGCTACTATATTTAAGCCTCTTTTCTCTAATCTGCTGATTATTTCGCCAATTAATCTTCTTTTTACTCCATCAGGTTTTATCATAACAAATGTAAGTTGTGATGTCATTTCCTAACCCTTATATATGAAGATGTCCATTTTAATTTTCTTGGATCTTTATGATATTTTAGCATATATTTTCTACATTTGCTTGAACAGAACCATAATATAGTTCCATCGTTTCTTACATACATCATTCCTGTACCCGGAAGTATTTCTTTGCCACAATAGTTGCATTTATGCGTTATTGGAGGCATTTTTACCCAGTTAAAATTTTGAGTGAAGTATTTAAGTGAATTGCTTAAGCTATTATACTGATGTAATATGAGTGAAAAAAAGCAAGAAACGTCCTCAATAATAGAGGAGTTCGGATTTCCAGCAGAGGTAATACAAATATTGGATAGAACTGGAGTAACAGGAGAAGTAACTCAAGTAAGAGTTAGAGTATTAGAAGGAAGAGATAAGGGAAGAATATTAACCAGAAATATAAAAGGACCAGTCAGATTAGGAGATATAGTTATTCTTAGAGAAACTGAAAGAGAAGCAAGAAAGTTAACAACAAAGAGGTAAATCCATGCCTCTATTTTTATTATCTACTCCTCTTTCTTTACATATTTTAACTCAATTGAGAAATAAAGATACTGATCAAATAAATTTTAGAAAAGGTATGGTTAGGCTTGGCAGATTATTAGGATATGAAATAGTAAATACAATGGATTATGAAATGATTGAGGTTGAAACGCCTTTAGGAGTTAAGGCAAAGGGAATCAGAATTTTTGACATGGATAATGTAGTTATAATTAACATTCTTAGAGCTGCCACTCCATTAGTAGAAGGACTATTGAAAGCCTTTCCTGCAGCAAGACAAGGCGTAATTACTGCTAGAAGAAAAGAGTTTGAAGGAAAAGAGCCACCAAAAGAAATGGAGGTTGAAATATCATATGAAAAAATTCCTAAAATTAAAGAAAATATAGACAATGTGATAATTAGTGATCCAATGGTGGCTACTGCGAGCACTATGATGAAAGTTATAGAAAATATAGATAGCACGAAACCAAAAAGAATCTATATCGCTTCTGTAATTGCTTCAGAATATGGAGTAAAAAGAATTCTAGAAAAATATCCTTATGTATACTTTTTTACAATATCAATTGATCCAGAACTAAATAATAATGGATACATTGTACCAGGATTAGGTGATGCAGGTGATAGATCTTTCGGATGAAAAATTAATTGAGATTGCTAAAAAAGCTACTGAAAATTCCTATTCTCCATACTCTAAATTAAAAGTCGGTGCGGCAATAGTTTCAGAGGATGGCCAAATATTTACTGGTTGTAATATCGAAAATTCTTCTTATGGATTATCCATGTGTGCTGAAAGAGTAGCTGTATTCAATGCAGTAAATAATGGAAAGCGAAATTTTAAAAAAATAGCAATAATTACGTCTGATGGTAAAGGAATAATGCCATGCGGAGCTTGTAGACAAGTTCTATCAGAATTTAATGATGATATAGAAATTATCACTTTAGATAGTAATGAAAGAGTAGTAAAGTTTAGATTAAGTAATTTATTACCTTATTCATTTAAATTAAAGAGTGGATAAAGATGCCAAAGGTAGGACTAGAAGTACACGTTCATTTAAACTCGTTAAAAACGAAACTGTTTTGTTCTTGTCCAACAGATTATGTTGGAAAAGATCCTAATACAGTAGTATGTCCTGTCTGTCTTGGTTTACCTGGCGCAATACCAGTATTAAACGAAGAAGCTTTAAGAAAAGCAGTAATGGTTGCAATAGCATTAAATTGTGAGATAGCGCCTAAATTGATTTTTAGTAGAAAACATTATTTTTATCCAGATATGGCTAAGAATTATCAAATTTCTCAGTATGATGGGCCAGGAAGTATGGCTATAGCAAAATCAGGATATTTGATGTTATCGAATGATAAAAAGGTAAGAATTAGAAGAATAAATATAGAAGAAGATCCTGCAAAAATAATTTATCCCACAGGATCAATGCTAACTAGTAATTTTACTTACTTAGACTATAACAGGTCAGGAATAGGATTACTAGAAATTGTTTCTGAACCAGATATATCTAGTCCTAAAGAAGCTAGAGAATTTATAGAAAAATTGAGATCGATTATAGAACATCTAGGAGTATGTGATTGTGAAGCAGAAGGAGCTATGAGAGCTGATGTTAACGTATCAGTAGAGGGTGGAGAAAGAGTAGAAGTGAAAAATGTAGGTTCAATTAAAGATATAGAAGAAGCAATAAAATATGAAATAGCAAGACAAAGAGCAGCAGTTTCTCAAGGATTAAAAGTACTTAGAGAAACTAGACACTGGGATACTGAAAGAAAGGTATCAGTTCCAACTAGATTAAAGGAAGCTGATGAAGATTATAGATACTTCCCTGATCCTGATTTACCTCCCTACATTATAGAACCAGAATATATAGAAAAAGTCAAACAAGAAATGCCAGAATTACCTGATGCTAGAGCTAAACGCATGATAAAGGTATATAATATAACAGAATATGATGCTAAGGTATTAGTTTCAGATAAAGCATTAGCTGATTTATTTGAAAATACCGCAAAAATCTATAAAGATTATAAGAAAATAGCAAATCTGCTAATTAATGATTATCTTAGGTGGATTAATGATAAAGACTTGAAGATTTCAGATTCTAAAGCTACACCCGAAACTTTAAGTGAACTTCTAAAACTTATGGATAAAGGAATAATAAGTATAAAGATACTGAAACAAATTTTGCCAGAAATAATATTAGAGGGTAAGGATCCAAGGGAATTAGTAGAGAAGGAGAACTTAACTGTAATAAAAGATGAAAATTATCTGGAAAAGATAATTGAAGAAGTAATTTCAGAAAATGCTGATGCTGCAAAAATTGCTAAGAATGATCCTAAAGTATTAAACTTCTTGATTGGCCAGGTAATGAAAAAGACTAAAGGAAAGGCAGATCCTAAACTAACTAATGAGTTACTTAAGAGTAAAATTAATAATTTATAAGTATCACCGCGTGGGTTTTTCATCACTATTCAGGACTTAAGTTCTCGATCATCTATATATACATGATATTATTAATTTATTAAAAATGCTTGACTCTAGTAAAGATAAGGAATTAAGGACAAGACTTTTAGCTGTTGAAATTTTAAGAGAATTAAAAAATATATACACATATAAACAACTTTCAGAACTTTTTGGTATTCAAGAAAGTCTACTTTGCAGATATGTAAATGGAAATACTATTCCTAGCGATGTTCAAAGTCTAGAAATACTTAATAAGACTAAAAATAAAATGTTTTTAGATAATCTTTTTAATAAGAAAATAAAAATTTATGAAGATAGTTATGTAGATCTCAGTGAAATGTTATTATATCCAAATCTTCTAAAAATGTTACTAGAAATTTATCTTAATAAGATTCAAGGAATAGAAAATGTTACTAAGGTATACAGTATAGCATCAAATGGTATTCCATTTGCAACTATGATATCATTGATTTTAAACAAACCATTATTAATTGCAAAAAAACATAAAGATTCAATTTTTCTGGAATATTATGAAGAAAGTATAAAAGAGACTGACAGCGTAGTTAACAATATTTACCTTAGAAAGGATTTACTAAAGAAAAATGATAAAGTACTAATAGTAGACGATGTAATAAAGTCTGGAAAAACCATAGCTTCTTCACTGAATTTAATAAGAAAAGCTAATGCTAATGTAATAGGTGCATTTGTAATAGCTGGAAATTTTAACAATATAAAATATATAGATAACTTAGATATATACATTGTTTTCGAAATATGACGTTTGCATATTTAGGCCAAGGAGTTTATATATCTGATATAACCCCTAAGTTTTACATTATTAATACAAATGAAAATGACTATATAATAATAGATAGCTCTGATAATGGCTATAATCAGATTATTCAAGATATTTTAGAAATAACTAATGGAATTAAACCAAAGCTACTAATTTTAACTAGCTGTAAAAAAGACTCAGTAGGTGGTGCTTCTCTAATTTCCAAGTTTTTTAATATTCCAGTGCTTGCACATTATCCAGATAGCGTAGAAATTAGACATGGACAATGTGGAAATGAAATGTATTCTCCTGCTAGAGTTTCTATAGAAATAAAACAAAAAATCTATGAATTACAAGATTCTATTAAAATAATCAATACCAAATCGCCAACCTTAGGATCAATTATAGTAAAATGGAAGGATTTTATATTTGTAGGTAATAATAAAATCTCAAGCCTAGGGAATCATGTTAAATATATTTGCGATACAATAGATTGTATAAAGGTGTAAAAATGGTATATGAAGAATCTTGCGAATCTTGTGGAAGATTTAAGCAGCTAAAATATTGTAAAATTAAAAAAATAAATGTATGTTATGACTGTTGTGTAAATTGTAATATTAGGCACAAATGTGACATAAGAGTATGGTTTAATAGCTTAAAGCCCATGTCAAAATTATAATGTATGTTATAATATTTTCAACAATATCTATAGACGGAAAACTAGCATCAAAAGACTATTTTAGTAATTTAAGCTGCAAATATGATAAAATACGCCAACATATATTACGTTCAGAAGTAGATGCAATAGTAATAGGCGCAAATACTTTAAGAATAGATAACCCAAAATTAACTGTAAAATATGCTCACGGAAAATCTCCGATTAGAGTAGTAATTTCTAAATCACTAAATATAAATCCTGACTCTACTATTTTTGAGATACCCCCTCAAACTATTATATACACTATTCCTACTGATAGTGAAATAAAAGAGAAACTAAAAAGAAAAAATGTAATTATAAGAGAACTAAACAATTTTTCTATATGCAATGTTTTTTCTGATTTAGAGGCTAATTTTAATGTTAAAAAAATTATGGTAGAAGGAGGCGGTAAACTAATATGGAGTATTGTAAGAGAAAATTGTTTTGATGAAATAAGGCTGACTATTTCATCTAGAATATTTGGAAATGGAATAAGCTTAGCAAATGGAGATGGATTTTTAGGCTCTGAATCCCCAAAATTAGAATTATTCGATGCAAAAATTTGTGAATGTAAAAACGAAATTGTATTAAGATATAAAAACCCAAACAAAAAGATTACATAAAATGAGAGTATGTCTTCTTATATATTTCTCCCTTCTCTAGAGAGCTTACTACTCTCTTGTATTTTACTGGGTCTCCAATACTATTTTCTCCATTTTTCTTTATCCATTCGTCTAATGGTATCTGATATTCTTTTAATACTTTATCCCTATACAAATCATTTAGTACGTTATATGTACAGAATGGAATTACACGACCGTCTGGTGTAACATAATGTATATCGCATCTCATTACTCTTTGAATATCATAATTGTATAAATCCATAAAGTGCATAGTACCTAAGAATAGTGTTCTATAGTGCCATTCTCCAAGTGCAGAATAATTATGATTAACAATTATACTGTATAGCATCTTATATACATCGAAGTCTTTTGGTCCTTTCTCTTTGTCTATAAACTTCCTTAAGTTATATAATACCTTTAATCCTATCCAGTATTTGCTAGATCCGTCTTTTAATTCCTCGGACTTTTCTTTGAAATATTCTAGTAATCCTTCTAAATCTATAAAGTGTGATAATGGAATGAAATGAGGCTTATTGTCTCTCCATTCTACAAATATGTAAGTACCTGCACCACAGCTTGGATGATTAGCCATTTCAAATTGTTCTTTACCAGTTAAAGCTTCTATCAACCTTGAAAATACTACTGACGTACCTATTGGATACCAACTATCTCTTGTTACTTCGCCATCTGTTTGATCTTCTATATCCTTTATGATTTCTGGAATTGTAATTCTGAATTTAGCTCTCATATTTCTTTTCATCATACCAGTTAGACTTACTGGCTGGAAGTTAATTGCTCTCACTACATCGAGATTCTCGGCTGCAAATCTTACTATATTACCTAGATCGTTATCATTTGTTGTCCTTATAACTGTAGGAACTAAAACTACACTAGTCATGCTTGCTCTTCTAAATACCTCTAACGTATATGGAATTTCCCAATGATTCTTTGGATTTGTTCTCCTATTAGTTCCATCAAAGCTCATATATATTGTGTTTACTCCAGCTTCTCTCAATTGTACTGCATATCTTATTGCTCTGTCTGGATCTTGCATATACATTTTGGCAAATGTTCCACCCCATGTATTAAGTTGTATATGCTTAACACCTGAATCTCTAAGTAATTTTACTACTTCTATTAAGTCTTCTCTTAATGTAGGCTCTCCGCCTGTAACTTGAATCACTAATGTAATATCCTGCCTCTTTAGCTGATCGACCATAAACTTTACTTGTTCTAGTGTAGGTTCAAAAACATAACCAGCTTTTTCCGCATAGAAGAAGCAGTACCAACAATTTTGATCGCATCTGTTTGTTACTACCAAATTTACTAACGCTGAATGTTGATGATGCATTGGACATAATCCACAATTAAATGGACAAGGAGATTTTAGATCTACATAAGGTACTTTAGGACCTTTACCTTCATATTCCCAATAGTCGAACTTATAATACATTCCTACGTCTCCATAATATAAGTCTTCGAATTCTCCATGCTCTGGACAAATTTTTCTAATATACATTTTTTCGTCTTTTTCAAATATAGTTGCTGGCAATAATCTATAGCAAACGGGGCATAATGAATTTGTAACACGTATTAATTTTTCATTATCTGCTAGTTTTGGTAAAGGGCCACCAATTTTTATTTCTCTATCTCCAAATTTTACTACTCCATTCTCGTACTTCGAAGGAGCTGGCAATAATCTAAATCCGCCTTGTTTCTTTTCTTCTACTTGAGCCATTATGATCTAAGCACAATAATGGGATTAATTATTATATAAGTATATTCTCCTTTTAACCGTATGGTTTGGTTAATACCAACCTTTAAAATTATCCCATCCAGATATTTTTACTTCTGAATTATTATAGATAATTTTATTTCCTTCATTATTTATACTACCAATAATTTTTGGATTAAAACCGTAATATGAGAGGGCTTTTAGAAGGTCTTCTGAAACTTCGTGTTTTACTACTATTAATGATTCGTATTCTTCTCCAGAATATTTTAAAATATCATTAATAGTATAGCCAAAACTAGAAAGATCTGATAATATCTTACTATTAATAGGAAATTCGTTAATTTCTATTGTTTTATTAAGTCGTCTTGATAACGAATACAAAGAGATTAAAATTCCATCACTTATATCAGTAGCTGCTATTATTTTATTACAAAATTGAGAGTATATTTTTATTAGTGCCTTATTTACTATAGGATGTTTAATTTTTAACAAGCAGTTCTTATCTATGGCAATTTTGAAATTGTTTAAATATGAAATAAATACTTTAGATGTATACCCTAAATCACCAGTTATTATTATATCACTTCTTTCTGGATTTGAATTAAAATTACATACTACTTTTCCAGTGCCAGCAATATCAATCCATCCTATTTTATCGCTAGAATTCGTATCTCCACCAACATATTTGAATCCATAATACTTTGACGCATCATATATGCCATGGAATATTAGTTCTAGATCTTCAACGTTAAAATTAGGATCTATACCTAGTGACGACATTACTAGTTCTGGTTTTCCACCACTAGAAATTATATCACTAGCAACTGCAGTAACTGCTTTCCAGCCTATATCATAATAGTCCATAAATGGAAAAATATATGAAAACGAAAAACCATCAATTTTATACATTTTCTTTCCATCAGAATATACGTCGTTATTTAGTACGTTCTCGTTTATATATTTAGATAAATATTTTTGTATAAATTGATGTTCTCCTAAATCTTTTAACCTCATATATTCACCATCAGCCGCTGGCGGGACTCGGACCCGCGACCGCCGGCTTTCACTGACACCTAGCCTTACGAGGCCGGCGCTCTACCAGCTGAGCTACAGCGGCATTAATTATTTTTGATTCTGTGCTTTTAAAACATATGCTTCTTTTATCGAGTTATAATAAGTAATAGCTCTACTAATGAGTTGTTTTGTTTCACCTAGATAATTTTCTGGATTTAGTATATTAAATAACTCATCTTTTGTTAGATATTTTGTAATTTCATCGTCTTTAATTGCCATATCTAATAATGTTTTTCCTTCTTTTTCTGCTTCTCTTGATAATTTCATAGATAATTCATGTGCTTTATGTCTAGGTAATCCTTTCAATGTTAAATTTATCATTAGGCTTTCTGCCATTATCAAGCCGTTAGATATATTTAGATTTGCTTTCATTTTATCTGGATATACTATTAGATTTTCCAGTAAATCTTTAAGGCTATCTAACATTTCATCTATTATCAAAAATGCGTGCGATAATACTATCCTTTCAGATGAACTATTTGTTAGATCTCTCTCATGCCATAAAGGTATATTTTCTAACTCAGTAATACAAAGCCCACGTAAAACTCTTGATAATCCTGAAATTTTTTCAGCTGTAACTGGATTCTCTTTATGTGGCATTGTACTACTTCCTACTCTATTTCCTACTCCTTCGCTTAACTCTCTTATTTCTGGTCTCATTAACTCTCTTATTTCTAAAGCGAATCTATCTAATTGAGATCCTAATATAGATAAATCTGAAATAATTTCAGCAAATCCGTCTCGAGGAGCTACTTGTGTTGCTATTTCATGTGGTGGTAAATCTAAATATTGTGAAACTGATTTCTCTATTTCTAATCCTTTTTCTCCCCATGCTGCCATAGTACCTACTGCACCAGAGAACTTTATTTTAAGTAATCTCTTTTCTGTATCTATTATTCTCTCCAAAGATCTAGAAATTTCATAAATATAATTAGCTATTTTAAACCCAAAAGTTATAGGGAGCGCATGTTGGCCATGTGTTCTACCTATCATTATAGTATCTTCATATTTTATAGCCAAATGAACTAATTTATCTAATATTATTATTAGTTTATCTTTTAAAATTTTTAATGCGTCTCTAAACATTAATGCGTATGCAGTATCCACTATGTCATAGCTGGTTGCACCAAAGTGTATATATCTTCCACTATCACCTACTTTCTCGGCTAACCATATTGTCATAGCCATTACATCATGTCCTACTTTGCTTTCAATTTCGTCTATCTTCTGAAGATCTATATTTTCAGAAGCTTCTTCTACTTTTTTTATATCATTATCAGTAACATAATTATATTTTTTAAGTGCGTATAGTAATGCTATTTCTACTTTAATTCTATAACGTATTATTGATTCCCTGGAGAATATATTTCTCATTTCATTGCTTCCATATCTCCAATCTAAAGGACAAATACTCATTAGCTTTGATAGATTAAAATCAAGCTTAATAGTTTTTGCATCTACCTATTTTTATGTACATAACTACATTAGGAAGCCATTCATCTCTTCAAATTTTACATGGAGCAAAGAAAGAAGGCTTTAATACTATGGTAATAAGTGATGAAAAAAGAGAAAATTTCTATAAAAGATTTCAGTTTATTGATAAAATAAATAAATATTCTACTCTAGATGATGCAGTAAAGCTTATAAATTCTGAGATTGACTCTATATTTATTCCACATGGGAGTCTTATAGAATATTTAAAAATGGAAAGAGTTAAAAAAATAGAAATTCCAATATTTGGAAATAGAAATCTTTTCGAATGGGAATCTAATCAGAAGAAAAAAATGAGTTTACTAAAAGATTCAAATATCCATATTCCAGATTCATTTGAAAACCCAGAAGAAGTTGATAGGCTAGTTATTGTTAAATTACCTGGAGCTAAAGGAGGTAAAGGATATTTCATTGCTAAAAATAAATCTGAGGTAAAGGAAGGTTTAAATAAATTATTAGAATCAAAAGAAATATCTTCTATTGAAGATGTAATAATCCAAGAATATGTAGTTGGAATACCTATGTATTTTCACTTTTTCTACAGTCCTATTTTAAAAAGGGTTGAATTAACTGGAATGGATATAAGGTATGAAACAAATGTTGATGGATTACGTAGGTTACCTTCTAATCTAACTTCTGATATTGAGCCAACTTTTGTAGTAGCTGGTAATATTCCAGTAATAGCTAGAGAAAGTCTATTGCCTAAAGCTTTTGACTATGCAGAGAATTTTGTAAACACTGTTAAAAATAAAGTACCTCCAGGAATGATAGGGCCTTTTTGTCTAGAATCAGTAGTTACTGAAGATCTGGATATAGTAGTTTTTGAGTTCTCAGGTAGAATAGTTGCCGGAACTAATCTATACGTTGAAGGAAGTCCATATAGTTGGCTGTATTGGGATGAACCAATGAGTGTAGGGAGAAGAATAGCGAGAGAAATAAAACTTGCTTCTATACAAAATAAACTAGGTGAAATTACATCATGAAAATAGCTGCATTAGCCAGTCATTCTGCTCTAGATGTTTTTGATGGTGCTAAAGATGAAGGTTTTAGTACTATAGGCTTATGCAAAAAAGGAAGAGAAAGACCATATCTAGAATTTAAGCGGATAGTAGATGAATGTATAATTTTAAATGACTTTAAAGAAATACCAAGCGATAATATTCAACAAAAATTAATAAACGAAAATGCAATTATTGTCCCAAATAGAAGTTTAGCAGTTTATGTTGGATATGACTCACTAGAGCAAATGAAAGTAAAGTTCTTTGGAAATAGGAAAATGCTAAGATGGGAAGAAAGAATAGGGGAGAAAAACTATTACAAGCTTTTAGATGAGGCAAATATAAGGAGACCAAGAATTTATTCTTCTAGTGACGAAATAGATTCTCCAGTGATAGCTAAATTACCAGAGGCTAAAAGAAGAGTTGAAAGAGGATTCTTTTTTGCCAAAGATAGGAATGATTTTGAAAATAAATTAAGAATTCTAAAAGAAAAGAAGATAGTAGATGAAGAAAGTATAAAAGATATGGTAATAGAAGAATTTATATTAGGTGCATATTTCAATATAAATTATTTCTATAGTCCATTATACAATAGAACTGAAATAATTAGTGTAGATAGAAGAGTACAAAGTGATTGGGATTCATTCTATAAGCTACCTGCCGATATTCAGTTAGAATTAAATAGAACGCCTAGATTAATAGAGGTTGGCCATGAGCCAGCTACGATAAGAGAGAGCTTATTAGAAAAAGTGTTTGAAATTGGATACTCTTTTGTAGAAGCTACCAAAAAGCTTGAACCACCAGGTATTATAGGTCCATTTACATTACAATTAACTGTAACACCAGATTTAGATTTGGTAGTTTTCGATGTGGCACCAAGAATAGGAGGAGGAACTAATGCTTATATGGGAATAGGAAGCCAATACTCTAAGTTATATTTTAATAAACCAATAAGTTTAGGGAGAAGAATAGCAATAGAATTAAAAGAAGCAATAAATACAAATAGAGAAAACTTAGTAATAATTTAGAATTATAATTTTACCTTAATTCTTTTTAGTCAGTGTTATATGATAACGAATTTATAATGATAAATTGATTATAGAGATGTTTTTATACTATGGTTAAACATTAATCAAAACGGTGCTTAATGCTAGATATTTTAGTTGGAGGCTTTTATGGGGACGAAGGAAAGGGTAAGATAGCCTCATACCTTGGACTTAAAGATAATCCTTCTATATCAATAAGGACTGGTTCCATAAATGCAGGACATACAGTTATATACAATGGAAAAAAATGGAAAATAAGAATTATACCATCAGCTTTTGTTAATCAAAAAACAAAATTAATGCTAGGACCCGGAGCTTTAACCTCTATAGAAGAATTAACAAAAGAAATAAAGGAAACTAATACTGAAAATAGATTATTTATAGATTATCATACTGGAATAATATCTGAAAAGGATATTTTGGATGAACGAAATGATGAAAACTTAATGAAAGGAGTAGGAAGTACAGGACAAGGAGTTGGTTATGCAGAAAGTAGGAGAATCTTAAGAATAGCAAAATTAGCTAAAGACTATTCTGAGTTATATAAATATCTAACTGATGTTCCCTCTATACTTATAGAAGAATTAACAAAAGGTAATAAAATATTAGCTGAAGGAACACAAGGCACATTCTTAAGCTTATACCATGGAGAGTACCCATATGTAACAAGCAGAAATACTACATCATCTGGAATACTAAGTGAAGTTGGAATAGGGCCTAAGTATGTAAATAATATAATAATTATTTTCAAATCTTTCGTGACTAGAGTAGGTAATGGCACTTTAGAAGGCGAATTAAATGAGGAAGAAGCAAAAAAACTAGGAATATTTGAAACAGCAACTGTAACTGGTAGAGCTAGAAGATCAGCACCATTTAACATAAAATTGGCTAAAAAAGCTATAGAATTAAACTCAGCTACAGAAATAGCAATTACTAAATTAGATGCCATATTCAAGGATGCGTATAAGGTTAGAGAATATGAAAAACTCCCACATGAGGCTAAAAAATGGCTTGAAGATATAGAACAACAACTTAAAGTTCCTATAACCCTTATTGGAACTGGAGAAGATAGCTTAGATACTATAGATTTAAGAAGAGAAAAAATTGGTGAAGAATAATGTATGATGTAGTTATAATAGGTGGAGGACCAGCAGGATTATTTGCTGCTTACGAATTATCTAATTATATAAAAAATAACAATTATAAGATACTATTGGTAGATAAAGGTGTAAGAGCTTCAAAAAGATATTGTCCATTGCTTTCACCTAAAGAAAAGTGCACTTTCTGCGTTCCATGTCATATAAATTATGGGTTAGGAGGAGCTGGAACGTTCAGTAGTGGAATAATAAACTTAAGACCAGATATAGGAGGAGAATTACAAGAATTAATGAGAAGCTGGGACTCCGCACAAGAATTAATAAATTATGTTGATGAAATCTTAGTTAAATTTGGAGCCCCTAAAGATAGACTATTCAAGCCTAATAATGAAAAAGTAAGGGAAATACAAAAGAAAGCTGCTAAAGCTGGAGCGGAATTTGTACCTATTTTACAGAGGCATATTGGTACTGACAAAAGTCCAGAAGTAATAGAGAATATTACGAATTATATAGAAAGAAGTGGTATAGAAATCTCAGAATTAACTGAAGTATTTCAAATAGAAAAATCTGGAAATACATTTAGAATGAAAACTAATAAAGGAGAAATAGAGTCAAAAATAGTTTTAGCAGCACCTGGTAGAGCAGGAGCTAAATGGTTTTATGATCAATCTAAAAAACTAGGTATAGATACAGTACCTGGACCTTTAGATATAGGAGTAAGAGTTGAAGTAGAATCTTTCATAACAGAAGAGCTAACGACAGCAGTTTGGGATCCAAAAATAATAATGTATAGTAGAAAATACGATGATAAAGTACGTACTTTTTGTGTAAATCCTAATGGGTATATTATGAAAGAAGTCTATGATGATGGAACTATAGGAGTTAACGGAGAAACATATGCAAATAAGAAAAGTGGAAATACTAATTTCGCTTTTCTGGCTACAATAAAGCTTTCAGATCCATTAGAGGATACTATAGAATACGGAAAAAGCATAGCAAGACTAATGACTAGATTAGGCGGAGAAAAACCAATTTTACAAAGACTAATTGACTTCGAAAAAGGAAGAAGAAGCACTTGGGAAAGAATTGATAGATCCACAGTAAAGCCCTCATTAAAAGATGTAACTCCAGGTGATATTAGCATGGGTCTGCCTTATAGAGTCGTATCAGACTTAATAGAAGGTTTAGAAAGATTGGATAATATAGCGTCAGGAATATATTCATCTAACACATTGCTATACGCACCAGAAATAAAATACTATAGCGTAAGGACTGTAGTAGATAGTAATATGGAAACAGTAGTTGACAATTTATTTGCAGCAGGAGATGGAGCAGGATTATCAAGAGGAATAAATGTTGCAGCTGCTACAGGAATACTAGCCGCAAGAGGAATAATAAATAAGCTTGGAATAAGTTAACATTTTTATTTTCCATAACCATAATTGTTCTTATGGAACTAGATGAAGAAGATAAACAATTATTGATGGAACTAGAATATAATTTTCCTCTTTCTTCGACTCCTTATTTAGACTTGTCTAGTAAATTAGGAATTAGAGAAGATGAATTATTGAGTAGAATAAAAACTCTAATTGATAATGAAATAATAAAAAGAATTGGAATGTATATTAATTTCAGAGCAAAAGGAATGGAAGGAGCACTAGTAGCTGCTGATATTCCTTTAGATAACTTAGAAAAATACAGAAGAATAAGCTTAGGAATTCATGAGCTAACACATAATTTTATTAGAAATCATCCAAGATATAATGTTTGGCTAGTAATAAAAGCTGAGAATAGAAACCAACTAGATAAGAAAATAGAAAGTTTAATGGAAGAAGTGAATGCTAGGGATTACGTAACTTTGTATTCTAAAAAATCATTAAAATTAAGTGTAAAATATGACATAATTAGAGGAATTTCATGGAGTCAAGTTGAGGAATTAGCAGAAAAAGTACCTACAGCAGAAGAACTAGGGATAAACAAAGAACTACTTAAGCAACTATCTTTACCCTTACCTATAGTAAAAAGGCCTTTTGAGGACATAGCTAAGAAGTTCAATATGTCAGAAGATGAGCTTGTAGACTTGATTTATGAAATGAAAAAGAAGCACGTAGTAAAAGATTATGGAGCTACATTAAATGGTGAGAAAGTAGGAATAAAAGAAAATGCAATGCTATTACTTAATACAGATAATATAGAAGAAGGATGCAACAATATAGCATTAAATTTAAGAGAAGCTACACATGTTGTTCTTAGAGAAAGTAATAAACCCTGGGATTATTTATGCTACTGCATGCTCCATGGAAGAGATAAACCTACAATATATACTGCAGTTAAAAAGGCTATAGAATTAACAAATGCTAGAAGTTATATGTTACTATTTAGTTTAGATAATTTAAAACCAGGAATTGTTATTTGACCATATAGCTTCCCTTTATTTTTAAAATTGGTGTATTTTGCCTTATCTTATTTAATAGACTAAAATTTATACTCCCTTCATATTCTACATAGAAATAATAATGCCAAGGAATTGACTTTAAAGGCCTAGAATATATCATCGTAAGATTTATATTATTTCTATAAAATATTTCTAATATCTTAAATAATCCTCCAGGTCTATCAGGTACAGTAAATAATATAGTTGTCCTTTTTCCACGATAATTCATTTTCTTACTTATAACAGCAAATTTAGTAATGTTTATATGATCTTGTAAATTATCTGCTAGAATATTCAGATTATATAATTTAGCTGCGAATAATGAACATAATGCTGCAGATGAATAATCCTTAGATGACATAATTGCTGCTTTAGAAGTACTTTCTACAGGAATTACGTCTTTAATACCTATTTTTAATAATTTGTTTTGCGCTTCCTTATATGCATAATAATGAGAATAAACTCTTTTTATGTCACTTATCTTTTTCGCTGAAGATGAAGCTAAAACTAATTTAATAGGCAAATGTATAATAGCGTTTATGTATATATTATTATGAATATACAAATTATCTAAAGTTTCATTTACTGGCCCTTCTATACTATTCTCTATTGGGACAACACCTACGTCATTAACAGATTTTATACTATCAAATACATTAGCTATTGTTGCAACATCATTTAGCTTACCTTTTATACTACCTAGAAACTTTATTGCTGCTTCATGTGAAAAACTTCCTTTTGGTCCTAAATAATAAATTCCATGTGGGTCAATATAATGCATAATCTCTTAATTAAAAAATTAATCTATAACTTTAGCTTCAATCCCTTCTTTTGCTAGATCTAACAATAACATGCTAATGGCTTCAGATGAAGAAATCTCGAACATAACATAAATTTTAGTATATCCTGGCTTTACATCACTACTTATTCTGTCATGAATTACATCTATAATATTTCCTCTTATTTTTGCAACATAATTTAGGACTTTATTTAAATATCCTGGCTTATCTGGTACTATTACCTTTACTTTAACAATTCTCTTTGACTTATACAAATATTTTTCCATTATTCTAGCTAGTAATGAAATATCTATATTACCTCCACTTAAAATGCTAATAACCTTTTGGTTATTCCTTATTTTTATTTTTGATGTCAATAAAGCAGCTAAAGATGCAGCTCCTGCTCCTTCAACGATAGTTTTGTTTCTTTCTAGAAGCAATGCCATTGCTTCTGCTATTTCGTCATCATCTACTAAAACAATATCGTCAACTAGATTCTCTATTATATCAAATGTTAATTTGGATGGCGATTTTACTAAGATGCCATCAGCTATGGAATATGATGGATCTACTTCTACTAGCCTTCCTAGATCCTTTGAAACTTTTAAAGAAGGAGATGCAGAAGATTGAACACCAATTATTTTTACATTTCTATTTTTAGCTTTAATAGCTATACTTATACCAGAAATTAAACCCCCTCCACCAATTGGAACTACAACATAATCTGGATTTAAATTAAGTAATTCTAAACCTAAAGTACCTTGGCCTAAAATAACATTAATATCATCATACGGATGAACTAAAACTAGATTCTTTTCTGCTACTAACTCTTCCGCTTTTTTCATACTTTCGTGCAAATACGATCCATATAAAATGACATTTGCGCCATATCCTTTAGTAGCTAGATATTTAGATATTGGAGCTATTTCTGGCATAACTATAGTAGATTTTATTCCTAATGTAGTTGCAGCATAAGCTACACCTTGAGCATGATTACCAGCAGATACTGCTATTACGCCCCTCTTCTTTTCCTCATCAGTTAGTGTTAATATTTTAGAGAATGCACCTCTTACTTTAAATGAGCCAGTCTTCTGTAAATTTTCCATTTTTAAATACACATTTCCTCCAATAAATCTAGAAAAAGTTGAAGAATAATCTATTGGCGTTTCATGAATATAGGAAGAAATTCTTTCCTTAATCTTTACTATTGTATCAAAATATTCAAGGTAATTCATATCAGAGAACCCTGCCATCATCATTTTTCAGAGATCGAGAGTTTCTTCATTACCAATTTTCTGAATTTCTGCCTTTAGTTTATTATATGTATCTTCTAGTGACTCTGGTAGTACTTTAGTATTAGCAATAATAGGCATAAAATTAGCGTCACCATTCCATCTTGGTACAATATGCACGTGCACGTGAGATTCTATTCCTGCACCTGCTACTCTACCTATATTGATACCTACATTAAATCCATCAGGCGAATATATATATCTTATAGCTTTCAAGCTTATTTTCATTAATTTAAAAATTTCTGATGCTTCATCATTAGTTAATAGTTCTAATGTCGAAACATGCCTATATGGGACTATCATTATATGACCAGGATTATAAGGAAATCTATTAAGTATAACAAAAGAATACTTACCTCTATATACTACTAAATTCTCCTTATCATTATCTTGTTTTATAAAATCACAAAATATACAAGAGGAAGATCTTTTACTATTTTTTGATGTATCAGAAACATATGCTGATCTCCAAGGAGCCCAAAGATATTCCATATAGAAAATATCATTATATGCTTTAAAAAAGTCTATTTGCTATTCTTCTGCATCTCTGATTCCATCTTCAGTTATAGCAAATACCACTTCTCCCTCTGGTAAATGCGGTGCATCTATCATTCTAGCTATTCTCTTATTACCTCTACTCTTCTTCACTTGAACTCTTATACCTGGAACATGGTAGAGCGTATGCCCACCTACTGCTACTGTAGGATCACCATAGAACATATCTGGTCTAGCCATTACTTGATTAGTAACTACTATTGCTATATCATAAACTTCTGATAATCTTGTTAACTGATGTAAATGTCTATTCAATTTCTGTTGCCTTACTGCTAAATTTTCTCTTCCAGTATATTCAGCTCTGAAATGAGATGTTACAGAATCTACTATTACTAGTTTTATAGAAGGATTCTTAGCTATGAGTTCTTGCAAATCATCGCTTATTGCTATTTGATGATCTGTATTAATAGCTCTCATGTATAGTATATTATTCATTACTGTATCTGGATCTAATCCAAGCGCCTTAGCCATGGATTCTATTCTTTCCCATCTAAACGTACCTTCAGTATCTATATATACGGCTTTCCCTGATAATCCGCCTTTTTCTGGAGGTAATTGAACATTTACTGAAAGTTGATGACAAATTTGTGTTTTTCCTGAACCAAATTCACCAAAAAACTCTGTCATAGTCCTTGTTTCTATTCCTCCACCTAACAATCCATCTAATGCTTGACTACTTGTTGTTATCTTTCTTACATTTATCCTTTCCTTTTTCACTTCTAATGCAGTCTTAAACCTTATATCTAAAGCATCTCTTGCTTCCTTTATTATACGTTGAGCAGTAGTTAAAGGTATTCCTGCTGCTACACTTAGATCTTGCGGAGAGGCAACAGCAATAGATTCAAGCGTAGAATAACCTGATTCTGTGAGTTTATTTAAAATAGACTGACCTACACCACTTAGATCTTCAATACTCTTTACCTTTTTCTTTTCTTCTACTTCATTAGCCAATTAATTCACCTTGTTCAAACTAAAAACTTCTATAGTAACAAATATATAATTTATCCAGCCTTCCTTAAATACCATCCTATATCTAATTCTGGTATTATCATCGTTTTATTTGCAATCCTCTTTACCTTAACATAAGCTACAAAAATGTTGTTCAACATTAATATAGCATATTTAAATGGATATTTTTCATTAACTTTGACTTCACGTCCATAAATTATTTTCATTACAATAGAACTCGGTAAACATATTTTATTTTTACAGAAATTTTTCATTATATCACCTAATGGCAATAATGGAATGATTCTACCACTAGTATCAATTTTTAAAATAGGAATTCCAACTGAATACGGAAATAAACCAATTCGATTAAGTTCTTTAATTGTTTGATCGAAATCTGAAGTTGTATATAATATTTGAGAAAAATTGGCTCCAGATATTTTCAAAATATGAAAAGTACTAAACATATGAGAAAAATCAACGCAATTATATTTCTTATAAATACTATCCAGCATTTCCTTGAACTCTTCAAAATCTATATTTTTTACATCTATTTTTGTAGAAGACATATAAAAAATCCCTCAGTTCCATGCTTATGTGGATATAATCTTAAACAGTTTTTAAGCTCTTCAGAAAATTTTATCCCATGAAATTCTGTAATACCTTTACATCCTGGAAATTCAGAAATCTTAATTGGCTTCATGCCTAAATTCTCTATGGCAAAATTAATTACTGCTTCATTTTCCTCTGGTGCTATACTACAGGTTGAATAAACTAATCTTCCGTTATCATCCAGTAAAGAAAAAGCTGTTGAAATTAAATTTAGCTGAGTGATAAAGAAATTCCTTAAGTCTAATATCGATGTTCTAGTTTTTCTACTTTGATCTATTGGAATTAATCCTTCTCCAGAACATGGAGCATCTAAAAGAATCTTAGTAAACCTAAAATTAGACTTTTTTAGTACTGTTGCATCTGTTCTAACAATCAATATGTTAGTTGCTCCTAATCTATTTATATTAGATTCTAACGCTCTTATTCTTTTACGCGATTTCTCTACTGCAATAATTTTTCCTTTATTTTCCATTAACTGTGAAAGTTGAGTAGTCTTACCTCCAGGAGCTGCTGCCATATCAAGAACAAAATCTGATGATGAAGGATTAAGTACATAGGCAGGAATCATAGAAGCTAATCCTTGAATATAATAGTATCCTTTCAAATATTCTATCGTAGCTCCAAGTGACGGAGACTTAGGATAAGACAAAACTTCATATCCATGCGGAAGCCAGTCAACTTTTTTCAAATAGAAACCTTTCTTTTTTAGTTCATTCACTAACTTATCGCAAGATATTTTTAATGTATTACATCTAATTGATTTTTTTAAAGGATATCCACATGAGTCCAAGAAATCTTTTGTTGAATCTTTAAACATATCCAAATACCTTTCTATCATGTAATCTAAGAATCCATATTTAATGGCGAGATCTCTTGCTTTCCTTGATGGTGAAACTTCAAATAGCTTATCATATTTTTTTATATAAGCCATAATACTATCCATAAGATTAACAATGAGTGATATAATAGAAAGCGAAATAAAATTAAAGCTAGAAAATAAGAATATAGATGATATCTTTTCATCACTTAAAAATGATGGCATAGAATTTATAGGTGAAGAAAGAGAAACTGATACATATTTTAACTCTAAATATAGAGATTTTAAAAAGACTGACGAAGCGCTAAGAGTTAGACAAATTAGCAATAATAATGAAATAGAATTAACATATAAAGGACCAAAGATAGGAAAAATAAGTAAGTCAAGAGAAGAGATAACTATAAAAATTAAATCAGAAAATATGGATAATCTGTTTAAAATTCTAGAAAGACTAGGATTTAATCCAGTATATAAAGTAATTAAGATTAGAAAATATTTTAGAGATAAGAAATTTATTATTTGCCTTGATAGAGTTGAAAATTTAGGTGATTTCATAGAAATAGAGATAGATAATGGAACAGAAGAAGAATTACTAAACTATGTTAATTCTTTTCTCTACAAATATAACATAAAAGGAAGTAAAATAAGCCAGTCTTATTTAGAATTATTGGTGAATAAAAATGAATAGACGATTAATAGGAATACTTACAGACTTTGGAATAAGCGATAATTATAACGGAGTTATGGAAGGAGTTATAAGGAAAATTAATAAAGACATTGAAATTACGTATATAACACCTAATGCCAAGAATTTTAATATATATAGTGGAGCATATTTGTTATACACTTCTTATTCATTCTTTAGAAGAAATACAATATTTCTTGTAGTAATAGATCCTGGTGTTGGTACTACAAGAAAAGTTCTTTTAATAAAAACTAAAAACTATATTTTTATAGGTCCTGATAATGGAGTTCTATTTCCTGCTGCAAAACAAGACGAAATAAAAGAAATAATTCAAGTAAATAATAATAAATTATATTTATCCAAAAACATTTCAAATACATTCCATGGAAGAGATATATTTGCTACTATAGCAGCATTTGTTTCACTAGATGTAGATATACATATATTTGGAAATATAATATCAGATAAAGAAATTCAGAAAATAGAATATAAAGAATTTAAAAAAGATAATCTAACTTGTGGAGAAATAATCTATATAGATCATTTTGGAAATGTGGCAACTTCAATAAAAGACTTTGATACAAATGCTAAAGTTCATATTAATTCGAATATATTCTACGCAAGAAGAGTTAATACTTTTGGAGAGAGTGAGAATAAAGAATTACTAATATATAAGAATGGATATGGATTTATGGAAATAGGTATTAATAAAGAAAACGCATCTTTAAAGTTGGGTGCAAAAGAAGGTGATGTTGTTTGCTTAGAGGGTTATACCCAGGGAGATTTCAGCCATTTCATTTAGGTCATTTGAGTGTTGTTAAGTGGGCTTTGGAGAGGGTTGATGAGTTGGTTATTCTTGTTGGTAGTAGTCAGGAGAGTCATACTTTGGTTAATCCTTTTACTGCTGGTGAGAGGGTTGAGATGATTAGGTTGGGTTTGGAGGAGGCTGGTGTTTCTTCTAGTAAGTATTTTATTATTCCTATTCCTGATGTTTTGATGAATAGTGTTTGGGCTTATCATGTTAAATTGTATTCTCCTAAGTTTGAGAAGGTTTTTGCTAGGAATCCTTTAGTTCTTAGACTTTTTAAGGAGGCTGGGGTAGAAGTTGAGGAACCTCCAGCATTTAATCGAGAAAAGTATAATTCAACATTAATTAGGAAAATGATTATAACTGGAGAAAATTGGGAAAACCTAGTGCCAGAAAAAGTTTACAAATATATAATAAACATAAAAGGAGACGAAAGACTAAAAGAAATAACAAGAAGTGATAAAAAATGAGCTACAAAACGGAAAATTATTATAATGTATTTCCATGGCATGTGAACCATTTCGGTTCTCTACATGGCGGAATTTATATGAGTTGGCTTATAGATACTGCAGGTATTTTAATGTCAAACGTTAGCAAAGGAAATTATTTATTAGCATCAGTAGATTATCTTTTTCTTTTTAAGCCTGCTAGAATAGGAGACATACTAAGAGTTGTAGCAAAAGCCAATGCAACATGGAACAGTTCAGTAGAGATAGAAGTTAAAGGATGCATCAAAAAAGAAGATAAAGAAGAATTAGGCGCGTTTGGTTTAATGACATATGTAGCAGTAGATGAAAATAACAAACCTAGAAAATTGGATATAAAGATACCTTCTAACGATATAATTGAAAAAAGAAGAATTGAGAGATTAGAAAGAAAAAAGAGATTGACATTAGATAATCAAGATCTTTTGCCTGGAATGTCTTTTGGGAAAAGTTATATACGAACAATATATCCTGAACATGGGTTTGGAAACGGAATATTATACGCTGGAAAAATGTATACAATGTTAGACGAGGCTTTAGCTATTGTAGCTAAGTTATACTCTAAAGGTAATGCATTTACAGTAAGTGCAGGGTATGCTGATTTTATAACACCCGTAAAAATAGGAGATATTCTTGAAATTCAAGGAGCAGTAGAATATACGGGTAATACATCACTAGATGTAGGTGGAAAAGTATTCGCTATAAATCATTATACAGGAGAAAAAAGAGTAGTGACATATACTATTTTTTCATTTGTAGCAATAGATGAAAATGGAAAACCTAGACAAATACAAAGGCTATATCCTGCAAGTGAAAAAGAGAAGCAAATATTCGACATGAGAGAAAAAGAAAGAGAAGAAAGAATAAAAATAAGCAAGAAAATTCAATCAGAAACTACATGTGATTGACCAATACTTTTTCCTATTATATGAGCAGTTTTTATTGGTTCAGGAATTTTAGAGAAAACTTGATAATATTCTATAATATTTCTTGCTACATAAATATCTAAATCTGTATTTATATATACAGATCCATATTTTGTAGATACTTCAATCATATTAGATAAATACGTTTTTATAACATCTACTCTTTCGTCATTATAATGCTCAGAAGCAGCATATAATATGCTATTTAAATTTGGCCTAGAAGAATAAAAGATGATATAGTTTTTTTCTGGTTTAATATAGTTAAATCCACCAACAATTATGCTATCAAAAATTATTATATCTCCCTTTCTTAATCCTTGAAATTTTTCAGTTCCATCCTTACCATCTACTAATATCATGTCAAAATCAACATCTACTATATTATAACCGTTATAAGTTACTGAAACTAACGGACATTTTCCTTTTCCTTTTTTATAATCTAATGGAAAATATCCATCATCTATTCCAGAGACTAGCAATTTTATCATCATTATCTACTAATGCCTTAATAATTGTATCTTCATCAACGGCTAAATTTACCTCTTTTGTTTTACCATATCTGCCTCTATTTATTACCTTGGCAGTTATTATTCCTACCATATCTAGTTCATTAAGAATATCACTAACTCTCCTTTGTGTAACATATTCCGATACTATTAGCTTAGCAATATTCTTATAAATTTCATAAACTTCTCCAGTGGTTAGACTATTCTTATTTTTTAAGCCTTTTAAAATAGCAGCTAAAACTAACTTTGAATGAAAAGGTAAAGTAGAAATTATCTCATAAACTCTATCTCTTTCTATTTCTATTCTTGCTTTCTGTACATCTACCTCTGTAATTTTAGATTCCCCAGATCTTTCTGCTATTTCTCCTGCAACTCTTAACAAATCTAATGCTCTTCTTGCATCTCCATGATCTCTAGCAGCTAAAGCTGCACATAGTTTTATTATACTCTCTGAGATCACATTCTCTTTGAAAGCTAATATAGCTCTTCTGTTAAGTATATCTTCAAGTTCTTCCGCATTGTATGGGGGAAATACTATTTCCTCTTCTCCTAAGCTACTTCTAACTCTAGGATCTAAGTTATCAACAAACTTTACATCGTTAGTAATTCCTATTATTGAAATCTTACTTATGTTTAAATCTGAATTTATCCTAGTGAGTTTATATAATATATCGTCACCATGCTTCTTTACCATAGCGTCTATTTCGTCTAATACTATAACTAAAATTGTATTTTTACTATTTAAAATTTTTATTATCCTTCTATATAATTCTGCTGTAGAAATTCCAGTAAAAGGAACTTTTTCGCCTAAATCTTCTATTATATCTGCTAGAATTCGATACGGAGTATCACTTTGTCTAGTATTTATGTATATATAGCTAAACGTTTTAACTTTCTCATTCAGTTTAGATAAAACGAATCTAGTAACCGCAGTTTTTCCTGTACCTGTTAAACCATAAATAAATATATTATTTGGCCTTTCACCCCTATTAAGCTGAACTAATATACTTGCAATTTTTCTAATCTGATCTTCTCTATGAGGAAGTTCATTAGGAATATAATCTGGAAGCAAATATTGTCTATTCTTAAAGATTAAAGATGACCTAACGCTAGATAAAACATCATCTATAATATCACTCATTACATCATAATCTGTTAAACGTTTTAGCTTTTAAGAGGTATTGCAAATTAACCGGGGAGTAAAATACCCCTCTATTTCCACTGGAGACTCATAGTCAAATACACACACCCCATTGTTTCAAGTGGAAATAAAACAAAATTTTTACTTTTTGGTATGGTTTGTATATTTGTACATGGATAGGTTAATAGAAATTTATTTTTTCGTTTTTTCCAGTGGAAACAAAGGGCTATGTGAGCCTATTTTAGTGAATTATAAGTCTTTAAATATTAAGGAATTATCTAATTTTTCATATATCTTATGATTTATAGACATTATATAAGAGGCAATAAATTTGAAATAATAAATAATATTCAATTAGCAACATGGACCGGCCGGGATTTGAACCCGGGACCTCCCCGATGCCAACGGGGCACTCTTCCAGGCTGAGCTACCGGCCCAAATAATAGATTAATAGCACTGCTTATAAATGTTTCTAGCCACTTTTTATTTTTCAGATATTTTTAGTCTATTCTTACGAGTACGTTGTTAAAAATTTTTATATATCTAATTCTATAGAGCTAGAGTTTTTTTATTAGTTCTCCTAAGATTTCAGTATCATATAATCTATTTAAATTTAAATCTAAAAAAATTGGTTTAGTTAAATGTCTATAATATCTACTTTGATAAATTCCTATGGATACTTGTCTTGGCATTTTTGTTTTTACTTTAGGAGCGATAAATCTATGACCACATTTTTTACATCTAAGACCTTTATTAGTTCCTACCGATTCACTGGGTCCACCGCATATAGGGCATCTAGGATTACTGAAAACTATTTTTTCTTTCAGTTCTTCTACTTGTAATCGTTCGACTTCTATAATTTTGCCGAATTTTGAGGACGGTTTTTCAGCTCCTATTACTGTTATTTTGTCGCCATTTTCAAGATATTTTGAAAGTAAGTTTAACTCCCCGGTTTCTTTATATACAATTATTATATCATTTTCATTTTCTGGTTTTATTAATACGTCTCCGCCAGTTAGTACTTTAATTTCTTTCACTATAACTTGTTTTGAAATAGTTTGATATGGTTTTTCTCCTGTTTTCAATAAATGTGCATCAGTAGCTTGATTTGATTTAAATATCATGAATTTTTCTATGTCTTCATCGATTACTTTTATGTCATAGAGTCCATTAAGTAGTATTTTAGGTTCTAGTCCTCTTATTCCGTATAATACAGGATCTGTTCCATGTGAAAGTATAAGTGGTTTTTTTCTAATATAATCAACATTAGCAAATACAAAAGGAAAATATTTCGAATCAAATTCTATTAAACTATCCAAATCTATTTTTCTTTGCTTAAACCAGTTTTCCTTAAATCTGTATGTTAATAATTCAAATGTAGTTATTCCATAAAAGCCAATTGCTGCTAGGGATCCTATTATACCTCTACTACCTCTAATTTCTACTTTTAAACTATTAGCTATATTCATTGCTAAATCTAAAGGTATTACATCACTTACTGCTTTAATATAAAATGGAAAAAGGTCTTTTGATTTGTTGCTTTCGACTATTGCTACTCCGGGTTTTCTATTATATTCAAATCCTTTTGATATTTCTTCAACATATTTTATAGATTCATTCCAAATTATATCTGCTATTTCATTTTTATCTCTTTCAGATTCTATAATTAACTTTATTGCGGCATTTCCTCTAGTTTTCCACGGAATATTAGGGTTAAGTCTTATCAGATATGGAAAATCTAGTAATTTAATATTGTTTTTATAGAGTATTTTAATAAGGCTTGTACTAAAATGTGTTGTGCAACCTAATTTTGGTGAATCGTGGTCATCAATGCCTATAATGTATTTCATTTTTTAGTCGTCTTTTCCTCCATTATTATCATTGTTAGTGTGGATCTTACTTTAGGTAATTTTCTTATTGTAGAACTTACAAAATTTCTTAATGTATCCATATCTTGTGATTCAATCTTTGCTACAATATCATAAACGCCATATACTATATATGCCTCTGTAATTTCTTTCATTTCCTTTAATTTTTCATATACTTCTTCTTCTCCTCCTGCATCAGTATTTATTAGAACTATTGCAGATACAGATTTTCCTTCATCTGTAGAAGGTATCAAATTGATTCCCAATAGCTTTAATAATATAGTACTATAAGAACTTTACTATGTGCAGATTTACGTAATTGAATTAGGTCAAGACGACCCAAAGAAATGTACTAGTAGGAAGATGGTTCATTTTGGCTATGCAAGATTTACAGTCAAACCTAAGGGGATAATTCTAAATCCATTATCTAGAATTCTTTTATCTGATGAGGATAAATATTTGGTTGATCGCATAGGTTTAACTGTTATTGATTCTTCATGGAAGAAGAGCGATACTAATTTTTTCCAGAAGTTTAATGATAAAAATGCTAGGCGTCTTCCATTCTTATTAGCTGGTAATCCTACAAATTACGCTAAACCATTTATGTTATCTTCATTAGAAGCTGTAGCTGCATCATTATACATTTTAGAATATACTGATTTAGCTATTAAGATTCTCTCCTTATATAAGTGGGGAAATACATTTTATCAATTAAATTTAGATCTATTAGAGAGTTATAAGGGAAAATCAAGAGAAGAAATAGAAAAAATCGAGAAGGAATATATAGGAGAGCCCCAATAATAACCCAGCTTTTGTAATTTGGGGAAATTTAACTGAGGCGTCACTGGGAGCCTCAGGCTCTTTTCATAAGCTCCCATACTTGCTCCGAAGAGGTCTACTTTTCAACTCTTAGGAATTCTCATCATTTCTTCTACTCTATTGCTAGAGTAGAAGTTAAAATCATTTTCATGTGAATTCCTAAGAGTATTTTTCTGTGTAGGAGCCAAGGATACTATCCTTGTCTCTCTAGAGACTCTTCTGAGCCTGGAGGCTGGAGTTTCCTCGGATTTCTCCGTCTTCCCCTTATTGGGGCTCCCCCAATCTATGTTTTATTATAAATTCTATTAAATCACTTCTTGTTATAATTCCGATGGGATGTAGAAGCTTATCTGTAACTAAAACTACAGAATGTGTACTTAATAATTTCATAATTTCAGATATAGATGTATTTTCAGATATTAAAGGAGGTAAAGGAGTCATTACTTTAGAAGCAGTAAGCTTATATATGTTATTGCTGTAATATTTGCTTATTTTTCGTAAAATTGTATAATCATAAATTATTCCTTGTAGTTTGTTTTCAATATTTATAACTGGAATCTGTGATATTGCATTTTTTTCCATCTTAGTAACTATATCTATAACATTTTCGTCTGTATAAGCGCAAATAACTGGGCGATGCATTATTGAGTTAGCAGTATCTTTTATATCTAGAATATTATTTAATTCATAAAAAATTTTCTTTATTACAGAAAATTTTGGATCAATTTTCCCATTTTCAAGTTTAGCTATAAAAGATTGTGAAACACCTACTCGCTTAGCTAATTCTGCCTGAGTTAATCCTGCTAACTCTCTTAGTTTTTTAATCTCTATAAACTCTGTTAGCATAAAAACTCCTTAAGGTGGAGGAATTATCTTTGATATAGCTATTATAACTGCTATTAGTATTATACTACCTATAAAGACAACTTTTGGATCAATCTTGAACTTTTCTGTATCTTCATCATAGTATCTTATTAATCCTGCCATTGAAACTAAGGGGACATTTTCCTTTTTCTTTTTAGATGAGGGCATATTTTAATCCACCCTTATTTTGTTAATTGTATCTATTATTTTTATTGCTTTTCCTATATCATCTTCTATTATATTTCCGGTTACTATTATATTAGCACCAGCTTTTGCTATTTCTTCTGCTGTATTTATATTTCTTATTCCCCCTCCAGCAATAATTTTTATGTTAGAATATTTTTTAATTCTTCTTATCATTTCTGGATTAATAGGTTCAGGAGATCCAGATCCTGCTTCAAGATATAGAAATTGCATTCCCATATATTCTGCAGCTAATGCATAAGAAATAGCCAAATCGTAATTATCGAAAGGAATAACTCTTGCTCTTCCTATATGTCCTGCTGTTCCTCCATATCCTACGATTAAATAACCAGTAGGTATTGGCTCTATTTGAAGCTTTTTGATTATTGGTGCAGCAACTACTTGAGCTCCTATTACGTAATACAGATCGTCTGAATTTAATAGTGATAAAAATAGAATGGCATCAGCTTTTTCTGAAATAAGATTTACGTTACTAGGAAATATTATTCTTGGTATTTTATAATCTCCTAGTATATCTAGAATTTCATCTAATCTATCTTTTGATACTCCTAATGTACCACCAATTAAAAAGGCTGAAGTTCCAGCTTCATACAATTTTTTAGCTATACTGTTAAGTTTATCTATGTCATTAATTTTATCTGGATCTATTAATGAAAAATGTAATACCTTTTGACTATTAAGTTGATGTATGTAGCTCGCTACTTTCATTATTGTCTTCCTCTTGATTTTCATTATTGGATTCTTTTATGTCCAATTTTCCATCTAGATATAAATCTATAAATTTTCCATACGCATTTGCTTCGTCGTATACTGGAGGTACTTCAATTTCTGTATATAATCCACAATTTCCGCATTTTATTTTTGCTATACCTTCCTTAATTTCTATGCTAATTGCGATTCTTCCGCATCTAGGACATTCAAATGTTTTGGGTAATTTTGGTTTTGGTTTTATAATTTTAGTCCTCTTTTTCCTCTTACCTCCCATTCTTTTTACCTCTTTTTCTTACTTGCTTTGGTACTTACTAAATGTTTTCTCTTACCTTCTTCGATAAAAATTTCTGTAAAAGATACATAAATTATTCCAGCAATAAGTGCTATTATTGTTACTATCAAGGTTAATTCTATGATATCCATTCTATGTATAAATGAGCTTTCTCAGTTTTAATGATTTTCCATAATTGTATATTTCTAGTAAAATTTGATTGAATGTAGAAAAATCAGTTTTAATTGTAATTATATTTTTTTCTGATTCTAATGAATATTTTAATGCAAGAACATGATAGCAGAAACATTTATTTAAATAAATCTTATTGAAAATAAAATATTTACAATCACAAGAGTTTTCAGTCATTATATGATCTCTATGTCTTCGAATATCATTTGTTAGAAATATATATACTGACAGAAAGCTATTCTCTACTTCAATTTTTACTATTCTTTTATTTTCTACTGCTAATTTAGCTTTTCTTAATAACCTCGATTTTTCCATTATCGTCTGCTAGTATAATTATATCATAAAGATTATTACAAAATATTCCAGTTTCAATTACACCTGGGATTTGATGTATTTCAGAGTCTAACTTGCATAGTTCAGTGTTTTTATCCATAGGGAAATTAATATCAATTAATATATTTCCATTATCTGATATTATAGGTCCCATTTTACCTGATCCACTTCGTATTTCTACCTCAAAATTCATGCTTTGTATTGCTTTAAGTATATAGTTTACTGAGACAGGAACTACTTCAATAGGTATTTTAATTATTGAATGATTATTATTTATAATTTTATTAAATTCTCCAATAAATAATCTGAATTTTGCATTATAACTTAATAATTTCTCTCTAAGTAGAGCTCCTCCGCCTCCTTTTATCATTATTGGTTGTTTACTTTCGTGTGTAATCAAGTAATCGAAACTATCCACATAAATATCTGGCAAAATACCAGAAAATAAAGATAAAACATTAAACCCATTAGACGATAATTGTATTTCACTATCAATTGAACTTGAAATATATCTTTTTGATAGAAAAAGTGATTTATTAGATATAATTTCTTTTATAACTCTTGTGCTTGTCTTTCCAGTGCCTATTCCAATTATATTAGAATCCTTTAAATATTCAATAGCCCTTTTTGCAAGAATTTCTTTAGCATCCATAACTTTGAATAATTTAACAATAAATAAAAATGTGAGCCCGTAGCTTAGCCAGGACAAAGCGAGAGCCTCCGGAGCTCTAGAACCCGGGTTCAAATCCCGGCGGGCTCATAATGATGAAAAATATATTTACGTACTAAAAACTGTTTAGTTAGACTAAGTTCTAGTTATAAAATAGACGTAATTAACGGTAGTTAATGTTAAAATAATATCTTTATTTTATACTTTTAAATAAATCTTTTTATCGATGATAGTATAGATACGTCATTAATAAATTAGGTTTAAGGTAAGAAAAAAATAAGTACTATTTATCTAAGGTTTGTTTGGTGCCTATAATGATGGAAGAAGATTGGGAAGAAGACTTAGAAGAAGAAGATTGGGAAGAAGATACTGAAGAAGATTGGGAAGAAGATGAATGGTAAAGCTAATTTTTGATTTATTATTTTTTATACTTAGGTGAAGATTGTGAGAGTTGCAGTAATTAATTATGATTTTTGTAAGCCCGATAAATGCAATTTAGAGTGTATAAGATTTTGTCCAATCAATAGATCAGGAAGTAAAGCAATAGAATTAGCAGAAATAGTAAAAGGAAAACCTGTTATATACGAAGAGACGTGTATAGGTTGTGGTATTTGTGTAAAAAAATGTCCATTTGAAGCTATTTCCATTGTGAATTTACCTGATAAATTATCCGGAGAAATTATACATAGATATAAAATTAATGGATTCGAATTATTTGGAATTCCTATATTGAAACAAGGTTATATGATGGGGATTCTAGGAAAGAATGGTACGGGCAAGACAACAATATTTAAAATATTGAGTGGAGAAATATTGCCAAACTTTGGAGACCCAAGTATAACTTCAACAAAAGATCTTGTACTTTCCAAATTTAAAGGTAAAGAGATTTATGATTACTTCTACAAATTATATAATAAGCAATTAAAAATTGTTCATAAAATACAATATATAGAATATGCAGCAAGGTTATTAAAAGGCAATGTTTCTGAAATTCTAAAAAAGATTGATGAACGAGGTAAAATAGATGAAGTAAAATCTTTACTTTTTATGGAAAATATGTGGAATAAAGATGTTCAAAATTTAAGTGGTGGAGAGTTACAAAAACTATTAGTAGGTGCTGCTTTACTTAAAGATGCAGATGTTTATTTTTTTGATGAACCTTCATCCTACTTAGATGTAAGAGAAAGGTTAAATGTTGCAAAAGGGATAAAAGAATTAACAAAAAATAAGTATGTAAGCATTATTGATCACGATTTAATTGTTCTGGATTATATAGCAGATATGATAAGTATTATATATGGAGAAAGTAGTGTATACGGTAGGGTATCAAAAGCATATTCAGCAAGAGTCGGAATAAATAATTTCCTTTCTGGCTATCTTCCTGCGGAAAATGTTCAATTTAGGCAAGATTCTATAAAATTTATGACTAGAGATCTAACTGATTTGGATTTTTCTAAATCCAATAAAATCAAAATAGAATGGTCAGAAATTAGAAAAAAAATGTCAGATTTCTCACTTGATGTCAATTCTGGTAATGCTCGTGAAGGAGAGATAATTGGTATTGTTGGCCCAAATGGAATAGGTAAGACTACTTTTGTAAGGATATTAGTTGGAGAAATTACGCCAGACTATGGTGAAGTCTCTCCTCAAGGTCTATCTTTATCTTATAAACCTCAAAAACTCGTTCCTGAATATGAAGGTACTGTTCAACAATTCTTGGAAAATGTAAGTAAAGATATCTTATCTACTTCTTCCTGGTTTTTTGAGGAAGTAATAAGAAAATTGAATTTACATAGAATTCTAGAATCAGAAGTAAAGGATTTAAGTGGTGGAGAATTACAAAAACTTTATGTTGCAGGTGCATTGGCTAAAGAAGCTGATATTTATGTATTTGATGAGCCTTCATCATACCTAGATGTAGAAGAAAGATATACAATAGCTAAAGCTATAAAAAGAATTGTAAGAGAAAGAAAAACTGTAGCTTTTATTGTAGATCATGATCTAGCAATTCATGATTACATTGCAGATAGAATTATAGTATTTTGGGGAGAGCCAGGTAAAGAAGGATTTGCAAATTCTCCAGATAGCTTAAGAAAAGGTATGAATATATTTCTTAAAAATATGCAAATAACTTTCAGAAGGGATGCAGATACTGGAAGACCAAGAATAAATAAAATCGGAAGTTATCTTGATAGACTTCAAAAAGAAAAAGGAGAATACTACTCAATGGAATCTGTTAAAGACTAAAGCTTAATAATATGTATAGAGAAGATATCATATGAGAACTACAATAAGCGTCATAAAAGCAGATATAGGAAGCTTAGCTGGGCATCATGTAGTACATCCTGATACCATGGCAGCAGCTAATAAAGTACTTGCTGAAGCAAAAAAGAACGGAATAATTGCAGACTATTATGTTACTAATGTTGGAGACGATTTAGAATTAATAATGACACATACAAGAGGAGAACTTGATACTAAAGTTCATGAAACTGCATGGGACGCGTTTAAAGAGGCAACTAAAGTAGCCAAAGATTTGGGATTATATGCAGCAGGACAAGATTTACTATCTGATACATTTTCTGGTAACCTAAAAGGTATGGGTCCTGGTATGGCAGAGATGGAAATAGAAGAAAGACCAGCAGAACCATTTGTCGTATTTATGGCAGATAAAACAGAACCTGGAGCTTATAATTTTCCACAATATAAAATGTTTGCAGATCCTTTCAATACTGCTGGATTAGTTATAGATCCAACAATGCATGAGGGGTACAAATTTGAAATTTTAGACGTATATGAAGGAGAATCTGTAACATTACAATCACCAGAGGAAATTTATGATATATTAGCTCTTATTGGAACTCCATCTAGATATGTAATTAGGAGAGTATACAGGAAAAGTGATGGTATGATAGGTGCTGTAACTTCTATAGAGAGGCTTAACTTATTAGCAGGAAAATATGTAGGTAAAGATGATCCAGTTATGATTGTTAGGGTCCAGCATGGATTTCCCGCATTAGGCGAAACATTAGAAGCTTTCTCATTTCCGTATTTGGTACCTGGTTGGATGAGAGGAAGTCATTATGGTCCATTAATGCCAGTATCTCAAAGAGATGCTAGAGCTACAAGATTTGACGGACCACCAAGATTAATAGGTTTAGGTTTTAACGTTAAAAATGCCAAATTAGTTGGACCAAGTGACTTATTTGATGATCCTGCATTTGATGAAACAAGAAGATTAGCCTCGCAGATAGCAGATTACATGAGAAGACACGGTCCATTTATGCCACATAGATTAGAACCAACAGAAATGGAGTACACCACGTTACCATTAGTTCTAGAAAAATTAAAGCCTAGATTTAAGAAAGAATCAGACGTTGTAAAGGCAAAGCAGAGCATATATGAGAAAGAAACTGAATCAAGTGACTAAATTTTATAAAGTAGTTATTCTTTAATTTTTCTAGTGATGATTAATGGGTAATATTTATACGAGAGATATAAAGAGAATAAGTGCAGAATTATATGAAAAATATAGTACCGAAATAACTACTGATTATGCTAAAAATAAGGAAATAGTGAAAAGATATGTAGACGTGTATTCAAAAAAAGTAAGGAATAGGATTGCAGGATATTTAACTAGATATGCAAAAAGAGCTAGAAATGTTAGAACAGAAGTTAGTGAAGAGGTTACAGATGAGGAGTGACAAAAGTAATTCTTTTAGGTCCTTTAAGTCAAACCTTTGGTTTTAAAGAAAAGGAAATACAAGCTAATACTTTATTTGATATAATAAATGCTGTAGATTCTGGAAAGCATATTTTAATTGATGGAGAAAAAATTAGGTCAGGATTTATTATACTTATTGATGGTATAGATTCTAGATTATATTCAAATGCTAATATAAAACAAGATTCTGTAATTAGTATAATACCGGTAAATCATGGCGGATAAACAATGATAAATATCTTAAAAGTAGTTTTTAATGAGAACTTAAAGAAACAGATAAAATTTGACGGACACTGTATAACGCAAATAGTAAAAAATCTTCCATCTAATGCAGTACTAAGACAAGCGTGCTATATTTTTTTTCAGACATATAGAAAGTCAAAAATAAAAGATCCAACGTTATATTTTCTTTCATTATTATATTCTGATTTTCAGATTAGCAAAGTAATAGAGTATAATAAGTTAAATGAAGGCGATAACGTATATATTATAACATGTTGTAACGAAGTTACAAGTAGAGATGTTATATCTATTTTATCAAATAACGAGCGACTAATGCTAACTAGGAATGCAATAAATTCGGCTTTCTGAGTCTTATTTAAATTATTATTATTTAAAATATGGATCTAAATAGATATGGTTCAATAGTCTTATTTATTCTTGGTATACTTATAATCTTATATCAACTTCATCTATTAGTTATTAATTTTACTTATGTGATATATTTTTCTATAATAGCTATATTAGCACTTATTTTGTTAATATTTTTAAGATCTAAGTTAGGAATATTTAGCGATATTATTATAAAAAATAATATTTTTATTATAAAAACTAATAATGATACAATTTATGGTATAATTGCCAAGATATTAGGAAAACAAGAATTAGATACTCAAAATAATAGTATATTACAACGCGAATTAGATAATCTCTTAGATACATTAGCTAGGCACTCATCAGAAATAGATTATACTATAATTACTTATGTTCATAAAAGAAGAAAAACTTCAGCATTAGTTCTCTTCAAAAAATGCGATAATTGTGAAGAAGAAATTCTAGAAGAGTACAAAACTATCCAAGAATTAGCTACATCTATAGCTCCTCACATAGTTTTGCAATTAGTTAAACCTACTAAAGATCTAATTCCAATGCCAAATAGTTTTGGAAATATAGCATATGCTAGAGTTTTCGATAGAGTTTATGATTCACCAAAATCAGAAGATAACAATATAGATTTTGATATAGAATTAGGAACTTTAACTACTCCTGAGTTATCTTCAGTGCCAGTAGGAATAAGAACTTCTGATGTTTTTAGACATATAGGGATTTTTGGAACTACTGGAAGTGGAAAATCAAATACTGCATCGATAATTGCATCTCAATTGTTAGAAAAAGGATTTAACGTAGTTATTCTTGATTGGCATGGGGAGTATATAGAAAGATCAAAAAATTTTAAAGTATTAAGTAATGATAGTTTAGTAAAATTAAATATATTAAAATTCAATAGTATAGATGATACTGTAGAGATTCTATCTGATGTATTACAATTAACTGATCCTCAAAGATTTATGCTATATATATTGTTAATGAAATTAAAAAAATATCCTAGCTTCAACTTAAAAAGTTTCATCTCCGTACTATCACAAATTGAGTCTACATCAAATTGGTCAAAAGAGGTAAAAATGGCATTAGCAAGAAAAATGTATCCTATATTTACTGCAGAAGGTAAGAAAATCTTTGCGTCATCTGACTCAAATGATATTACTACATTATTACAAAGTTATCACGGTATAATAGTTAATTTAAGCTCTATAAAGAATATAAAATTACGAAAAATTTATTCTTTATTCTTGATAAAATTAATTACTGATTTATATATGGATAACAAACAAGCTATGCCCATCATTTTAATAATTGAAGAAGCTCATAATTATTTTTCAACTGATAATGATTTCACAAATAAACTTATTAGCGAAGTAAGAAAATTTGGAGTAGGATTATGTATAGTTACTCAATCTCCTTCTTCGATTTCGCCGGAAGTTATGAAAAATACTAACATAAAGATTATTCATAGTATTAAATCTGATTTAGATAAGCATATAATTTCTGACTCAATGTCATTATCATCCAATCTTGTAAATATAATGGACAAATTAGATCCAGGAGATGCGATATTATCTGCACCTAATATAAAACAGCCAATAATAATAAAAATAAATAAAATAAATTATATTTAGTCTTCTTCTGATGATTTCTTTTCTCCACTTTCTTTAGAGCTTCCTCCAGATTTCTTCCCTGCTGCTACTAGATCATCAATTCTTAATACTAATGTAGCTGCTTCTGTAGCTGCTTTTATAGCATTCATTTTTACTAATGCTGGATCTATAACTCCTTTCTGCCACATATCTATTGGTTGGCCTGCGTATAAATCTACTCCAATCCACTTGTTGTTTTCATTTTCATGTAAGCTTCTTAACTTCATTAATAGATCAATAGGATCAAATCCTGCATTCTCTATTAATATCATAACTAAATTCTCTAGTGCAGTTGCATATGCTTCAATTGCTAATTGTTCTTTTCCTCCAACTTGAGGTGCATATTTTCTTAATCTTTTTGCTATTTCTATTTCTATTGCTCCTCCACCTGCTACTGCTTTTCCATCTTTTATTACATCTGCTACTGTACCTAATGCGTCTCTTAATGCTCTTTCTGTTTCATCTACTACTCTTTCTAATCCTCCTCTTATTAAGATGCTTGTTGCTTTTGGATTCTTAGCTCCTTCTACGAATACCATTTTATCTTCTCCTATCTTCCTTTCTTCTACTAGTGCTGCATAACCTAAATCTTGAGATGATAATTCATCAATATTTGATACTACTCTTCCTCCGGTTGCCCTAGCTAATTTTTCTAGATCGCTCTTCTTAGCTCTTCTTACTGCTAATATTCCTTTCTTTGCTAGATATGATTGTGCTACTTCATCAATTCCTTTCTGGCATATTATGACATTAGCTCCAGCTGCTACTATCTTATCAACCTTATCTTTTATCAAATTCTCTTCTTCCTCTAAGAATTTCTGCATTTGTGTTGGATCGTTTATTCTAATTTCTGCATCCAATTCTGGCTTTTCTACTTCTAATGATGCGTCTATTAATGCAATTTTTGCATTTTCTATTCTCTTTGGCATTCCTGGATGTACTACTTCTTTATCTACAATTATTCCATAAACTAATTGTGTATCATTTATTCCTCCTCCAGCTTTTTTAACTATTTGAATATTATCAAGATCGACATACCATTTATCTCCTCTTAATTCAGATACTTGTGTAACTGCCTTAACTACTATGTCAGCAAGGTACTCTCTTGCACCTGCTACTGCTTTGCTGCTTAATGAAGTCATAGCAACTTTCTTAAGTAGATCGGTGTCATTTACGCTTACTGCTTCACCTATTTCTTGAATTGTTTGCAATGCTACTTCTTCTGCTTTTTTATATCCGCTTATAATTATTGTAGGATGAATATCTTTATATAGTAACTCTTCTGCTTTCTTTACTAACTCTCCTGATAATATTACTGCAGTCTTAGTTCCATCTGCTGTTTCTTCGTCTTGGCCTTTTGCTATTTGTACTAGCAATTTTGCTGCTGGATGTTGAAGATCCATCTTATCTAGTATTGTTGCTCCATCATTTGTTATTGTAATATCTCCAAGGCTATCTACTAACATCTTATCCATTCCTCTTGGTCCATATGTGCTCTTTAATGCTTCTTCTACTGCTTTTACTGCAGCTATATTTGCTCTTACTGCTTCTTTTCCATATGTCCTAGAAGAACCTTCTTTTAAAATAATAACTGGAATACCTTCTGGAGTTGTTGCGACTGTAGCTGTAGATGCCATCTAGCTCACCTTTTCCACGAAAACATTAAAAGAGGTTATATAAAAACTTTGCGTTTTTCTATACGTTACTTAATTTTAAATAAGTTACTTTGTGAGTTCAATCTTTCTGTATTTTATATTTCTAGGAATTTTATATGTAATTTTCTTAAAATATTTCTCATTTATATGTAATTTTCTTAAAATATTTCTCATTTTGTTTCCTCTATATCCAGATAGATAGAAACTTATTGCTACTCTTGTCTTTATTTTTTTACCGCTAAAGTATCCATACTTTGTTAATTCATCATAAATTTTTCTAACAGAAGTATCCATATTAAGAAGTTGTAAAGCATAGATTCCATCCTCAGTAAGGTATTTATTCTTATTGCTTAAATCTATCTTATATTTGTTTTTATATCTTATATTATCTAAGATAGATAGAAACTCCTTTGTATTTTGATTTATAGTAAGCTTATTAAAATCTATTACTATTTCATTATTATTATATCTTTCATAGTCATACATTGAATCTATAACGCTGGCACAATCTCTACATATTACTGTTCCATTTTTTATATCCCATAATAGATTTGTTGATCCGCAATAAGGGCATTGCATAAATTACATATCATTTAAAGTATTGATGAATCTTTTTTACCTAATAGGATATGAAGAGGCATATGGATGAAAGTGAAATACAATTTTCAGACTTGATCGACTGCTTATATAAGAATTGTATCTCTGATACAAATATTTCATATATAGAAGAGAAATATAAAGATAATTCTAACATATGGAATCTTCTGTGCGTAGCTTATGATCTTAAGCTAAGAGGAAAACGTGTAAAAATTTCTAAGATACCAAATTTATTGGAAATAGTAGATTCTAAAGGGAAAGTAACTGATTTAATAATTATATATACTGAGAACGCGCCATTAGAAATTTTAGAGATGTTCAAATATTTAGATTTATCGAAATCAATGAGAGTTTCAATATATTTGGCTATTATAGATAAGTATGGTGATATAACTTATTATAATCTTTCAGAAGTATCATTATCGAAGTGAAATTTAATGATATCTTTTGAGCCAGTTAGGGGTATGAAAGATTATTTTGGAGAAGAAGCAGAAAAAATAGAATTTATTTTAAGTTCTTTTAGAGATATTGTTGAAAATTCGGGATATTCAGAAATAATGACACCTATTCTTGAAGATTTTAAATTATTCTCGTTAAAGGGAGGAGAAGAATTAAGAAATACCATGTATGTTTTTAAAGATAAGGCAGATAGAGAGGTAGCACTAAGACCAGAATTTACTCCAAGTGTTGTAAGAGCTTTTTTAAATAATTTTCAGCATTATCCTAAACCATTAAGATTATACTACATGGGTACAGTATATAGGTATGATGAACCTCAATTTGGTAGATATAGAGAATTTAGACAAGCTGGAATAGAAATGCTAGGAGAAAACACACTGAATAGTGATGTAGAAGTATTACATGTTCTATATCTTTTTTATAAGAAACTAAATTTGATAAAATCTATAAAAATAAAACTAAATAATATAGCTATTTATCGCCTTTTATTTAAATATTTGAATATACCAGATGATACTCAAGAGCATATACTTCATTTAATAGACAAAAATCAGATTTTAGAAGCAATGAAAATAATCTCTAATTTTGGTAGTAAGTTTACTAATATATTCCAAGAATTATTAAATAAAAGGCAATGGAGTGAAAAGGAATTAAACGATTTTTATTCTGATTATATGGAAAAAATTGGTATAAATGGATTGGATTTAGAATTTCAAAGATTAATTGACGTATTTAATATATTTAGTTCTATTAATATTAATATATCTTTAGATTTAAGCTTTGTAAGAGGATTAGCTTACTATTCTGGAATAATTTTTGAAGTAACTACCGATACTCTGCCATTTTCTATTGCTGGAGGAGGTAGATATGATAATTTAGTAGAATTATATGGCGGTCCTAATACTCCAGCTATTGGCTTCGCTATAGGGGTAGAAAGAACATTAGAAGCATTAAACTCGATAGAGCAAAAAATGAAAAAAAATAAGAAAAAAATAGTCGTAATACCATTAGACAAGTCTGTAATAGCTTACTCAATGGATATAATAGAAACTATAAGATCTAACAATATGATATGTGTACTTAATGCAAAGGACATTCAGCTATCGAAGCTTATTCCATTTTATGCTGAGCAAAATTATAATATAGCAATAATTATAGGTAAAAAAGAGAAGGAAAATAACAATGTAACTATACGCTATTTAGACAAGAAAACTCAAGAAAGTGTACCAAAAGAGCAGATAATAGAACGTTTAAGGCAAATAATATAAATGTATAATTTAGTAAAATAGTTGAGGAGATTATTTATGGAAGAACTTCCATCTACTGCAATTGGTATTAAGGTAAATGAAGGAATAGTATTAGCAGCAGAAAGAAGATTAAGTTATGGAGGATATGTATTAAGCAAATCTGCAAAAAAAGTATATAATGTTGATAGATTTGGTATTGCTGGAGCTGGACTTTTTGGAGATTTGCAAGCACTTACAAGAATAATGACAGCTAATATTAAAGAATATGAATTACATAATGAAAGGCCAATTTCAACTAAAGCTGCAGCAAAATTATTATCAATAATTCTATATCAAAACAAGTATACTCCATTTATTTCTGAAATAATTTTTGGAGGAATTGATGATAGCACGCCACAGTTATATGTGTTAGATCCGCTAGGATCGCTATTAGACGATGTTTATGCTGCTGTAGGTTCGGGTGCGAGGGTAGCTATAGGCGTATTAGAGGCAGAATATTCTCAAAGTATGCAATTAAGTCAAGCTAAGGAACTAGCAATAAAAGCAATAAAAGCATCTATAGAGAGAGATATAACTTCAGGAGACGGTATTGACGTATTAACAATAGATACGCGTAATATAATAAATGCAGAATTCGTTCCATATTAAATAAAAAATTAACTTTTTATTGCGCAAAAATATACATGATCCATTATATTAAATCCGTATTTATTAATGAAACTTTGTTGGCTTTCTATTCTTACTATTAATCCATAAAGCGAGATAATAGTTACATAGCCATGATCTGATTTTTTTTCTGTTACTATATATCCTTGGCCACAAAAATCGTTATCAGTAAAATTTGGTCTGGTTCTAGAAATTATAATAGTTACTTTTTCATCTTTATTAAAAATATTTATTTGTCTAGTAACATCTAGCGATATATTAATATTATCTGTATTAATTTTTACAATATATAGATCTCTTAATGCTCCGGCTTCAATAGAATTTACAATACCATCTTCTTTAAATTCTGTTGTATTACTTTGCACGTCTTTTCACTTCATTATTTAAATTCGTGTATATTAATTTTATGGGGATGATAGTTGAGTATAACAAGAAAAGCTGTATATGATATAAATTCCTTATTAGATAAAAACATAATTGTTAAATTAACTAATAATAAAACGTATATAGGGCAACTAGTATCTTTTGACCTTGCTCCGTTTTTAATTACCCTAGCCAATGCAAAAGATAATGAAAACAAAATGTTCTACAAGGTTATAATAAATGGCAATTTAGTATCTGAAATTATAGTACAATCTGAGCCAATTTTTAATCCGAAAGAGTTTGCAGATATAGTACAAAAATCATTGAATTTGAGACAAGCAGATATAAAAGTTTACGATGAAGCGGGTGTAGTAGTAATTCTAGATAAAATCAAAGTTTCAGAAAACGGTGTAGAAGGAAGTGGAGCATTAGCTCAGAGAATCTATGATTTATTTAATGAATATATAGAAAAGCGCAAAAAAGAGGTAGCTTAATGATAGGGGATTTTGAAGTAAAAGATGAAGACTTAGCTGGAAGAATAGGAATATTAGAGACTAAACACGGAAAAATAGAAACACCAGTATTTTTCCCTGTAATCAATGCTTTAAAATCTGAAATAGGAATAAATGATATCATCGATATAGGATTTAATAATTTTATTACAAATGCATATATTCTAAAAAAGAATAATTTAGTAACTACCGACATTCATGAAGAATTAAAATCTCAAAAATCTGTAATAATGACTGACTCTGGAGCATATCAAATTCTAGAATATGGGGAAATAGAAATTAGCAATAAGGAAATAGTAGAATATCAAAGTAAAATAAAGCCTGATATAGCTGTAATTTTAGATATTCCTACAGGCGAAGCTGAAAACGAATTAGAAGCTAAATATACTGTAGAGGAAACAATAAAAAGAGCTACAGAAGTAGAGGATATTATAACTAGTTCCTCTGATATAATTTGGACGCATCCAATACAAGGAGGCAAATATCTAGATCTACTAAAGTATTCTGCACAAAAAGCTAATAATAATGATAAATATAAAATGTTAGCACTAGGAAGTCCTACAGTAATAATGCAAAACTATGACTATACTTCACTAATAGATATGATATATACTGTAAGAAGCAATATTAGTAGAGGCAAGCCATTACATTTATTTGGTGGAGGAGTACCTCATATTATTCCTTTTGCTATAGCTCTTGGAGTTGATTCTTTTGATTCTGCATCGTATATTCTATATGCAAGAGATAATAGGTATATAACTAGAAATAGGACATTAAGATTAGATAAAATGGAGTATTTTTCATGTAGCTGTCCAGTATGTAGTAAGTATTCTCCTAAAGATCTGCTAGAAATGGATAATAAAAATAGAACACGATTACTGGCTATTCATAATTTATATAAAATATTAGAAGAAATTAGAGAAACAAAAATAGCTATTAAAGAAGGAAGATTATTCGAATATTTACAAGAAAAAGCATATTCACATCCATCAGTATATTCTGCATTTCTTAGAATACTTAAATATCATGACTATTTAGAAAAATATGATCCGCGTGTAAAAGGAGAAGTAAGAGGAATATTGCTGTATGATTCCAATTCCTTCTATAGACCAGAAATAATTAGACATGATAAATTTATGATGCAATTTAAGCCAAAGCATAATCTTGCAGTAATAATCTGCTATGATAATCTTAATGTTCCATTCATATATGATGATTATATAAAGGATATAGCTTATGAATATGAAAATGATGCAGATATATTTATAGCAGTACCATTTTATGGATTAATTCCCCTTTCAATTTCAGAGTCATATCCATTGTCTCAATTTGAAATTCCAACTGAGATTGACGATTTAACATTAAAACTTACAGAAAATAAGATTAATGAATTTATAGAGAAAAAATATAAACAAATAAAAATCTTCAATTGTGAAAAATCTAAGTTACATATAATGTCTGTCTAAGCCAGATTTATTTATTTCTTTTTGAATGCTTTCTAATTGCTTTTGTAATTCTTCTTCTAGTTTTTTAGCATCTTCATATAATTCTGTGGTATCTACATTAAATCCAACTATTTTATTTATAACTTCTACCGCAACAGCAGCTGCTGCAGGATCTATTCTATCTCTATCAGCATATGGTAATACTACATTAGCAGGTAAATCTAGCATTTCAGCATATATAGTAAATAATGCTAGCGGCCCTACCATAATCAATTGCTTTTCTAGTAATGGATAATCTAAATTTATTGAACTCTTTGATGTTTTTAACCATCTTAATTTTTCCTCTTTTTCTCTATATCTCTTATCTAAACCACCTATCAGTAATATGTTTTTAACACCTAACTTATTTAGCCATCTTATAGTATCTTTAGCGAAATCATTCCAATCTTTTTGAACAGGAACTAAATGATTTAGTAGGACAATCGTGTTATACTCTTTATCATAAAATAGATCTAATGGGGTAGCTATTCCATAATCATCAAGAAAAGTAACATCTCTTAAATTCTTAGTTGCTATAAATCCTATTCTTTGCATATTTCTTTTCAAAACTATATATCTTGAAGCTAAATATCCTACTTCTCCTATTGTCCTAAATCCAGTTATGAATGTAGCTCCTTTTAATTCATTTTCTGATAGTTTAAGTATTAGTTCCATTTTTATTCCTCTCCTTTACTACTAAAGCTATTCCTCTCTTATATTCCATTATCTCTTCAGCAGATAATTTTAATCTTCCTACAGCTATAACGTTATCATTCTCGTTTACAATAATTCCTTGATCTCCAGCTCTTAGTTCATGATCTATCTGCTTAACATGCTTACAAAAAACATTTCCCGATTCTTGAATAGCTTTAGCTATTTCGTTTGATACAACAAGTCTTAATTTATAAGGTTTTACACATTCTACAATTTTATTTGCAGAATTAATTGTTAATGAAAATAAATTATCTTGAGCTCTTAGTACTAAAAATAAATTCTTTCTATTATCTAGAATATTTCTTATTCTATCTGTGTTTATAGATCTTTGAATATAAAAGCTTTGTTCTGAAAAAATACAATCAGCAATATCATATCCGAACTGATATGAAAAAATATCTTGAAGATAACTTAACTCTTTTTTGCTTGCTCTTTTAGGTTCAGTTACAAATTCAATCATACGTACTTCTCTTCCCTTCCTTTATATTCAGATTTTTTCTTGCTTTTAATTCTATTAATTGCCTCTATAAATTGTTTCATACTTATTTCTCTTTTACCTTCTCTTATAGATATATAACCTGCTTCAGTGCATATATTTCTAATTTCAGCTCCACTCAATCCTTCACTTAACTTAGCTAGGGTATCTAAATCTATATCATTACTTACTTTCATTTTACTTGTATATATCTTGAAAATTTGCTTTCTTCCTTCAATATTAGGTAATGGAATTTCTATTAATCTATCAAATCTTCCAGGTCTTAGTAATGCAGGATCTAGAATATCTATTCTATTCGTAGCTGCTATTATTTTTACGTTATCCAATGGTTGGAATCCATCTAATTCTGCTAATAATTGCATTAATGTTCTTTGTATTTCTCTCTCTCCACTAGTTCCTAAATCTACTCTTTTAGCCCCTATTGCATCTATTTCGTCTATAAATACTATTGAAGGAGCCTTTTTCCTTGCTAGTTCGAATACTTCTCTAACTACCTTTGCCCCCTCTCCTACAAATTTCTGAGCAAATTCTGATGCTATGACATGAATAAAAGTAGCGTTACTTTCAGTTGCTACAGCCTTAGCTAACATAGTTTTTCCAGTACCAGGTGGACCAAAAAGTAAAACTCCTTTAGGTGGCTGAATTCCTAGTTCTTTAAATATCTCTGGGTTTTTCAATGGCATTTCTATTACTTCCCTTAACTCTTGAATTTGCTCATCTAATCCTCCTATTTCTGAATATTTTACGTTTGGTTTTTCTGATACTTCCATAGATTTTATAAATGGTTCTTCTCTTTCAGGTAAAATTTTTACTATTGCAGAACCTCTTTGATTCAAAGCTACAGACATACCTACCTTAATATCATTCATTGCAATCTCATTACTTACAGAAACTATTAGATTAGGACCAGATGTGCTTCTTACTACTACTTTTCCGTCATCCAATATATCCAATACCGTAGCCTCTATTAAAGGTGGACTTAATAATTTCTCTAGCTCTGATTTATAATAATTTAGTTCTTTTCTTAAACTTTCAGCTTCAGTTTGTAGCGCATTAATTTTTTCCTCTAATAATCTTATTATTTGTTCATAATTATCGGAATTATCCCTAGAAACATCTAATTCTCCAGACAAACTTAATCCATATCAGTTATTGATTAGATAGACTAAAAATGTTTGTCACTATTTATTACTTGTGAATACCCAAAAACAGCCACAAAGATATTGCGAGTTATGTGGAATGCCAATTTCAGGTAAAGGTATAACAGTAGTGTATGAAGGTAGTGTATTGACCATCTGTAATACTTGTTATTCTAAAATTAAAAAACACGCGAAAATATACGAAGAGAAGCCTAGTCCTAAACTAAATATTCAAAAAAATATTCCATCAAATAATACACAGAAAAGTCAAGAGATAGAAATAGAAATTGTAGATGATTATTTTAAGATAATAAAGGAAGCTAGAGAAAGAATGGGTTTATCTACTAAACAACTAGCAGAAAAAATGAAAGTTTCAGAAAATATAATAAAAAGGTTTGAACAAGGAAAACTAAAGCCAACTATAGATCAAGCAAAAGCTTTAGAAAAAATTCTTTCAATAAGAATTTTAATTACTGTATCACAAGAAAACGAAAATTCTAAATCGTCAAAAAATTTTGAATTAACTCTAGGGGATATAGTGAACTTTAGAGAGGACAAAAAATGAAAGCTATACTCTTTGTATCCGAAGACTTTAAAGAAGAAGCAGAAATCTTATCTGAGACAGCAGGATATGAAATAGATGCAATATATAAATTGCCAAAAAAACCAAATCCAAAATACTATATTCAGGAAAATAGAGTAGATGAAATTTCAGGTTTAAAAAATATAGATGCAGTAATAATATTTGATTTGCTTAAGCCTAGATACTTTATTAATTTGAATAAAGTATTAAATGGAATAAAAATACTTGATAAATTATTATTATTATTAGAAATTTTTGCTTTACATGCAGGATCTAAAGAAGCTCAACTACAAATAGAACTAGCAAAATTAAAGTATGAACTACCTATAATTAAAGATGTCTATAAAAGGCATAAGATATCAGAGCAGCAAGGTCTTTTAGGTGCAGGAGTTTATGGAGTAGAATCAATTTTAAGATTATATTATAGAAAAATATCTAGAATTACAAAAGAACTTGAGCAAATGAAAAATATAAGAGAGCTTCAAGTACAAGACAGAGAAAAACAAGGTTTTCCCACACTAGCAATAACTGGATATACAAATGCAGGAAAAACATCCATTTTTAACGCTTTAACTGGATTAAAACAGAAAGTAGATTCCTCAATGTTTACGACAACTTCACCAAAGAGATATAGAATGACATTCAATAGTAAAAGCATACTATTAATAGATACAGTAGGTTTTATAAGAGGAATTCCTCCACAAATAATTGAAGCATTCTTTGTAACTTTATCAGAAATAAAATATGCTGGAATGATATTGCTTGTAGTCGATATTTCTTTAGAAGATACATTATTATTAGAAATGATAAAATCATCATTTAATATATTAAGAGAACTAGGAATTTCCGGAAAACCAATACTTATAGCAGCAAATAAAGTAGATAAACTAAAAAATAAAGAAGATATAAATAATAAGTTAGATCTAATTTACAAAGTAAGTAGTGAGATTTATTCTCCAATACTCGGCGTAATACCTACATCAGCAAAGACCATGTATAACATTGAAAATCTTAAGATAAAAATTAGTGAAGCCGTAGCTGAATACTATGATACTAAAAAAATTAATTAAGTTGATATATAAACTTTTGTCAAAAGATATAAATGTGAAAAGCAAAAGATATAGTAGTGAATAGTTTTGGCCTCCTCTGACGTAGACAACCTAATACTAAATTTAGCAAAAGATCTATTAGGTGAAGATATATCAGACTTATTACAATTCTTATTATCAAAGAAGGTAGAAATGACTGATGACGAAATAGCTAACGAGCTAGGTATAAAAGTTAACGAAATCAGAAAGAAACTTTATCTTCTTGCAGATCAAGGATTAGTAAGTTATAGAAGAAGTAGAGATAAAGATACTGGATGGTACGTATATTATTGGAAAGTAAATGTTGACCAAATAAACGAAGTGTTAATAAATAGAAAAAGAGAAATATTAGGAAAATTAAAGTCTAGGCTAGAATATGAATCTAATAACGAATTTTATATCTGTCCAGAGGATAAGAGCAAATATCCATTCGAAGAAGCCTTCGAAAACGAATTTAAATGTCCAAAATGCGGATCACAGTTAACCTATTATGACTCTCTTAAAGTTAGGAAAATTCTAGAAGAAAAAATTAATCAGCTTGAATCTGAAATAGAAGAAGAGACAAAACGTGGAGCCAAAAGTAGTTGATTTATTTAGTGGAGCAGGAGGTTTCTCACTAGGCTTTAAACTACATAATTTTAAAATAATACTATCAATTGATATAAATCACTCAGCAGCTAGAACTTATGCAACAAATTTTCCAGATACTATAGTTTTAGAAGAAGATATAAGAAACATTAATGGCGAAGACATACTCGAATTAACAAACAATGAAAAGCCAGATATATTAATAGGTAGCCCTCCTTGTGAGGGATTCACTGGAGCTAATCCAAATAGACTAAAAAATCCAGTAGATCGTCTATATCTTGATGAAAGAGGTTCATTAACACTAGAATACATAAGACTACTAGGAGAATTAAAACCTAAAATTTTTGTTATGGAGAACGTCCCAGCTATTGTAGAAACAAAAAGCTTAAGAGACGCAATACTTACTGAATTTAGTAAAGTAGGATATGATAACATTTACTTTAATTTTTTAAAAGCAGAAGATTACGGAAATCCGTCAAAAAGACTAAGAGTATTCATATCTAATATAGAAATATCTCCAACTAAACATAATGAAAAAGTTACAGTAAGTCAAGCAATAATGGATTTAGAAGACAAAATAGGTCAAATTCCTAATCATGAAATTCAAGAATTAAATGAAAAAAAGCTAAAACAGATAAGTAAACTACGATTTGGAGACTATTTAACTATGTATAAAAGCAGCAGAGGAGAAATTCCAATTTATATAAGACTCAATCCATTCGATATAGCCCCTACAGTTTTAGGTAATTCTAGATTTATACATCCATATTACGACAGATTCTTAACAGTAAGAGAGCAAGCCAGACTAATGTCATATCCAGATAATCATATATTTATTGGAAGTAGAGACGAACAATACAACCAAATAGGAGAAGCAGTTCCAGTAGCCTTATCAGCCTCTATAGCATCTTATATAAGGGGATATATTGATGGATATAATAATAGGTTTACATAATACAACAAGCTCTCAAAGACTAATAGATTTTGCAAAAGTTATATTCAATTTTGATATTAAATATTTTGTAATTACAAAAGTAAGCGGAACAGCAGCTCAAGTAGGTATACCAGAAGTAAGCAGATTAGCCTTTAAAAATAATAAATCAATAATAATTTTACCAGATCTGAAAGATGCTATTGATTTATTAAAGCCAACCCAAACATTACTAATTGGATATAATCAAGGACAAGAATTTAAATCCGATTTTATAGACAAAAATGTAAATGGTACCTACTATATCGTATTTTCTGGAATAGAAAGTGGATTTTCTAAATTAGAACAATCACTCGGTACAACTTTTAAAATTCCATACCTTAACTCTGATATAGGAGCCAACGCATTAGCCTCAATATTCTTATATTGCTATCTTCAGCAAAAAAAGGAGAAAATTTAAATAGCGTATTTTTTAATATGTATGTTGTTGGGCCCGTCGTCTAGCCTGGTTAGGACGTTGCCCTTACAAGGCAAAGGTCCTGGGTTCAAATCCCAGCGGGCCCACTGTGGGGATACACCACACCCCAAACTATTTTCTTTCATTTTAAGATATGATTCTACTATGTCATCTAAAGGACCGACGTAATGTTCCTTTCCGTCAGTACTCGACACTCTCGATAAATAGACATAATACCGTCTTTTAACTTCACGTATAATTATATCACCAAATGTATAAGTCTTCTTTTTATTAGCCGACACCCCTAAAACCCCACTCTTAATTTTACATTTCCCATTTTCATTTTTCATTACTGATGATATATAAGAAAAAATATTAGATTTTTACCATGATGTCGTCATGTAGTTAAAAATTTTACATATATAAGTTCCCTTTATCAAGATAGACTTACAATTAATTATACTGAAAAACCTAGAAATTATTTATACCTATCCGACGACACTATGGATTTTTACTGTTTCCATTATTAAGGAATCCTTCAAATTTCCTTTTTAAAGACGATAATAGAACCTTTTAACCAGAAAGATAGATTTTAAAATAAGGTCCACGTAATGCTTTTTAGGTGAAAATTTGGCAGAAACTGCTCACAAAGTTCTTGCAGAATCAGTAGGCAGTGTAGTTCTAGTGAAGTTGAAAGGCAATAAGGAAGTAAGAGGATTACTAAAGAGCTACGATCAGCACATGAACTTAGTTCTATCAGATTCAGAAGAAATACAAAGCGATGGAAGCGGTAAGAAGATAGGCACAATAGTTATAAGAGGAGATAATGTAATACTTATATCTCCAATACAGCAATAGCAAAGGTGAGATTAGATGAAAGGTACACCTTCATTTGGTAAAATGAATAAAGGGGCAACACATATAAGATGTAGAAGATGCGGAAGAAACTCATATAACCCGAGAAAGCATTATTGTGCAGCATGCGGATTTGGAAAGTCTAAGAGAATAAAAACGTACAGCTGGAAAAATAAGAAAATAAATGGGGTAAGACTAGTTTAATGAGCTCATTCGGTTGGAGTTGGCAATTAGAGTGGCAAAGTCCATGTGAATTCCATGCACATTTGATTAATAGAGTAATTGTAGATTTAAAAACTGAATTTCAAAGAATAATGGTAGTAGAATTTGCAACATACGGTAAGGCTCTAATTATTGACGGTAAAATTCAATCCAGCGTTGCAGATGAGTTCATATATCATGAAACCTTAGTACATCCTCTATTATTAAGTATAGAAAATCCTAAAAATGTTCTAATTTTAGGTGGAGGAGAAGGTGCAACTCTAAGAGAAGTTCTAAAGAACAATTTAGTTGAAAAAGCTACAATGGTTGATATTGATAAAGCAGTTATTGATTTTGCCAAGCAATACTTAACTGAATGGCACCAAGGTTCATTTGACAATAAAAGAGCAAACATAGTAATATCAGACGCAAAGAAGTTTATCGATAACACAACAGAATCTTATGACGCAATAGTTCTTGATCTTACAGATCCAATTAAAGGAAATACATCATATAAACTTTATACAAAAGAATTCTATGAAGAGATTAAACACCATTTAAATAAAGGAGGAGCTATAGTTACTCAAGCTACTTCTCCATCATTCTCATTAGACGTATTTTCGACTATAATGAATACATTAAGAAACACATTCAAACTAGTTAGCGCATCAATAGTTTATGTTCCTTCATTTGATGGATTATGGGGATTCGTATATGCATCAGATTACGTTAATCCTATAGTATTAACCAGAGATCAAATAGATAAAAAAATAAAAGAAAGAATAGTGGGAGAACTAAGATTCTATGACGGAGAGACTCATAATACAATATTTAATATTCCTAAGCACATAAGGAAAGTTATACAACAAGAAACTAGAATATCTACGGAAAATAACCCGATATATGTACCAGCTTGATTTTTAAGTATAAAATTAAAAAAGTTATATGATGCCGGGGTGCCCGAGCGGAATAAGGGGGTAGGCTCGAGATCTTTCCAGCGTTAGATGAGCGACCTACTGTCCGAAAGGACTCGCGGGTCCGAATCCCGTCCCCGGCGCATTGCGAGGGTGCCCGAGCTAGGTCAAAGGGGGTAGGTTCAGGCCCTACTGGCGAAGGCCTGCGTGGGTCCGAGTCCCACCCCTCGCATTTCCAGAGTGTATTTTGTATCTTTTTCTTTTCTGATCTAAATTGCATATACAGCTTATACTCCATAAAATTGTACACATGATGTTTGATTAACATTTAACGAAACTAGATGAGGTATTACTTTCCTTAAAAAACTTTTTAGGTATTTTTGAATTAATGAAAAAACCTTACTCCAAAAAGATAAAAGAAGCATCTTATATAAGCAATCCTGTAAAAGTCTAATCTAATCTCGATCGAGGGGAATGATCGATCTGATATCTTATAGCAGTTACGGAAAATCCCCTCAATAACCTTTTCAAAAAATAAGGAATCTTTGATCAAATTAGACTTATTTTTAAATACATACACTATAAAAAAGAATTAATCCTATTTAACTCTTAAATTAAACCATTTCAGTAGTCCAATCTAAGTTCTACTCTAATCTTATTCTTAAAACATTTAAGATCCCTTTGTTTGGATAAATTATATATAGGATAAAAAAGAAAAGATAATTGTGTCTTCAACAATATTACAAGATGAAGAATTACAAGAAGCAAACGAAGGACAAGCAGGAGAAGAAATTCTAAACTACGAATACACAAAAGGCTATATCGATAAACTCGATCTCCTATTCCAACAGTATAGTAATACAGCATGCTACAACATAATGTCATCAGCAATAGCAAACAAAATCATAACAAAAGAACAAGCACAAGAAATATCAAACCAATCAGCATGCACAATAAAAGGAGAATACGAAGCATACAACCAAAACAAATTCTGGCTATACCCAGCAATAGCAACAACAGAAGGAATAGGATCAACCACACAATCCATAATAAACATCATAAGACAAGGAATAGTAGTCAAAGAAACAGACGGAGACACATTCTACTACATAGGCGGATGCTCAAATTACTGGAGATCAGGAAACATAGTAATATTCCAAGGAGGAAAACAAATAGGAGGAGTAAAACAACACTCACCACAAATACTAGGAGGAGGAAAAATAAAAGGAGCACAACTAGACACATACTCAAGGGCAATGGAAGAAGGAACAATGGAAATATGCATAATACCACTACTACAACCAGCAAACGTTAACTGGATAAACCCAACACAATACACACTACCAAACACAAATTACCCAGAATCAATAAACCAAGTAGTACTAGGACCAAGAATAGCACACCTACTCACATACCAACCAAAAATAAACTACTACGCAATAGACTTAAAAAACACATTCTACTACATAGGTAAAGATAGGCATTATTATGTAAGTGGAGGTGTAATAAATTACTTGCATGCTACTAGTGGTACTTTTCCTTATGTTTATCCAGGATTTTATATAAATATAGAACCATTTGGTACCAACTTTAATCCGATAATATTCTTAGGAAGACTTCAAGTCCTTGCAGGCAACCCAAAACTATCACCACTATACACGAAAAGTGGGAAACTATACCCTGACTCCTATGATTATTGGCCGAGTAGCATGTTTGCTATTAATAAGGTTTCTATTGGTTGTCCTGTTTTTACTAGTTCTTGGGTTGGTGGTGATTCTTGTAGTAATTATGGTGTTTTGGGTTTGGTTTCTGGTATTTCTGAGTTTTGGCCTGAGGTTGATGGTAAGATAAGTAGTGATAGGAGTTTGTTAAATTCGATTCCTCCTGATGGTTTTGAAATTGGTTTGTATTCTTTGCAGTTGATTAAGCTTCCTTCTGATTTTTCAAGGGGTAGTATTTTGGATTTTGCTAAGGGGTTGAGGCAGGATGAGGCTGTTAGGGTTGGTTTGGAGGGTATTAGTAGGGCTAGGAGGGCTATTTCTGCTTTGGTGTCTTCTGGAATTTTGTATGGTGTTGCGTTTTCGGCTGTTTTAGCGGTTGAGGAGTGGGATAGTGAAGGGCAGATTGTTAGTGATGCTAGGCAATATGTTGATAAGTTGAATAGGGTTTATAATGAGGCTTTATCTTACGTTTCGTCTTGTATGGAGTCGTTGCCAAATATTCTTAGGAATGAAAAGGTGATGTATGTTCAGCAGGTGCAGGAGTATTTGAATGGGGTTATGGATTCTGTTAATGCGTTAGCGGATGATAGTGAGATTGTAGCATATTTGATTGGGAGTGCGATGGATTATCTTGAGTCTCAGGGAATATATTGTTAATTTTTTTTTGTAAAGTCTAGGCGGGTGTGTCAAGTGGGGTAAAAGTGTGGGGTAGGACTTGATTGTACAATTCTGCATGGGTGGGTGTTAGTTTGCTTCTTTGGTTTAGTCTGGTATTTCTGCAAATGAGCTGTTTTATTAACAAACAAAAATGTTTTTATTTAAAGTATAATAATTTTTAGTTAATTTAAACAGGAAGTTTTGATAAATTAATTTTTTATTGATTTTAAATTTTGGTAATAGTTTATGAATGGACAAATGTACTTTAGGTATCATTAGGAAGAATATTAAGTTAGATTTTTTCTTCTTTTATCTCATGTTTTTATCGAGCTTATTTCTTAGATTTTTGGATTTGATGGATATTGTTATAGTTATTACTTGGCTTATGAGTATTTGGGCACGTGTTGGTAATTTTTCTTTCTACTTACTGGTTATTATAGACTAATTTATATGATAGAATGTACTATTTGGGAATTGTTATATGAGTTCTTAACTTTGTTACTTTCTTTATCCTAATTAAGGAGTTATATTGTTATTGTAATTGAGATAAGGTCATAAAGAAGTAGATGATTATTGTATTTACTATTCCAGAATATAACTTTATGAACGTTAAACTTAGAATATAACATTAGTAACTAGAACAAAATATTTAGGAGGAAATAAAGAACCATTCTCTAAACGAATTCTTCAACTCTTTAATATAGAGATGATAAAAAATTTTTAATATAAAATGCAATATGAACTCTCCTCTTCAGAAAATATCTTAAAATTTATAACATCAACAGTAACATAATTGTATCCCGCCGCAGGGACTTGAACCCTGGACCACCCGGTATCAGCCCCTATCTACAGCCGGGCGCTCTAACCGCTGAGCTACGGCGGGGATTTGTTGTACGTTAATATCTATAGTTTTAGTCTCTATTTAAGTTTTATCCACTTAAAACGTACTATATTATTTTATCTTATCTTGTTATGTATAGCTAGAGAATTAATTCTCAAATCTGTCAAAGTGTTGAAAAGAAAAGTCAAATAGCATGGTATACTCTAAAAAAAGTATATATTATATATTAGATAGCACAGTAAATTTTTGGTCTTTCTAATTGGATTAATTATAATTAGGATCAAATAGATTAAAATTAGTGTATTTTTTATATAAGTTATTACTAATTTTCCTTATTTGGAGTATTTATCTAAATTGGGAGATTATATTTATCCGGTTATAAGAAAGATTTACAGGAATTTTAACTAGATTTTTATAAAGAATAAACTTGCTTGGTTAGATCTTGTTACTTATAGGCATTGTATATTTATCAGCTTTGTAATTTTAAATGCGGGGAGTGGGATTCGGACCCACGCAGGCCTTCGCCAGCGGATCTCTTATGCAAAGGGGGACTTAGGTAACAACTTAAGTCCGCCCCCTTTGACCATGCTCGGGCATCCCCGCATGCGCGAATATAGAATATTGTATTTCCCCTTAAATATCTTTCCCATAAATTTAATTTGGCTTTCTATGTATGCTATTGTGGGATAGTTAATGGTAGCCCATTCGAAAGGAAACAGGACAAGATCTAGAAATTTATTGAAGAAATCTCCAAGAGAAAGAGGATCAATTCCTTCGTTGAGTACGCTTATGTATGATTATAAGATAGGGGATAAAGTTGTCATTAAGATAAATCCATCGATTCATCATGGTATGCCTCATAGGAGGTATCATGGCAAGGTTGCTGAGGTTATAGGTAAGAGGGGTAAGGCTTATTTAGTTAAGCTTTATCTAGGTGATAAGGAAAAGGTATTGATAGTATCTCCAGAGCATATGAAGTTATTTAAGTGAGCCAGTTTGTCTTCTGTTACAATTATTGAAGAGCATTATATTCCATACTCAGTAGCTAAAAAATATATTTTGGAAATGATTAAGAATAATGAAAATAGTAGTGTAGTTCAGAGAACTTATGAGTATCTTAATTTGATCTCTAAATGCTCTGATGAAGATGCATTAAAAGTTATGGAAGAGTTAAAGGAAGTTGTGGAAAGGGAGGATACTAGGGCTTTACTTGCTAGTATATGTCCTGAAAGTCAGGATGATGTTAAGGCTATCCTTCAAATTGAAGGTAAGAATTATTCTGATGATGATATTACTAAGATAATTGAAGTGATTAAGAAGCATTTGCAAAAAGGTTGATATTTTTTATTAAGCTTAGTGTAATTGATTATAGTGAAATGATGATACAAAGAAAGAGACCTAGAGAAAGGTTTGTTTATGTACTAGATTATATGAAAGAAGGTAATCCTCTAGATAAACATAGGACGCATAAGAATAGGCCTATCGCTCAACTACTTGGGTATGATTATTTTATTTTAATGGAAGGAAGTGTGAATGGAGAAGATTTACAAATTGAAGATAAGATTGATTTAGATAATAATAGATCTATTCGAATTGATTTTACAATTTCTTATGAAGATTTAACGTCTGTAGCTAAGGATACTCTAGTTAGAGTGTTGAAAAAGACTATAATGGATAGGGAGCAAACATTTGTAGAATTTTTTAATAAATCTGAGTCTTTAACATTAAAATTGCATGCTCTTGAGTTGTTACCTGGAATAGGTAAGAAGACTTTACGAATTATTTTAGACGAAAGAAAGAAGAAGCCATTTGAGAGTTTTAAGGATATTGAAACTAGGGCTGGGATAAAGAATATACCAGATGTATTACTAGAGAGGATAATGATTGAAATAACAAGGAAGGATAAGTACTATCTGTTTGCATATCCTGTAGAGACTGAGTATAATAGAAAGCCTCAAGAGCAATATATTTATATAGGTTATTTGGAAAAATTAAGGCAAAAATCATGATATTATCACAAAATTTTTTAGTTGATAAATATTTTATTTCTAAATTTGTTTCGTATATTGCTAATGAAAGACCGTTAATTGAGGTAGGTTGTGGTCATGGTAATATTTCGCGGTTTATCCATCCAGACGTCTGCATTGAGATAGACGAGAGGTTTAAGGATGAATTGAAAGATTATAACTTAGTTATAGCTGATGGGCGTAAAATGCCAATATTAAGAGGTCAGATAGTTTCATCTTTGCCTTATTCTATTACTGAAGATTTTTTTAATGAAATAGTTCAAATAAACGAAATAAATAGACTGGTACTTATTTTACAAAAGGATTTTGTTGATAAGATAAAATTTTATTCTACATTTATATCTTTTATATTGAATTTTTATTTTGATATAATTTTGTATGATATAATACCTCCTTACTCATTTAGTCCTAAGCCTAAAGTATTCTCTATTATCTCTATATTTAATAGAAAGAGGAGATTTAATCCAATTGTAAATAATGCATTGAGATGTGTGAGTAATTATAGGAATAAAAAGTTAAAATCGGCAGCTAAGTTATGTGGTCTAGTATCTGGAGAAGAAAAAAGAGTGAGGGAATATAAGCCTTGTCAAGTTTTAGAACTATTGAATTCTCTGGGTATAAGCTATGCATAAATGACGAAACTTATGAGCCTGCTGAAGATACAGAACTCATATTAGATATTCTGGAAGTAAATAAGGGACAAAAAGTAGTTGAAGTAGGTTCTGGTAGCGGAATTTTAAGTATACGTGCAGCCTCTTTAGGAGGTAAGGTTATTTCTATTGATATAAATCCTTTTGCTGTTGAATCCACTTTATGTAGTATAAAGTTAAATAATGTAGAAAATGATATTAATGTAATTAACTGTAATATGTTATCATGTATAAGGGAAACAGTGTTTGATGTAGCAATTTTCAATCCTCCTTATTTGCCGTATGAAGAATATAATTCATGGATTTCATATAGTTGGTCTGGTGGTAAGTCTGGAGTTGATGTTTTAATTCGATTTTTGAAACAAGTAAAGGCAAAAAAGATTTATACAGTATATTCTAGTTTATCTGATGAAGATAAACTTTTAGACTTTATTAACAAGAATAAAATTAAAATTTCTAAGAAAGTGGAGAAAGTTTATGATTATGAAAGAATTATAGCTATTCAACTTGATGCTCAGAGTAATTTTAGTAGAGCCTGAAGGAGAATATAATGTAGGATTTATAGCTAGATTATGTAAGAATTTTTGTGTAGATGAGCTATACATTGTTAATCCTAAATGTGATTTAAAAGAGTCATTGAAGTTTTCCGCAAAAGGATATGATATATTGAATAATGCTATTATAGTTAATAATTTTGATGACGCAATAAAAGGATTAAGTATAAAAATAGCTACATCTAGTATTGCAGATTATGAAGGAGATATTTTAAGAAAATCAATAAAATCTTGGGAGATTAATGATATTATTAGCAAAGCTGATAAAGTAGGATTAATTTTTGGCAGGGAAAGTGTAGGGCTTACAAGAGAAGAAATTAGTAAATGTGATTTTCTCTTGCATATTCCAGCAAACCCAGAATATCCAGTGCTTAATTTATCTCATGCTGTAGGGATAGTATTATATGAAATATGGAAAACTAAGGGTAAAATAAGGAAAAAATATGTGAGTTATAATGAATTACTTCTTATAGATAAGTATACTAATATTCTATATAATTTGATTAAGAAGACAAATGGAGATTATTCATTATATTTAGCTATGAAGAGAGCATTATTCAAAGGTGTAGAAGACGATGAAGATGCTAAAATTATTGTGAGTTTTTTACGTAAGCTATATAATAAAATAACGCATGATGAAAAAGAATGATCTTATATACTCTTGTTTAAATGTATCATAATATGTCTAGTAAATCAAGATCTGCCAGCTCAATAAGAGATAAATGGAAGCTTAAAAAATGGTATAATATAATTTCTCCTAAATTATTTGGAGAAGTATCTTTAGGATCTACGCCAGCATTTGATGCATCAAGTACTATTGGAAGGAAAATAGAAACTACATTATATGATTTAACTGGAGATTTTAGCTTAGTATACGTTCACTTGTATTTTAAAATAAATAGAAATGAGTCAGACAAATTGTTTACAACATTTTATGGTCATGAGCTATCTAGAGATTATGTAAGATCCTTAGTTAGAAGAAAGAGTTCCAAAATTAATTCTATAGTAGAGGTTAATACTAAAGACGGATATGTGCTTAGGGTAAAAGGCTTAGCTTTAACTACATATAGAATACATAGAGATCAAAGGTCAGCCATAAGGAAAATAATGGATGATATGATAAGAAAATCAGCAGAATCGCACACATTTGATGAGTTTATACAAGAAATGATATTTGGCAAACTAGCTAGTGATATGTTTAACGAGGCAAAGAAGATAGCTCCATTAAGGAAAGTTGAGGTAGAGAAGTCTAAGGTAGTTTCGATACCTTCAGTGGAGGTAAAGAACACGGTTGAAGTCAGTAATTCTAGCAGCAGGTAAGGGCGAAAGATTAGATCCTTTAACGCAAACTAGACCTAAGGCATTTATGCCTATTTTGGGTTCTACTGTAATAGAGCGTATTATTTCTTTTCTTGAGGAATTATCAATAAAGGATATTATTGTAGTTGTATCTAAGGATCTTCCTGTTGAATATAACGAATTTATTTATAAGTTGAATAAATTTTCAAATGTAAAGATTGTAATGCAAGATACAAGATTATACGGTACTGCTGCTGCTTTATTACCTCTAAGGAGTGAAATTAACGATTCATTCTTGTTGATATATGGTGATTTATTAATAGAAAAGGAAGCGATAGAAAATATCCTAAATTCTGAATATAACTCAATTTTAGGAGTAGAAGTTAATAATCCTAAGGATTATGGTGTATTAAATATTAGAGATCAAAAATTTTTAGATAAGATCGTAGAAAAGCCAGAAAATCCTATGTCAAATTTAATAAATGGCGGTATATACAAATTGGATCAAAAAATTTTTGATTATATCGATAAAATAGGTAAATCTATAAGGGGAGAATATGAATTGCCTGATGCTTTAAATCTTATGGCTACTGAAAATAAAATTGAAGTAGTTAAATATAATAAAACTTGGATGGATATAGGTAAACCATGGGAAATAATTGATGCTAATAAAAAAATTTTAGATGTTGAAAAATCTAAAAATAATGGAGAGGTAGAAGATGGAGTTGTAATTAAAGGAAAAGTAATAATAGAAAATAATGCAAAAATATTACATGGGACTTATATTGAAGGTCCTGCTTATATAGGTTCAAATTCTCTAATAGGTCCAAATTCTTATATTAGACCTTATTCTATAATATGTGGGAATAATAGAATAGGTGCTTCGGTAGAGATAAAGGAATCTGTGATAATGGAAAATACTAAAGTTCCACATCTTAGTTATGTAGGTGATAGCGTATTGGCAGAAGATGTGAATTTAGGAGCTGGAACACTAATAGCAAATCTTAGATTTGATGAGAAGGAAGTAAAAGTTAATATAAAGGGTGAAAAAATAACTACAAAAAGAAAGAAATTTGGTGCAATAATAGGTGGTCATGTAAGAACTGGAATAAATGTAACTATATTGCCGGGAATAAAAATAGGTGCTTATGCTAGAATTTATCCTGGAGCTATTGTCAATAGAGATGTTCAAAAAGGAGAATTCTTTAAGTCTTAGCTAAAGTAGAAATTATTTTTACGACATCTCTATCTTGTAATTTATAATCTTCTCCTATTCTCATTCTTTTTCTAACATCTATAGCGTACAAGAAGCCTTTAGCTAAATCAGAGTGAATTATTGATGCTAGATCTCTTGGATTTGATCCTTTCTTTATTAGAAAGGCATCTGGTAAAACATTTCCGTTCTTATCTGTTAGTTTTTTCTCGTCCTCAACTGGATATACTACAATCATACCTAAGGCATCGAATATTGCAGAATTTATAGCTTGTTGAACGCCAGTATTGCCATAAATATCTAAAACGTTATTTTTTATGTACTCTAGCGCTTTCAAGTGTTTTTCGTTCAATTCTTTTACAATTTTGAAATTGGACTCTCCCGGTATATATTCAATGAGACCATTTTTACTAGCTTTTCGTAAAGCTAATTCTGCTTCTGCACTTGTAGGTACTACGTATTTGTATTTTTCTTTCAAATGTTCTATATTTTTCTTACTTATACTTATATCGGCTTTATTTGCTGCAATTACTATGGGTTTTGTAATTTCTCTAAGTTTTATTCCAAAGTTTCGTATATCTTCTTTTGTCCATTGCATTAGCTTCAGATTCTCTAGTTTACTTTCTTTTAATGTTTGTATTATTTGCTCTCTATTTATAGATAGACCAGAAAGTTTACCCAATAATGACTCTATAATATCCTTTCCACTAAGATCTGTAATTCTGGCAAATTTTTCCCAATCTTTTTCTACTATCGAGATAAACCATTCGTTTATTTCATCTTCTATAAATTGTATATCATCTTCTGGATTTCTACTACCAGGTGATACTTGAACTCCTTCTTCATTGGTTGATCCACTGGCATCTATAACGTGAATAAGAACATCCGCCTTTCTTAAGTCGTCTAAAAATTTATTTCCTAATCCTCTTCCTTCGTGAGCACCTGGAATAAGTCCTGCTACATCTACGAGTTTTACCGGAATAAATCTATAATCTCCTATACAAATAGAGTTTTTTGGATTGCATTTTACATGAAAATCTACATGTGCGCATAAAGATTTTACATAGGCTATGCCAATATTAGGCTCAATAGTTACAAATGGTCTATTTGCTATTTCTACATCTACGAGTGTAGCTGCAGAAAAAAATGTACTTTTACCTACGTTAGTTTTACCTATGAGTCCGATAGTTATCATAATATATTCCCTATTGTTTAAACAGTACACTTTATTAATTAGTTCTTCTACTTTGCTGATAGAAGAATAATGGCTTTGTCAATGTATGATTATATTTCACAAACATGGCAAAACAAGGAATGGAAATCTAGTATTCTAAAAAGAAGAATACTAGAGTGGAGACATGAAAATACAATAGTGAGAATAGATAAACCTACAAGATTAGATAGGGCTAGAGAATTAGGCTATAAGGCTAAGCAGGGCTTTGTTGTAGTTAGAGTAAAAGTAAGAAGAGGAGGAATGAATAAGATAAGACCAAATTCTGGAAGAAGACCAAAAAGAATGGGTATCTATGGTTATGGTCCAGGTAAGGGATATAAGTGGATTGCAGAAGAGAAAGCTAATAGAAAATATCCTAACTTAGAAGTATTAGGAAGTTATTATGTTGGTGAGGATGGAATATATAAGTATTATGAAGTAATTCTTATAGATCCTTCCCATCCAGTAATTAAAAATGATCCAGATTATAAATGGTTGCAGGATCCATCTAATAGGGGAAGAGTATTTAGAGGATTAACATCTGCAGGACGTAAAGTTAGAGGATTACATAAGAGTAGAGGTCTTAAATATACTGTATATCATAAGATTGTAAAGAAGCAAAAAGAAAGAGAACAAAAGAAGAGACATGAGGCTAATAAGTATTATAGGTTGCAGAATTATAAGATACCTGGCAAGTAAAAAATGAAAGTTAGTAGTATTTCTATTTTAGTTTTCTGTTATGAAACAGAGGATTATGATAAGATAATAAATGCTATAAACCTATTTTTTAAGGATTTCATGGATTATATTACTGTTTCAAAAAATTCGGTTGATGGTCATTATGGGGATAAGATAGTTCTAATTAAGTATGAAATAAAAGGTAAGATAGCGGAAAAATTATTTTCTTATATATTGTCGAATTTAGATAGAGCAGACTTGTTATATTTTATTTCTACTATTGACGATAGACTTGAAAAAAGTAAAATACACATGAGAATTGATAAGCAAAAATTTTTATCAGAACAAAAGCTATCGCTTAGAGATAGTGACGATATAATAAAAATTATTATTAGTTCTGTTGGTGGTACAAAAATTGTTAAAAAAGAGTTGAACGATCTTGTTAATAGAAACTTGCATACGTGATGATAGATTATCAAAGTATGTATATTTATTAGGTTATCATGATTTTATTCAAGAAGGAAATGGCGGAAAAATAAGAAGACTGACCATTTACGCTAATAGTAAGGCTGAGCTGTTACATAAGATTAATCAAATAAAATCTACTAAATATATTATCTTTTGTAAAACAAACAATGCAGAAGTTTTAAGGGAATGTATTAAAAGGGAAAAAATATCTGCTATAGTTTTAGATTCTTCGAATATAAATATATTTAGAAAAAAATCAATCTTAAATATGATAAGGACTAATAATAAAATAGTTGATGTGTGGCTTCCTTTCTCCTCATCATATGTTATAAGTAAAGTGATAATTTGGGGATATAAGTGGATTAATAATATTCTTTTTTCATCATGTGCTTCTAAATTTAATGAAATTTGGAGTCCATTATCTAAAATAAATTTTCTCGTATGTCATGGTGCAGATGAAGAATTAGCTACTTATTGGATATTAATGTCACCATTGGTGTTGATGAGTAATGCTTCAAGCAATAATTGATTTAATCCTAATAATTTGGCTTATTATCTTAACTTTTCTAGTTTTTAAACGAAGTAATATAACTAAGGTTAAAATTATAAAAAATAAACAGGATATAAGATCAAAAAGATATATAATTTTCTATTTAGTAACTGAATCTAATATAAGTGTAAATAGAAATAAACTTGAGGAAGAAATTAGGAATTCTATAAAAGAATTTATGGGTAGAATGTGGCTTGAAATAGCTAATCCTAAAGTAATACTTTATTTAGACGATAAAAAACAAGGTATAATATCTACTAATAGAGTAGGATATAAATCAGTATTAGCTTCATTACCTTTTGTAAAGAGTATAGATGGATCAGAAATATTAATAGTTCCAAAGAGGACAACAGGTAGTTTAAAAAGGGCAAAAAAACTACTTGGTATAAGATGATGAAATTTATAGATCTGTATTATGATGTGCCTGCGACGATCTGATAGATGTAACACTTTTATTAATAAGTAGGCTATTTATAATCTGTGATCAAAATTGGCTTTCGGACCAGCCGCAATGGGATATGATAGAGCAATAACGATATTTTCTCCAGATGGGTCGTTATATCAAGTAGATTATGCGTTTGAAGCAGTAAAGAAAGGATGGACTACTTTAGGTGTAAAAACAAAATCAGCAGTAGTAGTATTAGGTGAAAAAAAGAAAGCATCTCAATTGTTAGACCTAGACAATATAGAGAAAGTGTTCATGTTAGATGATCATGTAGGTTGTAGTTTTGCAGGATTAGCATCTGATGGCAGAGTACTAATAGATTATGCAAGAGACTCAGCATTACAACATAGATTAATTTATGATGAGCCCATAAGTATTGAATATCTAACAAAATTAATTTCAGATGTAAAGCAGAAATATACTCAATATGGTGGCTTAAGGCCATTTGGAGTAGCATTGATTATAGGAGGAGTAGATAAAGGAGTTACAAAATTGTTTATGACAGAACCTAGTGGACAATTTATGCCATATCAAGCAGTTGCTATTGGGCAAGGAGGTTATGCAGCAACGGAGTATCTAGAAAAGAATTATAAAGAAGATATTGATATTGAATCTACTATATTACTAGCTCTTAACGCATTAAAGTCTACATTAAAGCCAGGAGAAAAATTAGGACCAAGCAATATAGAGATAGGTTATGCTTCATCAGATGCTGGATTATTTAGGAAGCTTACTACTGAAGAAAAAGCTCAATATCTACAAAAATTGGGGTGAAAAAAATTAATGGTGAACAAGGATTATGTAGTAGTGAAATATGAAAGTCATGGAGAGAGATTTGAAATTCTAGTTAAGCCAAAAGAGGCTTTATTATTTAGATCTGGAAAGTCAATATCTCTTTCTGATACAGTAATATCAGATACTATTTATAAAGATGTAAAAAAAGGACTGAAAGCTTCACCTGCTTCGCTAAAGAAAGTATTTGGAACTACTGATTTTGAAACAGTCGCAAAAGAAATTTTGTTAAAGGGAGAATTACCTGTTACCGCGGAGCAAAGAAAAGAGATGATTGAATCTAAAAGAAAGCAGTTAATTGATTTTATTCATAGGAATGCGATAGATCCTAAATCCGGTTTACCTATACCACCTACTAGAATTGAAGCAGCACTTGAACAGACTAAATTCCAGGTAGATCTTAATAAAGATATAGAAAGCCAGGCTATGGAGGCTATACATGGGCTTGCTAGAATTATGCCTATAAAGATTGCTAGAGCTATTCTAGAAATAAAAGTTCCACAGAAATACAGTTCTAAGGTTAAATCTCAGTTGCATAATTTAGGTAATGTAAAGAAAAGTAATTGGCTATCAGATGGATCTTTAATAGCTGAGATAGAAATTCCAGCAGGAGCTCAAGAAGAAGTTATAGATAAGTTAAATTCAATTACCAAAGGAGAAGTAGAAGTTAAAGTTAATCAAGTAAAGTGATAGCAATGAGCAATAACTCAAATAACTCAAAAATGTATTACCAGTCAAGAGCAATAGTAACTCCAGGAGATATATTAGCTGAAGGAAATTTTCAAATAGCATGGTCACCATATATATATAAGCAAAATAATAAGTATTTTTCATCAGTTATAGGCATATTTGAACCTAAAGGTAACGTATTTGAAGTAATACCGTTGGAAGGATCTAAATATTTTCCTAAGATAGGTGATACTGTTATAGGTCTTGTAGAAGATATAGAATTATATGGATGGACAGTCGATATAAAAGCTCCTTATTCTGCTTATTTACCAGCTTCTACATTATTGGGAAGGCCAGCTAATCCCGGAGAGGACTTACGAAAATACATAGATGTAGGAGATTATGTTATGGCTAAAGTAGAGAACTTTGATAGAACTACTAGTCCTACTTTGTCAGTAAAAGGAAAAGGATTAGGAAGATTAAATGGAGGGAATATAATAGACATAATGCCAGTTAAAGTACCTCGTGTTATAGGAAAAGGAAGGAGTATGTTAGAAGTTTTAACAACAGAAACCGGATGTGAAATTATAGTAAGTCAAAATGGAAGGATATGGGCTAACTGTCCATCAAAAGATATGGAAGATATTTTATTTTTTTCCATAAGAACAATAGAACGTGAATCTCACATTAAAGGTTTAACTGATAGGATTAAAAATTTAATAAATGAGAAAAAAGGTGAATTAAATGCTACAAATTCAAAAGCCTAAATTAATTTTAGATAATGGATTAAGACTAGATGGTAGAAAGCCAGACGAATTAAGACCTATGAAAATGGAGATTGGTATTTTAAAAAACGCAGACGGCTCATCATTAGTAGAAGTAGGTAATACAAAGATAATAGCAGCAGTATATGGTCCAAAAGAAATGCATCCAAGACACCTTGCATTACCTAATAGAGCAGTTTTAAGAGTTAGATATCATATGACTCCATTTTCTACTGATGAAAGGAAAAATCCAGCCCCTAGCAGAAGAGAGATAGAATTATCTAAAGTAATAAGAGAAGCTTTAGAAGGTACTATATTAGTTGAGCAATTTCCTAGAACATTAATTGACGTATTTATGGAGGTTATTCAAGCTGATGCTGGTACAAGACTAGCATCATTAATGGCTGCATCTTTGGCAGTAGTAGATGCAGGTATTCCGGTAAAAGATTTGATAGCTGCAGTTGCAGTAGGTAAAGCAGATGGTATTGTAGTCTTAGATTTAAATGAACCAGAAGATATGTGGGGAGAAGCTGATATGCCAGTAGCAATGCTCCCGTCATTAGGTCAGATAAATCTAATACAACTAAATGGAAATATGACACCAGAAGAATTCAGAAAAGGAATGGAATTAGCTAAAAAAGGAATAGATTATATATATAATTTAGAAAAAGAGACAATTAAAAATAAATATGCAGAATTTAAGGAGGAGGCATAATGTCAATTACCCCATCTAACGAAAATATAATACCTTTGATAAAGAAGGAAAGTATTTTAGCATCATTAGATCGTGGAATTAGGCTAAATGGAAGAAAACTTAACGAGTATAGGCAGTTATCTATAATTTTAGATTATGCTAAAAAGGCAGATGGTTCTGCATTAGTAAAGCTTGGAGATACTGGTGTCTTAGCTGGAGTAAAAATAGAAGCGGAAGAGCCATTTGAAGATACTCCAAATCAAGGAAATCTAGTAGTTAATGTCGAATTATTACCATTGGCATATGAAACATTTGAACCGGGCCCTCCAGATGAGAATTCTATAGAATTATCAAGAGTTGTAGATAGAAGCTTAAGAGATTCTAAGTCAATAGATTTAACTAAATTAGTTATAGAGCCAGGAAAAAAAGTATGGACTGTATGGGTTGATATATATGTTTTAGACTATGGTGGAAACATACTAGACGCTTCTACAATCGCTGCTATAGCAGCACTTTATAATGCAAGATTTCCTAAAGTGGTAAAAGAAAATGATGAAATAAAAATAATTAGAGAAGAGAAAGGAGATAAACTTCCTATGAACTATCCAGTAGTTACAGTCTCAGTAGCGAAAATAGGCAATCATTTTGTTGTAGATCCAGATCTAGATGAAGAAGGTATAATGGACGCCAAGATTTCATTTTCATATACTCCTGATGGAAGAATAGTAGGTATGCAAAAGTCTGGTACTGGTTCATTTACATTTGATGAAATTGATCAGGTCGAGAATCTAGCCAGGGCATCAAGTCAAAAAATATTAGAAGAACTTAAAAAGCAATTAAATATACAATAATTGAGGTTTGCTAGAAATGGCTAAATACAAAGTTGTTGGAATAGCAGGTAGATATGGAGCACGATATGGAGCTACGTTAAGAAAGACATGGAAAGAAGTTATGGAAAAAAGATATCAAGATTATCAATGTCCATCGTGTAAGACTGTAGGCAGTGTTGAAAGATTAGCATCAGGAATATGGTACTGTAAAAAATGCGGAAATAAATGGGCTGGATTTGCATATACACCATATTGATATTTTAATAACTAGTAGTAGGGAATCCTCATCTAGATTGCGAAATTTTTTGAACGATTTGGAATTAATTATACCTAATTCTATAAAAATTAATAGAGGCAAGCTAAGCAATGATGAATTATTCAAGATTAGCAAGTCTATGATGTGCAAGTACTTGATTATTGTAGATTCGCTTAAAGGCAATCCTAATAAGATATTAGTCTACGATGCACAACTTGATTTTTTAAAATATTCACTAGATTTAAAGGGCGTATCTACTTTATCAGATTTTAAAATAAAGCGAAAGAAGATTATTAGTAAGTTTTGCTTAGGTAAAGTAGAGTGCAAGAATATAATTCAATTATTCTTAGATTTAAATCTTATATCTTTAACACGATGTAACTCTTTTATTAACGTTATTAAGAAAGATGATTATTGTGAAGTATCTTTTATAGATAAATTTCAAAAGTATGTTGGTCCTATATTAAGGATAAATGATTTCAATATCAATCAGCCTAGATAATGTAGATAATAATATTATACCATTGCTGAGCAAGTCAATACTTATGGAGAAAATTGATAAAAACTATGTAACTATAGAGTATCCATTAAAAATAAAGATTAATGCAGAGAGTATTAGTAGAGGAAGAGCTATAATGAACTCTTATATATTTTGGATCTACACAATTCTAAGAACATTAGAAGAGGTGGAAAAATAATGGCAGAAAAAATACCTCCAGAACTTCAAACCCAAATAGTAAAGCTACAACAATTACAAGCACAATTAGACAGATTAGCGTATGAAAAAAGCGTTATAGATAACGAGTTAAGAGAAGTGAATAAAGTTTTAGAAGAACTGTCTACATTGTCAGCAGATACAGCCATTTATAAAATAGTAGGAAACGTGCTTGTGAAGAAAGATAAGTCTACGATAGAAAAAGAGTTAAATGATAGAAAAGAAATTCTGGAATTACGATCAAGGACTTATCAAAAACAAGAGACATTATTAAGGAATCAGTTCGAGGAACTACAGAAAAAAGTTAATGAATTAGTGCAAAGGTATTATCCTCAATCAGGACAATCTTCTGTTCCTCCAAAAGCTTAAAGTATTTTTTATATTATTTAAAATATGATAATGGCAAGAATCTATGTCGATGATAGAGAAAAAAATAGTGGTATACCAGATCTCTTAAAAGAATTCGGTGCAACTGTTATCATTCAACAACTAAGTGTAGGAGACTATGTAATAGGTGAAGATATTGCAATTGAAAGAAAGAGTGTTTCTGATTTAGTTCATTCTATTTTTGATAAAAGATTTTTTGATCAAATAACTAGGCTAAAATCATCATATAAAATGCCTATTTTGCTTATAGAGGGAAATTTAGAAAGAATTCGTGAAATTACAGAAAAATGGAAGGCAATAAATTCTGCTTTAATTACAGCAATAGCTGAATATGATATAAAAGTTATATATTCCTTAAATAAGAGCGATTCTGCATATGTAATTTTTAAACTTTCGGAAAAATATCAATCAAATTCAATAAAGAAGAATAGAATAACTCTTCATGATAAGCCAAAATTTGAGAACATTAAGGATATGCAACTATACTTTATAGAATCTCTTCCTAATATTGGTGAAACTAATGCTAAGAAACTTCTTGAAAAATTTTCTACAGTAAGGAACATATGTAATGCATCAATTTCAGATTTAGAAAGAGCTTTAGGAAGTAGGAAAAAAGCTGAAGAGATTTATAAAATACTAAATACTCCATATATTTCTTCTGCTGATAATAACGAGAAAAAATCACTACTTGACTTCCTATAGGTCACGTAATAAATAGTAGACACATTTTAATATTACTTATAAAAAGTAGTAATTAAGCTCGTGTTGGTGATTAAGTTTGGCAAAGTACAAGACAACAGAACAAGTTCTTGGTCTAATGAAAGATAGAGAAAGAGTAAGAAACATAGGTATAATTGCTCATGTAGATCACGGAAAAACTACTACTAGCGACCAATTACTTGCTTCTTCAGGAATTATTTCCCCAAAAGTAGCTGGTGAAGCTTTAGCATTAGACTATCTATCTGTAGAGCAACAAAGAGGTATCACAGTAAAATCAGCAAACGTAAGCTTATACCATGAAGTAGAAGGAAAAGGATACGTAATAAATCTGATTGATACACCAGGACATGTCGACTTTAGTGGTAGAGTAACAAGAAGCCTAAGAGCATTAGACGGTTCAATAGTTGTTGTCGATTCAGTCGAAGGTGTTATGACACAGACAGAGACTGTATTAAGACAAAGCCTAGAAGAAAGAGTAAGACCAATTCTATTTATAAATAAAGTAGATAGATTAGTTAAAGAGCTGAAATTAGGACCACAAGAGATGATGCAGAAGTTATTAGATATAATAAAAGAAGTAAATGGTCTCATAGATATGTATGCAGAGCCTGAATATAAAGAGAAATGGTCGATAAATCCTACTGCAGGTAATGTAGTATTTGGTTCAGCTAAGGATAAATGGGGATTTAGTTTACCTATTGCGCAGAAAAAAGGAATAAACATGAAAAATGTTATAGACGCTTATACAGCTTCAGATAAATCAAAAATCGAAGAATTAGCATCTCAAGTTCCGATTCATGAGGCATTATTAGATACAGTAATAAAATTCATACCAAATCCTATAGAAGCTCAGAAATATAGAATACCTAAGATTTGGAAAGGCGATTTAGATAACGACTTAGCTAAAGCTATGTTAAACGCTGATCCTAACGGACCCATAGTTATGATGATTACTGATATGAAAGTTGATCCACATGCAGGATTAGTTGCTACTGGTAGAGTTTTCTCTGGTACTTTAAGATCTGGAGAAGAAGTATGGTTAGTTAATGCAAAAACGTCTCAGAAAGTATTACAAGTTAGCATATATATGGGACAATCTAGAGAATTAGCAGATGAAATTCCAGCAGGAAATATAGCAGCTGCTTTAGGCTTAGATAGAGCTAGAGCAGGTGAAACTTTAATAGATGTAGGATTCAAAACCTTACAGGGAAGCTTTGAGAGCTTACATTATGTTTCTGAACCAGTAGTAACAATAGCAGTAGAACCTAAAAATCCAAAAGATTTAACTAAAATGATTGATGCCCTAAGAAAATTAACTATAGAAGATCCTAACTTAGTAGTAAAAATAAATGAGGAAACAGGAGAATATTTACTATCAGGTATGGGATTCCTGCATCTAGAAGTTTCATTGCAATTACTTAAGGATAATTATGGAGTAGATGTTACAACATCGCCTCCAATTGTAGTCTATAGAGAAAGTATAAGGACAAAAAGTCAAGTCTTCGAAGGAAAATCGCCAAATAAGCATAATAAATTCTATATTAGTGTTGAACCATTAAACGATAAGACAATAGAGTTAATCAGTAATGGTACAATTAGAGAAGACATGGATTCGAAGGAAATGGCTAAGATATTAAGAGATGAGGCAGAATGGGATTACGATGAGGCAAAGAAAATCATAGCTGTAGATGAGAATGTAAACTTATTTGTAGATATGACTAGTGGAATTCAGCACTTAAGAGAAATAATGGATACTTTACTACAAGGTTATAGATTAGCTATGAAAGAAGGTCCATTAGCACATGAGCCAATACGTGGAGTAAAAGTTGTATTGCATGATGCAGTAATACACGAGGATCCAGCACATAGAGGTCCTGCTCAAATATTTCCAGCAGTTAGAAATGCAATATTTGCTGGATTTTTATCATCTAAGCCTACACTTCTGGAACCATTACAAAAACTAGATATCAGAGTTCCATTAGAGTTCATAGGAAATGTAACTGCAGTACTAACTAGAAAGAGAGGTAAAATATTAAATATGACTCAAGTTGGTAATACGTCAAGAATTTATGCAGAGATTCCAGTGTCAGAATCTTATGAGCTAGCAAGTGAGTTAAGAGGAGCTACTGGTGGTAGAGCTTTCTGGGGAACAGAATTTAGCAGATGGGCTCCAATTCCAGATAGTTTGTTGATGGATGTTATTATGAAAATAAGGGAGAGAAAAGGATTGCCAAAACAATTGCCAAAGATTGAAGATTTCTTATCGTGAAATAATATGGAAGAATATAATATATTTTCAGATATTAAGGTACTAATTTTTGATTTTGATAATACTTTAGTGGAGTTTGAATCAAACTCTAAGAAGGCATTATCTGCTGTAGCAAAAGATATGTATGATTATTTTAATGATATTGGGTCTTCTCCAAATTTAGAAAAAATACAATCTACACTGTTTGATATTTCAAGCAAATTAGATAGTGAAGGCATATACGATAGAAACAAATGGTGGGAAGAATCACTATCATTATTAGGTTTAAAAGCTAGTAAAGATCAGCTCTATGAATGGACTTCATTATATTGGTCTATTGCATCTACAAATCCTCCATATAGAGATTCAATAGAATTATTAGAGTATTTAAAGGAGAAAAAATATAGAATTGTAATATTAACAAATAGTGATGGAGAAGGAGGAAATAAAAAACAGAGGATAGAAAAATCATCTTTATCTAAATACTTTGATGCTATAATTATTGCAGGAGAAAATGGAATAAAGCCTAAACCTAGCTTGCAAGCATTTGTATTAGCTTGCGAGCAATTTAATGAATCACCATCTTCTTGTTTGATGGTTGGAGATGATCCAGTAAAGGATTGTTTAGGAGCAAAAAAGGCTGGATTAAAATCAGTATTAATAGATAGAGATGGGAAAATTAAATTTGCTGAACTATATGCAGATTATGTAGTAAGAAATTTAACTGAATTAGAGGAATTTTTTTGATATATCATATATAATATTAATATATTCATTTTCGAATATTTTTTTCATTTCATTAACATATTCTTCTTTATCTGATGAAATCTCAATAGCTGGTTTACCTTCTAGATATACTTGACTTTTTACATCATGTAGACCAATTAATTTATGAAATAGTGAAGTTATTATAAATGGTTTCTCAAGATCTAATATACCTCCATATAGTTTTAATAGATTTTTGTAAGTTTCATAATCTAGGTTGTCTATAACATTGATTAATATGCTTTTTAGTCCTATTGGTAATTTTTTAGCTGTATTTTTAATTTCCTCTTTCATTTCATTGTAATCTATTAGTATCTCTGATGAGATTATTTTATTTATATTATCTACTATATTAGAAATATATTTTTCTTCAGATGTGCCAACTATATCATCTACAGTATGATAATCTTTATCATGCCCTTCTATCGTTAAAGAAGGAACACCACTTTTAATGAATGAATACCCATCACTGTATATTTCTATGTTACTTTTATGTCTAATGGAGAGATTGTTAACTATGTTTGAAATACCTGGAGTGGCTTTGATTAAAGGATTTTCTGGATCTATATTATCTAAATTTATATTTAATATTATATTATCTAATTTTTTTAAATAATTATTTATAAAGTATCTTGAACCATAGCTCCATGAAAATGACGTATATCCTAATGCTCCCATTTCTTCTGCAGTAAAACTAATGAGATGTAATTCGTATTTCTCAGATTTTATTTCTGGTAGTAAAGATACTGATAAAAGATTATCATGTTCTCCATTGAAGAAATGATCGTGATGGGATGTAACAAAAATTTTTTTATCGCTCTTAGAATTTAATATTACCTCTAAAATATATCCAATACTTTCTCTTATGTTAACTTTAGATTTTATTACAATTTTATTATCTATTTTGCTTAATTCCTTGCTAGAAATTATTATTGCTGGAATTTTAGGAGGTGAAGTGGGAAATAAGTTTAAATAAGGTGTGTTTTTTATTACGAATTTACTTTTTTTATCAGTAGCAAAAATTACTGCACTACAATTATATTTGTTACTAAGGAAATAGTATTTATTTATTTCGTAAATATGATTCAAATTGATTAGTATTGCTTTATTTTCATTACACTCTTTAAAATCTTTTACTATATCTACTTCTAGGTCTGCACTTGGAGAATAAGGTAAGTATTCGCAATCTATTATATCTTTTGAGTAAATTTCATGGCTCTCTGAATAATTTAGGACTGGAATTGGAATTATATTTATTTCATCATAATAATTAAAAAAACTCTTTATTTTAGAAACAATTTTTCTTTCCTTCTTATCTCCAGCAATTATTTCACCATAATCAGCTAACTCTTTTATCCTATTGAGTATCATTACTATTCTAGATACCATGAATAATTTGGAAGTAATAAAAAGCATTTTTCCACATGATGGAATCTATGAAACTATATTAGGCACTAATGGCGATAAGGGTTATAATTTATCTCCTATTGGAATTATAGTAAATAATTATCAAATTACTTCAAAAATATATAAAAACACTATTACCTATTATAATATTCTGAGATATCCATATTGTTCCATTAATATTCTGAATGATCCTAAAATCTTCTATTATTTATTATTTAATAGAAAAATTGATTATGATGTGAAAAACGGTTTACCCAAAATAGGAGATAATGTATTGTTTGGGTCTTGTGAAGTTATAGAGGATAATGCATCGTTCATCTTACTTGAAATAAAAATATTTGACTATGATGTAAGCCCAACAATAAAAGAGGCATTTAGTCGTGGAGATTCATTATTTATAGATATGTTAGTTCATATAACTAGGTTAGATATACTGCCTAAAAATGAGGTAGAAGAGTTAATTAAAATAATATCTTATGAAATGAGAACAATTAAAAAAATCTCTCCTAATTTAGGTAACATCTTAGACGAAATTAAAGACTATATAAACTCTAAAGGTTTTAAGCTAGAGTAATATCTTATTGCATATGTATAGAATTGCTTTAATACCTGGCGATGGGGTAGGACCAGAATTAACATATAAGTCTAAGAAAATTATATCAAAGTTAGTAGAGATATATAAACTTGATATTCAAATTAATGAAGTAGAAGCTGGAGATATTGCTGTAAGTAAATATGGCGATCCTTTACCTAAAGATACTTTAAAAACAATAGATAAATCAGATATAATTTTAAAAGGTCCAGTAGGAGAGAGCGCAATGGATGTTGTAGTACGATTAAGACAGATGTATGATATGTATGCTAATATAAGACCAGCAAAATCATTACCTAATGTTCCAAATAAATATGGAAATGTAGATATATTAATAGTAAGAGAAAATACAGAAGATCTGTACAAAGGATATGAATATTATGTATCGGAAGATTCTACAGTAGGAATGAAAATAATAACTAAGAAAGCCTCTGAAAGAATTGCAAAAGTAGGTTTAAAATATGCTAAACAACGTAAAAACAAAGTTACTTGTGTACACAAAGCTAATGTAATGAGAATTACGGATGGATTGTTTGCTAAAACTTGTAGAGAAATACTAAAAAATAACGTAGAATATAATGAAATGTATGTTGATGCTGCTGCAGCAAATTTAGTTAGGAACCCATTAATGTTCGATGTTATAGTAACTACAAATGTTTATGGAGATATTTTAAGTGACGAAGCAGCACAAATAGCAGGAAGTTTAGGCTTGGCACCATCAGCTAATATAGGTGATAATAAGGCATTATTTGAACCAGTACATGGAGCAGCTTTTGATATAGCAGGTAAAGATATAGTAAATCCTACTGCATTTTTACTTTCTGTTTCTATGATGTTTGACCATTTATACAGTTTATCTAATGACAAAAAATACAAGGATGCATCAAAGTCATTATCAGATGCAATATATAGAGTTTATGAAGAAGGTAAAACTTTAACTCCTGATATAGGTGGTTCATCTAAATTAAGTGAAATAATTGATAACATATATGGCAAGATACAATAGCGTATAATTTTTAAGCTAATATTTTTTATAAGAGTTTGGTGGTACGAATTATCTACAGTAAAACCGTTATCTACTAAATTTGATCTTAAATCTATAGAAAATGAAATTATATCCTATTGGGATTCGAATAATATATACAAAAAATTGAAGGAATATAATAAGAATAGGCCTAATAAATTCTTATTTATAGATGGACCACCTTATCCATCAGCACCAATACCGCATATAGGTACTATATGGAATAAGGTAATAAAAGATTCAATATTACGTTTTAAACGTATTGAGGGTTATAGGGTATACGATCAACCAGGCTATGATACACATGGTTTGCCAATAGAAGTAGCTGTAGAGAAAAAATTTGGTATAAGTAGAAAGCAAGAAATAATAGAAAAAGTTGGGGTAGACAAATTCATTAACATGTGTAAGGATTTTGCGCTAGAAAATGCAAAGTCTATGACTAATAATTTCAAGAATGTTGGAGTTTTTATGGATTGGGACAATCCTTACTATACACTTGATAATGAATATATAAGTAATTCATGGTCACTTATAAAAAGAGCAAATGAGAAAGGATTATTGCAAAAGGATGTTGAAGTTCTACACTGGTGTCCCCGTTGTGAGACGACTTTGTCAGATTATGAGGTTTCAGAATACAAAGATATAGAAGATCCATCGATTTATGTTAAATTTAAGATTTTAGGAGAAAATGATAGATATTTGGTAATATGGACTACGACTCCATGGACTATTCCTTCTAACGTATTTGTAATGATAAATTCTGAATATGAATATGCTGATGTTCAAGTAGGTAATGAAGTTTACGTAATAGCTAAAGATAGAGTAGAAAGTGTTATGAAAGAAGCTAAAATAAAAAACTACAAAGTAATTCGTACATATAAAGGCTCTGAACTAGTAGGAATTAAATATCAGCATCCTTTGAAAGACATAGTAGACGCTCAAAAAGATTTAGATGACTATCATAAGGTTGTAGATGCTGGAAATGTAGTTACACTAGAAGAAGGTACTGGTCTAGTGCACAGTGCGCCTGGTCATGGCGATGTAGATTTTGAAATAGGCAAAAAGATGGGCTTCCCAATAGTAATGTTAGTAGGAGATAGAGGAGAATTTTTAGAGAGAGCAGGAAAATATGCAGGAAAATATGTAAGAGATGCATCAAAAGAAGTTATAGAAGATCTAAAATCACGTAATGCTTTATTATATTCATCTACTGTAGTACATAGATATCCTATATGTTGGAGATGTAAGACACCATTAATATTAAGAGCTATAGAACAATGGTTTATAAAAGTTACAAAATTAAAGTCTGATTTACTTAATGAGATAGATAGAGTAAACTGGGTTCCAGAATGGGGTAAAACTAGAATTGGAAACATGGTAAAAGAACTTAGAGATTGGGTAATAAGCAGGCAAAGATTTTGGGGTAATCCATTACCAATATGGGTATGTAAAAATGGTCATATAAATGTAATAGGTAGCGTAGACGAGCTAAAGAAAAATGCGATTAATGAAGTTCCAGATGATTTGCATAGACCTTGGATTGATAATGTAGTTATACGTTGTAAAGAATGTGGAGAGGAGGCACATAGAATTCCTGATGTAGCTGATGTATGGTTTGATAGTGGTGTAGCATTCTTTGCTAGTTTGGGTAATAATTGGAGTAAAACATGGAATGAAATAGGTCCAGTAGACCTAGTATTAGAAGGTCATGATCAGTTAAGAGGTTGGTTCTTTAGTCTTTTGCGTTCAGGAGCTATACTCATAGGTAGAGCTCCTTATGATTCTGTCTTAGTTCATGGATTCATGCTAGACGAACAAGGACGTGAAATGCATAAGAGTTTAGGTAATTATGTTGAACCAGAAGTAGTCATTAATAAATATGGTAGGGATGTACTGAGATCATGGCTATTAAGAAATACTACCTGGGAAGATGCTAAGTTCTCATGGAAAGCAATGGAACTAACATTGCGTGATATCCATATAGTATGGAATGTCTATGTATTTGCTAGTACTTACATGAGTTTGGATAATTTTGATCCAACACAATATAATATGGAAGATATAAAGAATAATTTAAGAGTAGAAGATCTCTGGATATTATCAAGATATTATAATATGCTAAGAAATATAAAAACTTCTATGAAAAATTTCAAAGTTCATGAAATGGCAAACTATCTATTTGATTTCATAATAAACGATATAAGTAGATTTTACTTAAGACTTGCTAGAAAAAGAGCATGGATTGAGTATAATGATCCAGACAAAATTGCAATGTATTATGTTTTATATAATATATTAAAAGGATGGATTATTATTGCATCTTCAGTAATACCATATACTGCAGAAAAAATATACAAAGAATTTGTAGTAAATGGAAAAGAATCAGTTAGTATGGAAGATTTTCCAGAAATTCAAGAGGAATATATAAATAATGACATAGAAAAAGCTATAGATATAATAAGAGAGATAGAAGAAGCTGGCCTAAACGCTAGAGCAAAAGCAGGAATAAAACTAAGATGGCCAATAAAGAAGGCATATATATTTATGAATTCCGAAGAAAAACTAAAATTAATCCATACTGCATCTGAAGTTCTTAAGTCCGTTCTTAATGTTAAAGACGTTGAACTAAATGATATTTCACAATATTCTAAATTCACTGAAACTTTAGCATTTCCAAATCCTGGAAAAATAGGGAAGGATTTTAAGCAATTTACACCGAAAATAATAGAATATATAAATCTTAATCAAAAAGCAGTAGCGGATAGTATAATAAATAAAGGTTATCATGAGGCTATTATAGATAGTACTACAATTAGGCTTGACAAGTCGCATATACGCTTGGAAGAAACTACTTTAGAGGGATATGTTAATTCTAAATTTAACGATGGTATTCTTGTAATTTCAAAAGAAATAAGTCAAGAAGAGGAAGAAGAAGGAATAGTAAGAGATATTATAAGAAGAATTCAATTTATGAGAAAGATGCTTAACCTTAATGTAACAGACTATATTGAAATATCTATATTCCCTCCGGAAGATAGAAAATCTATAATTGAAAAATGGAAAGAATATATAATGAATGAAACTAGAGCTAAAAATCTAAAAATATCAGAAGCTACTGGATCATTAGTAGAATCATGGGAGATTGAAGATCAAGACTATAAAATTGGAATATCCAAAGTGTCTTAATGTATCCTTTTCCTAGACATAAGGAATTAAATTTAGCAATATATTCTTCATTTTTTTCAAATAAATCATCACTGACTGAGAAAACAATATATTCTTCAATACTTTTTAGAGCTCTTATAGAATTTAGGATATCTAAATTGTATATTATTGATTCTAATAAGAGAATTTTTTCGTTAGTAAATAAGCTAGCAATGTATTCCTTGACTCCTCCGTATCTAAAAAAGGAAATTTCATTTAATAAAGATCTAGGCAAAGCAGGATTATTATCTCCAATGAATCTCATATATCATTTAGTTCATAAATTTCCAGTAGAGGGAGAGATAAGACAAGGTAAAAATGGAAATTATGGTATTAAAAACTTAAAAGTAAAAAAGAAATATGATACTATTTTGGTAATAAATTCAATTAGCGGAAAAGCCATTCAATATCCAAGAATTTATTATAATGGATTTAAAATTTACGAATCTTCATTTGATGAACTTATCAAAAAGGAAAACATAATAATAGGAAGTAGAAGTGGTAAAAATCCATTAGAATACAAATCTCAAATAAAAAAATCTTATGAAGAAAAAGGGCTTACATTAGTTATAGGTCCTCCAGAAGGCATGCTCTTATCTTTAATCGGAAAAAGATATTTAGATATATCGTTTAATTTTATTCCAAAGCAAGCTGTTTCAGATGTTAGAGTAGAGGAAGCAGTTATTTCAGCTCTTGCAGTACTTAATTTTATTTTAGAATAGATACTTTTATAACTTATTAGTAGTGCATGATTAAAGAAGGGGAAGAGGATGGGTCATCGAAAATTAGCGTCACCTAGGAGAGGTTCAGCTGGTCTTAGACCTAGGAAGAGATCTAATGAGATACTTCCTACTCCCAGGTCTTGGCCTAGTGTTAGTTCTTCTAGTTCTACGCTTCTTGGTTTTGTTGGATATAAAGCTGGAATGACACATGTTTATTATGTTAATGATATTAAAGGTTCTTCAGAATTTGGAAAAGAAGTATTTACACCAGTTACAGTAATTGAGACTCCACCAATTTTACCAATAGCATTAAGAGCGTATATATTAGGAGATAATGGAGAACCAGAAGTATTTACTGATTATTGGATTCCAGATATTCCAAAAGAAATTTCAGAGAGGAAAATTAAAAATCTAAAACTTAATAAAGACAAATTAAATGACTTGCTTGAGAAAATTAAAGCAAATCAAAATAATATACTATACTTAAGAGCTATTGTATCTACTCAACCTAAATTAGTGCCGGCATTAGGTAAGAAAAAGCCAGAGATCGTAGAAGTTCAAATTGGAGGAGGAGATATTTCTTCACAATTGAATTACGCTTTAAGTATTTTGGGTAAGCAAATTAGCGTTGGAGATGTATTTAAAGAAGGTCAGTTAATAGATATTCTAGGAGTAACTAAAGGTAAAGGATTCCAAGGCGTTGTAAAGAGATATAGTGTAATGGAATTACCAAGATGGCACAAAAATAGAAAAGGAAGTAGAAAAGCTGGAACTAAAGGTCCATCTATGAGTACTCCAAGCTATACTCCTCAACCTGGTCAATTAGGTTTTCATAGAAGAACTGAATACAATAAAAGAATATTAAAGATAATAAACAATCCTGATGAGATAAATCCAAAAGGAGGATTTGTAAAATATGGATTAGTAAAGAATACTTCCTTACTATTACAAGGGTCTACTATAGGGGTAAGAAAAAGACCATTATTCTTAAGATATCCAATCAGGCCATATGAAATACCTGTAGAAATTCCAAAAGTTACTTATGTGAGTTTAAATAGTAAGCAAGGGTGAGAATATGTTAGTACAATTTAATACGAAAAAAGTTAACATAATAAATTTGGATGGAAGTAAAGGAAATGAAATAGAATTACCTGAATTTTTCTCTTATCCAATAAGGAAAGATCTGATAAGAAGAGCTTTTCTTTCTTCCTTAACTAAGTCAATACAACCTAAAGGAAGAGATCCAATGGCAGGTAAGAGGACTACAGCAGAAAGTTTTGGAATAAACTTAGGTCTAGCTAGAGTACCTAGAATTCATGGTTCAGGTGAAGCAGCATTAGCTCCTAATACAGTAGGAGGTAGATTAGCATTTCCCCCGACTACTGAAAAAATTATTGCTGAAAGAATAAATAAAAAAGAAATGAGAAGAGCTATAATTAGTGCTTTATCTGCTACAGCAATTGCAGAAGTTGTGAAGTCTAGAGGACATAGAATATCCAATGATGCTGTCTTACCAATAATAGTTTCCAATGAAATTTTAAAAATAAATAAAACAAAAGATGTAGAAGATTTTCTGGAAAAAATTGGTTTAGGTAATGAACTGGAGAGGCTACACGAAAATATAAAAATAAGAGCAGGCAAAGGTAAGATGAGAGGAAGAAAATATAAGGTGCCAAGAGGTCCTTTGTTTATAATACATGAGAGTTCATCATTAATTAAAGCAGCTAGAAATATACCAGGAGTTGATGTTGTGTTAGCTAGTGAAGTAAGTGTAATTCATTTAGCACCAGGTGGAAATCCAGGTAGATTAACCTTATATGACGAAGATTCGTTAAAGATTCTAAAAAATAGATTTAGTGGTGAATTACAATGAAGTATGTTAAAGAGGTTTTATCAACGGAGAAAGCTACTAAATTAATAGAAAATTCTAACACATTAACATTTATTTTGGATAGAAATTCAGATAAGAAGAGCATAAAATCTGAAATAGAGAACACTTTTAATGTAAAAGTAGAAAAAGTAAATATAGTAATAACACCTACTGGAGAAAAGAAAGCTTATGTAAAGATAGCTTCAGAATATAAGGCTACTGATGTAGCCCATAAATTAGGTATATTATGAGGTGATATGTATGGGAAAAAGTTTACTTCAACAAAGAGCAGGAAGAGGTAATATAAACTTTAGAAATCCCGGTTGGTTAAGAGTAGGAAAAGTTAGATACTTAAACATAGATGGATATCATATAGGAAAAGTAGTAGATATCTTACACAATCCTGGAATGTTGGCGCCAGTAGCTAAGATAAAGTTAGATAATGGCAAATCATTTTACATGCAGGCAGTTCAAGGTATGTCAGTAGGTCAAAAAATAGAAATTGGAGGAGATGTGAATTCTGGTAATGGGAATATTGTAGAAGTTGGAAAGTTGCCAGAAGGCACAATAGTATGTAATGTGGAAGCAGTAAAAGGAGATGGCGGTAGATATGCTAGATCAGCAGGTTCTTATGCTATGATTTTAGGAAAAAGTGCAGATAAAGTGTTGATAAGATTACCTTCTGGTAAGATAAAATCAGTCGCGTCAAACGCTAGGGCTACAATAGGCACAGTAGCTGGAGGCGGAGCTTTAGATAAACCTATGCTAAAAGCTGGGAATGTATATTGGAAATATAAGGTTAAAGCTACTAAATGGCCTATCGTAAAAGGAGTTGCTATGAATGTAGTAGATCATCCACATGGTGGTGGATTGCACACTAGTGTAAGTAGGCCTAGTACAGTATCTAGAAATGCACCTCCAGGAAGAAAGGTTGGTCATATAGCAGCAAGGAGAACAGGGAGGAAGGAAAGAAAGTGAATTTTATTAGCTTGAGAAAGATAGGTGAAGATAATGGCAGTTGAGATTCCAGTTGAATGGCAGAAGTTCACATATAGAGGTAAATCATTAAATGAATTAATTAATATGCCAATGGATGAATTTATTAAGCTTCTCCCTTCTAGGCAAAGGAGATCATTAACTAGAGGATTTACTAATCAACAGAGGAGATTATTGGAGAAAATTAGAAAAATGAAGAAAGATGGAGATACTGATAAGACAATAAAGACGCATGTGCGTGATTTGGTAATTTTACCTGAAATGGTAGGATTAAAATTTGGAGTTTATAATGGGAAAGAATTTGTAGAGTTTCAAGTTTTACCTGAAATGATAGGTCATTATCTTGGAGATTTTGCAATAACAATAAAGAAAGTAGAACATGGAGAGCCTGGTCTGAAGGCAACTAGATCAAGCCTATTCTTAGCAATGAAAGGATGATAGTCATGGCTGACTGGGTTTATCCACAATTAAAAATAGATGAAACGAAAATTGGAAAAGCCGTAGTAAGAGAAGCACCAGTATCAATAAGAGATCTATATAATGTATGTAAAGCTATAAGAGGAATGAAAGTTAAGGATGCTAGAGCATTCTTAGAAAGAGTGCAGAACAAAGAGGAAGCTTTACCTTTCTGGAGATATTCGCATGGCTCAGCACATAGAGATAATATAAGCAGTAAATGGAAAATAAAAAATGGTAGATATCCAGTTAAAGCAATAAAATATGTATTAAAAGCATTAGATAATGCTGAATCGAATGCAGTTGCTAAAGGTCTAGATACAGATAGTATAAAAATATTGCATATAGCAGCACATAAAGGGATTACTTTGAAGAGATACATGCCAAGAGCGTTTGGTAGGGCTACGGCAAAAAATAGAAGGACGAGTAATATTGAAGTAATAGTAGGTGAAGAATAATGGTAAACGTAAAGAAATATTTCTTACAGAAATCGATGACGAAAGTAATGGTGGATGAGTATCTAGCAAAACAGTTCTATATGGCTGAATATGCAGGAGTTGATATAATAAAAACGCCTATGGGGACTAGAATAGTAATATACGCTAGTAGGCCAGCTATGATAATTGGGAAAGGCGGTAAAACAATAAAGCAATTAGCTCAAATATTTGAGAAGTTATTTAATTTAGAAAATCCACAAATAACAGTAACTAATGTAGATAATGCAGAATTAAATGCTAGAGTTATGGCATTTAGGTTAGCAGTAGCATTAGAAAAAGGTTATCACTTTAGAAGAGCAGCATTTATAACTATAAGGAGAATAATGAGTGCAGGAGCATTAGGAGCAGAAGTTATAGTTAGTGGTAAAATTACATCAGAAAGGGCTAAATATGAGAAACTGAAAGAAGGAACAGTATACAAATCTGGAAATAGTTTAGAGACTATGGTAGATAGGGCGATAGCAATAGCGACTTTAAAGCCAGGTATATTTGGTGTAGAAGTTTTGATAACTAAGCCATTAAGACCTATAGATAAAATTGAGCTTAAGGAAGCACCTGCTTCAGTTTCGGGTGAAGTTACAGTTACTAATGTTAAAATAATAGATGAAAATAATACTGGTGGTGAAGAACAAAATGCCCCTCAAAGCTAAAGATTTAAGAAATATGGAATTAAAAGACCTTAAAGAAAAATTAGATGAACTTTCTGAAGATTTGCTAAAACATAAGGCTGAAAGTAGGATGGGAACTATAAAGAATACTTCTGCTATTAGAAATGTAAAGAAGGATATAGCTCGTGTATTAACTGTAATGAATGAGAAAAAAGCTTCCATAAGTTCTTCTAAATCAAATGTTAAAACTAATAATGAAGCTAAGTTAAGTAAAAAATGATTTTTGACCTTATAGGTTATAATATTAGGGTCTTATTTCACTCTAATACTAATTTTATTGGATTGAAAGGAAAAGTTATTTATGAGACTACAAAATTTTTATATATTCGAGTTAACTCGAAAGTTGTTAAGATATATAAGGCAGATGGAATTTATGAGATAGATTTTAAAGCGACTTCTAAAATTATGGTTGGTTATATGTTAGTTGGAAATCCAATCAAAAGAATAAAGAAAAAGGTGAAATTGGATGAGTAGTAATGCAAAAAATGTTGGTATATTAAATATATCTGCACCTACGTCAACATGTGATGATAAAAATTGTCCATTTCATGGTAGTTTGCATGTTAGAGGTGCAGTTCTGGAAGGAAAGTTAATAAAATTTAGAGCTAATAGGAGTGGTGTAGTAGAGCGCACATACCTATTTTATAATAGTAAGTATAAGAGGTATGAAAAAAGAAGAAGTAGAATTCATGTTCATATACCTCCTTGTTTAAGTCTAAAGGAAGGAGATAATGTTATAATTGGTGAATGTAAGCCAATTTCTAAGTCAATTGCTTTTGTAGTTTTAGGAAAAGTAGGTGAGTAAAATGTCAGAAAAATTGCAAATGTTAGGTTCAAGAAAAGGATTTACCCCAGCTTTACAACTGAATAGTATTGTTAATGTAGCTGATAATAGTGGAGCTAAAGAAGCTATGATAATAGGTGTATATAACTATAGGGGAGTACTAAGAAGAGTTCCATTTGCTAATATAGCTGATTTAGTTATAGTTTCTGTAAAAAAAGGTACACCAGAAGTTAGAAAGCAAAAATTTAAAGCAGTAATAATTAGGCAAAGAATGCCATTTAAGAGACCTGACGGAACATGGATATCCTTTGAAGATAATGCTGTTGTTATAGTAAATCCTGATGGAACGCCAAAAGGTACAGAAGTTAGAGGCCCAATTGCTAGAGAAGCTGCAGAAAGATGGCCAAAAGTAGCTAGCTTAGCTACTATGGTTATTTAAGGGTGAATAATTATGGTGTCTTCAAAACCATCAAAACAAAGAATTCTAATGTATAAATCTCCTTATCACGTGCGCAGAAAGATGTTGACAGCTAAAGTTTCTGAAGACGTGTTCAATCAGTTAAACATAAAAAGAATAGAAGTAAGAAAAGGTGATACTGTAAGGGTTATGAGAGGAGATAATGTTGGTTATGAAGGGAAAGTTGCTGATGTGAATACTAAAACTGGTAGAATTGCTATTGAAGGATTAACAAGGAAAAAAGCAGATGGTACTCCAGTATATATTTGGATTCACGCGTCTAAAGTTATTTTAACAAAATTAGATTTATCAGATGCTAAAAGGAAAGAAGCAATAGAAAGAAAAGCAAAAAAGGGAAAAGGTGAATAAAAGTGCCTCATATTACGAGAACGCAAGCTCCTTGGTTCTTAAAATTAAGTAAGAAAGAGTATAAGTGGACAGTAAAAAGTAATCCTGGGCCCCATGCATTATCAAAGAGTGTGCCTTTAGCCTTAATACTGAGAGATTATTTGAATTTTACTATAACATTAAGAGAAGCAAAAACTATTATTAGTGAAGGGAAAGTTCTAGTTGATGGCATACCTAGAAAAGATTATAGATTTCCAGTTGGGTTAATGGATATTGTAAGTATACCGTCATCTAATTTGTACTATCTAATGGTACCAAATAGGGCAAGATTTATGTTACCTATGCCTATATCTGAAGAAGAATCGAAATATAAACTAGTCAGAATAATGAATAAAACAGTAGTTAAAGGAGGTAATATTCAACTAAATCTAGAAGATGGAAGAAATATTCTAATAAATAAAGAAGATTCTTCAAAATACCCTACATTATCAACTTTAAAGATAGAATTACCATCTCAAAATATACTTTCGACGTATCTGATGAATGAGAATATGTATGGAATAATAGTTGGCGGTAAAAATACTGGTGTTCATGGAAAAATAGCAAAAATAAGAAAATCTCAATATAAAGTTAGAAAATATTCTATTGTCAGCATTCAAAGGCAAAATGAATTATATGAAACTAATTTAGAAAACGTTATGGTTATAGGAGAAGAAAAGCCAGAAATAAAGGTGGAGTAACATGACAGAACAAGTACAATTAAATACTATGAAAAGAATAAAAATAGCAAAAGTTACAGTAAATATTGGTTTAGGAGAACCAGGAGAGAGGTTAACTAAGGCTTATCAATTATTACAAGATCTTACTGGGGCAAAACCTGTATATACTATAGCTAAAAAGTCAATTAAAGAGTTTAGCGTTAGAAAAGGTCAATCTATAGGAGTAAAAGTAACATTGAGAGGCGAAAAAGGCATAGAATTTTTAAAAAGAGTTCTTCCAGCTATAAATTATAGATTAAAAGCTTCTAGCTTCGATAATATGGGAAATGTAAGTTTTGGAATAGCTGAACATGTTGTAATACCTGGTGTAAGATATGATCCTGATATTGGTGTATTTGGAATGGACATAGCTATTACTTTAGAAAGGCCTGGATACAGAGTAGAGAGAAGAAAAAGAAAGGCTTCCAAAATTGGAAAATCACATAGAGTAAATAAAAATGAAGCAATGAATTTTTTAAGAGATACTCTAGGTATTACGATTGTAGAATGATTGGTGAGAAGTATGGGTAAATTCAGACCTCCAACAGAAAGAAAACATGGAAAAGGAATTCAAGTGTGTAGGCGTTGTGGAAGTACAGATTCAGTCATTCAAAAATACGATATATATCTGTGTAGGCAATGTTTTAGAGAAGTAGGTTACAATTTAGGATTTAAAAAATTGAGGTGAAATAGTATGACAGTAACAAATCCTTTATCAAATGCATTAGTTACCTTATATAATAATGAGGTAAGGCGTAATAAACAAGCTATTCTTACTCCTGGATCTAAATTAATTATAAATGTGCTTAGAGCAATTCAGAAAGAGGGATATATAGGTGAATTTGAGTATATTGATGATGGAAGATGGGGAAAAGTAGTAGTTCAACTGCTTGGTAGAATAAATAAATGCGGTCCTATATCTCCTAGATATTCTTTAGCCTATAGAGATATGATTAACTTGCCACAGCATATAAGGAGTTATTTACCATCAAAGGAGATTGGAGTTATTCTAGTCTCTACATCTAAAGGCGTGATGACACATAAAGATGCAGCAAGGCAAAGATTGGGAGGTATTGCATTAGGATATATATATTGATGGTGATTTATATGCAAGTTCTTGTTACTGAATCATTAAAAATTCCAGAAGGAATAAATGTATCAATTAACAATGGAAAGCTCGTAGTTAAAGGTAAAAAAGGAGAGTTACAAAGAGATATTTCATCAATAAGAGGTATAGAAATAAGTATAAAAAATAATATAATAACTATAGAATCTACGTTTGCTAATAGAAAGACTAAATCGTTAGTTTATACATTACTAAGACATATTCAAAATATGTTTATTGGTGTAACCAAAGGTTACAGGTATTATCTAAAGATAATATTTACGCATTTCCCTATGTCAGTAAAAGTAGTAGGAGATGAAGTGCAAATAACAAATTTAATTGGAGAAAAAAATATTAGAAAAGCAAAAATATTAGATGGAGTTAAGGTAACTGTAAAAGGAGAAGATATAGTAGTTGAAGGTATAGATCTTGAAAAAGTTGCACAGACTGCAGCCAATATAGAACGTGCTAGTAAAATTTCGGGTTTTGATAGGCGTGTATTTGGAGATGGTATTTTCATTTATAAAAAAGAGGTGATTGAATAATGGAATCTAGCTTAAGTAAAGAAAAGATATATAAAATGAAGTTGAAATATAAATCAAAATTGCCTAAGTTTCTCAGATACGATTGGGATAAATATTTTAAACTGGAACGCCAAGAAAAATGGAGAAGACCTAGAGGAATAGATAATAAAACGAGGCTGAAATATAGGGGTTTTATGCCGTTAGTTAATCCTGGATATAGGACTCCTAACACTATAAGGTATTTACATCCATCTGGATTAAAGCAAGTAATTGTACATAATTTAGATGAAGTAGAGAAATTGAAAGATCAAAAAGCTAATGTTATAATAAGTATTGCTAGTAATGTAGGCTTAAGAAAAAGGTTAGATATAATAAGAAAAGCTAAGGAATTAGGTTTAAGATTGACTAATGGAGAGTGAATTAAATGCCTGAATTATATTTACAAAAAAGATTAGCAGCAAAAGTAAAGGGCGTAGGAATAAATAATGTGAAGCTACCAGAAGAAAATTTAGATGAGATTAAGGAAGCATTAACCACTCAAGATATTTCTAGATTAATTAAAGATGGAAAGATAATAATCGAGAAAGGAAAAAGAGTTAGTAGAGGCAGAGTAAAAGCAAGGAGAAAAAATAGAAGACTAAAAGGAGAGAGAAGAGGATATGGAAGCAGAAAAGGTAAAAAAGGTGCAAGATTTGACCCTCATGAAAAATGGGTTAACGGAATAAGAAAAATTAGACTTTATCTAAGAATATTAAAGGCAAATGGTACTATTGATTCTCATCTTTATAGGCAACTATATAAGAAAGCTAAAGGAGGTTCATTTAGAAGCGTAAATGATGTAAGAAATACTCTAATTCAAATGGGTAAGATTAAGAGGTGAATAAGTTGGCTCAAGGTCCAAACTATAAAGTAAAATTCAGACGTAGAAGAGAAGGTAAAACTAACTATTATAAACGTTATACTTATGTGAAGAGTAAGACTGACAGATTAGTAGTTAGGATAACTAATAATTACGTTATAGTCTCATTGATGAGATTTAATCCTAAAGGAGATGAAACACTAGCTATGGCTCATTCAATTGAATTATCCAAAAAATTCGGATGGAAAGGAGATTTAAATAATACGCCAGCTTCTTATTTAACTGGATTCTTATTAGGTATTAGAGCTAAAAAATTAAATGTACAAAAAATAACTGCTGATATTGGATTATTTACTCCTTCTATTGGTGCTAGAGTATTTTATGTAATAAAAGGAGCTATTGATGCTGGTTTAGAAATACCAATGGGAGACGTAGAAATTGATAAGGATAGAATTTATGGAAAGCATATAGCAGAGTATGCTGAAAAACTAGAACAAGAAAATCCGGAAAAGTTTAATAAACAATTCTCAAAGTATCTGGCTAGAGGTTTAAATCCTAAAGATTTACCTTCTCACGTAGAAGAAGTATTAAATAAAATTAAAGCTTCGGGTGAATAAAAATGGCAGAATCAGTTCCCCTATCTAATGTAGAAGAGTGGAAGCCAAGAACAAAAGTTGGGCAATTAGTAAAAGAGGGTAAAATAACATCACTAAAAGACATTTATGAAAAAAACCTGGTGATTACAGAACCAGAGATAATAGATACATTACTACCTAACTTAAAATATGAAGTTGTAGATATCAAAATGGTTCAAAAACAAACTGATGCTGGTGAATTATCAAGATATAAAGTTCTCATAATTATGGGAAATTATGATGGTTATGTAGGTATTGGAATCGGAAAAGCAAAGCAATTAAGAGTAGCTATTCAAAAATCTATAAGAGATGCTAAGATGAATATCATTCCAGTAAGAAGAGGATGCGGCAGCTGGGAGTGTACTTGTGGCGAGCCACATAGTTTGCCATTTACTGTAGTTGGAAAAGCTGGAAGTGTTGAGGTAGAACTAAAGCCTGCACCTAAAGGTACTGGCTTAGTTATTGGTGGTGTATTAAAGACATTACTAACATACGCAGGAATAAAAGACGTATGGTCATCTAGTAAAGGAGAAACTAGGACTACAGAAAATTTTGTAAGAGCAGGATATGCAGCATTATATAATACATATAGGTTTGTTACACCTGTAGATTGGAGCAGGAAAAGGTGAAAATTAGTGGCTGGAAGTTTATTAATTATAAGGATAAGAGGTTACGCATCAACCCCATGGAATATTCAAGAGACTTTAGAAATGTTAAGGTTACCTAAAAGGTTTAATGCCATGGTTTATCCGAACGATAATAACATAAAAGGCATGTTGATTAAAGTTCAACCTTATATCACATGGGGTGAATTAAATGAAGACGGAGCAGAACTTATCTTATCCAGGTTAAAGACTCTAGATCATAATGGATTAACTGATGAAGTTGCAAAGAAATATTTTGGAATGGATAAAGGTGAATTAAAGCAAAAGATTGTCTCTGGAGAACTAAAAATAAATAAGTATTCTTCTATATTTTCTTTGCCTATTAGATTACATGCGCCATCTGGTGGATTTAAGGGAAAGATTAATTCGCCATATAAGAATAAAGGAGAATTCGGCTATAGAGGTATAGAAATAAATAACTTGTTGAAGAGGATGGTATAAAATGGTAGTAAGAAAAGAAAAGAAAACTAGAAAATTAAGAGGACATAGAACAATGGGATGGGGTACTAAAGGGCAACATAGAGATAGGGGTACAGAAGGAGGAAGACAAATTGGTATGCATAAGCACAAATGGTCTTGGGTAGTAAAATATGGTAAGGATTGGTATGGTAAGCATGGTTTCGTGAATCCAACTACTAAAAAAATTAGTGCTATAAGTTTAAGAGCTCTAGATCAATTATTGGAGTCTGGTAAGATAAAAATTGAGGAAAAAGATAATAAAAAAATAATAGATTTAACTAAGTATGGCTATGAAAAATTATTAGGTAGTGGCAATATATCATTGCCAATAACGGTTGTTGTAAATTATTGTAGTGAAAAAGCTAAAGAGAAACTTAATAAGATAGGTGGAGAAGTTATTTTAACCCCTAATACTTAATCCTTTTTTGAGATTAAATGTCATTTACTGATGCTTTAGCTAACCTTGGTAAAGTTCTTCCTGCAGTAAGGAAACCGTCTGTTAAGCCTAATTTAAATCAAAAGCTTTTATGGTCAATTATAGCTGTGGTAATTTATCTCGTGATGTCATCTGTTCCATTATATGGGATTCAAGTAAGTTCAATTACAAATTTTCTGTTAGAACAAGTAGTTTTTGCATCTACCGCTGGTACATTGGCGCAATTAGGTATAGGACCTATAATAACGGCTGGTTTAATAATGCAAATTCTAGTTGGATCAAAGTTACTTAACTTAGATCTAAATAACGAGGATGATAAAGCTAAGTTTACAGAAGCACAAAAGGGTTTAGCTTTTATATTTATAATAATAGAGGCTGTATTATTTGGTTATGTTCTCACTAGAGGTGCTGCAGTTAATCCCTTAGAACTTGGAGGTATAGTTGCCGGTCAATTAATTGTTGCTACGTTCTTTATATTATTACTTGACGAAATGATTCAGAAGGGCTGGGGTTTAGGTTCTGGAGTAAGCTTATTTATCCTTGCCGGAGTAATGAAAATAATATTTTGGTATATGTTTGGAGTAGTTACTGTTAGTTCTCAAAACTTACCAGTAGGATTCTTTCCAGATTTAGCTTCGATAATTATATCTCATGGTAATATATTGTCAATAATTGTAAATACATCTGCTGCATTTAAGCCTGATTTAGTTGGGTTAATTACTACTATTGGATTAGTAATTCTTATAGTATATTTAACTTCTATAAATATTCAGATACCAGTTACATCTCAAAAGTTAAGAGGAATAAGAAGAACTATTCCTCTTAATTTTCTATACGTAAGCAGCATACCAGTAATTTTTGTTAGTGTTTTGGGTGCAGATATACAATTGTTTGCGACTTTCTCGTCATATGCATCATCGTCGGCTTCTGGAATACTTACACAAATAGCAGATGTATTTGATTATCCACCTCCAAATGTACCTCATAGTGTATATGCTTTAGTTGTTGATCCTATAGGTGCAGTAATATATGCTGTAGTATTCATTGTCTTAGGAATATTATTTGGTCTGGTTTGGGTTGAAGTAGCTGGATTAGATCCTGCAACTCAAGCTAAATACCTAGTTGAGGCTGGAATTGAAATACCTGGAATGAGAAGTAATACAAAAATGATAGAGGCAATTCTAGCTAAATATATTTATCCATTAGCTTTCTTTAGTTCTGTTATTGTGAGCCTCATTGCTGTATTTGCTACTTTTCTAGGAGTTTATGGAACTGGAGTAGGAATATTATTAGCAGTTACGATAGCTGTACAGTATTATAGTTTATTAGCTTACGAGAGATCTATAGAAATGTATCCTCTATTAAGAAAATTAGTAGGTGAATAAGATTGAAAATGGGTATTGTAACAGGTATTCCAGGTGTTGGAAAAACAACAGTATTAAATAATGTAGCTGAAATATTAAAGGCAGAAGGTAGAGTTTTTAAGATAATGAATTATGGAGATTATATGTTAAATACTGCTATAAGAGATGGATATGTTAATAATAGGGATGAGATGAGAAAACTTCCATTAAGTAAGCAGAAAGAATTGCAGACAATTGCTGCAAAGAGGATAGTTGATGATGCTTTAAGTTTGGGAGATAATGGTTTAGCGTTTATAGATACTCATGCTGTCATAAGAACTCCTTCTGGATATTTACCGGGTTTACCTAAACATGTTATTGAAGTTTTATCGCCGCAAGTTATTTTTGTTTTAGAAAGTAATCCACAAGATATTTTAAATAGACAACTAAAAGATAAGGATAGGATTAGATCAGATTATTCGGATATTAATGTAATTACTGAAACAATGAATTTTGCAAGATATGCAGCTATGGCATCTGCTGTGTTAGTAGGAGCTTCTGTAAAAGTAATCATAAATAAAGAAGGAGATCCTAAAATAGCATCAAAAGAAATAGTTAATTCAATGATGTAAAAATGATTTTAAGCTTTTTTCTAATTTTGTTAATTTCATTTTTTTCTAATTTTGTTATTTTCTTGATATATAAGTTTTTTATAGGAAAACGGTTATCTTATGTAATGAGTATTCTAAAACAGTACGATGATAGGATGAGTAGAATTTCCTCGAATAAGCGCAAGGAAAAAATATATAAGAAGGTTTCCAAACAGATAAAATCATATAATTCTAGTTTGTATTTCTATTCATTTTTGCAATCTATTCTGCTTTTAGTGTTCTATTTTGTTGATTTATTCGTTATCTTGGATTATATTTCTATTCAAGTATTTTTGCCATTTTATGTGCCTTTATTAACTATTAATTTGAACGGAAAGTATGAAATCCTAGGAAGTAATCTTATATTATTTATTCTTTCTTTTGTATTATTTACTCCTTTATCATTAAAGCGTCCGAAGGATATTTAAACCATTCTGAAAATTAATTTTTGAGGTAGGATGGTAAGCCCTAAATTAAGGAGTAAATCTTTTAGAAGGACTTATGTTAAGTTACCTAGTGGGAAATCTAAAATTCATTATAATGAAAAAAAGAATGGATCAGCTAAATGTCAGATATGTAATAGGCCATTACAAGCCGTTCCTACGAATAAGGTTAATAATCTATCAAAATCTGAAAAGAGACCACAGAGAGTTTTTGGAGGAGTTTTATGCCATGAATGTGTTGAAAATTTAATAAAGCAAGCAGTGAGAGGAAACTCATGATTATAGTTGTCAGTGGTCCATCAGGGAGTGGAAAGACCACTATTGCTAAAAGTTTATCTGAAAAATATAATTTACGTTTTATTTCTGCTGGTACTCTTTTTAGAGATTTAGCCAAAAAATCTGGAAAGGACCTTATAAGCATGAACAAAGATGCTGAAAAGAGTTTCGACGTAGACAAATTAATAGATACTAGAATTCTAGAAGAGTCAAGAAAGGGAAATGCTGTAATAGAATCGCATATTGCAGGTTGGCTATTAAAGGATATCGCAGATTTATCTGTATATCTTTGGGCTCCTCTTGAAGTAAGAGCTAAGAGGATATCAAACAGAGACAATTTATCATATAACGACGCATTATTAAAAATTATAGAAAGAGAAGAGAGTCATTACTTTAGATTCTGGAAATATTATGGAATTGATCTTTTTGATTTAACGCCATTTGATATTGTTTTAAACACGTCTAAAATAAGTGTGAATGATATTATATGTATTATTACTAAATACTTGGATAATTTTTCTTCTAACAACTAGACTAAATAAATTAGTTTCGATCTACAGTCCATAATATAAATTTTAACTAAATACTTGAGGGTAAAATATGTCTGGTTTAGAGGGGCTTATTCAAAGTCTTACTACGCAAGTTACAGAAACTGCATGGAGTATATTTATTTTATCTTGGGCTATTGGATGGGCTTTAAGAGGTTCTCCAATACCTATATTTAGGCTAAAAAGAGGAGGCCAGAGCATAATAGAAGATGCGATCATTGCAGCATTTTGGTTAGCTATTGGATCTACCGTATTTAGTTTAGTTTCGTATTTGGCATCTCAGGTGTAATTGTATGATAAATATTGGGCAAATTTTGCTTTTATCTTCTTCTTTAGCTTCATTAACATATTTTTTAGGCACATTAATAATGGCATTACCTATCCCACTATACGGTATAAAAAAATGGGGAACAAGATTAATAACAGATGGAATTTATTCTGCAATATGGATTAATATATATGGTACTATCATTTCTGTAATGCAGTATATTAATAGTCTTCTAGGAGTTAGTTGGAGTTACTATTACCAATGGATATATGCTGTTTTAGTGGAAGAAGTAGACTTATACGCAATTATTAGAACTGTATATGTAGCCGCATCCATTTCTCAAGATCCTGCTTTAACAGTGTTTCTGGCTCCTTTATCATTTATATTTTCATTTTTAACAGGACTAATTACTACTACTGAGACATTATTAGTTATATCAAATGTTGTTTATGAATATGCGCCAGTTTTTGTTGTGTTAGGAATTTTATTTTTATCTATCCCATTTAGGATAGGGAGAAGTGTAGGAGGTTCTTTAATAGCTTTTGGAGTGGTTTTTTATTCTGCATTACCATATTTACCTCAATTTTTGACATCATTAGGAATTAATATTCTGAATATTTCAGTATCAGGAAATGATATAACTAATACGGTTAATTTTCTCATAACACAAGCAATACCATTACTGGTAGAAGGGACTTTAGTTTTTCCTATAGCATATTTAATAATTTTAAGCGGAATTACAATAGGTTTAGGTTCTGCAATAACTGGATATTCATCTAGAATGCCAATTCCTATAGAAATATTTTAGGTGATGTAATGAAAAGCTATACATTAATAATTATATTATTATTAATAAACTCAATAATAATATATAATATATCAAAAAATTTTCTATATTTCTTAATCGATATTGCTATAGCTTTGTCTATATATACTGTGATACGATTTATTTTGAAGAAGTTTGCTGACCAGTAGTTGATCTTTTTTCTTTTCTTACTTCCTTTGTCATGAATAACGTTGTTTTTTGTCTTCCACCCATTATTTATCACTAACGTTAAATTGTTCCTTAGCTAAAAATCTTTTTATGAAAAAATTCGAGTTCTTTGATAACACAGCAGACGTAGGGATCAAAGCTTATGGAAGAACCTTAGAAGAGGCTTTTGAAAATTCAGCCCTAGCAGTTTTTGAAGTAATGACTAATACATCTCAAGTAAAACCTATTGAGGAAAGAGAAGTAGAAATAGACGGAATAGATTTAGAGAATTTACTTTATAAATGGATAGAGTCACTACTAATTTTCTACGATTCTGAGCTCTTAGTTTTTAGCAAATTTAAAGTAGATATAGATCAGGTTAATATGAAATTGCACGGTATTGCATGGGGAGAAAAATTCAGAGATCAATTTGAAAGGCGTACATTAGTAAAAGCAATGACATATAGTCTATTATCTATAAATAAAATAAATGATCAATACGTAATAACATTCGTAGTAGATATTTAATCGATATTTTTTAGTAAATCTTCAATATTATATGCTTCTTTTTTCTTTTCATTCAATAATATTATTTTATCATCTATTTTGCCAATAATCTGTTCACATATCTCTAAATTAGAGAATACTACGATATACTTAGCAGGATATTGGTTAAATCTAGACTTTATAATATGTAAAATTTTATCTAATTTGTAGCAGTTATTATTCCAATCAAAAGCAGATAACGGTATGTGAATAATTTCTGGAAACAAATCTCCATTAACATGATTAATTATATTAAACAAATAGTCTTTATTTCCTATGCTGTTTACTATTACAAATAACAACTTCATCTAAAATCTAGATAAGACTATTATCATATAAAAATAAACTCTATGTAAATGTTGGGGCCGCTGGAGACCCTATTTCATGGATTCCCATAAAGGGTACTCCTAGGGTGTCGCCAGGCCCCTATAATAATAAAAATGAAACAAAAGTTTTAAGTTTAAGGAATAATATTTTATTATCGAACGCCGCCGTAGCTCAGCTCGGGAGAGCGCCCGGCTGAAGACCGGGCTGTCGCGGGTTCAAGTCCCGCCGGCGGCATAGGTTAGAGTAAATACGCTGAAATTATATTTCATTCCGTATTATTAGCTTGCTTCTTTATTATTTATCGATAGATCAAGCTTATTATATTAGTTTTTGTTTAATGAATATTTTAATTATAATAACTATTAGTTAGCAAAAATCTAATTTTAATATTAGAAAATATTGCGACTGCCGGGATTTGAACCCGGGATCATGAGCCTGGGAGACTAGAAAATGTTTCATGAAAAACGGAAAAAATTAACGTATTATGTTACATGTTTAAGCAAATCTACAATATTAGTTGAAAATAAAAGTAGAATAAAGCTATATCAAAATTCCTGGGACTGTTGGAATGCAGTCATGAAAATTACTATGTAATACGCAAAAATTTAAAATATAAAGAAATTATATACACAAAAAAGTTATTTCACATAAATATAAAGATACTAACACTTGTATTAATTTAGCGATTATTGTAAGATATATAGAAGATTTCATGAACTACAATTTAGCTGTATTATTTGTCGATTTTTTATGACTTCAATTCAACACATCCGAATCCCTTAATCGTTTTATTTACTAGGAAGTAAATTCTATTGTGATTTAAAAATTTTTATTTGTAAATATACTTTAATTCGTCACTTAAGTGGTAGATGCAATGAGCATAATATCTGATTTAGGTGCAGCCAGAGGCATTATTTCCTCAATAGCCTTAAGCATTTTCAGTATATTATTCTCAAAAGCAAAATAAAGCCTTAGAAAAACAAGTTGAGGATTTAAAACCCCCTCAATATTAAGTTTGAGGGATGGGTATCTAAATTTTGCAATGTTAATGTTTATTTGCTTATAATATAAATGTTACATAATGATAAGGCAGTTTAATCTAAAATCTGGAGAAATTATTCCTATTAATGATCTTGTGCATTATCGTCAATTAATCTCTAGCAAAGGAATAGCAGTAATAAGGGGCTTATATTTTGCAGCTCCCGATGGCATTTACATTGCCAAAAATAGAGGTAAAAGAGCTGGGAAAGTATTTGGTGAAATAGGTGGAGTTTTTGCAATACTATTTTTATTGATAGCAGTGGCTTTCGGCTTTTTCACAATTGGAGTTTACTGGATTAGTGATGTCCCATTATATGCTAAGATATTTGGTAGTGTAATAGGGATTGCAATAAGTGCTGCTGCTATATATGGTATAATTAAGATCGCGAAAAAGATGATAAAAATAGCTAGAGAGCCAGACATAATAGAAGGTGAATTAGTAGCCCCTTGGAGTATGATAAAGAATATTGTAGTAACTGACGTCACTACTGAAAATACTAATCCCACACTCGCTGGGGCTATAAATCCTCGCCTTATGGATGTTGGAATGTTCAGAGTTTTACTGTTCAATGGAGGAGAGATAGACATCTGGCCAGTTTTCGATCCTTATAATAAATTGAATTATATAAAAAATAAATTCAATTTAGCTTTTTACTGACTTACTCCCCCCTACAATAGTCCTTAAAATCACCTCCTTAAAAATAAATCAAAAATAATAAAAAGCAGTTCCATAACTTTAATTAATCTTGATATAAATTCATTTTCTATCCCATTTACAAAAATTAAGACCAGAATATGCTTCCAACTCACCAAGATTCTTTATCTTATCTGCCGATTAGACTTCAGCAATCTTTTTCTGAAGATAGAAATAATCTTCCTTTGTCCTAGTACTACGATATAATAGCCAAGTACCAAGATCTTCTTTCTTTTTCCGTTACTCTTCTAATAGTGTGTGGTGGTGATGTTTTTCACATTGTTTTATCAACTAGAAAAAGGACGACTAAGCTTCATTGTTTTTCTGAATGATTGCTTATGCATTAACTTTTAGTGTATTACTATGTTTGTTTTAAGCTGGGTAGTTTTACTAGTATTGTAGGAGTGGGTGTCGGCTCCTGCTCTCATCCGTTTTTAAGTTGACCAGTAGAAGTGCCCAGTAAGAAAAGGATTTTAGCTTTAAAAGCGTTACCCTGTCTCAGAGAAGCTGGATTTGTTGCTTACTTTAATCACTCTACTTATAATAAACTGACGCTATTCCAAAAATAAGTTCCACTGTTCTATTTACGCCTTTATATAGAGAACGTAAAAGTCATCAATTTAATATAAAATATTGCGGCCGCCGGGATTTGAACCCGGGATCATGAGCTTGGGAGGCTCACGTCCTAAATCCAGGCTAGACTACGACCGCAATATTATTTGTGTAAGCAAAAATTTAACTTTTTCCCACGCTTTATCATGAAGATTCTCTAAGACATTTTATAAATAATTTTATTTTAAACTTTAATACAAATAATATCTCATAAATCTAGATAGCAATTAAATAACAATATTATTTGTATTATTTTTACCTTCTAATCTAGATTTAATCGATAGTTATCATTAGAAATATCATAAGAATTTATTATCTATGATTTGATATATCTCATATGCAAAAGTTATATTCAGGCAGAAATATAAATTTGCAAGCATTAGCTCAAGAAATAAATAGTATTTTATTAGAGGAAGGATGGGAATCAAGTGTTCAACCTAGCATGATGAATCCACAATACCAAGATTTTGTAATTAGAGGGCTCAAGAAAGGTCATTTACACCATGCTGAAGAATTAATAGTAAGACTAACCGGAAATCCTACAGAGTTTAGGATAATAATAGAAGAAGAGCATATAGGTCCTTTAGGTAGAGAATTAATAGATAGGAGGCTTATAAAACAAATTGATAAGGAAATTAATGATGGTTTATTCGATATGGCTACTTTACAACCTTCATTTCAACAACCGGTGCAGTCTATGCCTATGTCTACACAGCCTACTGTTCAACCTTCACTTCAGCAAGGCGGTCAGCAGATAAGATGCCCAGCATGTGGTGCCTTAAATCCACCAGGTTCAAAATTCTGTTCCAATTGTGGAAGTAAATTAATGTAATTAATATCCCATAGTATTTTATTCTAAGTTTACCTTTATTATTCCATATTGTTTTTCTACTTTTATATTAAAATCTACTATCTCTCTTATTCCATTTATCATTTCTACTATAATGTCTTGTAATTTTTCATCAGCAAATAGTGGTGATCTAGCTTCTAATATATTCGAACTAATATTTACGTCTGCTATAAAAGATAAGAACATAAATAATGTTGATATAATAGTAGAATATTTATCAGTAGAGAATTGAAGTAAATATGCTATTATTTCCTTACCAAATTTTTTCCACTCTGTTTTATCAGAAAACTTATATGTAGAGAAAGGCGCTAAAATTAATAGGCCCTTATAGTTCTCCATCATTTTAGTTAAAAGTAATATCTGATCTCTAGCCATGCTTAATTTTATTCCATTTTTTTCAAGTTCTATCGAGGCTTCTAGTAGTTCATTTGTGTATTTATAAATAGATATTCCATTAGCACTAGCTAAATTTTTCAATTCCTCATAAATATCTTTTCTCATAAAACAAGGTTGTCTTTCTGAACTTTCGTCATTAATCATAGTATACAGATGTATATATTAATATTTAAAATCAGTGGCTGCCCACTAACATCACTAATCTGTTCTTAAATTCTTCATCATCTAATAGTTTTATAATTACGTAACTTATATTTCTTAAGTGTTATTTGCTGGTGTAGATCCTGGTAGTGAAAGCTATGCTATAGCGATCGTAGATGAACTAGGAAAAATAAGACAATATTTTGAAGTTCCAACAGATGTAGTAGTCCATGAAGCTAGCAATATAGCAAAATATATCTTTAATTTTAAACCTAAAATTATAGCACTACCATCAGGACATGGATTACCATTTTTTAAATCTTCTAAAATATCTGATAAGGAAATATTTCTTCTAACTCTAGCGGATCCAAATAAAGAAGGACCATTAAGAAGTCTATTGTTAAATTTAAAATCAGAAAACGCCTATACTATCCCATCCGTTATAGAATTAGATAGTGTAAGCTTGTATAAAAAAATTAATAAAATCGACATGGGTACTGCAGATAAAGTATCTGCAGCCTTCTTTTATAGGACAATGTTTGATTCATTTGTATTACTTGAGGTTGGTAGACATTTTTCATCAATAATAGTAGTCAAAGATGGATCTATAATAGACGGATTTGGAGGAACAGAAATTCCAGGTTTAGTATCACCAGGATGTATTGATGGAGAAGTAGCATATTTGTTACATAAATTTTCCAATATAACCAAAAGTACAATATACACTAATGGAAATGAAGAAAGAAGCATAGAAATAGCAAGGTTAATAGCTGAATGGTATAGTTTTACATATAAAATACCAATAATTGTATCAGGAAAGGGTAAAAATAAAATTCCATTTGGAATTAAGATGGAATTTGAATTTAAAGAAGTAGCTATAGGTGCTGCATATATAGCAAATGCATTAGGTGGAGGAGTTTTTAGAAAATATATTAGCATGCTTAATAGTCATGGTACTGCTATAGATTATGTAAGGCTTGAAGGATGGGAAGACGCTATTTCTTGGATAAAGACATTGTAAAAGATAAAAATAATAATATATACGTAGTTCTAACAAATTATAACCCTCCTGGTTATATATTTGCCTATTTAAAATATTATTATTCGGGTAAAGGACTATGGAAGGGATATGATAGAGTATTTAAATATTATGGTGTGAAAAATTTACTAGAAATTACACAAGAGTTTCAGTATGAGCCGTGTTATGGAGTGAAATATCCAATTCTTAGCCTATCTAATATAAAAAATCACTATAAACCAGATGAAAAAATATTGGAGATAATAAACAAATCTCATAATACTGATCTAGAAATTATAATGCTTGAGATTTTATCGAAAATAAAATTAAATTTAAGGATTGGAATAGGCGGTTCATTACTTTTAGGGATAAATCACGAAAAATCAGATATAGATTTTATTATTTATGGTAAAAAGTCAATTTTAGACTTTATAAACAATTTCGACGGATTTGAAGAAGACAAAGATTGGATATATGAAACAGCACAAAATTATTCTTTACCACTAGATTTAGTTAAAAAAATATACACTAAAAAAACAAGAGGAACGTATAAGAACATTAAATATTCATTTCTGTTTGTAGATGATATACCTTGGAAATATTGCGAGATGACTTGCGAAAAGGTAGGAAAAATAGAGGTTGAAGGAATCATAGAAAATGAAGGCGCTAAATCTTTAGTCTATCCGTCCACTGGACTATTACACACTTCAAACTTAACGTATAAAATTATATCCTACGAAGGAATATTCAATTATATCATATATGAAGGAGGTAACGTTAAAGTAAGAGGAATGTTAATGAAATGTAACGATGAAAACGTTATAATTATAGGTGACAGAGAAGTTGGAGGATATATTAAACCAACTTTGTAGTGAAATATCATCATTATTATCCTTCTCTACAGTTTTAGAATCATCAGTATTTAAACCAGGAAATGCATCCAGATATCAAGATTTACAAACAGTAAGTTACAAAGATCTTATATTATCTTCCATTGTAGCAAAAGATTCATACAAACTAACCTGTATTAAAGGCTATAAAGAATCTAATGTAATATATGATGAGCTTTATAACGCTATACAGAAAAGCAAAAAACTAAATGTTAACTACTCTATATTAGGTACGCAATTACTACTATTGCCAATAGCATATGCTAGCTTACTAAGTTATGATATCACTTCATTAAAAATCAAATTAAGTCAAATAGTTAAATCACTAGGAATTGAAGATGCTAAATGGTTTACAAAGAGTTTAGAATTACTTCAACTTAGTTATTTAGGGAAGATGGATAAATTAGATTATCGAAAAGTAAATAGTTATACATTATACGAGGTTCTAAAATTTTCATCAAATATGGACTCAGTATCTAGAAACATGATATTAGATTATCATTATTCACTCTTAGCTTATAATATATTAAAAAAGAATGCCAAAGATTTAGATAGAGCAATACAAATAGCGTATCTTACTATACTATCTGAAGTACCTGACGGTTTGATTTATAGGAAACATGGAGCAAGAATAGCGTTAGAAGTATCTAAATTGGCCTCTGAAATTTTAGAAAATATATCAGAAAAAAAATTGAACGATTTCAATTCATATTTAGTATCGCATAAGTTTAACCCTGGCTCAACAGCAGATATTATAGCTTCAGCAATATCTTTATACTTACTTGATGAGTGGTATGACAAAAATCGCAATAATATCAAACTTCCTTTGCCAAGAGGATGCGATAGAATTTATTAATAATTTCGATACTATAATAGGTCTGGGCGACGTTGAATGCCCTCAATATCTTAATAACTATCATGGAATTTTAGGTGAAATGGAAAGCGTTTATATTCAGAAGTACCTTAAAAAGAATAATAGGATAATTACTAATTATTTAGATTTCTCTACTGACTTTTCAACTAATATATATATAACCCATTTTCCTCCAAAAGGATTTGATTCAGGAATTACGTACAGAGTAAAGATAGGCAGGAGCGATATAACATCCTTAATATTAGAAAATAAGGCTAAGATTAAAATAGTACTTCATGGTCATTCTGAAGAGCAGAAAATAGTTGATAAATTAGGAATAAAAATTATCTCAATAGGTTCATTTTACAAAGGATATTATGCAGAATATAATGAACATACAAAAGAAATTAAATTGTTAAAGTGGAGCAGCCATTAAATATGCATCCTCCCCATCAGCATAATATCCTCTTAAGTCTTTTATCCTTCTAAAACCAAGCTTCTCGTAGAGACTTATAGCAGGATAATTGCTTACTCTAACTTCTAAATAAACTTCTTCTGCGTTGTAAACTTCTTTCATGCTTTTCATTGATGCTTTTAGTAATTCAGTACCTATTCCTTGATTTCTATATCCTTCTAAAACTGCTATAGAAACTACATGTCCTTTTTTACTTAATGTAGGTATACTCTTTAGATTACTAAATCCTAATTCAATTCTAGGCATTATATATCCAACTATTCTACCTTTTTCTACTTCAGCAACATAAAAAGCGTCAGCATATTCTTTAGCATGTTCTACAAAAAAATAATATGGATAATTTTCCGGTAAAGTTTCACGATTAATTCTAATAATTTGATCAATATCATCCAACCTAACATTTCTAATACTATAAGATTTTGACTTATCTATCGCTTGTTCCATGCTATAATATTTTTATTAAAGAGTTTATATAGATGCGTGAAAAATTTATGTCTCATCCTTCAAAGAGGATTATAGGTGAAATTTCTGACGAATTAAAAGATAAGAAACTTTTACTTGCAGTAACTGCAAGCGTATCAATATACAAAAGCATTGACCTAGCAAGAGCACTAATGAGAAGAGGATCAGAAGTACATGTAGCAATGACTAGAAGTGCGGAAAAAATGATAAATCACGTGCTATTTGAATGGGCTACAGGAAATAAAGTACTAACCAAAATAACTGGACAATTAGAGCATATAACAATTCCAAACTCATTTGACAGTATGATTATAGCTCCAGCATCAATGAACGTTATGGCAAAATTAGCTAATGGAATTACAGATAATAGTATTACACTTTTGGCTGTAAATTTTATCCAGAAAAGTAAAAAAGTCTTTATCGTTCCAGCAATGCATCTTGAAATGTGGAATTCCATATTTATGAATGATGTACTTAATAAACTGAGAAAAATACCAGAAATAGAAATAATAGACCCCTATATAATTAGAGATGTAGCGCATTATCCAGATATAGAATATTTATCAAGCAGAATAACTTCAGTTATACTTAGAGGAAAGGATCTTCAAGGTATGAAAATCATAGTTACTGCAGGACCAACAAGAGAATATTTAGATCCAGTAAGATATATATCAAACCCTAGTAGTGGAACAATGGGAATAGCTATAGCAAATGAAGCATTATTTAGAGGAGCAGACGTAGTTTTAGTACATGGTCCATTAAATAGTGACATAAAACCCTATTCAAAAGAAATTAGAGTAGAAACTACTGACGACATGTTAAATGCTATACTTAACTTAATGGAAAAAGAAAAATATAATGTAGTTATTTTAGCTGGTGCTCCAGCAGACTACAAATTCAAAGAAATAGCAAAAGAAAAAATAGATAGCCATACAGAAGTACCAAAAGTAGAACTAGAGAAAACACCTAAATTGTCAGAATTTATAAAAAATAAGGGGTTTATAGTAGGATTTTCAGCAGAAACAGTAAATAGCGATGAGGAACTAATACAAAAAGCTAAGATAAAAAAACAAAGACATGGATTTAACATAATAGTAGCTAATAACGTTAAAAGAAAAGATATAGGTTTTTCATCTAATTACGATGAAGTTATAATTATTACAAATAATAACATAGTAAAAATAGATAAAACCTTTAAGACTATAATAGCTAGAAAATTACTTGATGTTGTTAGAGAAGAGTACATGAAATATAATTTCCAATAATTTTGGAGTTAATAGGAAAATATAAATATTTTCCTATAAAATAAGATTCTTGAGTCCAATAGTTGAAAATTAGAAGTAAATAATAAAGAGATAAATTAAGAAGAATCCATGTTAATTAGATAAATAATGCCTATTAAGAAGAATAAATAATGAATATTTAGAATTTATATCAAGTTAACTATTTTTAACTTAAAGATCTGATAAATTAGTTATTAATATTGAATCTATTATCATGAAGAAGAGTTTATAAAAGTTAAATTCCAAATTTGTATTGGCTCGGATAGCTCAGCTTGGGAGAGCGCTGGGCTGTGGACCCAGAAGTCCCGGGTTCAAATCCCGGTCCGAGCCCTAATTTACGATAATTTTCAGTGAACTGGGTCGGTTTTATTCCCATTGCATAACGTATAAGAATAAAGTAATATAATGTAAAACTAAACTGTAATAAAATCAAAATCTATTTTTTATGAGTAGAAAAACGAGAGCCTAACAGAGACAAAACTTAATTAAAAATAGAGAAACACTGACAAGCAGAGTAAACTAAAGTAATAATACTAAATTTTTTAATTGTCATTTGATTTAGCATATTATTTTTACATTAATGTAATATAAACTTAGTCTAATGAATACGTCTACTAAAATGATAATAAAATTATATGTTGTAACTAGCGTATAGAAAGCTTTAATTTTAGAAAATATTAATGTTAACTAGGCGGGATAAAGCAGCGGCGTGGGGCAGCCTGGTAGCCCGCAGGGCTCATAACCCTGAGGTCCCTGGTTCAAGTCCAGGCGCCGCTATTCTTGTCTCCCGCCTCCATTTATCTGTTCTTTAATATCTTCTTGATATTTTCTTAGTATTTCAAATGATATCCTATTTAATTCATTATTTCCTTCAAAAAATGGTATAATGAAATTATCTAAGTGCACTATGAAAATTGCTGAAATTGGATGCCCTTTAATCTGTTCTAATCCTTCTTCTAATAATGTTTTATCACCTATGTATTCGTTTATGCTTTCTAGCTTGTACTTCTTAAGTATGGTGATGCATTCAGAAAGTTTTCCAACGCAATACTCAGTATTAGTTTTTATTACGATTTGATCTCCATTTATATCTATATTTACTAGTGTGTCTTTGTTTACTAAAACTTCTTTATGTATTATTTTTCCTGATTTGTCTATTCCAGTAATTAAAGGTGTTATTTTATTTGGCATTAACAATAATTTTAGCAAAATTAGATCTTAAGCCTTATATTTAATAACTTTTAATATTTATTAACTATATATCTTCTTTTAGTGATGAGAAGAGGGTCGTATGATATTATGATTAGCGCTGGAAAAACTGAGCTATAGAATAATTTAAATTGTAATCATGGGTATATTATTTATGGGAAAACTTTTCGGTACTGATGGAGTAAGGGGTAAAATAAATTCTGAATTATCATTAGAACTTTCTTTAAGATTAGGTAAAGCAATAGGTACTTTCTTCGGTAAGGGTTCTACGATACTAATTGGAAGAGATGCTAGAGCTGGAGGAGACATGTATGCTAGAGCTGTGGAAAGTGGATTATTGAGTGCTGGAGTGAAAATTTATGAAGGTGGATTTGCTCCAACTCCTGCTTTGCAATTTGCTGTAAAAACTTTAGGTTATGACGCTGGAGTAATAATAACAGCTAGTCATAATCCTGCTGAGTATAATGGAATCAAGGTAATAGATCATGATGGAGTTGAAATTTCTAGGGAAAAAGAAAATGAGTTAGAGGATATTTATTTTTCTGAAAAATTCTATTCAGTAGATTGGAGAGAGTTAACTTTTGATGTAAAGAAGGAGGATAGAGTAATTGATAATTATGTTAGAGGTATATTATCTCACGTTGATGTAGATAAAATCAGAAAGAAGAATTTCAAGGTTTTAGTTGATGGTGCAAATAGCGTAGGATCTATCACATCTCCTATAATTGCAAGGGAATTAGGATGTAAAGTTTATGGTGTAAATACTAATCTTGATCCTTTATTTCCTGCAAGGACTCCTGAGCCTACGTTTGATAGTTTAAAAGATACTGCAGAAATTGCAAAAATTCTTAAAGTTGATTTAGGTATTGCGCATGATGGAGATGCAGATAGAGTAATATTTATTGATTCTGAGGGGAGAGTTCAATGGGGAGATAGAAGTGGTGCTTTACTATCTTACTGGGCGTCAACTAAAGAGAAAGACTATCCTAGAAGAATATTTACTGCAGTGTCTAGTTCTAGTCTAGTTCAAGAGTATCTTAAACAGTATAATATTAATGTAGTTTGGACTAAAGTTGGAAGTGTTGATATAGCACATAAGTTAATTGAAGAAAAGGGTATAGCTGGATTTGAAGAAAATGGCGGATTCATGTTTCCAGCTCATCAAAATGTTAGAGATGGTGGAATGTCGTTTGCATTGATGTTGGAGATGCTAGCATCAGAAAATATAACTTCTGCTGAATTATTTGATAGATTACCTAAGTATTATTTAGTAAAAACAAAAGTAAATTCTACTCCTAAGACTGATTATGAAAAGATCTATTCAACTCTTAAGGAAATGTACAAAGATAAAGGGGAAGTAATTACTATTGATGGCATAAAGATAATTTCAAGTGATTATTGGTTCTTAGTTAGAAAAAGCGGAACAGAGCCAATAATCAGAATTTTTGTAGAAGCTAAAGATCCTGCTAAAGCTGAGAATTTAAGCAATGAAATAGTTAAACTAGTAGGTAGTATGGTATGAAGTATAGACTAATGGATTTATTAGCTTGTCCAATATGTAAGCATTTTCCATTAGAGTTAACTGTAATTTCTAGTAAAAAAATGGAAAGAACTACAGACGAAAAGAAACCTTTATGCGAGTTATATTGTGCTTACAAGCAAGGTAATGTTAAAGATATACAAAATCCTCCTTGTGATGAATGTATAACTTATGAAATAGAAGAAGGTGTATTATATTGTCCATCATGTGGTAGATGGTATCCTATAATTGACGAAATTCCTAGAATGTTACCAGATAACTTAAGAAATAAGGATGAAGATATAAATTTCCTAAAAAAGAATAAGGATAAATTATCTAGTAAGATAGTGGAAAAAGGGTTGCCATTTAATCTTTCTTAGTTTAAAATGAGCTTATTAATCTGATTGTACAAGATTATTTTTGGTGTAAATAGTGGAGAATTCATTCTTATCTAATTTAGACGAATGGATAAAGATGCAAAAAAGTTTGCTAGAAACGATAAAAGACATGCAGAAAAACGAGAAGGATATGGATAGATTAGATTTGATCTTAGCTTCTAGAGTAGCTTTCCAACATATGATGAGGACAATAAAAGCATTCGATCAGTGGCTACAAGATCCTATGATAATAAAACATATGCCAAAAGAAATGCTTGAAGACGTTAAAAATACTAGCTGGAATATATTGCAACAACTTTTAGAGTTGGATATTAGGCATACTAGTGAAGCACGTGAACTTATAACCAAATTAGGCAAAGAAGGAAAATTAGATCCTTTAATATGGTCTAGATCAGTAGTAGAAGAACAGCAAAATCAAAATAGAAGAGTAACTTTTACAACAATGTAAGAAAAAAGGTAAATAAATGATTAAAAACATATAGTTTTTGATTTATCTTCTATAAAAGTTTCTTTTGTTTGATCTAAGTTTTAACGTATATTCTTCATCTAAAGCTGTTATTTTTGCTTTTAATTCGCTTAATATTTGATTGAGTTGATTTTTGAAATTATCATCAATATTAGTTTTATTTTCTTCTAATGCTTCTTCTCCATTACTTGAGATTTTTAGTTTTTTATTTGCAGGATCTGTTTCTATATATCCTAAATAGAGAAGTGAAGTTATATCTTCTTTTAATGTTGGACTGAATACGTTATTTCCTATTACGTTAAATTCATAACCTAAATTTAATCCTTTTTGTGAAGCATCATATAAAAGTGCAATTATTGCTCTTTCTGATATGCTTCCTATTGATTTAATTATATATAGTAACTGAAGTTTTCTTTTATCTTCTTTTAAAACTGTTGGACTAATGACTTGTTTGCTAACGTTTTTAAGTTCTTTAGTCTTTGTAGAAGATGGTCCAGATTGAGACAATTTATTCCCCGATATTACATTTTCCCTTCTATTATATTAACTAAACGTTTTGTTGTAATAGTCGGATTAGGGCTTTTTGTTATTGCTCCGCCTACTACGAAAATGTTTATAGGAAGGTCGATTAAATCTTTTATATTATTTTCATTAATTCCACCAGCTACTGAAACTAAGGAGAATTTAGATATTTCTTTAATTTCGTTTTTTAATGATGTAACGCTAATTCCGCGTTCTTTTTGAACGTCTAAACCTACGTGTAAACCTATTATATCTACTCCTAGTTGTTTTAGTTCTTTAGCTCTTTCTACTGGATTTGGAACATTTATAAGATCTGATTGAACTATCATGTCTAATTCTTTTGCCTTGTCTACTGCTGATTTAATAGTAGAATTGCTCATTATGCCTAATACAGTCATTATATCTGCATTTCCTAGTTTAGCTATTTGAACTTCTACATCTCCTGCGTCTGCTGTTTTAGTGTCGGCTAGTAAGATTTTGTCTTTAGCAACTTGTCTAAGTTTTTTCATGCCTTCTATGCCTGCTGATTTAACTAATGGAGTACCTACTTCTACTATTCCTGCTCCTCCTTCTATTGCTTGTCTAGCAACATTTAATGCGTCTTCAATTGATATGAAGTCTAAGGCAACTTGTAATTGTTTTACTTTTGAAATCTTGTCTAGAATTTGGTCTTTCATATCACATAAACGGATATGGTAATAATTAAATTAATCTATAAAAGAATTTTTAAACTTCTTTTACGAGTCTATTCTACTGTGATTATGTAGTGACAAAATTCATCATAGTCACAGGCGGAGTAATGTCAAGTGTAGGAAAAGGAACTGTAGCAGCTTCGATTGGTTTGTTGTTGAAAGCTAGAGGATATAAAGTCTCGGTAGTAAAAGTCGATCCGTATATAAATGTTGATGCTGGTACTATGAATCCATATATGCATGGCGAAGTTTTCGTTACTGATGATGGAGCAGAAACTGATCTAGATTTAGGGCATTATGAAAGATTTTTAGATATTAATATGTCAAAATATAATAATGTAACTGCTGGTAAAGTATATTTTGAGGTAATTAGAAAGGAACGTGAAGGAAAATATCTGGGTCAAACTGTTCAGATTATACCTCATGTTACTGATGAGATAAAATATATGATAAGGCGTGTAGCAGATGTAGATAAAGCTGATATTATAATTGTTGAAATAGGGGGAACAGTAGGAGATATTGAGAGTTTGCCATTTCTTGAAGCAGTAAGGCAAATGAAACTAGAGGAAGATGAAGGTAATATAGTATTTGTTCATATTGCACTAGTGGAATATCTTCATGTTACTGGAGAATTAAAAACTAAACCATTACAGCATAGTGTTCAAGAACTGAGGAGAATAGGAATACAGCCTGATATAATAATAGCCAGAAGCATAGTTGCGTTAGATGATGATACAAAGAAGAAGATCGCATTGTTTACTAATGTTAAGCCGGAAAATATATTCTCTAGCTATGATGTATCCTCGTCTTACGAAGTACCTTTAATTCTAGAAAATCAAGGGCTACCTCTAAATTTACTTAAGAAGCTAAATATGAAATACGATGGCAAGGCTAATTTAGACAGTTGGGTAAAATTTGTTAAGTCTATTCATGATGGAAATAAAACAGTAAAGATAGCGTTAGTAGGAAAATATACTAAATTGAAAGATAGTTATCTTAGTATAAAAGAAGCAATATATCATGCCGCAGCCATGTTAGATATCAAGCCTGAACTAATATGGATAGAGTCTACGGATTTAGAGAATTCTAGTGTGAATGAAAAACTTTATGGAGTAAATGGAATTATAGTTCTACCTGGGTTTGGAAAAAGAGGTGTAGAAGGTAAAATAAAAGCTATACAATACGCTAGAGAAAATAATGTTCCTTATTTAGGCATATGCTACGGTTTACAGCTTGCTATAGTAGAGTATGCTAGGAATGTGTTAGGACTAAAAGATGCCAATACTACTGAAGTGGATCCTAATACTCCATATCCAGTAGTGACATTATTAGATGATCAAAAAAGGATGACACAAGTTGGTGGGACTATGAGGTTAGGAGCACAAAAGATAATTCTTAAAGATGGAACAATAGCGTATTCATTATATAATAAGTCTGAAGTGTATGAGAGACATAGACATAGATATGAAGTTAATCCTACTTATGTTGACAAATTGCAAAAATCTGGATTAGTAGTTTCGGGTGTTAGCGAAAATGGTTTAGTTGAAATGATAGAATTGAAGAATCATAAATTCTTTGTAGCAACTCAAGCTCATCCAGAATTTAAAAGTAGACCTTTGAGGCCTTCTCCATTATTCCTTGGATTCTTGAAAGCTATTATTAGTTGAATCTGAAGATAATAATATTATAATTTTATCATATTTGCTTTTAATTATTTTTTTAATTCCTTTTTCTCCGTTCTCATATTTTATTTCTATTAGTCCAGCATGCTCTAATTCTGATACTTGCGAGCTTATATTACCTTTTGTCATCATTAATTCGTTACTTAGTTCTGTTATGCTTTTTGGTTCTAATGATGTAATTTTTAATATATTAATTCTAGTCATAGATGAAAATGCGGAAGAAATCTTTAGTATATCTTCAGGATCAGAAATCACTAAATCCATGATTATTTAGCTTTAGCATAATATAGTATTCAAAAGACTTTTGCCTAAATTAATGTTAGTCATTCTTTTATATGAGTTTAATAACTCTTAAAAAGAGGAGATTATTTTGCAAGCTAAAGTTGAAAATCCCTTAAAGAACATTAAATCTGCTATTAATAAGATAGTATTAGTAAAACTCAAAGATGGTTCAGAATATATAGGAAAATTAGAACAAACTGATGGAACTATGAATTTAGTACTTAGAGACTGTACGGAGTTAAGAGAAGATACTACTGAGCCAGTAGCTAAGTATGGCAGAGTACTAATAAGGGGTAGTAATGTTCTCTTTATTAGTATAGATTATGAAAGTGTTATGAGTAAAGAAAAATAAGTTTAAAATACTGTACAAAAGTGATAACACAATGAAAAATATAGTTGTTGAACCAGCTAGAACGCAAGATATGAATGCATTACCAGTAGAGTTAGTAGAAAGAAAAGGAACTGGACATCCAGATTATATTGCCGATTCTGCTTCAGAAGAAGCTAGTAGGAAATTATCTTTATATTACTTAAAAAAATATGGTACTATATTGCATCATAATTTAGACAAAACTCTAGTAGTAGGAGGTCAAGCTCAGCCAGAATTTAAAGGAGGAGAAGTAATTCAACCGATTTATATTATAGTTGCAGGTAGAGCTACAACAGAAGTAAGAACTGAAAGTGGTATAGATAATGTGCCTGCTGGGACTATAATAGTAGAAAGCGTAAAGGATTGGATAAAGAACAATTTCAGATACTTAGATGCAGAGAAGCATGTAATAGTAGATTATAAGATAGGTAAAGGTTCTACGGACTTAGTTGGCATTTTTGATAAGGGAAAGAAATCAACTCCTTTATCTAATGATACTAGTTTTGGTGTGGGATTTGCTCCTTTCTCTATATTAGAGAATTTAGTATATCAAACAGAAAGATTCCTTAACTCAAAGGATATAAAGTCGCAATTACCTGAAATAGGCGAAGACATAAAAGTTATGGGATTAAGAAAAGATAAGGACATTTATCTAACTATTGCAATGTCTACAATAAGCCAATTAATTGAAGACATGGATCATTATTTATCTATAAAAGATGAAGTAATGCAAAAAGTATTAGATCTAGCTAATAAGCTTGCGCCAGATTATAATACTAATGTATATATAAATACTGGAGATAAAATTGATCAAGGTATTATTTATATGACTGTTACTGGAACATCAGCAGAACATGGAGATGATGGAATGACTGGTAGAGGAAATAGAGGTGTAGGTTTAATAACTCCTATGAGACCTATGTCACTTGAAGCAACTGCTGGTAAAAATCCAGTAAATCATGTAGGGAAGATATATAATATAATGTCTATGCTTATTTCAAAGAAGATTTTAGACGAGAGTAAAATAAAGAATGTCCAAGTAGAGATATTAGGCCAAATAGGTAGACCTATTGACGACCCATTAGTTGTTAATGTAGAAGTAGTTCCAGAAAATGGTAAAATAACAGACGAAATAAAGAATCAGATTAATGGTATTGTAGAGGAATATCTAGAATCATTTAGTAAGATTACAGAAATGATTTTAGACGGAAAAATATCTATGTTTTGATTTTCTATATTCATCTACAATATTTTTAAGGTCATTAATTGAGATATTTTTCTGTATTTCCTTTTCTTTTTCAAGAATAGTTATATCTTTAATAAAATTCTCTGGGTTGTCTATAATAAAATTCTCTCCTACATATTTGAATATGCTACTATTTATTTCCTCATCTAATACTTTAACCTTATAATTCTCTATTTTTATTAAACTATTACTTTTTATTACGTTTAAATTTCCAGAAACTAATTCCTTTAGTATATTTTCTAAATATATAATTTTATTTTGATATTCTTTCAACAAATTTTCTAAGTTTATTATAGTTTTATTTCTTTCAGTTAGATCGGTTTTAAGTCTATAGATAGTTCTATCTTTTTCTACTTCAAGTTTAGTTTGATTTTTTATTTCTTCTATTCTTTTTTCTAAATTGTATTTTTCGTTTATTAGCTGTGCTATATCCCTTTTTAGTCTTAAAATTTCATGTTTTAATTGTAGATTTTCTTCGTATATTCTATTATAATTTTTCTGTAACGATTCAGGAATATTCTGTTTATTAGTATTAGAAACTGTAATATTCTGTTTATCAATTTTTTTCTCGATCTCTTTTTCTATGCATTCTGATATTGTTATACCTTCCATTACGCATCTGTATATTGCATTTTCTTCTAAGTCTAGATCAAATTTGCGCATTATAGACGATGCTTGTCTTAATTTTTTCTCTAATTCTCTATATGCTTTAAGAGCTGCAGCAAGGGAATCTCTTATGTGTGGGTCAGTTATATTAAGTTGAAATCTGTTTGAGAATTCGTTTACTAATTCTTGTTTTTCATCGACACTTAAAGATTTATCTGGAATAAAAATTTTAGTTTTTAACTGAGAAGCTATCTTTTTTACAGCATCTGGTACCGGATTTACGTCTGTAGCAATAATTACTGGTAATCCTTTTTCTGAAATTATTGATATTACTTCATCTCTATCTATTCCTCTTTTTGTAACTAGTAATTCTGGAGCTCCATGCACATTAAGGATAGATATTCCTACGTCTAATCCTGGATCAATGCCCACTATCAATGGTTTCTTCTCTATAGTCTTATTTGATTCGAAATCTATCTTAGTTTTAAATACTGGTCTTATTTCAAGATTTATATCGTGTCCACTCATTTTTTTGACTATTCCGTATAAGCTCTCTCTAGGCGCATAAACTATAAACGTAGCATTCTCTATTCCTGACTTACTACGTTTAACTATAACATCGTAATCAAAATTATGTCTATCTAATTCTTCCTTTACTTGTTTAAATACACGTAATATCAATCCTCTTATGTGTCTCTTATATCTATTAGCGCTCATACCTCCAGGTCCCATATGTCTACCTCTAGAAATTATAATTTTTGTTTTATTTTCTATTAATTTTATTTTACTTCCTGCACCTTTTAGTGCTAATATTGCAGCTAAATATGCGGTTCTACTGGGGCCTGGCTTACCTTGAACTTCAATTCCAAGTTTTTTAGCTACTTCTCTGATATCTAGAAATTCTCCATTATTATATGTAACTTGAGTAATTTCTATATTATCTGGCATTAAACTTACTAATTTGATAATTTCTCTATCAGTTTCACCTAATTCATAGATATTATCTGTAGCTATTATTGAAATATTATATTCCCATGTTAATCTTATTATTCTAGGTATAGATATCTCATCATATTTTTCAATTATGTTTCCATTCTCATCAATAATAACTACAGCATATTTTGCCTGTAAAGTAGACGAAGGGCTACTTCTCGGTTCGATATCTATACCCATTATCTTCATATTTCTCCCTTTACAAATTTTGATATTTCATCTATGTCTTCTATAACATTATATTTATTCTTAAAAAACGTTAATATTATATTTAAATCTCTATTTAGGAGATTTTGGTCTTCTTTTTTCCATTGAGGCCAATCTATTATATATGGTATTTCGTTTTGATCTATTATTACATTATATTGACTTAGATCTCCATGAACAATTTTGCAATTTGTGTATGCTATTCTTACTGTTCCTAGTATGTTATCAAGTACTTTTTTGGGGTTAGAAAGTTTTGATTTAGCTAAGCTTGTTCCTTCAATATATTCCATTACTATAGCATTAAAACTGTATCCAAATAATTTTGGTACAAGAGCATAATTTTCGTTTAGGCATTTTAATGCCTGGTATTCCTTTTTTGCATTATCCATGGTGATAGATATCCAACTCTTTTTTTCTGTGTATTCTCTTAGTTTTCTGATATTTTTATAACTAGATTTTCCTACTCTATGAAATTTTACTACTATAACGTTATCATCAAAGTCATAACCATAATATACGTTACTTTCTTTTCCTTCACCTATTATCAACCCTAGATTCTTAAGAATTTTATTTACATATAACATTTTTATGGCTAAAATATCAAGTCCACTAAATGTTATTCTATACGCTTTTTTACCTTGTATTCTCTCTTCAGATATAGCTTTCATATTCAATAATTTTGTAATTGATATAGTGAATTCTGAATCTATGAAATTAAGTTTACTTCTTAATATATCTTCAGACATGTAATCGTATTTGTCTCTTGATTCTAATAGTGTTTTCAAAATAATATATTCTGAAGGAGAAACAAGAGATGCTTTTTCAGCTAATGTTAATGATGGCATAATTACATTAAACTATTAGATTTAAGAGTTATTATTGCTTATCGTTACCTAATTTTACAACCTTAATTATTTTAGATTTTCCAGGTAATATGGATAATATCTCATTTTTTAATTCCTTTGTAGCTTCAATACCTAAATTCTCTGATAAAATTTTAGATATTCTTTCTGCAGTCCTTTCTAGCTCATCTCCAGGCGAAATAATTATATACTGTTTTACTTTATTTGATATTGAATTTTCTGAACCTACTATTACTCTTATTCCTTCATCACTATATTCAATACCTAATGCAAGCATTAAAGGAACGTTTTTGATATAATTCTTCTTCCCATATATCATAAATGAGCCTTTTGGTAGATATTCTCCAGTAGGAGGCGATTTAGAGACTTGATTCCCATAAACCCAAAAAACATCTACTGTTGCTAAGCCTAATTTCCACGCTTTGGAATAGCTTGCTGCTAATACCGCAGCATCAAAAATATCTTGGTCTTGAATATTAACTGGATTTTTTATTATAGTAGTTGAAGCTCCTTGAATATCAGCATGTAAAAATATATCTTTGTCTTCTAGCATTTTTCTAACTAAACTTTCATTTTGGTCTGCATCTTTTCCCGAAATTACAAGAAATCCATTAGTTGTGATACTCCATCTATATTTTTCATACCAGAATTTTTTTATCAAACTGAATCTTGATGCTTCTGTTCTTTGATTAATTTTGCTGTTTAAGTTCTCTAATTTTTTAGAGAACTCATCTAATGTTTCTTTTGCTTTCTTGGCTTTGTTAGAATACTCCTTTGCTTTTTCGAAGAAAATTGATGCATTTTTTGTAGGTGTCAATTTAGGGTCTAACTCTATTTCAATTCCATCAATATTGATTGATTTTTGCTTATTTTTTATTGCATTCTCTACTTGAACATAATTTTCCATTATTTTTTTACCTATATTTCTTAGCTGTTCTGCTTGTAGTTCATAATTATCTATACTATTTTTTATTTCTTGGACTGTCTTTTCTAGTTTTTTCCTCTCAGCCTCTAACTTTTCATTATTTTGTTGTGTTACTCTTTCTCTTTCTATATCTATAAAATACTCATCTATTACTGCATTAAAACTACTTAACTTTTCACAGTTATCGAAATGAAATGGCATGAATAATTTTCCTTTTTGTATACATGGTTCTATTTCCCCTTTCTTTAATTTTTCTTTCAAATCTTCTATGTTCTTTTTTAATTCATCTATATTATCTGAATTTAGATGTAAATTATCAATTATTTCTTTTGGTACTCCTAAAGATCTTAAGGGATTTTTTGAATCAAATTGTGGCTTAGGGGGAAGCGTATATGCTATTCCTGGTTTAATTACTCTATCTTTAAATGTTTTATATTCAGTGGAAAATATAATTTTGTCCTCTTCATTTAGTATAATTAGAGATCCTCTTGGCAGTAGTTCAAGAATAATTTTTTTATTATTACTTAGATATATTTTCAGTATTCTCTCTTCATCTAAGATTTCAATATTAGTAATATATGAATCTCTTATTAAATCTCTTAATATTCTTATTTTAGGATTTATAGATTTTTGTCCTTCATATTTTGTAAAATTTATTCTAACTCCTGGTTCTAAAATAAGATTTTTATCTTCATTTAGGCATCTAAGTTTAAAGAAAAATATATTGTTTAAATCCCCAATAGAATATATATTATTTATTCTACAATTTATTATTAATGATTTATTTTCTGTAACCCAAGCTAATAAATCAAAGTAGTTCATTGAGTTTTTTCGTGACAACTTTATAGCCATCTTATTGCATTAACTATTGTGAATATAGAAGATAAAATTCTATTGTATCGTGGAATAATAGGTATAATAGCTGGAGCTATATCTGCATTCACAAATTCAGTTTTTATTGCTCTAACAACAATAATTTCTGGTTATGTGATAAGTCTAATAATAGTCTATTTGTTATTTAAGGTATCAAAGTTGAGGGTTTTAATTATCAAAGGATCGTTGATAATGATTATAGCTTGGTTTTTAATGCTAGTTGCAGTCTATAATATACTTGGTTAGAAAATGCAGCGTACTAAGTTCATTGTTGATGCTATGCTTGGTAAGTTGGCAATTTGGCTAAGAATACTAGGATATGATACCTTTTATAGCAATGATATAGAAGACTGGAAAATATTGAAGATAGCTAATAATGATAAAAGAGTAATTCTGACTAGAGATCGTGGTTTATACATTAGGGCTAAAAAGAAAAACTTAGACTGCTTTTTAGTTCCAGTTGATTCTGATATAATTGATATATTAGCATTATTATCAATTAAATATGGTATAGATCTTACTGCTGATATTAATGTTTCAAGGTGTTCAGAATGTAACGGAATTTTAATGAAAATCTCAGATAATAAATGGAAATGTACTAAATGTGGGAAAGAATATTGGAAAGGCAAACATTGGCGTACAATAACAGAGATACTTATAAAGGCAGAGGCAAAGAAAGAACAAGATGAGCTTAATTTCAATTCAAGAATTAAGCAGAGAGGAAGGGAAGATATTAATTCAGATAGCAAGAAGAGCAATACAAAGGAAATTAGGATTGATCAAAAATGAGGACGTTCAAATTGAAGATGAAAAACTGAATAAAAAGGGTCTAGCTTTTGTAACTTTAGAGACATATTATGGTTCTACTACTTCTTTAAGAGGATGTATAGGTTATGTTGAGGCTGTAGCACCATTAGTAGATATAGTAAGGAACGCGGCTATCGCTGCAGCGTTTTCTGATCCAAGATTTCCTCCAGTAACACCATCAGAAATTAATAATATATTAATAGAAATAACAATTTTAACTAAGCCAGAAGAAATCAATATTGAAAATAGAAAGGAATTACCTAAAGCGATTAAAGTAGGAAGAGATGGTTTAATAGTAGAAAAAGGATTATTGTATAGTGGTCTTCTTCTTCCTCAAGTTCCTATGGAATATTGTTGGGATGAAGAGACTTTCTTAGCTGAGACATGTATAAAAGCTGGACTTTTACCAGATTGTTGGCTAGACAATAAAGTTAGAATAAAAAGATTTGAAGGAATTATATTTAGAGAAAAATATCCTAGCTCAGAGGAGATAGAGGTAATTAGACCGTCTGATATAAAATGTAAAAAATCAGAATTACTAGAATAGCTTTTTATGGCTGTTAAAAAATATAACTAAGTGATTAATATGTCCTCAGAAGAAGAATATGCAGAGCTTTTTACTAACGAAGTAAAAGATGCATTAAAAGATGCATTAAAAGATATGAAAGATCCAGTTGATGTTTACGTATTTGTTGATTCTAATGATAAATCATGCAATTATTGTGATCTTACGCAAAAGCTCTTACTATTTGTTAGCGATGCTGCACCTACCAAAGATGGCAAAAGTTTACTTAATGTTCATATAGTAGATAGAGCTAAAGATGCGAAAGAATTTGAAGAATTTCAAGTAACTAGAGTACCTACAGTAGCATTTTTAAAGGGGTATATAAGATGGACTGGTGCTCCAGTAGGAGAAGAAATCAGAGCATTAGTTGAAACAATAGTAAGACTTTCACAAGGAGAAAGTGGATTAAGCCAAGAAACATTAAATGCAATAAAAGAAAAACTTAATGGAAAAGTAAAAGTTGAAGTAGTTGTTACTCCTTCATGTCCTTATTGTCCTTATGCTGCACTATTATCTCATATGGTAGCCTATGAAGCGTGTAAAGCTAATAAGTGTGATATAATATCTGAGGTTGTAGAAGCATATGAGAATCAAGATATAGCAGAGAAGTATCAAGTTATGTCAGTACCAGCAGTAGCTGTTAACGAATCAGTAGAATTTATAGGAGTTCCAAACGAAGAGAATTTCGTTAATACCATTTTAGAAAAGCAAAAGGTAAATTAAGACCGCCTTTTTTAATTAAACTTTTATCTTCTAAATCTATAATTTTTACTCGAAAACATGAAAACTATTATTATAAAACTTACTGATGATGAGTACAAGCAGTTAGAAGAAGAGGCAAAAAAGGAAGGTTATGTATTGCTTAGTTCATATGTTAAATTTAAGTTACTATCTTCTAATTCTTTGCCGGAATCAAATGTATCAAATGCTAATACTGATGATATAGTTAGAAAAATAGAAAGAAAAGTTCAAGATATGGTTAATCCTTTTACTGCTGAAGTAGATAATTTAAAGAGAAAAGTTGCTGAACTATCGGAAAAACTAGATAGTTTAACTGAAATGCAAAAAGAGAATTTAGAAAAAGCCAAAACTGAAGTTAAGCCAAAAAAATTTGGAAATGCACAACAGCAACAAGGTCATAAGAAAACTGTAATGGAGATATTAAAGGAACAAGGCGTAATATATGAAAGCGAAATTAAATTAAAAAATCCTGATTTGTTCTTCGAGAAGATTGAAAAAGAAGGTGGTAAAGTATTATATACAGAAAAAGAAAGGATAGCAGTAGATCAAGAATTTTACTCTAATTTTGTAAAAAAATTAACGGATATACATACATCCGATGATGTAGAAGCTCAAAAATTCCTAAATAAACAGGAGCATAAGCTATTCCAAAAATTGAGATCCTTAGGAATAATTTACTTTGATACTAATACTAAATCGTGGAAAATATCTGGGTTATAAATCTAGGTAATGTTACTCCTTTTTGACCTTGATATTTTCCGTGATATGGATTCTCTACTGGAGTTAACGTTTTTGCGAAAATTAGGTGTAGGAATCTATCTCCTCTTTTTAGCTTTATTGGGAATGCGGATCCAATTATTTCTATCGTTATCTGTCCTTCAAATCCTGCATCTACAATAGTTGGAGGGATGAAAAGACCTAATCTAGCAAAACTTGACCTAAGATTTACGAAGGCCATTATATCGTGCGGTAATGCTACTATTTCTTCTGTTGTTAAAAGAACGTGCTCCTGAGGCTTTATCAAAAATTCTTCCCCTTTTTCTACATCATAAAATTCTTTGATGTTAGAAGAATCGAATATTTTATCAGTTTTTTTGAATCTTGCAATTTCTCCTCCTATTCTTAAATCTACTCCATTCTCTCTTATTGTGTCATTTTGTAATGGTTCTATTTTTATCCATCCTTTCTCGAGGTAATACTTTAAATCACGATCTCCTAGAATCATATATTTATATTATTATTAGTCCTCTAATATACAAAATGGCTCAATAATATCCTTCGAATTTAGTCAGAGTAACTCTGAGACTTCATCTATCGGACTTGCCGGTTTTCATCATCAAATATATTATATTGCTATATAATCTTTTATTTATGGAGTTTAAAGTTATAGCAGAATACTTTGACAGATTGGAAAAAATATCATCTAGGATTCAGTTAACCTCTCTTTTATCTGATTTATTTAAAAATACTGATAAGGATGTTATAGATAAGGTTGTCTATCTTATTCAGGGTAAGTTATGGCCAGACTTTTTAGGCATGCCAGAGTTAGGTATTGGAGACAAATTCTTAATTAAGGCATTGTCAATAGCTACGGGAGTTAATGAAGATGAAATAGATAAATTATTTAAAAACATAGGTGATCTTGGCGAGGTAGCATTTGAAATTAAGCAGAGACAACAAGGTTCTAATATTTTAAGTTTTCTTGGTGCACAAAAAAGCACTACACTAACTGTTGAAGAGGCTTATGAGGATTTAACTAAAATAGCAACGTCTACTGGAGAGAGAAGTAGAGATATAAAGATAAGATTATTAGCTGGATTATTAAAGAAAGCTTCACCTTTGGAAGCTAAATATCTTGTAAGATTTATCGATGGACGGCTTAGAGTAGGAATAGGAGATGCTACGGTATTAGATGCATTATCTATTACTTTTGCGGGAGGACAGAATTTTAGACCTTATGTAGAAAGAGCATACAATTTAAGAGCTGATTTAGGTAATATAGCGAGAATTCTAGCTTTTGAAGGAATAGAAAAAATAAAGAACATAAAACCTGAGCCTGGTATTCCAATTAGACCAATGCTAGCTGAAAGACTTTCAGATCCTGCGGAAATTTTAGATAAGGTAGGTAAAACAGGATTAGTAGACTATAAGTATGATGGAGAAAGAGGTCAGATTCATAAACATGGAGATAAGATCTTTATTTTTTCTAGAAGATTAGAAAATATCACATCTCAGTATCCAGATGTAGCAGAATATGTATCTAAATTTGTAAATGGTTCAGAGTTTATAATAGAAGGAGAAATCATACCAGTTGATCCAGATACAGGGGAGATGAGGCCTTTTCAAGAATTAATGCATAGAAAGAGAAAAAACGATATTCATGAGGCAATTAAAGATTATCCAGTAAACGTTATGCTATTTGACATTATGTATTATGAAGGTGAAGATTATACAGTAAAGCCATTACCAGAAAGAAGGAAAAAATTAGAATCGATAATAACTGACAATGATAAGGTTCATATAGCAGATCATATAATTACTGACGATGTAAATAAACTAAAGGAATTCTTTTATCAAGCAATTTCTGATGGAGCAGAAGGTGTTATGGTAAAATCTCTAGCTCCAGATTCTATATATCAAGCTGGATCTAGAGGTTGGTTATGGATAAAATTTAAGAGAGATTACCAAAGCGAAATGGCAGATACAGTTGATTTAGTATTAGTAGGAGCATTTTATGGTAAAGGTAAAAAAGGTGGAAAATTTAGCTCATTTTTAATGGGAGCATACAACCCTGACAAAGATGTATTCGAAACCGTGTGTAAAGTGGCCTCTGGCTTTAGCGATGCAGAATTAGATGAATTACAAAAGAAGATTGCAGAGCTAAGAAGAAACGAACCACATCCTAGAGTAGTTTCAAGTATGGTACCTGATGTATGGTTAACTCCATCATTAGTAGCGGAAATAATAGGAGCTGAGATAACTATATCTCCTTTACATACATGCTGTAAGGATCAATATGCTATAGGCGGATTATCAGTGAGATTTCCAAGATTTATAAGATGGAGGCCAGATAAAAGTCCAGAAGATGCTACTACAAATACTGAGATTTTAGAAATGTATAAGAATCAACTAAAGAAGATCGAAGAAAATCCTACAGATAAAGGAACATAAGTTTTTATAAAATTTCAACGAAAAATGTTTCTATGTTTGTTGATATACTTAAAAGTGGTGCAATAACTGTAGGAGATAACTTTACTATTGATGGTCACGCAGAAAGAAATTTTAGAGTAGTAACGCATTTTCATTCAGATCATTTATTACAATTAAAGAAGAGCATTCAATCTTGTATAGGTATTATAGCTACTCCACCTACATTAGATGTTTTGGAAGTTTTAGATTACGACATACCGAAAAGAAAAAGAATAGGAATTAATTATAATATTCCTTTAAAAATTGAAAATGAAAAAGTAGAACTTTTTCCTGCAGAACATATATTTGGTGCATCGCAAGTAGTTATTAGCAATGATAAGAATGAAAAAGTAGGATATACAGGCGATTTTAAAAATCCGGGAAATGGAACACCAATATTAGATGTTGATATTCTAATAATAGATTCTACGTACGGTAAGCCAATCTTTAAGAGAAGATTTAAGAATGAAATAGAAACTTTATTTTCAGACTATGTTAATGACTCATTAATTAGTGGTCCAGTACGAATTTATGCATATCACGGTAAAGTTCAAGAAGCAATGAAGGTATTACGGAAAAATGGTATTGATGCACCGTTTATTGTTGATGGAAAGATAAAAGAAATAACTGATATAGCAATTAAATATGGACTAAATGTAAAAGATGTTTTTTCTACTAAAGATGAGGAAGCTAAACAAATAATTAAAGATGGGTGGTATATAGAATTTAAGCATTATAACGAATCTAAGAATAGAGATAGTAAGTTTTCCAATTTTATTTTATCTGGATGGGAATTTAATGAACCTGTAAAGCAATTAGATAAAAAGACTAAAGTAGTAGCATTTAGTGATCATGGCGATTTTGATGATACAATCTATTATATAGATTCATCTCCAGCATCATTAATAGTAGTCGATGGTGGAAGAAAAGGCTATTCTAAGGAGCTAGCTGAATATGTAAGAAAGTATTTAAAAAGAAAGGCAATTACTCTACCTTAAACTTTATATTACCATTTTCTCATCTATTAATTTTTTCTTTTGAAATCTTTCTGGTGAGAAAATATCAATAAATTTACTTTTTCTATTGTCAGCTATTAAGTCTGCCATAATATGTCCGGAAAACGGTGCAAACATCATTCCATGCCCGCTATATCCGGCATCAACATAGAGACCTTCTGGCCATGAATTTGAATATCCCATTACATGGGAATGATCAGGAGTCATCTCATAATATCCACTCCATCCTCTCATAATTCCAATTCCATCTATATCTTTTATTAAGTTTCTAATTGATTTAAGAAAATGAATAGTATTTTGTAAAGAAATTGAAAAATGCTGGAATTGAGTTTTTTCTGCTTCGTCTTCTACTCCACCTATTATTTCTCCTTTTAAAGTCTGGGAAAAGTAAATTCTATCATTGAAGTCTATTATTAGTGGTTTTATTTTAAATTTAATGTCTTCTGTTATATATATTTCCTTTTTATCTGGATATATGGGTAAATTAATATTCATGGTTTTAAAAATTTCGCCAGACCATGCTCCTGCAGTTACAACTACTGTATCGTCTTTTATTTCTGTTCCGTCTTCAAGAATTACTCCTTTAATTCTATTATTTTCTACATGAATTTTTGACGCTTTAGAAATAATTATATTATATTTGTCTCTTATTTTTTCATAATAACTATAATTTATATAATCATGATGAAAAGCTCCATCTTGAGGAGCAAAATAGCATAGTCCGTCTTTTTTTAGATATTCAAATTCATTACAGTTAATGAATTTTCCTTTAATATTGTATTTTTCCCATAAAGAATCTAGTTTTCTAAATGTTTCTACGTATTTATCATCAAGAAGCCATAAGTAGCCGGTTCTATAAAGTAGAGGGTTATATTCTAGGTCTTTTGCTTCTTTATACAGATATTTAATTCCTTCTATTGCAAATTCTATATTGTCTTTACTATAGAAGTGATATCTATATCTACTTGCATTTCTTCCACTAGATCCATAACCTATTCTCTTTTGTTCTATAATAGTTATATTAGATATATCTTTTTTAAAAAGATGATATGCAAGACTTAATCCATGAGATCCTGCTCCAATAATTATAATTTGTATTCACCATAATGTATATAAAGGTGATCTGAAAGTTATTAATGTATCGCTTTTTGTAACGCTTCCAGTTAAATAGCTACATATTTTTCCTTGGCAGAGTCCAGTACAAATACCAGTAACTCTTTTTAAACTTTCTACATCTTTATATCCTTTATTAATTTTCTGCATGATTTCTTTAAATTTAATATCCTCACATTCGCAAACATATCCATTGCCAAAAAGATAAGGCGAGTCTATTAATTTCCAATTATTTCTATTATAGAAATTATATATAGAAGAATTCTTAATTTCTTCAGTAAATTTATCTATCTCTTTGCCAAATATTATTTGTCCACTTAAATATGATGTTAATTCATCATAAATTCCTCTTGCTCCACCAACTATTTTAACGTTCTCGGATATATTTCCATAAATATCGTGTTTTGGAATGTAAATGTTAAGATTAGGATAAAAAGTATACTCATAACCTAAGTTAGATACAGTTTCTATTCTAGGTTGTTTAACTATAGAAAATACTATACCATCAACTATTTTTTCTTGGTCTAGATAATATATTTTTAGCTTCTTCCCGAATTTTTTTACATTAATAGAATCTACTTCTATAATTTCTATACCTTTATCCCTTGCTTTTTCTATCCATTTTTTAGAAAAGTTTGATGTTCCTGATTTAACAAGTAAGGTAGAGTTTGTTATTACTGCCGTTCTTATAGCTAAATCTGTGGATCCTATAACTATTATATTCTTAAATAAATTTCTATGTCTCAAAAATAAATTTCTAGAAACTATACCAGGTAAATCATTGTTAGGAAAGATTGGTGGAATATATCTGCTTCCATTAGCCAATATTAGATTATTAAATGAAACAATATAGTATTTGTTATTTATCTTAAATAACAGACCCTCATCAAATTTTCCCATAAAAGTACCTAGTATAATTTTTTCTGATTTCTGTTTAATTATATCTTTTATAAGGTTAATTACAAAGGTATCAGCTAACGGATCATAAAAAAGTTCATCATCTATACTATCTGTTATCATCATGCAAGAATTACAGTGTTGTAACGCTGATATTCCTCCAATACCTGAACCTAATATTAATGTTTCTATGTTGAGTTTTTCAATAATTATATCTGACTTTTCAGTATATTTTGAAGGTACATTAAGAAATCTAGGTATCATATTCAATATATATTGATTTCGCAAAATTTTCTTATGGATAATATTAGAATTTATAGCTAAACTAAACTTTTTAGATTGAAAAATTATAGAACTCAGATTTTCGCAAGTATCTATTCTTTTTCCATTTACAATTATTTCTGTATAAGGTAATCCTCTTTCACAGTCTTTTGGGGCTCTTATTCTTTTATGCCTTTTGCTTACTATTTTGTAACTCATCTTTTATCATCTCCAGATATGGTATTCCATCAGTTTTCTTTGGAGATATTCCAAATAATTTTAATATAGTTGGAACTATGTCAACAATCTTTAAATTTATTTTTCTACTATTTTTAATTATATTTTTGCCATAAGCAAAAAATATTCCATATAGGTCGTCTTTTCTATAATAACCATGATCTGCTGTTATTGTTTTATATGGTATTACGTCTTCTATTTCGTTTTCTTTTTCTATATCGGTACTTATAGAATAAAATCCGTCTATGCCTATTTCTATATCACCTTCTCTATCTCCTGCAGGTTTCTGTTTTTGGTAAATTCTAGTGAATATTTTTTCTTCTCCATCAGTTATTTTTTCTAAGTTTCTTACTATATAATTAACTAATTTTGGAAATTCTTCTATTCTTACAATTCCATTTTCTTCTCTATCTTTAAGATTTATCCTTATTATTCCTCCTCCACCATAGTAAGCCTTAGTTTTCCTCCAATCTATTCTATTATTATTTATCTTTAATACATTAATTCTCTCTAAAATTTTATTTATATAAATTCTTTTTTTAACTTTACTTATTCCATGATCTGAACAAATAAATATATTATCAGTATAATTCAGATTCATTTCAATAAATTTATCTGCGTATTCATATGCTTTGAAAATATAATCTAATGATTTAGAGTCATCAATTCCATATAATAAATGTTGGAAATTATCTACTATAGGCAGGTAAGTGATAGCAAAATCCCATTCAAAATTAGCTAAAAGATATTTTGTATATTCATAAAAAAAATTAAATGCTAACTCAGCAGTTTTCAAATATTCTTCAAATGTAATTATACCAGAATTTAAAGATTTATAGTCACCATCTAATATCATTCCATATTTCAAGACTATATTATCCCAAACATTTTGTAATACATCTTTTCTATTACTCCAATCAGTTAAGAAAAGAGGGGGTGTAATATAAATATTATCTTTTCGAGCATGCAAAAATGTAATAGCTTTAATTTCTTTTTCTTTTATTTTAGCAATAAATTCTAATTGATCACTCCACTGATCAGTTTCAAGCTTTATTTCTGAGATTTTAGTTCCAGGAAAAGAGACATAGAAAGCATTATCGTTCTTTTTTACTATCCATTTACTTCCTGCTACGTTATTTTCTCCTTCAGTTAAAACATATCCTCTACTAAATTTTTTAATTTTTGACCTGTAGGGATCAAATAATATCAAGTTATCTAGTTTCCATCTATCAGGTAAAGCTTGAGGAGCAGAGGTTACTATTACCTTATATTTGTTTTCTGCTAATATGGTCCAAATAGGATCTGCAATTAAAGAATAACTTGTATAAGCTAGTAATGGAGAGTATAATTTTCTCCCTTTTAAATACATTTTAGGCGCAGTGACTCCATTATTTTTTGGTAGCAATCCAGTAAATAGGGATGCAAGAGCTACTGGTGTAATAGATGGATAAGAACTTTCTAAAGAACCATAAATTCCCTCTTTTGAAATTTTATAAAAATTAGGTAGATTATATAAAAAATTATTAATTAAGTGATAGGAGGCTCCATCTATTACTGATAATATTACTTTCAAAAGCCCACCTTTTTATTCTCTCATTTTTTTCTCTAGTTCATCCCTAAATTTCGTTGTTTGAATCATGTTAATGTGTTGTCTATATATTTTTCCCTTATTATCAAAGCTTAATGCAAATTCGTAAATTCCCTTATCATCTTTAAATTGACCAAAAGTATCATATCTATTTTTATATTCTTGAACAAATTTTATATCTAAAGAATTTTCATCAAAGTTAGGATCAATCTTTTTAAGAATTTTAATTAACATGTCTCTTATATCTAACACTGCATATCACACTCTAGCAATCTCGTTAATTAATTCTACTATTCCATCTATATCATATTTTCTACTTTGATAAACATGAATATCACTTCTTATTTGACTTAAAGTTTTAGTAGTCATAGGGCCTATACTAATTATTTTATAGCAATCATTTTTAAGATAGTCAGCTACAGTCTTAGCTATCTCTGAACTGCTTAATACTACAATATCAACCTTACAATTAAGTAACTCTATTGCCTTGATGATATTTTCTTTATCTAAAACTAAATCATAATCGTAAATTTCGTCGTAATTTATCTCCTTGGATAAAATATTACTCATATCTCTTGAAGCTTTTTTACTACGAATAGCTACTACTGACTTAACTTTTTCATGAAGTATTAGATAAGCTAGATTTATACTGTCATAATTATCCGGAAACTCTGAAATAATTCCTTTAGATTTTAGTTCATTGAATGTAGATTCTCCAATAGAAAATACTTTTTTATTTTGTATCTTATCAAAATCGTTAAAACATTTTACAGCATTTATACTTGTAAATGCGATACTTTGATATTCTTGTATTTTTTTGTTGTCATATTCAATACAGACTGGTTTAAATAATGGTATATTAATAACTTCGTGATTTGGAATTATTGGTATTTTACTCCCTTCTGGTCTAAGGAATAATATTTTCATTTTTCATCTCCATCAGAAGCATTTTTCCAAGCTTAGCTCCTAACTCTTCTGGTTTACCTTTACCTTCTAAACTTATGGTGATTTTTTTCTTTGAATCTGAAAAACTTGCTATCCCTAGAAATTCATTAGTATCTTGTTTTTTAAAAAAGACTCCAAATGGTGAATGACATCCACCACCTATAATTTGCATTGCACTTCTTTCAGCTATTGCTTCATCTAGAGAATTTTTATCATTAATACCATTAAGGATATTTTTCATTACCAAATCTGATTTTTTACCTACAATAGCAATTATTCCTTGATTAGCTTCTGGAGTAAAATTAAAAGGATCTAACTTAAAGTATGTCATTGTATACCCTAGCCTAAGTATTGATGCTTCAGCTATAATTATACCATTATATTCTCCTTTTTTGTATTTTTGTATTCTTGTATCTATATTTCCTCTTAAATCTTTTACTATCAAATCATTTCTTAAAAATTTAATAAAATTCTGTCTTCTTATACTACTTGTTCCTATTATACTTTCCTTATCTAAATCATAGATATTCTTATCAGATACTAAAACATCATATGGAGAATCTCTCTTAGTCACTGCTATAATTTCTAAATTAGGATCTATTATAGTAGTTAAATCTTTCATACTGTGTACTGCTATATCTGCGAGTCCTTTTAGTACATATTCGTTAACTTCTTTTTCGAATACGCCTTTACCTAATTTATATAATGGTTCATTGTTGAATAGATCAGCCTTAGTTTTTACTTCTATGAACTCAGTTTCATATCCATTATTTTCTAAATATTTAGATACTATACTAACTTGAGCTAAACTTAATTTACTACCTCTAGCTGCTATTCTTATTTTAGTCATTAAATTCCACTTCTAGATTTCTTTATCGCATCTATTGTCTCATTTATTACATAATCATCATAATGAGCTAGTGATGTAAAAATTGATTCGTACTGACTAGGCGGTATGAATACTCCATTATTTAGCATATTTATGTGGAATTTAATATATTGATCTTTATTGGCTTTTTTAGCTTCAGTAGCATTTGTAACTTTACTTACGCCGAAGAATATCTGGAACATATTTTGTACTCTATTTATTACATGAGGTACTGGAATATTATCTAACTCTTCTGCTATACTCTTAGCAACACTTACTGTTTTTTCTATTACATTCTCTCTTTCTAAAACTTCTATAGTAGCCAAGCCAGCAGTCATAGAAACTGGATTAGCGTTAAATGTTCCTGCATTGAATACTTTTCCACTTGGAGTAAACATATCAATAATTTCTCTCTTTCCACCAATAGCACCTATTGGAAATCCTCCACCAATAATCTTTCCTAACGTGGTTATGTCTGCTGATACGCCATAATATCCTTGAGCTCCAGCAAGTGATAATCTAAATCCAGTAATAACTTCGTCAAAAATGAGCAAGCTATTATAAGTTCTTGTTAACTCTCTTAGGCCTTTAAGAAAATTTTCATTTGGTGGTACAACACCCATATTCCCCATTACAGGCTCTACTATAACGCCTGCTATTTCTTCAGTTTTTAATTTCTTTTCTACACAGTTTAAATCATTATATTCACATATTACTACAGTATTTAACACTTCTTTTGGTATACCTTCAGAATCAGGAACGCCGAATTCTGTTGCAGCACTTCCAGCGTCTATTAAGGCGTAATCATGTGCACCATGATAATTTCCATTAAATTTTAGTATTTTTTCTCTTTTTGTAAAGCCTCTAGCTAATCTTATTGCATTCATAGTTGCTTCAGTACCGCTATTAACAAACCTTATCTTTTCTACAGAATTCATGTGAGATGTAATCTTTTTGGCTAGTTCTACTTCACTCTTAGATGGTGTTCCGAAAATCCATCCTTTTTCTATTTGCTCTATTACTTTATTTTTTACATATTCGTTTTCATGTCCTAATATTAATGGTCCATAGCCAAGTACGTAATCAATGTATCTTTTATTATCTTCAGTATATATGTAAGCTCCTTTTCCAGAAAGTGAATAGAATGGGGAAGGCTTTACAGCTGCTCTTACTGGGCTATTTACTCCTCCAGCGAAGTATTTTAGGGCATCTTTCCAGATATTTTCACTCAAAATGGAAGTCCCTCCTTTAACCATTTTGCTATGTCGTTAGCATAGTATGTAATAATTAAATTCGCTCCAGCTCTCTTTATTGCAGTAGAAATTTCTAATACTGCTATCTTTTCATTTATCCATCCATTAATAGCTGCAGCTTTTATCATTGAATATTCTCCGCTTACGTGATACGCAGCTAATGGGTAATCAGGAAAGTTATCTTTAACTAATCTTATAATATCTAGATATGTATGAGCAGGTTTTACCATAATAATATCTGCTCCTTCTTCTATGTCTAAGTTAACTTCTTTTAATGCTTCATATGCATTTCTAGGATCCATTTGATATGATTTTCTATCTCCAAAAGCAGGTTTAGAGTAAGCAGCATCTCTAAAAGGTGAATAGAATGTAGATGCGTATTTTGCACTATATGACATTATTAATGTATTCTGGAATCCGTTTTCATCAAGTATTTTTCTAATAGCTCCTACTACTCCGTCCATCATGCTTGAAGGAGCTACTATATCAGCTCCTGCTTCTGCTTGTGATAATGCTATTTTAGCATGTATCTTTAAACTTTCATCATTATCTACATATGCTTCTCCATTGTTTTGTACTACAATACCACAATGTCCATGAGAAGTATATTCGTCTGTGCATTCATCAGTTATTACAATTAGTCTATCATCGAAAGTTTCTTTCAGTATTTTAGTAGCTCTTTGTATAACTCCATTTTTATCGTATGCAGAAGTAGCTATATCATTTTTATATGCTGGAATTCCGAAAAGAATTACATAATTTATTCCATTATCATAACTTTCTTCAACGTATTTTATTAGTTTATCGTTAGGTGGATAACGATATACAGATGGCATACTTGGAATTTCTTCAATATCATTTATATTATCTTTAATAAATATAGGTAAAATTAAATTTTTCTCACTTAAACTAGTTTCCGCTATTAGATCTCTTATTAATTTGTTCTTTCTTAATCGTCTTGGTCTCGTTACTGGGAAGTTTGTCATAATTGAATAGTTCGAGAACCAAGTTAATGTAGTTTTTCTCATCTTCTCTTATATAATCTTTGATTTTTAGAAGCATTGGGGAGAAAATTTTCTTTATCATTGATTTAGTCATTGCATCTAAGATTTCGTTAATATCATCTTCATTGCTATTTATTTCCTTTAATGCTCTTTGGATTTCTTCTTTTCGTATCTCATCAATCTTATTCATTATATCTGATACGATTTCATTATATTTAATATTTCCATAATCTATTATAAATTCGTCTATACTTTCTTCTATAATTTTTTCTGCATCAGTAATTTCTTTTGAACGTTTTTCTAAACTTTGAGACGAGATGAATTGAAGATCCTCTAGTCTATATACATTATTTCCTTGGAATACTGAAGGATATGAAAGATCTATGACCAACTTATTAGTAGATATCTTTGAAGGATAAAATATAGCAGAAAATATGACATCATAATCGTTAATTTTTGATAAATCAAATGAAGTATACGAATATCCGTATTTTTCTGCTAATTCTTTTGCTTTTTCAATTGTTCTGTTCATTATTGTAATATTGTTTATGTTTTCAGATTTTAACATGGATATAATTTTGCTTCCTATATTTCCAGCTCCTATAACTAAAATTTTAGCATTTGATATATCTATTTTTGTTTTAGCAAGGTCTATAGCAAGAGAATATAATCCAACTTTTCCCCTAGAAATATTAGTTTCTTTTCTTACTTTCCTTCCTATTTTTATAGCTCTTTCAAATAATGTATTAATATACTTGCCAGAAATTCCTAGTTTTTTAGCGTTATCTAGTGATAACTTTACTTGACCTAAAATCTCGTATTCTCCTATTGATAAAGAATCTAGACCAGAAGCTACCTTAAATAAATGCTTAATTGCATCATATCCTTTTAGTATTGTTGCATCTTTACTTATTTCTTTTTTATGTATATTGTCTAAAAAATGCAATAATGTCTCGACTTTACTGTAATCATCTACATATAAATACAATTCTACTCTATTACATGTTTGAATTATTGCCATTTCGGTAGATACTATATTATGCAATAATTGTACTTCATTATCTCTTAAATAATGTGATGAAAGATTACTAAATCCAACTGTCTTATACGTATATAAGATTGCATAATATTTTTCATTTATTTCATTTGTTATACTCATTTATTATCTCCTCCGCTCTTTTTATTGCATATTCATAATTATTATTTTGAATAAAGTTCTGAAAATTAACATCATAAAAAATTTTATGATATAGTTCAAATCTTAAACTAGGATTTTGAATCTTATTTTTCATTAAATTTTTTACATCACCCATAGTTTTTATCAGTAAGTAAAGATAATTTTGATCTTTACTTAAAGAATTCAAGATCTTGTCTAGGATAAACTTTGAAGCAATACTAGATTTGCCAAGTGTAGTTATTGCAATTTCTATATTATCATCAGCATAAAAAATTGGTACAATAAAAGATGATTGAGAGGGATTTGTTGGATTATTGCATAATTTACCTAACTTTTGCGCTTTTTCACAAATTTTAGAATTTATTTCATGATCATTTGTTGCTGTTATTACTATATTAAATCTAGAAATTAATTCCTCATTTATCTGATTAGCATCCATTTTAATTTTATCTATTCCATTATTTTCCAATAATTCTTGTGCAAACTCAAGGCTTACTACAGTTACTTTGGCTCCATAATCTGCAAACTTTATTGCTCTTTTGCTTCCTACTTTTCCTCCTCCTACTATAAGAATATTCATTTTGCTTAGATTTGCAAATAATGGGAAGTAATATTGTGAGTATGAATTTGTCACAACTAATTTTTACCTATGTAACATTTAAACCTAATTATCTAAATGTTTAGAACCATTGATCTAGTCCCGTTTGTCTACTTAAACCCTTAGTATCTTTAATTCCTTTAATTAACCTTTCTATTCCATTATTAACTCTATCTGCATTGAAATTATGTTCGTTTACCAATATATTTATTATTTCATCCTTATTTGGATCTGTTAATTCCAAAGACCCTTCTGGATTATTAACATCAGGTTTTAGGAATAATGATCTTATTTTCTCCAGATCTAAATCTAGGATATATTTAGGTACTTCACCCTTTTCTACTGCTTTCTCTATCGTACCATATTTTTTTATTATTCTTAATGCTGTCTTACTTCCTATTCCTTTGATTCCCTCTGGATCATAATCAGTACCAATTAGAATGCCAATATCTACTAATTGTTCTCTATTTATTCCGTATTTATTTAATAAATCATTTAACTCTATTATTTCTGGTTTAATTTCTACGTATATATCTTTATTTGGAAGTTTTCTTTTTCCTGTTAAAGTTAAATTTCTTACTAAGCGTTTAGCTCCAAATAATAACGAATCATAATCTTGACTAGCTGAAGCCCATGTATAACCAGAAGAGCATAAATATGCAGCTTCTGCTTCTCCTTCACTAGGTGCTTGCACAATAGGTATCCCCATTGCAGTAAGCAATTTTTTACTTTCTTCTGCCATGTCATTAGTTAACTTTGTACTCATTTGAGAATATTTTTTTAATTCTCTTGTACTACCTTCTTCTTTAGCTTTTTGCAACTTTTTTTCTGCTTCTTCCTTTATTTTCCTTCTTCTATCTAATTCTTGACTCTTCATTTCTGGAGGTTTGCCATCAAATACATATACTGGTATTACGCCTTCTTCTAAAAGGCTAATAGTTCTATAAAAAACTCCACTAAGATGGCTTGTCACGCGTCCTGAGGAATCCATTAATGGCGTTCCATCAGGTTGCCTAATCGCAGTTAAAAATTGATATATTGCATTATATGCATCTATACTTATTTTTTTACCTTTAATTTCTGACAGTTGAATTTCTCTTTTTATTTCGTCAACTAGACTAGATAGATCAACGCCTATTTTTCGTCACCTTAAAAATTTTAATCTAATTCGTTATTTTTAAGATATGTTATCATCCTATTATTTTCTTTAATTAATGAGACTGAAATATATCCTCTAATTTCTAAAGACATTAAACTTCTTAGAAAGTCTGAAAAAGGTACTTCATAATCTAGATCTTTTTTAACTTCGGAATATAAATCATCGTCTTTTATTGGTCTATCTATTTTTCTAAGTTTTTCCAGAACTGCATAGGTTAAAGGTATTTCTCTCCACATATACATCACGTGAAAGTACTAGGCTTTAATACTTGTCTAGGTAGTTGTTGTCTTGCTTTCTCTACCCAGGTCTGATAGAATTGTAACATCTCTTGAGATACTGATGGCTTTACCTTCTTTAAAGCATCTTCGAAGTGTTTCATTTCTACCTTTATGCTGGTATTTCTCATACATTCTCTCATTTTAGAATCACGGCAATCCTTATCTAAAGGTTGGCATTCGCTAGATATTTTTTCGATGCAGTCTCTCATTCCTTCTCTTATTGCTATCATTGCAGCTTCTCTAACTAACGCAGCCAAGTCTGCTCCGGTATATCCTTCTGTTCTTTCTGCTAAATCTTCTAAATTAACATCCTCTCCTAAGACGACTTTCTTTGTGTGGACTTTTAATATTTCATATCTTGCTTGTTTATCTGGTGGTGGAACATATATCAATTTTTCGAATCTACCTGGTCTTAGTAATGCTGGATCTAATATATCTGGTCTATTTGTAGCTGCTATTATTACAACATTATCTAGATTTTCTATTCCATCCATTTCTGCTAATAACTGGTTCACTAATCTTTCTGTAACTCCAGTATCTGAAGATATTCCTCTACTTGGTGCTATAGCATCAATTTCATCGAAGAATATTACTGAAGGAGCATACATTCTAGCTTTTCTAAAGATTTCTCTTACTGCTCTTTCGCTTTCTCCCACCCATTTTGATAATACTTCTGGTCCCCTTATTGCTATGAAATTAGCTCCGCTTTCAGTTGAAACTGCCTTGGCTAGCATTGTTTTTCCAGTACCTGGAGGTCCAAATAATAATATGCCTCTAGGTGGCTCTATTCCTGCTATATCATAATACTCTTGGAATTTTAATGGATATTCTGCAACTTCTCTTAATTCCTCTTTTATGTCATCTAGTCCTCCTATGTCTTCCCATTTTACCTCTGGTACTTCGATATAAATTTCTCTCATTCCGCTAGGTACTATTTCCTTTAGTGCTGACATGAAATCTTCCATTTTAACTTCCATCATTTCTAGTATTTCTGGAGGAATTTTATCTTGTGTTATATCAATTTTTGGCAAATATCTTCTTAATGCATTCATTGCAGCTTCTCTTACTAGTGAAGCCAAATCTGCTCCAGTATATCCATGGCTTATATCACTTAATTTCTCTAAATCTACATCTTTAGATAATGGCATATTTCTAGTGTGTATCTGCAAGATTTCTAATCTTCCTTGCTTATCTGGTAATGGAATTTCTATTTCTCTATCAAATCTGCCAGGCCTTCTTAATGCTGGATCTACTGCATTAGGTCTATTAGTAGCAGCTATTACTATTACATTACCTCTATTTTCTAAGCCGTCCATTAATGTTAATAATTGGGCTACTACTCTTCTTTCAACTTCTCCTATAACTTCATCTCTTTTAGGGGCTATCGCATCTATTTCATCTATGAAAATTATTGATGGAGAATGCTTCTTTGCATCTTCAAATATTTCTCTTAATCTTTGTTCACTTTCACCATAGAATTTGCTCATTATTTCTGGTCCATTTATGGAAGTAAAGTAGGAATCTGTTTCATTGGCTACAGCTTTTGCTAGTAATGTTTTTCCTACTCCTGGAGGTCCATACAATAATATACCTTTTGGTGGTTCTATTCCTAATCTTTTAAATAACTCTGGATGCCTTAAAGGTAATTCAACTAGCTCCCTAATTTTTTGTATTACATTTTTCATTCCGCCTATATCTTCGTAAGTAACTCTTGGATATCTAGTTTGTTCTAACGGCTTATCACTTATGTTTATGCTAGTCTCATCAGTTACTGTAACTATTCCAGCTGGTCTTACTTGAATTACCGTAAAAGGAATTGCTTGGCCTAATACAGGGATTAATACCGTATCTCCTTCTACTATAGGGAACTCTTTTAATTTCTTTTTAACATATGCTACAAATCCAGGATCTACAGTAATTGAGAAATTAGAAGGTGCTAATTTAACAGAAGTTGCTTGTTTTACATTTGCTTTTCTTACTATTACTTTATCTCCTATAGATACTCCAGCGTTTTTTCTAGTTATTCCATCCATCCTTATTATATCTTTTTCTTCTGCTATGTCATCGGCAGATAAAGGCCAGGCTATTGCAGCAGTTTTTCTTTGACCTTCAATTTCTATGATATCTCCTGGGCTTACATCTATTTGTGATAATAAGTCTAAGTCTATTCTTACTTTTCCTCTTCCTACATCTTTTTGTCTTGCTTCAACTACTTTTAATATAAGCTCACGTTTTCTAGGTTGTTCAGTAGAATTCGCACTCAATATTAATCTCCATTAAAATATATGGCAAACTAAATAAAAGAGATTAACCTATTTAAAAACCTAGTCTCGTTACTCCTACTACTTCTGCGTGACTTACGCCTTCTACGTTAGAGGCTATTTCTTCTAACGTATCTGTTCCTCCTTCTGTTTGCTCTGGCATTTTTATATACAATACTAAAGCTTTTAATCCAAAAGCTATTGGTTCAGTATCTTTTCTCATTACTGAATATCCTTCAGGTAATTTTCCTCCTATAGTATTAGCTAATTGATCTAGGTCAATTTCATCACTATCTGGATATACTTTTAATACTACTAGTACATCTGTCATAATTTACACCTTAAGGTCCTGTAAATCCGCATTTAGGGCATGTGTATTCTACGCCTTGTAATCTGCAATATTTATCTCTTAAAATTAATATTTCTCCACAGTTTGGGCAATAAAATTCTACTCCTTTTTCTCTTGGATGAATAATTCTTCCACAACTACTACATACTGGTGGTTCTATTTCCTCTTTTAAGCTAAGTTTAATTGACAATTTTATTCCCTTTTATAACAACTCTGCAGAGTTTATAAAAGTGTCAGATTATTGACCAGTATGAAAATGGTAATAGTTGTTAGATCAGACGTAAAGATGGGAAAAGGAAAAATAGCAGCTCAAGTAGCTCATGCAGCAGTAAGTTTAGTTTTAGATATTTTAAATTCAAATAATACTAAATGGAAATCATGGTTATATGAATGGATAGATGAAGGTCAGCCAAAAATCGTCGTAAAAGTAAATAATTTAGAAGAATTATTAGATAGAATTCAAAAAGCTAAATCAAATGGGTTACCAGTTAGTATAATATCTGATGCAGGTAAAACTCAATTACAACCAGGTACAATAACATGTGGTGGGATAGGTCCATCTGAGGACTCAGAAATAGATCCAATAACAGGTGATTTGAAATTACTTTAAATTATATTGATAATATTGTAGGAATAGAATCGCATTATTATGACTGGGAAGAAATAAATGCTGAAATACCAAGACCAGACGGTTTTAAAGTTACGGAAGAGATATCGTATAAATCATGCGAAGAATGGAAAGGAAATTCTTCTGGCAAGTATGCGGTATACATATTAGAAAAGAAAGATATAGATCATTTTACTGCAATCAGCATATTAAATAAGGTATTAAGAAAGAAAGTTCACTATATAGGAATTAAAGATGCAAATGCAATAACTAAGCAAATAGTATATATTAATTCACCAGCTGAAATTCAAGAGTATGAGAATTCTGGATTAAAACTTACCTTTATTGGTTATGCTAATTCTAAATTCAATCATACTGGGAATATTTTTGAGATAACTCTAAATACAGATTCTGTGAAAGAGATAGAAAACAGAATAAGTATAATCTCTAAAAATCCTTATCTACCTGCATTTATTGGATATCAAAGATTTGGCACTAGAAGACCTATTACACACGTGGTAGGATATTATATAGTTCAAAGAGATTGGTACAATGCAGTAATGAGTATAATTTCATTTCCTTTTTACACTGAGTCAGAAATAATGCGAAAATCTAGGAAATTAATTCAAGAACATAAATACGAAGAAGCATTAGAAATAATGCCAAAGAAGTTTAAACAAGAAAGAATAATACTTAGAAATTTAATAAAATTTGGAAATTATTATCAAGCATTAAAAAGCTCTTTTATACCTTTGAGTTTTTACGTTGAGGCTTATCAGAGTTATTTATTTAATAAACTTTTATCTAGGACAATGAAAAAAATTGAGGATAAAGAGAACTCATACTTAGGAATATATTCTGACTTAAGTAAATGCAGTCAAGAATGTAAAGAAATTTATAAAGAAGAAAATTTGAGCGATAATGCGTTCAAAATAGACGAGCTTAAAATAAATAAGCCTAAACTAGAAAGAAAAGCGTTTATGAAAATAAGAAATTTAAAAATAAATAAAAATCAGATAACTTTTGCCCTTGATAGAGGTATGTATGCAACAGTATTTTTGGTTGAGTTATTAAATATAGATGCAAGAAAAATAACTTAGGGTACTAATCTTTTCTTATCTCTAGGGAATAATGCTATTTCTTTTACGTTTTGTATTCCAGTAAACATTATCATTAATCTTTGTACACCTATTCCTACTCCAGCGTGAGGTGGCATACCATAGTCAAACCATTTTAGGAAAAATTCAAAATTAACAGGATTAAGTCCTCGTAATTTCAGCTCCTCCTCTAACGTTTCTCTTCTGTAGTTTCTACTACTTCCAGATGCAATTTCTACAAATCTATAAATTAAGTCGAAACTTTCGCTCAATTCACTATTGCTTTGTTTTCTTCTAGTATAGAAAGGTCTAGCAGATGCTGGCCAATCAGTTATAAAATACAAGTCTTCTCCTAATTCCTTGTTTAATGTTCTTAATTCTGGTGTACTTATATCATCACCAAATTTTATTTTTACTCCAGATTTCTGTAGTAATTCTATTGCGTCTGAATATGTAATTCTTCTTATCGGTTTTTTAATATTAGGCAATTCGTAATTTAATATCTTTAATTCTTCTACATTTTTTTCCTTTACTTTATTTATCATATTTATTATTGTGTCTTCTACTATATTCATTACATCGTTATAATCTGCAAATGCCATCTCTATATCAGCGCTTAAAAACTCAGACAAATGAAATGGTGTATCAGATTCCTCAGCTCTCCATGCAGGAGCTATTTCAAAAACTCTTTCTACTGCACCTGCTAATAATTCCTTGTAAAGCTGTGGACTTTGAGCAAGAAATGCTTCCTTTCCAAAATAAATAACTGGAAATAATTGGGCTCCTCCTTCTGTTGCAGTAGCAATAATTTTTGGAGTAAAAATTTCTACAAATCTTTGAGAATATAAATACTCTCTAAATCCTTTTATTGCTTCTGACTGAATTTTAATTACTGATTCCATTTCTAACCTTCTTAAATCTAATAATCTTTCTCTCAATCTAGTATCAATATCAGCATTAACTTTGCCTGATACATCTAAAGGTAAAGGAGTCTTTGCTGTACTTAGTATTTGTATTTCTTTAGCATGTACTTCTACCCCTCTAGGAGCTCTCTTATCTGCCTTTACTATTCCTTTAACAGTTAATGTTGACTCTAGAGTTATATCTTTAGCAATCTCAAAAGGCTCAGTTCCTTTTTCAAGGACTACTTGCCCAATACCAGAATTATCTCTAAGTAGTATGAATTTCTTTCCTCCTAGATCTCTAACATTATGCACCCATCCTGCTAACGTTACTTCTTTTCCATCTAACTCTGGCGTAATATCCGATACGAAGTGACTTTTGAGCATTTACTCTACCCTTATCCTTACTCTAGTATCATGTATTTTTGATAAAATTGATTCTAATGACACAGCATCAGCTGGCAATAATCTTCTTTCATTCCTTGACACTCTTATTACGTACTGTACTGATCCATCAGGTAACCATACAGTATTAACTCCTAAAACTCTTGCTGGAGATAATAATTGGACCGCACTACTTTTAATATTGCTTGACTTTTCTATTATTCTTACTTTCATTCCTAATTTATCTTGCAAAGCTTTAGCAACTTTAATCCATTTTTGTATAGTCATAGAAGGACCACTACCAACTAAAAGAATTAAAAGATTGTTAACTTTGATACTCTTATAATAAGTGGAATCTTTTAGCTCCTTAAATTGTGTATCCTCTAACTCCAATAATGCTTCCATAACTTTAACCTCAAAAGGGTCAACTTCACCACTGTCTACAAGACTTTGACATCTATTACAAAGCAACCCACTTTTAACACATAAATAATCAAGCGGAATTTTCATCTAAACTTCACGCTCCACTTTACCGCAATATTTATGAACTAGTTAGATATATAAGTAGCGGATATATAAATGCCTCTAACAGATCCTGAAAAAATAAAAATTGTACAAGAGAGAGTCTTCCTAAAAAAGGTATGCAGAAACTGTGGAGCATTGAACTCATTAAAAGCTACTAAGTGCAGAAGGTGCCATAGTAAAAACTTAAGACCAAAGAAGAAAGAACTACCAACTAAGAAAGCGTAAAACCAATATCTTTAAGCCTTTCTTTTATACTACTACTGTTTTCTTCAAATAGATTTATATGACATTCAAGATATTTTTTATCTATTTTTATATTTTTCTTACCTATAATATCTAGAAGATCCTTTAGCTCTTTCTCATCTTCTTCTCTATACGCATTAGCTTTAAGTAGAATATAATCTTCTAACCGTATAACCTTAAATTCATATTTTCCAATTTTTGTCTCTTTCGCATTCGAAATAATTTCTGGTGGAACAAAGAAATCTTGAATATTATCATATATATCTATCTGTAATTGTCCCTCATTTAATGGAACTATTAATCTAGGTGTATCTAATGGAGTAGATCCATAATCCCATCCGTTTTCGTTACAAAACTCTCTAATCTTATCTTCCTCAGCAAAAACACTTGTATCTACTGGAAAAATATCAATATCACTATCAGTTCCTTTTTTATTTAAAACTAGTTCCACTACTGTATCTCCTATTATTACAAAATCTATAATTTTTCTTAATTTTTCTAAAGCTTCTCCTATTGAACTAAAACTAATCAAACCAATTCACAGACATATGAAATGCAATTACTTTATAATTTTTACCGTTAATATTTATTAAATGCCGGGGTGGCCGAGTGGCTAAGGCGGCACTATCCCATCGATAGCGCTAAGGGCCGCAGTGCATGGGTCGTAGAGACCCGTTATTCCACGGGTTCAAATCCCGTCCCCGGCTCTTAAATTTAAATTTTTTAAGTAACCTATAATTCTTGGTGATTATTTGAGTCAACCCAAAAGAAAAGAAGAGACAGTAGGAAAAGAAATGAACGGCATTGAAGCACTTGCTTACGTTCTCAAAGAAATAGGCACAAAAAAGATATTCTCTTCTATAACGTTACCAGAAAACGTAAAAGAAAGATTAGAACAATATGAGATTAAGCAAGATATTTCTCTTAATGCTAGAGACTCTGTAATGTTAGCTGAAACATATGCAATGGAAAACAATATGCCAGGCGTAGTTATTCAAATACCTGGAACTCAAATTTTCGAAGCTTTAGATGTAATTTCTCAAGCCTATATGGATTCCATTCCTCTTTTAATAATTTCGAGCTTACGATCATATAGAGATACAGGAAGAGCAAGAGTTGGAGAACTTAGAACTCCAGATGATTTATCTACAACTTTAAGTCAAATCACTAAATTAAGAGAAAAAGTAGTAAGTATTGAAGAAATAACAGTAACAGTAGAAAAGGCAAATAAAGAGGCTTTAAGCAATAGACCAAGACCAACATTAGTAGAAATAGCAGAAGATCTGTTTAAACTAAAAGCATATCCTCTATCACCAGCAGAACAAAAACCTGAAAAAAGAACACCAGACAAAAACACAGTAGCAAAAGCAGCCGAAGTATTAAGCAATTCTAAACTTCCAGTAATAGTAGCAGGATATGGAGTTATCTCCTCTAGCAGTTATAAAGACCTTATAGAATTAGCAGAATTATTAGATATTCCAGTAATAACTACAATAAAAGGTAAAGGTAGCTTTCCAGCATCAAATCCATTATATGCAGGAGAAGGATTAGGATTAATAGGAACAGAAGTAGGAAATAAGATATTTTCTGAAGCAGATTCAATATTATTATTAGGTACTAGATTAACTCAACTATCTACTGGAGGATGGAGTATGAAATATAAAGGATTCGTAATGCACAATAACATAGATGGAGAAGATATAGGAAAAGTATTAATGCCACACCTTCCAATAGTTGCAGATACTGGATTATTCCTAAAAGAACTAATTACTATACTCAAACAGAAAGTAAAAGAAAAAATTGATAGAGGAATACAAACTGAAATAAAAGTAAATAAAAAACCAATAACACTAAAAGGCCACGTAGACTTATGGCCTTATGATATAGTAAGACTATTACAACAATTTAAGTTTAGTAAAATATTTGTGGATATATCATCTACAACATTCGATATGATAAGATATCCAATTGATGCTCCAGTATGGTTTACAAGCGAAAGCATATTAGCAAAAGGAATAGGAATAGCAGGAGTACTAGAAGCTGAAGATTCAAATGCGCTAGGAATAACAGATATATACTCAGTTTCTAAAAACCTTAGCTTGCTTTACTCAAGGCATAAATCAGCAAAAGGAACAATTATTATATTTAATGATGAAGGAGCAACATATTTAGATACTACAAAAGCAGACGTGCCAACTATAGGAAAATCTAAATTTACAGTAAATTTAGATAAAGAACTAGAAGCATTAGGAGCTTATACTATATATACTTATTCAGATCTTAAGAGTGCCCTAAACGAGAAAAAAGAAAATCTAAAAATACTAAACGTAAAGATCGATCCAGAGTACGAATCAGCAGTTCTTTCAAGGTTCTAATATACTAAACTCTTTATTTTTATATTAAATTAACTAAATTACTAAATTAAAACTTTTAACTTAACAATTTATTATTTTTAGATAACATACCTAGTATGTCCAATCTCTTTCAACGAGAACCTCTTAATAGTAAATAATAAAAAAGAAATTATTTGCTAGTATACTATAATCTTATAAGCATTTAACTTTAGTCAATAAGAAAATTTATTAAATTTTACAACTATCCATATTCTTATGACTATTAACTTAAATAACCTACTATTTGAAGCATTAAAAAGTTAAGGTTTCACATTCCTAATAACTTAACTAGATTCTAAAATATGAAGAGAAAAGTATTTAAATTTAAAAATAAAAATTCATTATTTACAGATATTCTATAGATGCTGAAATATTACTTTGTATATTCTGGACTTAGCATGAACAATTATAAAGAGAAAAACGTTAATTTACAAATAACTCATAAAGTTATAACGATAAAAATAAAATCAAAACCCCTTTATCTACAACGTCTTTTTGTCTAATTTTTAGTTCATCTTTACAATTTCAGTATATCTAATGCATTCTTTTGGTAAATATTAAGGAAATCTCTTAAAGAAAACCTTTAATCATATTGTAAATATCTGTAGCAATATTTTCAGTACCTCTCTCTATAACCTCCGGTCCAATTTCAATATCCTTAGCAATATCACCTAATTCCTCTTCAGTAGCACCAATTTCTTGTGCAACTTTCCTTACAGCATCTTGGATAATTGCTATAGCATCTACAGCAGTACTTAATGCTGAAATATCCATACCTTGAGTTTGGGCCCACACCAAAATATCATCCCAGTTATAAGAGCGAGGCGGTGGAATTAAAATATCATATTTAGATTGAAACTTCTGCCATGCACTTGGAACTGGCAATTCAGGTAATAAATTATCGCTGAGAAATCCGATCAAACCTTGAGAATTATTGCAATCATTACTACAGATCATAGAACCTAAAACTGGTGCACCAACAATTATCGGAAAGTTATCTAACTTATAACCTTCCTGAACTACTCTATTAAAAGAATCAATAGCTGAGGATAAGCTTAGCGTAGTAACATAATTAAGGGTAGAAGGAATGTTAGGAAATGTGATTAATGTAGGTAAATTGAATACGTCTTCAAGTTTTCTTGCAAGCTGAAATCCTGGAGTCATTGAAGGCGTCATTGAAGAAATACCTTCCAGAGATCCTTGTATATCTGAGTCTAAATTCCAGTATTTTGCTGTTTCATTATATACTATTACAGAATCGGTTGGTACACTATATTTCATAAAATTAAGAAATAAGAAAACTTGAATTTGTAGAATATAATTCATTATTCCAGCAAAATAAACTACGTTTATATTCTTTGAAAAAGTTTGAAATGATTGACTAATTTCTCCTATAGCATTTTGCCATACAGATTGAAGCATTGAGTCTATAAATAATTGTTCACCTTGTTGGAAAAGTTGCTGTTGGCAGACTTCTTGTATTGGATTTCTAAAATTAACCCAATCATCTGGTCCTTTATTTGTAGTAGGAATAACAATCAATCCAGTATTAGAGTTAAATATTCTAGGTGCTAATTTGGAAGAGAATTTTGTCCTATAGGCATTACCACCATTATATATTTTGATGGAAAAAATAGAATTTGTCCATCCTTTATCATAACCTCCTATAAAGGCTAGGAAAGTTCTTTCTCCTTTAGTCGTTTTTACTAATATTCCATGTCTTATAATGTGACTTATATCGTTATAATAAGATCTCATATTTCCAACATCTAGCTTTACTGCTCTAGTAACGAATTCATATGGCGATATTAAAGAAGGGTATACTTGGTATACTTTATTAGAACCGCGATTTTTGCTGATTAGGTTTTTTGCATACTCCATTGTACATTGTTCTTGTTTCACAATTTGATAAGTAGTATTTCCTAGATAGCTTAGTAGCCCTAAATTCTCTATGACTGAATCTATTATAGATTGTCCTATCTCTATTGCCATATTTGGAATTTCGCTATATGTTATATATATTTTCCCTATATAGTTTATATTCTATATATATTATTATATAATATTAAAACTGTTATAATTACCTAAAGCTATGTTATTCAATTAATTAATAAGAATAAGTTTAAGAATAAATTTCTGTTTACGACATAATTAAAATTTTTATATAAATGGAGATGAAAATGGTCATATATTTAATTCATGGGCCCGGAGGGATTTGAACCCTCGACCACCCGGTCTCTCAATGAACTCCACCAAACTTTATGAGCCGGGCGCTCTACCTAGCTGAGCTACGGGCCCACGTTACAATATTAAGAATTAATCATTTTTAAGACTTACGTAAAAAAATCACGTACCATATTTCCATTGTTTCATGTAGTCTTTCTGCTCTTCTGTCATTGTTTCTATTTCTATTCCCATTCCTTTTAATTTCAGAAATGCTACTTTTTCATCTATTTCTTGTGGGACATTGTAAACTTTTTTCTCTAATTTTCCTTGATTATTAATTAAGTATTCTACTGATAATGCTTGATTTGAGAAGCTTAAATCCATGACTTCGCTAGGATGTCCTTCAGCAGCTGCTAAATTTACTAGTCTTCCATCCGCTAATAGATATACTTTGTTTCCATTAGGTAGAGTATATTCGTCTAAGAATGGTCTTATATTTCTTACAGATTTTGCTATTTCTTTTAGTCCTTTAACGTCTATTTCTACATTAAAGTGCCCTGCGTTAGCTAGCACTGCTCCATTTTTCATTTTTTGAATATGTTCTTTGCTTATTACGTTTATATTACCTGTTGCTGTTACAAATATTTCTCCTAATTCTGCAGCTTTTGACATTGGCATTACGTCGAATCCATCCATTACTGCTTCTAATGCTCTTAATGGGCTTGCTTCTACGACAATTACTCTGGCTCCCATTCCTCTCATTCTAAGTGCTATTCCTCTTCCTACCCATCCATAACCTACTACTACTGCTACTTTACCAGCTATTAATATGTTTGTAGATCTTATTATACCGTCTATTGCACTTTGTCCGGTTCCAATTCTGTTATCGAAAAGATATTTAGTGAATGCATTGTTTACCGCTATAACGGGATATTTTATTACTTTATTTTCTTCCATTGCTTTTAGTCTTATGACTCCTGTTGTGGTTTCTTCTGTTCCTCCTATGATATTTAAATTAGAGTATTTTTCATGAATAAGCGCATGTAGATCTCCACCATCATCCATTATTATATTAGGTTCATATTTTAGTATTTCAGTCATATTATTATAATATTCTGTATCATTTTCTCCTTTCCACGCGAATACTTTTATTCCATCGTATTTTACTAGTGCAGCAGCTACGTCGTCTTGAGTGGATAATGGATTACTTCCTGCTAATGCTATTTCTGCTCCTGCTTCTTTTAATGTTCTGACTAATGCTGCAGTTTCTTTAGTTACGTGAAGTACTGCTGAGATTCTAATTCCTTTTAGGCTTTTTCTTTGTGATAATTCTTGTCTGACGTTAATTAGGGCTGGCATGTGCATTTCTGCCCATTCAATTTGTTTTTTGCCTTGTTCAGCTAGTCCTATATCTTTAATATTATAGTCCATATGAGTAGATTTTTTTCTACATAAAAAAACTAAGTATTTTGGTCCTACTATTGGATAAGTAAATTTAAAGCTCACTATCATAACAGTCATTAGAGCGTTATGTTTAAGGATAATGATTTTCTCTATATAGACTATACTAGTAAAATAAAAGATACAGGTGAAGTAATAGATACAACAAATGAAGAGGAAGCTAAGAAAGCTAATATTTATAATCCTGAAAAGAAATATAAGCCTTTGTTAGTTATTTTAGGAGAACATAGAGTAATACAAGGATTGGAAGAGGCTTTATATAATTTCAATGAGAATGAAGAAAAGGATTTTGAGGTACCACCAGAAAAGGCATACGGTGAACGTGATCCTTCTAAAGTAAAAATAGTCTCTCTGGGAGAATTAAAAAGACAAGGCGTAAATCCGTATCCTAATATGTTAATAAGACTGCAAGATGGAAATTATGCTACAGTAAAAAGCGTGAGTGGTGGTAGAGTTATTTTGGACTTAAATCACCCTTATGCTGGTAAAACTATTCTATATCACGTAAAGGTAGTAAAGGTAGTAAAAGATGATGTTGAGAAACTAAAATCTTTATTGGATAGGTGGTTTGGGGAGAATAATAAAATAGGTCTAGAATTATCAGAAGATAAGAAATCTGTAAAGATAAGCATTCCTAAGGAATACTTCTTACTAGAGGATTTGCAGACTAGGAAATATATCTTAGCTAAAGATATTTTGACTTATGTATTACCAGAAAGTGCAGTAACGTATACTGAAACATATAATAAAGAAACTTTTAAGGGATAACTCCAGTTTCTTTAGCTACTTTTTCTGCAGAAGCTCTAGTTAGACCTCTATCTCCTAGTATTGTGTATCTTTCTGGTCTTATAGTATGGGCAATAGTTAATGCTTTTATTATAATCTCATCAGGTACTCCTAATTGTTTTGCATTAGTTGGAGCTCCTATTCTTTTTAATGCCTTTTTTATTTCTCTCCAGTTTATGCCATGAATGTAAGCCATTATTATAGTTCCTACTCCAACTAATTCACCATGTAATGGCCCTTCTGGATATAGCATTTCTACTGCATGAGCAAAAAGATGCTCAGATCCGCTAGCTGGTCTAGTACTTCCTGCCATAGCCATAGCGACTCCACTGCTGATTAGTGCTTCTACTAATAATCTAACCCCATAAGTAAGATCCCTATTTATTATTCTGGTGGTATTCATTGCATGTCTAGCTGAGAGTAATGCTAAAGATGCTGTATAGTCTCCATAGTATTCTCCTCTAAGTTTAGCTGCAAGTTTCCAGTCTCTAACTGCTACTATTTTGCCTAATGTGTCTCCGATTCCAGAATTTATTAATCTTTTAGGAGCGGAACTAAGTATATCTATATCAGCAATTATAGCTACTGGCTCTTTTGATTTCATTGATACTGGTTTTCCTAAGCCTTTAATAGCTGCAAAAGGTGATGTTATTCCGTCATGAGATGGCGCAGTTGGTATGCTTACAAATTTTCTATTTAAGTTAAATGCTGTAAATTTTGCTACGTCGATTGATTTGCCTCCTCCTATTCCTATAATTACGTTTGATTTCAATTTTTTAGCTAATTCCTCAACTTTATTTGCCTCATCTAAATTAGCATCTTCTACTTCAATAATATCATAATCTTTAAATTCTTTTGTAATTTTATCTACTATTATCTTTCTTACGTGTTTTCCAGTTACTATAAGGTAAGGTTCTTTAAGGCAAATTTGATCAAAATATTCTGGAACCTTTGAAATTATTCCATTACCAATGTAGATGCGTTCTGGTAAGTCTATCACGTGAGTGTTAATTTCCATATTGAATTAACAAGATTTAAATATTAATAAAGTATATGTTATATCGTACGTTCTGCTTCTAATCAAAATATTTGGTGATTTATGTGTCAAGTAGAATAGAAATACTAACTGCAATATATAATGGAATACCAAAAGATGCACAAATAACAAGAATAGAATTTGAAGGACCTGAAATAGCAGTCTATGTTAAGAATCCAAATTTTATAATTAATGGTGTAGATATTATCAAAAAGATTGCTAGAGAAATTAAAAAGAGAATAGTAATAAAGGCAGATAAAAGTGTTAGAAAGGATGAGAAAGAAACTATAGAAGTGATAAAGCAAATAGTTCCAGCAGAGGCTGAAATTGCTGATATTAAGTTTGACGAAGATTTAGGCGAAGTTCTTATAAAGGCTAAGAAGCCTGGCCTTGTTATTGGAAAAGGAGGCGCTATTCAACAAAAAATATTTTTAGAGACTTTTTGGAAGCCAGAAATAATAAGAGAACCACCATTAAAATCAAAAACTATTGAAAGAGTAGTAACTCAAATATATAATGAAACAGCATATAGGTCTAAGATTCTTAAAACATTTGGAGAAAGAATTCATAGAGACTTAATTTTCAAAAACAGATATGTAAGGATAACTGCATTAGGTGCATTTCAAGAAATAGGAAGATCGGCTATTCTAGTAGAAACTCCAGAAAGTAGAATACTTTTAGATGTGGGAGTAAATCCAAGCGTTAATTTCGGAGAGAGAATGTATCCTAAATTAGATATAGATCAATTAAGGTTAGAGGATTTAGATGCAGTAGTAATTACTCATGCTCATTTAGATCACTGTGGAATGGTTCCATATTTATTTAAATATGGCTATGAAGGTCCAGTCTATGCCACTCCGCCTACTAGAGATATAATGGCATTGATGCAATTAGATTTACTAGATGTAGCAGAAAAAGATGGAAGACCTTTACCTTATTCTGCCAAAGAAGTTAGGAAAGAGCTATTACACACTATAACTTTAGACTATGGAGAAGTTACAGATATAGCTCCAGATGTAAGGCTCACTTTCTATAATGCTGGGCATATTCTAGGTTCTGCGATGGCTCATCTTCATATAGGAGAAGGACTACATAATGTTGTCTATACTGGTGATTTTAAATTTGCAAAGACAAAATTGCTTGATAGAGCTGTTAACGAATTTCCTAAAGTTGATACTTTAATAATGGAAACAACATATGCTACTAAAGAACAAACTAATAGAGAAGAATCAGAAAAATTGTTGATTGATACTGTAAATGAAACAATAAATAGAGGAGGTAAGGTTTTGATACCAGTTTTAGCTGTAGGAAGAGCTCAAGAAATGATGTTAATAATCAATGAGGCAATAAAAAATAAACTAATACCCGAAGTTCCGGTATATATTAGTGGTTTATTAGATGAAGTAACAGCTATTCATACTGCATATCCAGAATGGCTTAGTAGAGAAGTTAGAGATTCAATATTATACAAAGACGAGAATCCATTTATCTCAGATGCGTTCAAAAGAATAGAAGGATATAATGAAGATATAGTTCAAGATGGACCATCTATAATCTTGGCAACGTCTGGTATGTTAAATGGAGGTCCTGCAGTAGAGTTCTTCAAAAATATGGCACCAGACGAGAAGAATACTATAATATTTGTAAGTTATCAAGCTGAGGGAACATTGGGCAGAAAAGTTAGGGATGGAGCTAAGGAAGTTCAGATAATTAATAGAGATGGAAGAATAGAGAATATTCAAATTAATATGAAGTCAGTTCCAATTGATGGATTTTCAGGGCATTCTGATAGGAGGCAATTATTAAGATTCTTGCAAACTATGTCTCCAAAACCTAAAAATATAATTCTAGATCATGGTGAGGCAAGTGCAATTAGTATCTTTAAGAAGTATATAAGTAGTCCCAAAGAGAAGGAAAGATTAGGTATAAAAGAGGCTACCATATATGATCCAGATATCTTAGATAGTATCAGAGTAGTTTAAGTTTAATTTTTTAACTAATGACATAGTAAGTATTTCATGGGCCCGTCGTCTAGCCTGGTTAGGACGCTACCCTGACACGGTAGTAATCCTGGGTTCAAATCCCAGCGGGCCCACTGTGGGGGGTCAGCCCCCACACCCCCAATTTCAATTTTTCGTAAGTTTCAACTATGTCAATTAAGGGACCGACGTAATGTTCCTTTATCTCACCGTTTATCGTTTCCAATTTATAGACATAATACCGACCTTTTCTTTCACGTAAAATTATGTCGCCATACTTATATCTCGTCTTTTTCTCGTTCATTTTTTCGTCAATTTTACGTTTGCTAATTTTGATTTATAAGCAGTTGGCAAGCGTTAAATTTTGCCAAAATTTACGTAAAATTGAAAGTAGACAGTCAAAATCCCTCAGTGTAGAGAAAAAATGAATAAGCTATATAGATATAGCAATATATAGTTAGCTACATAGTACTATGTAACTATTAATAAATAAAGAAAAATTATCCATTACGCTAGTAATAGTTCAAATTCAGTTAGCCTACTTTGGGAGGTACTCCATATCTTAAACTATTATATTTCATTTTAAGATATGATTTTATTATGTCATCTAAAGAGTTGACGTAACGCTTCTTTCCGTCAGTACTCGACGCTCTCGATAAATAGACATAATACCGACTTTTAACTTCACGTATGATTATATTAGTGTTCATATTATTCTTTTTGGTGTATCATGAACATCACTTTATTTTATCTTTGGTGTTAGTTATTTAAACGAATTAAAATAAAGGAATATAATTGGTATTTATGAGTACTAGATGGTTGCCAAAATGGAAGATATTGAAAGTCAACGTTAAAGGAAAAGATGTAGATGTTTGTTATGACGATAACTTAAAGATATATGCTTGTCCAAAATGTAATCCAATTTGTTTGCAAGGAGGAATTCCAGACTACAGTACATATTTCTATAATAAAGAAGATTTAATTAATCATCTTATAGCTCATAAGTATAGTTTATGGCTTAAGAAAAGACCTACTGAAGTGATTGAAGAAGATGAGGATAAGGTAGAAGAAAATGAAGAAGATTAGTGTGGGAGTTTTAGGCGCTTATACTATAGATGAGATAATAAATGGTAATAATTATTTTCAACGAGCTGGAGGAGCTCCAATATATTCTAGCCTTGGAATATATTTAGCTGGAGGTATACCGTATGTTTTTACCATTAAAGGTAAGGATTTTACATTTAATTCACCAGAGTATGTATATGGAGAATACGTAGACAATGTAGAAGAGAATCTTAGATTTGAGATAAGATTAGAAGAAAAGGGAAGAACGTTAAAACTTAAGAAGAAAATCAGGAAAATGAATATAGATTATACAATTATAAACAATCTTGATGGAATAATAATAAATCCTGTGTGCAATGAAATAGATATGAAAGATGTAATTAATATTTCTGTCCCAATTGCTGTGGATATTCAAGGGTTTATTAGGAATTGTATAGAAGGAGAAGAGATTAAATATGAAAAAGTCTCTTTTCCTAGTAGTTCAAGGTATTTAGTTATCCATGCTAATCATGAGGAGCAAAAGAATTCTGGATTATCTATAGATGAGTTATTCAAGTTAGGATTTAAAGAAATAATAATAAGTTATGGAGAAGATGGATTCTCTGTCTATACAAAGGAAAAAACATACACAATGAATAATGATGTGAAAGGGAGCTTTGAAATTGGTGATGGTGACTTTCTTTTAGGGTATTATTTTACTTTAAGACTAGGCGGAATAGATATAGAAAATGCAGTGAAGAAAGCTCATCAGATGTCAGTTAAATTTGCAAGCTATGGGCCAAATTTATCGATTCTTCTAAAGTAAAATTTTTCCATAAACCTAGTCTACCACAGTTAATGATTCCGTTATCTTCGGTTCTTCCATAAAGTATAGCATCTTTTATTACATGACTTCTAAACGCTAGTATATTTTCTGGAGGTATGATTTTTAGCCTTTTAAGTTCACTAAGGATTTTTTTATTATCTGGAAGTTTTTGTGAGAAAAATGCATATATATAGTTAACATAAATATTATTTCCAATTTCTTTACGAATTATAAATGAAATGGTAACTCCTGAATGTCCATTTATGTAAACATTCCAATCTTGATTATCGTTCGTTAAAGCAATAAGAAGAAATAGAGATTTCGAACTAATATTTTCTTTTATACCTAGGAGTTTATCTATATAAATTCTGGAAGCAGTATTTATAATTTTGTCGAAATTAATAATATTTCCCTTATTAGTAATTATTTTTGATTTTAGAATAGATGTTGGGTATTCATGAATAATATGTAATCCTTTTGATAAATTGTTTATATAGTCATCTATATTTTCTATCCAATAACTATTTTTGAAATATAGCCATTGAGGTAATTCTGGACATTCATTACAAATTTTTTCTTTCAAGTACTTTTCCTTTTCTGCTACTATGTTTGGTGTAAAAGTCGAATATTTAACATTATATAGTTTCTCAAAGAATTCAATATTAGTTACTATAGGTGGTATTATAGTTATATTAAAATCTGCGATTTTATCGCTAGCAAAGGCTCCTCCTATTATAGGTTGCAATTCAAGGATTATCGAATTGAATCTTTTTCCTAAAATAAGCCCAGTTAGACCTCCTCCAATAACTACAGACACAAGTTGTTAAATGATACAAAGTAGTTTAAAACACTGCTACACCATCAGAGAAAACGTTATCTTGAAATAATTTTATTTTTGATGGTTTATTATCATCTATTAGTTCACCTTTTATTAATTTCCTTATTTTTTCTTTTGCTTCAGCTTCATTTGAATAATCAAAGATAACCCTTCTTCCGTTTATTTCAACTGTAGGAGATATATAATCATAAAGTAGATTTGTCTCTATATCTATATTGATATCATATTTATTAGGCAAGGAATTAATTACCTCATAAAGTAACGATGTTACTCCATTATCACCAAATGGACCAAATATGATTTTTACATTAGACATCTTTTAATCCTCGAATACATAGCTTATAATAAGAAAGAATATATAAGGCCTAAAAGATAGTAATATCATGAAGTCAGTATTTGGGACAATAATATTACAGTCTGCTGGAATATTCAGTATAACAAAAAATAGAAATCAAGCAGAAAAAGATCTTATAATTGCCAGAAAAATCTATCCTGATTTTAAAATTTCATTACTTGATTTGTCGATTATTGAAGATAAATTAAAGGTTATAGATATAGATCCAGATTTAGCAGATTTAAATGAAGGCTTTATAATACTTGTAGAAGTTCCAGATAATATAGGTTAATGAATGTTATTTCAGTATATCTAAATTAATTAGACCAGTAGAATTTACGCTTTATTTTATATAGATATTACGTTACTTCTAATATTTGATTTCAATATTATATATTAATCTTTCATAAAATTCTCTAGCTGCTAAACTTAAAATATTTAAGATTGAAGCTTACTACTTATATTAAAAATAGTAAGTATTTCATGGGCCCGTCGTCTAGCCTGGTTAGGACGCTACCCTCACACGGTAGTAATCCTGGGTTCAAATCCCAGCGGGCCCACTGTGGATGTGGGGGATACCCCCCACCCCCCCAATTTCAATTTTTCGTAATTTTTAAAGACGTCGTCTAAAGGACCGATGTAATGTTCCTTTCCGTCAGTACTCGACGCCCTCGATAAATAGACATAATACCGACTTTTAACTTCACGAATGATTATATCACCAAACGTATAAGTCTTTTGTTTTTGCGTCATTTTCGCCCTAAATTTATGGTTAACAAAAAACGGTTTATAAGCTTTGTTAATATGTTAAAAATTAATATAAATGTAAATACCATTTTTAAAAACTATATTGCAAAATATAGTTAGTGTAGTTATTTTGATCTAAAGGAAATAAGTTAAACGAATAACGATAAGTATTTTGAGTTTATATAATTTAGAGGGATAAAGTATTCGTGATACTTAACGCTCCTTAAACAAACTTTATAAATAAGGAAATTTAAATTATGTTGGCTGAAATCTGTTGTCATCATCTTCTCCCGTCCTAAATTTGCCCCTAAGTTTAAAAACTATGTATGACTTAGCTGATTTTGTAATTAGGGCAGCTCAAGTTATAAAGCCTGAGCAAGTAAAAAAAATGGTAGATACTTTAGAAGATTTTTATAGAAATAATAGAAATGGAAAAGTTTTAGTTATGGGTGCTGGAAGAAGTGGATTAGTTGGAAGAAGTTTTGCAATGAGATTGCTTCATTTGGGTTATAATTCTTATGTATTAGGTGAAACTATTACTCCAGCTATAGGAAAAGGAGACTTAGCAATAGCTATTTCTGGTTCAGGTAGAACTAAGTTAATATTAACTGCCGCTGAAGCAGCTAAAGAGACTAAAGCTAAATTAATAGCAATAACAAGTTATGCAGATAGTCCGATAGGTAAAATAGCTGACGTAGTTGTGGAGGTTCCTGGAAGGACAAAATATACGCAGTTTGAAGACTACTTTGCTAGGCAAATTTTAGGTATTACTGAACCTTTAGCGCCTTTAGGCACGTTATTTGAGGATACTACACAGATTTTCTTAGATGGTATAGTTGCAGAACTGATGATAAGATTAAGTAAATCAGAAGAAGATTTAAGGCAAATTCATGCTAATATAGAATTATAGATTCGTTTATCTCTCTTTTTTAAAAATCTTGATTCTTTATATGGAAGACAAAGATAATTATGCAGCTATATTTATGGTAGTTCTCACGATAATTCTAGCTGTAATATTTAGAAATTTATTATTTTTACTTTTGCTATTGCCTATAGGTTTTGTATTGTATAGAAATAAATTTATTGATATAAATCAAATACAAAAAATAATAAAGTTTTTAAATACTAAAAACTCTACTCAAGCTATTAAAATAGAAGACGGTTACATAGAAAAATCAAACGAATTTATTGCTGTTTTGCTAGTTTATGATATTCCAGTAGATTATAGAGATTTAAGTGAAGAGGGTCTAAAAACATCTATAACATCATTTTATAAAATATTACAGATAGGATCGCAGATAGATATATTATTCAAGAAAAAATATGTTAATGTAAATAATTATAGAGATATGTTATTAAATAGATCCCAAAATCTAAGAGTAGTTATAGATTCTGATCCTTCTAATGCTAGAGCTAAAAGAGAGTTAGAAATAATAAATTTCTTATTAGATAGATTATCTGAAGGAGAATATCCGTTCAAATACGAAATATACTTATTTATTCATGGAGATAATAAAGATAAAGTAATTCAATCTGCTGAAGTTATAAGTAGAGGTTTAGAAGGTTTAAATATAAAGTCAAGATTGGCTAATAGAAAAGAAATAGAAAATGCTATATTTTTTAATCCTTCTAAGGCAAATAAAGTTACAATTCCTTCTCAAGTCCCTTTTTTAACTCCTTTTTCTATAGATAAGTTACCTTCCTTAGAGATAAGAAGTGATGGGATATTATTAGGTAAAGATATGATACATAAAACTTCAGTATTTTGGAATATAGATACAGTTGAAAATCCTCATATGTTAATTATAGGTCCTACTGGTGCAGGAAAAACGGAATTTTTAGTTAATATTGCAATAAATTTCTCTATATTAAAAGATATTCCTTTAGTGTTATTTGATACTAAAGGTGATATAAAGGAAAGATTAAGGAAGAAGAACCTGGAATTTAAAGTTTTAAATCCGTTATTCCATGGAATATCTCTACTGAATAATGATAGATTGCCTATACAGATTAAGGCTATGCAGATAGAAAAAATACTGACAAATTCATTTGATCTTAGCAAATTGGAGAGCTCAATATTTTTTAAAATAGTTTATGACTCATTAGAGGAGTATTCTAAAGGGAAACTTGATCAATTAAATTGGGATATCATAGAAAATAAATTGAAAAATCAAGTTGATTATTCAACTTATCTTCTAATATCTAAAATTATAAGATTACTAAGATCAATTGATTTTGGATCAGAAATATCTAGTTTATTAATGAATGGTTTAAATGTTATAGATCTAACTCTAGTTAAGAGTGAAACATTAAGAAAATTAATAATATATTCCATTATTCTTGACATATACAATAAATATTCTTCATCTGTAGATAACGGCATCAAAATAGTTTTGGTTTTAGATGAAGCATGGAGTATAATAAAAAGTGAAAAAAATGATTATCCAATAGTTGCAGATTTAATAAAGAGAGGTAGAGGTCATGGAATAGCAATACTAATGGCGACTCAAAATATTGAAGATCTAGGTAATGAGGAAAATATATACTTAGATAACGTTGGTTTGCTTGTTGCAATGAATAATGGAGATAAAAATTTCTGGAATAATGTGATTAAAAGATTTGTAAATATAGATGATAAAGAAGTTAAAGATTTCCTTTCATTTTTAGGTAGGGGTGAAGCTTTAGTGCGTTTCATAGGAGATCCAAGGCCTATTATAGTAGAGTTGTCTAGATTAAACTGATGCTCTTTCTAGAATTGCTTGTAAAGCGAATTTGACTTTATTATAACATAAATCATCTTTGATATTATTTAAACTAATTTCTTTCAGATCGTCTTTATCAAAAATAATATTATATTCAATATTATCAGAATTTTTACTATCTTCTAAAATTTTACTTAGCGCATTCATATACGCTTTAGACATAGTTAGTTTTTTCTTAACTATTATTTTCATATATGGAGGAGTATAGTATATTTCCGCAATAATTTCGCCTTTCCTACTTTTAATATAGTCTATACTACCCTTATTTCCTTTTACTGGAGAAAATCCTGATTCCAATAAACTAAGTAAATATTCATAATATTCTAACTCTTTTTTAAGACTTGATATTTTATTTTCCAGAAATTTCTTTAGCTCGTCAGTATTTGACTCCATTACATAGATTAACATATCATAAGTATTTATAAACAGAGTCTCTTCTCTCTTCTATAATGGTTAAAATAGCAGTAATAGGCGGTTCGGGTTATACAGGAGGAGAATTACTAAGATTACTAGTAATGCATCCAAAGGCAGAATTAACCATGATAACATCTAGGGAATATGCAGGGAAACCAATATCACTTGTTCATCCAAACCTTAAAGGTATATTAAATACTAACTTTACACAGTTCTCATTAGATAAAATAGGCGATAAAGCAGAAACAGTATTTTTAGCATTGCCACATACGGTATCATTAAATTATGTTCCAAAATTGCTTGAAATAGGATTACAGGTAATAGATTTAAGTGCAGATTTTAGGTTAAAAGATCCTTCAGTATATAAAAAATGGTATGGCATTGAACATCCATATCCAGATTTACTAGAAAAATCAGTATATGGATTACCAGAATTGCATTATGATGATCTTAAAGGTGCAAAATTGGTTGCATCGCCAGGTTGTAATGCAACTGCCACTATATTAGCCTTAGCTCCAGCAATAGCAGGAAAGTTTACAGACGATTTAAGATTTGTAAGTGACGTTAAAGTCTCAAGTAGTGAAGGAGGAATGAAACCTACTGAAGGAAGTCATCATCCAGAAAGGCAAAACGCAATAAGACCTTATGAAGCCGAAGGACATAGACATGCTGCAGAGGCAGAACAAGAATTAAGTAGAATAGCTAATTCATCAGTGAAAGTAAGTATTGTACCTCATGCTATAAGCAGTGTAAGAGGGGCACTTGCTTCAGCGCATATGTGGACAAATACTGATTATAGTGATATGGATATATGGAAAAAAATTGCAGAATATTATCGTGGTAAAAAGTTTGTCAGAATTATAAGGGGCAACATACATCCATATCCTGATCCAAAGTATGTTATAGGAAGCAATTTTGCAGACATAGGTTTTGCGCAAGAGAAAAGAATAATGAGATTAACTATGTTTTCAGCGATAGATAATCTAGTAAAAGGAGCAGCAGGACAAGCGATACAGAACTTTAATATATCTAAGGGATTTCCAGAAGATGAAGGTTTGAAAATTGCACCATTGAGGCCGGCATAATGATTGTAGTAAAAGCTGGTGGAAGAGTAATAAAGAATGCACTACAGAATGTTATATCTAGCATTTTACAATATCAAGGTAAATTATTTTTTGTTCATGGAGGTGGGGATATAGTTAGTGATTATTCTAAGAAAATGGGTATAGAGCCAGTTTTTGTTACGTCTCCAGAAGGGATAAAAAGTAGGTATACTAGCAAAGAAGAGTTAGATGTATATGTTATGGTCATGAATTTTATTAGCAAAACTATTGTGAATAGCCTAGTTAAAAATGGGAAATATGCCTTAAGTATATCTGGAGTCGATTATGCTTCAGTGAAAGCAGAAAGAAAAAAGAGAATAATGATTATAGATGAAAGAGGGAAGAAAAGAATAATAGATGGTGGATATACTGGAAGAATAACTCAAGTTAATTCTGAATTTTTAATAAAGATGTTAGATTTTATCGATTATATAGTTATTTCTCCTATTGCGGTAGATATTAATGAAGGAACAATGCTAAATGTTGATGGAGATCAGATGGCATTTAATATAGCTAAGGCTACTAAGGCAGATGCATTAATACTACTAACTGATGTAAAAGGTGTAATATATAACGATTCAGTTGTTTCTAAATTAACTTCAGAGGAAGCTAAAGAATTATCAAAAAAAGTAGGAGCTGGAATGAATAGAAAACTATTAATGGCAGCAAGTGCTATAGAATCTGGAGTCAGAAAAGTAGTAATAGCCTCTGGACTTGATTCTGACTCTATTAATAATGCATTAAAAGGTTATGGAACGGTGATATCTAATGAGTAGTAAAATAGACTCAAATGATTTAAAAATTTTAGAAACATTAAAAAGAAATGCTAGGACTCCATATACGTTAATAGCAAAAGATTTGAAAATCAGCGAGGCCGCTGTAAGGAAAAGAATAGAAAAACTAATCAGATTAGGCGTAATTAAAAGATTTACAATAGATTATGAGTTAGAAAATGAAATAAAAGCTATAGTTATGATTAAATCTACTCCACAGATTTCAACACCAGAAATTTCTAAGAAAATAGTTAAGATTCAAGGAATAGAAACTGTTTTTGAAACTACTGGAGATTACGATATTATAGCAGTAGTTAGAGGAATTAATATCTCAGAAATTAATAAAACAATTGATGAAATCAGAAGTGTTCAGGGCGTAGTAGGTACAACAAGTACTATAATTCTTAGAACATGGTATTAACTTCGAACCATTGATTATCATATAAGCTTTTGAACACTGAACTTGTATATTTTATCTCGACCATAAATGGTAACCTTAAAATGTCCTGTATGTGGAGGCCAAGTTACAGTAGAAGACGATGCATTACCAGGAGAAATAATAGAGCATGACTGTGGAGCACAATTAGAAGTATATAATGATAATGGAAGACTAGCGGTAAGACTAGCAGAACAAGTTGGTGAGGACTGGGGAGAGTGATCCTAGGAGTAACATATGACCTCCTCAGATGGGAAGAAAAAAACTTAATTCAAGAAGCAAATAAATTAGGACATAAAGTAGTACCAATATATACTAAAGATTTTTATTATATATCATCTGAAGATTTTCAAATTCAAGGATTAGATGTAGTATTACAACGTAATACATCTCATCAAAGAGCATTATCAACTTCAGCAATATTTGAAGGATTAGGGTATAAAGTAGTGAATGACTCTAGAACATTAGTAAATTGCGAAAATAAATTAATAACGACAATGTTGCTATCAAGTCATGATATACCAATACCTAAGACTGGGTTTGCTTTTTCAAAAGAAAAAAGCATAGAATTAGCAAACAAATTAGGATATCCATCTGTAATAAAACCGATAGAAGGAAGCTGGGGCAGAATGGTAGCAAAAGTTACTGATGAAGATACTTTAAGAAGTTTTATGGAATATCAAGATTTTACAACACTGTCAGCAAAATATATTTATTATATTCAAGAATTTGTTAAAAAACCGGATAGAGATATTAGAATATTCGTAATAGGAGATGAAGCTCCAGTAGGAATATATAGAGTAAACAGTAAAAACTGGAGAACAAATACAGCACTAGGAGCAATAGCTGAACCATTAAAAATTGATGAAGAATTACAAGATTTGGCATTAAAAGTTAAAGATATAATAGGGGGATTTTTCTTAGGTATCGACGTTTTTGAAGATCCTGAAAGAGGATATTTAGTAGATGAAGTAAATGGAGTACCAGAATATAAAAACACTGTAAGAGTAAACCAATTTAATGTTTCATCTTATCTTATTAAGAAGATTGAAGAGTGGATTAGAAAATGAAACTAATAGAATTCTATAAAGGAAGAGGAATAAACATAGTAAAAGGAGAAAACCAATACGTATGGGACGATAAAGGAAGAAAATACTTAGACTTACACGCAGGTCATGGAGTTGCATTCTTAGGGCATAGAAACAAAATAGTAATGGAATATTTGCAAAAACAAATGTCAGAAATAATTACGCTCACTACTGCCTTTGATACTCCAATAAGACAAGAAATGCTAAAAGAATTAGATACAGTAAAACCAGAAGGATTAGATAATGTATTTCTACTAAATTCAGGTAGTGAAGCAGTAGAATTGACATTAAAAATAGCAAGAAAAATAACAGGAAAAAAGAAAATTATAGCATTTAAAAATTCCTTTCATGGAAGGACATCAGGATCATTATCAGTAACCTGGAATAAAAGATATAGAGAACCATTCGAGCCATTATTAGGTCCAATAGAATTTCTAGATTTTAACAACATAGAAGAATTAAATAAAATAGATGAAGATACCGCAGCAGTAATTGTCGAGCCTATACAAGGCGAAGGAGGTGTCATTCCAGCTCATCAAGATTTTATGAAAGCCCTAAGAGAAGTTACGCAAGAAAAAAACATACTATTAATAGTTGATGAAGTACAAACAGGATTTGGAAGAACAGGAAAAATTTGGGCTCATCAACATTTTGGAATAAAAGCAGATCTTATGACTGCAGGAAAAGCTATAGGCGGAGGATTTCCAGTAAGTGCTACCTTTATGCCAGATTGGATTGCAGAAAAACTAGAAGAAGGAGACCATGGAACTACATATGGAGGAAATCCATTTGCAGCTGCTGCAGTAACTGGAGCTATAAAAGCATTAAAAGCAGATAACGTAACAGAACAAGCTAGAATAAAAGGTGAGATATTTATGAAAATGCTTAATGAAGCATTATCAGATTTCAAAATAGTCAGAGAAGTAAGAGGTATGGGGCTAATGATCGGAGTAGACTTAAGATTAAATCCAGGATTAGCTATAAAAACATTACAAGATGAAGGTATATTATCGTTAAAAGCAGGAGTATCTACAATTAGATTTTTGTCACCATACATGATCACACAACAAGACATGGAGGAAACAGTAAATGCTACCAGAAAAGGAATATCTCTTACAGAAAGCAAAAAACTATCTTCTTGATTTAGCATCAATTTATACTCCTTCGGGAGAAGAAGGAAAGGCTTTAAGTTTTTTCGAAAAAGCATCTAAAGAATTAAATCTAGAATTGGAAGTCACAAAATCAAATTCATTTTTACTTGGAGATAAAAACGCTAAAATACTTTTAGCATCGCATATAGATACAGTACAACCTTTTGTTCCTCCAAAGGAAGAAAAGGATTCGATTTATGGCAGAGGCGTAGTTGATGCTAAGGGTCCACTTATTGCAATGCTATTAGCTACGTGGATTACTAAAGAAGATTGCAAAGTAATGTTTGCTGCATTGTCTGATGAAGAAAATAAAAGTGCCGGAGCAAGAGAATTAGTTAATTCTGGTAAAAAATTTGACAGTATAATTATAGGAGAGCCTACAAGTACTAAGAATATAGTTGTTGAATATAGAGGTGTAATTCATTTAGATATAGAATGTGAGTATCAACCTCAACATTCATCTTCAGCTCAAAACAATCCCATTATTGATATTTCTAAAAAAATTCTTCAGCTATCAGTATTACCAACATCTTATGACAAACCTTCTATTGTGCCTACAATTATAAAAGCTGGCCAAGTCATTAATGTTACGCCATCTAACGTATATCTACATTTCGATATAAGATATCCATATAATTATGATATAAATTCTATATTATCAAATATAAATAATGAATTTAACGAATGCAAAATAAAAGTAGTAGAAAGTGTTCCTCCAGTTAAAGTTTCTGCTAATGATCCTACAGTAAAATCATTATATAGAGCCTTATTACTTCAAGGAATAAAACCATCTTTAGTGAGAAAAGCAGGTACTAGTGACATGAATATATTAAAAGATATAACAAAAAGCATTGCAACTTATGGACCGGGAGATTCTAGATTAGAACACACTTTGAACGAAAAAATAACTCTGGAAGAAATATTTATAGGAATCAGTACTTATACAAAAGCTATAGAAGAAATATGCTCAAGACAGTACTAAAACCAGTATATCAAATTTACGAAAGATGGCTTTGGTATCAAATAAAGAATGGCCCAATTCCAAAGCATGTAGGCATAATACCAGATGGAAACAGAAGATGGGCTAGACACAGGAATTCCAGTGTTCATGAGGCATATCTTCAAGGATATAAAAAACTTAAAGAAGTACTAATTTGGTTAGCTGAGTTAGGAGTAAAAGACGTAACTGTTTTCGCATTATCTACAGAAAATTGTGATAAAAGATCTTCAGTGGAGTTAAATACTATTTTCAAATATATAAAGAAAGGAATAGACGAATTAATAACTGATGAATACATATATAAATACAAAGTAAAAGTTAGAACTATAGGAAAAATAGAAAAATTACCTGATGATCTAAAATTATCAATAGATAGAGTGATAGAAAAATCATCAGCATTTAAGGATAGAAGTTTAACTTTAGCTATATGCTATGGAGGAAGACAAGAAATACTTGATGCAGTAGAAAAACTACTTTTAGAATATAAAAAGGGAGAACTAAAAAATATAATGTTAGATGAGGATAGCTTTAAAAAATATTTTTATGATGAAGAAGTAAGTGATATAGATTTAGTAATAAGAACATCAGGTGAGATGAGAATAAGTAATTTTCTACTTTGGCATTTAGCATATTCAGAGCTATTCTTCTGTGAAGCATATTGGCCTGAATTTAGGAAAATAGATCTTTGGAGAGCAATAAGGTCCTATCAAAGAAGAAAAAGAAACTTTGGAGCTTAATTTTTTATTTAACTCTCTTGAATAATGTAGAGTGAGGATAAATGGGAGTTTACCAAGGCAACGATTTTAAGAAGATAAGTGGAGGATTAAAAGGTTCATACAAGGATAAAAGAAAGTTTGAAATGGGAGAAGCTCCGTCAGAAACAAAATTACATTCAGAAGATATTAAAGAGAAAGTAAGAACACTAGGTGGAAATATAAAAATAAAATTAAAATATGCAGCGTATGCTAACTTGTTAAATCCATCAGATAATACATATAAGAAAGTAAAGATTCTCGAAGTATTAGAAGTTCCAGCTAATAGAGAATATGCAAGAAGAGGTATAATAGTAAAAGGGGCAAAAATAAGGACAGAAGCGGGAGAAGCAATAGTCACATCTAGACCTGGACAAGATGGAATTATAAATGCAATACTGATACAGAAATGAGCTTAAGAGATTATGAAAAACAAAAAGTAGCGATATGGTTAGCATATTTTACTGCAGATAGTAGAAGAAAAGGTAGAAAAACTAAAAAGTTGAAAATAACTCTTGAAGATTTAATAAATTCTGCTAATTCTCTAAATCTAGAACCAGAAGTTTTAGATAAAATTCATCCAGGAAGTAGAATAAAAGGAGTAGTAATGGTTAATAAAGTTCAAGGCAAGTATAAAATTATAAAGATGATATATTCATCATTAACTCAAAAGAAGCAATAGTTTTATATATATTGCGTAGTTATCTAGTTTATATGGGCCCGTAGCTTAGCCAGGAAGAGCGACGGGCTCTTAACCGCTAGGGAGGTACCCGTAGGTCCCGGGTTCGAATCCCGGCGGGCCCGCCACACCTAAGCAATTATTTCAAATCATATCGTAAAATATATTTTTAGAGTATCATTTACTTTATTTACATTTATAATTTTATATCCTCTTAAAAGAATAATCTAAGTTTTTAATACCTCTTTCAAGAATACTTTATTATGATAGTAAAAACTTTAGAGATAACTAAACCACCTATAATATCTATAGAAGATAATTTGTTAACAGCTTTTAAGAAAATTAATGAAAGAGGAATAGGAAGAGTAATTATCGCCAACAATAAAATTGAAGGAATATTATCGACTAGAGATCTTCTTTATGTATTCTTAGGATTTTGTCCTAATGGTTGTACTCAAGGTGATTTGTTTAAACTAGGTAATTCTTTAGCTTCAAATTATATGACCCCTAATCCTGTCGTAGTTTATGAAAAAGATGATATTTTAGAGGCAATTACTCTTATGGTCACACGTAACTTCGGTGCATTACCAGTAGTAGATGAGATAGGTAAACCTACTGGAATAGTTACTGAAAGAGAGATGCTACTTCAATTTCAGGACTTAGAACCTCTTTTTCCAGTCGGTATGTTTATGACTAAGAGAGTAACGACAATCACTTCTGATATTTCATTAGAGCAAGCTACGAGACAAATGTTACGTAGAGGTTTTAGGAGGCTACCAGTAATTGATGAAGACGGAAAAGTAATTGGTATTATAACTGCAGCAGATTCAATTAAAAATGCTGCTAAATGTGTTGAAAAAATGGATCCTGATTATTTCTTTAGCAAAAAAGTAAAAGATGCAATGAAAAATCTAGTAGTTACTATAGAAGAAGATAGAGCTATAAATGAAGCTGCTGCTATGTTAATAGATAAGAATATAGGCTCATTACTTATTCTTGATGATTCTGGAAAGCCGAAAGGGATAATAACAGAGAGGGATTTGCTTTTGGCATTACATTATCAATTGCATTTACCTTATGTATATGGGTTAAAATCTCAGACTTGAAATTTCTGGAATTATCTCAGAATATATTTTTACTGACTTACTTATCTCATCTTTTGATGTAGTTAATTGGTGATTATAGTGAGATATTATCTTTTCCATTATGTCTAAAGGATAATAGTTAGAAGATGAGGAAATTACTATGGATGAATCTTCAGGTCTTTCTTTGATTAATTCTATTCCTCTTGAATATTCATTTAGAAAATTCGTATTGTTTTCTAATTCTGAGTAAATTATACAAGAAGGAGATTTTATTCCAATTTTTTCAAATTCTTCCTCTAAACTATCTCCTAATTTAGTTTCTATACCAACTATTGCAAGATTGCCTTTTTCTGCCATTTCTATTGCAGTTTTTGCATCAGTGTTTATTACTTCTTTTTTAGTATATTTTGCATATAATCTAGCATTAATATCTGCTAATGTTCCTTTTCTTATAGTGTATATTTTATTAGAATTTTTATTTCCTATAATGCTATACATTTTGATATATACTGCCCCTATTATTCTATATCTTTCATTTTTTATTCTAACTATATTACTTATTGCGTCTAAAACTATATTTCCTATTTTGTTTGACGTACATGAATTTTCTAAGTCAAAATCTGCTTCTTCTAATTTCTTTTTTACTAGTACAGGAAAAGCTATAGGTCCAGCAAAAGGTGCAGTAACCAACATATACTAAAAATAGTTTAAATATATTAAAAACATACTTATTTAAAACTCTGCAGTTGTTTTTACATAAATTTGCATGATTTACATTGTGGAAATAATCTTAAAACTAGTTCTTCTAGGCATTCGTTTTCCTTTTTATTGCATTCAAATATTTTTAAATTATTTTCTATAGCATAGTTGAGTAAATCTGGTGATAGCTTATCAACAATTAAAATATCTGGTTTTAAATTTTGAAATTTGCTTATACTTCCATTTTCTGAGAGCAAGAATGTGTCTCCGTTTTCAAATTTAGCTATAACCATAGGTTATAGTATAATAAATGAGATAATAAATGACGCTAAAGCTACAAATATTAGGATAGTAGATAAAGTTATTGTATTTTGCTTATCTAAATTTGGTAAATTAAATTTTACTAGTATAATGTATCCTACTCCGAATACTGCAGTAACAGTTCCTATAATTGTTAATATTACTTTCATCAAAATTACTATATCTATTACCATAATATATAATTAAGATTATGAAGATAATAAAATAAGTTGAATACTACTATAGTAAAACGACGTAATAATTATCTACTGTATTATTTCGTATAGCGACTTTTCTACGAACGATAAGGATATATCTAATCTATACGAGGTATTTAAGTGTCCATCATTATATTCTTCATAATTGTGTTCTATTCCTAGTTTTTTCATTTTACTATGTAATATTCTCATACCATATTGTATGTTAAATTCATCTTTAATTCCTACATCCATAAAAATTTTAGTTCTACTTAGATTTTCATGATATTTTTCTATCATTCTAACCGGATCTTTTTCGAGCCATTTTTTCCAGATGCTATCAATTATTTCTCCTGTATCTAAATCAAAAGGTAAAAGTATCTTTCCATCATCAGATGGAGAATAGAAAGCTGACATTCCTATTATGTTTAGTGTATTTAGATCTTCTTTTCTTTTCTTATTATCTTTCTTCCAATATTCATTTAACCAGTCTTCTGGGGAAGAGTATTTTCTTAAATTATTTATTACTCTAGGAAATTCAGGTAGATATACATATTCAAAATAAGAATCTGCTGAGTGAACAGCTATGCTATCTACTTTATGTTTCATCGCTAGTACTATAGATCCATATCCACCAGATGATTTGCCGATCAAACCTAATGCTTGCGATTTATATTTGTCTTTAAAAAATGGAATTAATTCGTTAAAAAGAAAATTTTCGTAATTTCCTACTGCCTTAGAATTAATATATTGATTTCCTCCTACCTTTGTAAACATATCTGGCAAAACTACTATTGAACCTTTTATTTTAGATTCAGCCATGAGTCTAGATATTCTACTGAATAAATCTTGGGATAGAGGATCGTAGTTTAGCATAGATAAAGATGAAGAAAGATATCCGCTAAGATAAAATATAATAGGTTTACCTATTGGATCTTCTGGTTCTATTATACCTATTTTTCTTATAAATGGATCATTTAATGGATTATCTTTTAATTCTGAACTCTCGAAATTCACGAATTTTAAACTTAATTCCATAGAAGAAAGTAGAGATCTAAAATAATTTATAATATTTCTACATAAGTTACGGGAAGTACTTAGCATGAATATAGTACAAAAGTTATTTCTTAAATTTAAAGAAATACAGATTATTTGCTTTGTCTTTTGTTATACTAATGTTTTCGGGCAAAAGGTAGATTTTCCCATCAATCGCAGATATTTCTTCTGCTACTCCTAGATCGTATGAATATGCTGTTAATGCACATATTATGGCATCTACTTCATCTTTTATATTAGAGAAGTTTTTCCAATTTATTTTAAGTTTTTTTAACGATGATGTAGGATGAGTTTCTATTACTTGTTTAAATTCAGTTTTTATTCTTATTGCTCTTTCTACAAGGCTTCTCATGAAAGAAGGTGGAAGTACTCTATAACCTTTTCTAATCATTGCTTTATCAACTTCCCTAAACCCCTGCGAAAAAGATAGTGGTGAATTTATGGCTACTATTTTACTTTCTTTGCAATATTCTATTATTTCATTATCGCTAAAAAGAAACAAATATTCTATTTTTCCTTCAAAAAGTTTTGCTACAGCAGTTTTTCTCTTTACTGCTAAATCTATTCCGCAATAAATAAAACCAACTCACCTATTCTATTCTTATGAAAAAGCCAATATTAATAATAAATTTCAAAGCATATGACAACGCCTTTGGAAAAAAAGGGATCGATATTGCTAAAAAAATAGAAAAAATTTCAATAGAATATTCTACGGAAGTAACTCTATCAGTACCTGCAACTATGATATCTACTCTATCCCAAGAAGTATCACTACCAATATATGCACAACATATAGATGACGTAGATCTTGGTGCTCATACTGGAGCAATAACAGCAGAGATGATAAAAGAGGCTGGAGCAAAGGGAAGTCTATTAAACCATAGTGAAAAAAGAATTAGACTAGACCAAATTCATAATGCACTAACTAAAATGAAAAAATTAGGATTAGAATCTGTAGTTTGTATAGATAGATATGAACTAGTTAATCCAATTGGTTTACTTCAACCTGATTCCATTCTAATAGAACCTCCAGAATTAATAGGATCAGGAATTTCAGTTTCTAAAGCTAAACCAGAAGTCATAACGAAAGCTGTTGATGAAATAAAGAAGACTCCAAGCGTATATCTTATAGCAGGAGCAGGAATAAGCAATGGAGATGACGTCTATACTGCTATAAAGTTGGGTTCAGCAGGTATAGGAGTAGCAAGTGCAGTCATGAAAGCAAAAGAACCAGAAAAAGTTGTAGAAGAATTTATAAAAGGTGCACTAAGGGCAATAGAAAATGGATAGTATTGAGATAAGAACACATAGTGCATTACATGTTTTAAAAGGCGCATCGAAAAAAATCCTAAATGCTAAATGGACCGCTAGTACATATGTTAATGGCCCTCATGGTAGGTTAACATTAAAATTTGATAGAAAGCCTAATGAAGAAGAAATTTCACAGATCTTTAAGGAAGCTAACAAAAAAATTTTAGAGGGGGCTTCGTTTATAGTAGAAAAATTGCAAAGAGAAGAAGCAGAAAAGAAGTACGGAGATGAAATTTATGATTTGTTCCCTATACCTCCAGATATAAAAGAATTATATATCGTCATAATTCCTGGCTGGAATATAAATGCTTGCAATAAACAACATGTTTCTGACACCAGAGAAATAGGAGAAATAAAATTAGATCACTGGAGATATAGAAATGCTAAGCAATTACTTGAGATTTCATTTAACGTTATTTAACTCGTCAAGTTTTTTAGAATATTTATCTAATATCTCTTGAATTTCCTTTTCTGCATTTTCATATATTTCTACAAGTTGTTGAATTTTATCAGATACTATAGTACCACCAGTATTTTTACCTCCCTTTTTAGGTTCTAATCCTCCTATAGTACCTTCTATCTTCCTAGAATATTCCCAAGCGAACTTGTATGACATGTTTAAATTGTCTGCAGCCTTAGCTATGGAGCCTGTTTTAAGAATTTCTTTGATTAGTTCTACTCCTCCTTTTCCAACTATGGCATTTCCATTTTCATCTTCTATCCAGATTTTAAATTTAAATTTCATAAGCTATATCCTTGTGGATATATTAATTTTATAACATTATCAATTTTTTGCTTAACGTCTTCAAGATCATTACCTATAATATTTACATGTCCCATTTTTCTTCTCTTTCTAACTTCATTTTTACCGTACCAGTATACTTTACCGTAATTAAGAAGCTCTTTTGGTAAGTTATCTGTGCCCAAAATATTAACCATACCAAAGAATTTTGATACACTAATAGATCCTAAAGGAAGTCCAGATATTGCTCTTATGTGCTCTTCAAACTGTGATATCGATGCTGCATCAAGAGTATAATGTCCAGTATTATGAACCCTAGGTGCAATCTCATTAATTAATACTTGATTTTTTCTCACAAAGAATTCAATTCCAATTGTTCCAACATAATCTAATCTTCTAGTTAAATTATCTGCAATTTCTATCATTTTATCATTATAATATGGTCCATAGTTATAAACTAATATTCCTTTTTCATTATAATTATAGGAAGGAGTATAATATTTGAACTCATTTTTGCTCCTCACAGCTATTATTGATGCTTCAAAATCGTAATTTACGAATTCTTCAACAACGAATTTACACTTCATATCTTTAATAAACTGATATTTATCTACATCATTATGAATAAAATATTGTCCCTTTCCATCATATCCTCCCTTAGATGTTTTGATTACTCCCTCATTATTGAACTCTTCCTTTAGTATTTTTAATGCTTCATCTCCATCTTCTGCAACGTAAAATCTAGGTACTGGAAAACTGTTGTCTCTAAGAAATTCTTTCTCCTTATATCTTTCTCTCTTTAATTCTACATTGTTTATTCTTGGCAATAGTTTCTCTTTTTCTTCTGCATATTCTAATGCATTTTCATTTACATGCTCAAATTCATATGTTATTATATCACTCGAATCTATCATTTGCTTGTATTCTTCCTCTGAGAAGCATTTGTCAGCTATTTTACATGCTGGATCTTTTTCTTTATCTCCTAGAACGTAAAATTCAAAAGGGTACTTTTTTCCTTCTAATATCATCATCCAGCCTAGCTGTCCGCCTCCTAGGATTCCAATCTTTAATTTAGATAGAGGTTGAGAGTACATCATTTTTCATACTCTCCATGAATTTCTCAAGTTTTTCTTCCAAGTCTTTATGTTTTATTGATAATATTCTTATTGCTAGTAAAGCAGCATTTTTTGCTCCACCTATGGCAACTGTAGCTACTGGTATACCGTATGGCATTTGAACTATTGAGAGCAAGGAATCTAGTCCATTTAAATTCTTAGATGGTATTGGTACTCCTATAACTGGTAATGTAGTTAAAGAAGCTGTCATTCCTGGTAAATGCGCTGCTCCTCCAGCTCCTGCAATAATAACTTCTATACCTCTAGATTTTGCAGTTTTGGCATATTCTACCATAAATTCTGGAGTTCTATGAGCTGATACTACTTTGGCTTCATAACTTACTCCAAAATCTTTTAAAATATCTATACAATCTTTCATATATTCTAGGTCACTCTTACTTCCCATAATGACTCCTACAAGTGGCATAATTATATGAAGATGTTTTTTTAAATAAGGTTATGTTTTAAAGAAAATGATATGTCATATACGTTTTAAACTTTTTTAAATAAGCTATTAGACGTGCCTGAAGTATATAGTGAAAAGGAACTTTTTAATGAATTAAGAGATGCGTACATTAGTAATAAAAAAGTTATGATGTTAGGATATGGAAGGCATTCTGAACTTAGGAAAGCTGATATTTATCTTCACGTAAAAATGGATGAATATGAGATTCATGAGAATTTTGTAATAGCTTATGCTGGGGCTTCTGTATCGAAAATAAGGGAAGATGCTTTAAGTAAAGATCTTTTATTTCCCTCATTTTACGACGGCTCAATAGGAGGACTATTAGCTAATAATGAAATTTCTCCTTTATCTACTAGGTTTGGTAAGCCTTCAGAATTTACAGAATGGGTAGATTTTGTAACTCCTTATAAAATGTTTAGATGGAAAGGTATTATAGGTTCAAAAGGACTTTTTGGAGGTATAACTAAGGCTAAAATAAAACTATTTGAAAGACCTAGTAAGGTATATACGTTTGAATCTACAATAGAAGATACTTCATATTTAATTTCTAGTATAGACAGATTTTCTAAATTTAATCCGTTAGTTTTGCTTATAGAATACTTAGAAAATGGCAAATACCAATTTCATGCGACATTAACTGAAAATATAGATACAACTGGTTTTAGTAAAGATGAAGGAGTTCCTAATATTGAAGAAAGTAATAAGAATAGTTATTATGTTAGAGTCAATAATGTGGAAGAATTCGTAAATGTTATGAAAAAAATAAACCCAATTTATGCATATACAGTGCTAAATACTGGATATGCAAAAATATATGTTACTGACGAAGATTTACTTGCTAATTATGAGTATTTTAAATCTGAAGAAGCTTCAATGATTCATAAAAAGTTAAAAAAGATATTTGATTTCAAAAACATATTCGTATAAAGGTAAATATTCTATGTCAAGATATTTTATAATTGACTGCGATACAGCAGAAGACGATATAATGAGTCTATTTATGTTACTTCGATATGGAATTGACGTTAAAGGTATAACTATAGTTGAAGGAAATATAGCTTTTGATCAAGAAGTAAATAATGCGCTTTGGGCGTTAGAATTCATAAATAAGGATATACCAGTATATCTAGGGAGCAGAAGGCCAATAGTAAAATCTTATAGAACAGTTGAAAATGTTCATGGAAAAGGAGGAATAGGAGATTTAATTCCAGAGCCAAAAACGCTTAAAGCTCAAAATAAAAGTGCAATTGATGCTATAATAGATTTAGCTAATACATACCCTGGAGAATTGGAATTTCTAGCAATATCTCCTTTAACTAACTTAGCTTTAGCATATCTTAAAGATAATTCAATAGCTAAAAAAATAAGGAAAGTATGGATAATGGGAGGTACTATATATGGGAGAGGAAATATAACTCCAGTAGCTGAATATAATATCTGGGTTGATCCTGATGCAGCAAAAATTATCTTTAATTCTGGAATGGATCTAACTATGGTTGCATGGGACTTAATAACTAATTATACAATTGATGAAAAAGAATGGAAATATATAATGAGTATGAATACAAAAATGTCAAACTTTTATATCTCTATTTATGAACATTACAGAAAATTTGCTATGCAGTATCAAAAAATGAATGGAAATCCGCATCCTGATTTAATAACAACTAGTATTGCTATAGATTCTTCAGTAGCTACAAAAGTTGAAAAGCAATATGTCGATATTGAAAACTGTGATTGTTTAACTCGAGGCATGACTGTAATAGATTATCTAGGAGTATTAAATAAGAATCCTAATACTAATGTAGTCTATGAAATAGATAAGCAGAAATTTATTTCAATGCTCTATAATTTACTTTCTTGGTTTTAACAATCAAATCTATTGCATAATGTAAATTCCATATCATCCAATAATTTTTTTATAAATAAGTAATTTCTATATAATTCTTCTAGCCCAGCATCAGTAATTGAATATATTATATCTTTTCCTATTAAAGCTCTCTTTTCAACATATCCTTTATTCTCTAGCATAGATAAGGATTTTGCAATAGTTTTCTTAGGAGTTCCTATGTATTCTGAAAGTTCTTTTATACTCAATTCTCCCTCAGCTAGATTTGTTAAAATTGTTAATTGTATTAGATTCATCAATAAGTATTTTGATTTCATGGTTTTAAATGATAACTTATGAAAGCTAAGATAACTGACTTTTTTTATTAGTGTAAAATCACTTACTTCAATATTTTCTTTTTATAATTGGTAAAAGTAATAATGATAAAATGGATGCGAATATGATAGAAGTATAAGGATTAGCTATAAATGTAGCTATAGTATATCCTAAAATCCAGCCTACTATTTGCATGGTTGTAGCATATGTAAAATCTACTACTGATTTTCGCGATTCTATCGATATTGGAATTATAGCTTCCCAAATTCCAAAACATACAGCGAAAAATGGATTTATTAATGCAAATATCTGCATAGAGAAAATAGAGAAGGATAAATACAACGCCTTTTTAGGCTCAACATAAGATAATAAATAAGTTGTAATCATACCAATTATCTCGGCTGTTGTAGCAATTATGCCGACAATTTCAAGGTTAAGATTATATAATTCTTTTATAACTAAGTAGATAAATTGCGACGATAAAGCAATAGGAACAATAGTAAAGATAATTACAAATGGTATTTTTTGCTTGACTGATAGCTTTTCTTTAGTGAAGGAAAAATTAAATGATAGCAAAGGAATTATTGAGAATAATATAGAAATTCCTGAAATTAAAAATAAAAATAAGTATCCAAAAGAGGATATAATAATTCCCCCTATTGTAGGCATTATTATAGCGGGGGAAACAGAAATTGCCCAAACTTTAGTAATTACACTTTCTCCTTGGATTCTCATTATGGCATAATAGTTGGGTAATGCTATGTAAAAGCATTCATTTAGCATGATAGAAATAAGTAACTCTTCAAAATTTTTTGAAAATGGTAATATTATGAGACCTAATCCGCTGAGTATCATTCCAAAAAATATTGAAAATTTTATTCCGAATCGTTTTGATAAAATATTTCCAATACTAGGGAAAGGCAAAGCTACAACTTCAGAAAGTAGGTAGAAAAGACCTAAATCATTAGGAGAGATAAATTTTATGAGAAATATAGATAGAAATGGTTGAAATAAATAGTATCCAATTCCCCATAAAATCCAACTAATACTAAAGATTATGGTATTATTATTCATATAGAATCAAATACATTAATTATAAATTATCCAATAATTTGTCAACTTCGCTTTGTTCTCCATAAATTATTAAATCATCTATATTTTCGTCATAATATTTTTTTATTAAACTCAAAACATTATCTATTTTACCTTCTAACATATCAGAAACTTCTCCTCCGCTTAATTTATCATCTTCGTATACTGTTATTACCTTATCCTTATATAGCATAATTCTAAACGCCGAGACAATTTTTCCATCTTCAACCTTTTTGTATATATACACAGTCATTTTAGGTTCAGTAAGTCCATGTCTGATGTACTCTATGTGTTTAAGCATAACTTAAAATCTTACTTTTTATTTTAAAAATGTAATGGATTACTTAGATGATTTGTTCGAATTTTTAAAAATAGATACTACATCAGCGAAAGGTAAAGGAGAAGAAGGAGCAAAATATCTAGTAGATTACATGAAATCTAATGGCATAGACGCTAGACTAATACGTGATAAGTCTAGAAATCCTTATGTTTATGGAGAAATAAATGTCAAAGCCAACAAGACACTATTAGTTTACAATCATTATGACGTTCAACCTGTAGAACCTTTAGATAAGTGGAATTCTGATCCATTTAAACCTAAAGAAAAGGATGGGAAAATTTTTGCTAGAGGAGTAGGAGATGACAAAGGTACTTTGATGGCTAGACTTCAGAAAATTATTTCTCTTTATAAGGAAAATAAATTAAAAATAAATATAAAATTTATATACGAAGGAGAGGAGGAAATAGGAAGTCCTAATATAGTAAGTTTTCTTAATAACTATAGAGACTTGCTTAAGAGCAATTATATACTTTGGGAAGGTTCCGGTAGAGGTCCAGATGGATCTCCAGAAATAGTTTTAGGAGTAAAAGGATTACTATACGTAGAATTAAGAGCGTCCACAGAAAAAGATTTACATTCTATGTACGCTCCAATAGTTCAAAATCCAGTATGGAAGTTAGTATACTTTATTAATAATTTGCGTGATCAATCTGGAAAAGTTAAGATAGAAGGATTTTATGATGATGTGAAATGGTTAACTGAAGAAGAAACTAGATATCTTAAAGCTGATAAAGAAGAAATGGAAAAAGCACTTGGTCAAAACGTACCTGATAATTTCATGAAAAAACTAGTTGAGGAGCCTACATGTAATATAGCAGGAATTTTTGGTGGATATACTGGTGAAGGATCTAAGACTGTAATACCTTCCTATGCTTTTGTAAAAATTGATTTTAGATTAGTTCCTAATCAAGATCCTGAAAAAATATTAACTAAGTTAAAAAGCATAGCAGACAAGGAGAATATAGAAGTAGTAGTATATGGGAAAGTAAAGCCTTATAGGACTTCAATTTCTAGTGAAATAAGTAAGGCGTTAATTCAATCAGCTAAGGAAGTGTATAAAATAGATCCAGTAGTATTACCTAATAGTCCAGGTACAGGACCAATGGAGTCATTTGCTAATATACTTAACAATAATCAAGTTGCTGATGGTATAGGAGTAGATAATGCTGGTTCTAACATTCACTCATTCAATGAGAATATATTTAAAGATGATTACTTTAAAGCAATGGATTGGCTTCAGTCATTTTTAGAGAAAATAAGTTAGATAGTATTATTAAGCCTTAAGTTAAAAAAGGTTTTACCTAAAGCTAAATAAATGTGCAGTTCGTCTTTGTTACTAACGATAACAAATATATTTATGATAACGGCATACTTAAAGAATATAATGGCAAAATTAAGGTTAAAGATAATATAAAAGGATATTTAGTCTCCATAGAGAACGAAAAAGTGAAATTAACTAAAATACCTGTATATGATTGTAATAAAATTGAATTTGAAGGTATATTTTCTGAAAAGATGAAGTTCGGTTACATTTTTGAATCCAATAACTCTTTGTGCATACTAGAGAAAAATGAAGTAGGAGAAAAACTACTGCAAGGCTTTCCATATGCAATAATTTACGGGAAAATTATACCTAAAAACAACAAGCATCAGTTATTGAAAATGATGGATGATTATGAAGTGATAAAATATGCTTTAAAGACCTATCCTAATGACGAAGATATAATACGTAATTCAATAGTCCAGCTTTCAAATATGAATAAATGTAATGAAGCAATATCATTATATGAAAAATTAGATAAGAAGTTTCCGGAGGAGTCATTAGCTGTAGCTGAATGTTATGAGAAAGAAGGAAAAGAATTAGAAGCACTGAAAATTTATTCGTTTTTCTCTGATGATAGATATAAACTTTTAGAAGAAAAATTAAGGAAAAAAGCAGACAATTTATTGGAAGAATACGAACAAACAGGAAATGTTAAACTATTGAACGAAGCTGTTAACGTACTTCCTACTTATGATGCACCATTAATAAAATTAGGATGGATTCACTTAAAGAAAAATCCAAATGAAGCTATTAAGTACTTTGAAGAAGCCATAAAAAGATCCAGAACTTATCAAAACTTACTAATGCTGGCTAATGCTTATGCTAAAGCTGGAAAATTTATGGATGCGTATAAAACTATTGAAGAAGTAGAAAAAATAAGACGAACTGCAGGGTCAGCATATATAAAAGCTTATGCATTAGAAAATTTGAATTCTCATAAAGATGCAGAAAAGGAATATTTATACGCATGTAGAGAAGGATTAGTAGAGGCTTGCGATAAAGTAAGAGCAAGTATGCTTTATTTTCCAAAGGAATTTTATCCAGAACTTTGGTTAGGCTATGTTATATATGGATATGAAGTAAAGAGAGTAGCAGGAAATGGTGGAATGGGCTATGTATTATTAGTAGAAAGATTAGGTAAGCAATACGCAATGAAAATTATGAAAAAAGAGTACAATTTTGGCGAAATGTTATATGAAGTTGCTAAAATGCAAGAAATATCCAAAAATTCTAAATATATGGTAAGAATTTTAGCAAGTTTTATGGATGAAAACTTTATAGATTATTATAGTTCTCCCCCAGCAATAGTAATGGAATATATGGAAGGGGGAGATTTAAGAGACATTTTAGTTAAAGAAGAATATTCTTCATTAAGGCATTCATCACTATGGCCAGAAATTGTTTCTATAATATTTTCCAAAATTGCTCAAGGTCTTATATCTATACATAAAGAAGGATATGTACATTGTGACGTAAAACCATCTAATATTTTATTTACAAAACAATTGCCCAAATATGGAGAAGACACATTAAACACTTTAGTTAATGAACAAAGTATTCCTAAGCTATCTGATCTTGGAAGTGCAGTAAAAATTGGGGTGCCAGTTATCCATTATACTCCCTATTATGCTCATCCATTACAGAGATTTGGACAGAGAGCTTCAAATGAAATGGACATATATTCTTTTACAGTATCGCTCTACGTAGCTTTGACTAATAATTTTCCATTTCCAGAATGGTTAGAAAGAGAATTGGAAGAAGCCGTAACTAATCCTAGTAAAAGAGATCAAGCGTTGAAGGACTTTTATAATACTGAACCTAGAATGGATTATGTTCCTGAAGAGTATAGAAATATAATATATAGAGGCTTAAGAGGAGAAATAACTATGGAAGAACTATCAAGAGATTTAAGAGAAATTGCATTAACTATCTACGGTATACCGCAGGAAGCCTTAATATAGAATTTAAAAGCTTTTGTGTACTGTTAAAAGTATGAAAGAAGTAATTTTCTCTAATAAAGCTCCAGCTCCAATAGGGCCTTATTCTCAAGCTATAAAAGTTGGAAATCTTATTTTTATATCTGGTCAAATTCCTCTGGATGCATCAAATAACATAAAGGGTGATGATATACAAACTCAAACAAAACAAGTTATGGAAAATATTAAATCTATTTTAGAGCAAGCAAATTCCAAAATTGATAATATAGTTATGGCATTTGTATTCTTAAGGAATATGAACGATTTTACTAAATTTAACGAAATTTACTCTACATATTTTCATGAAAAACCTCCAGCAAGAGTAACAGTAGAAGTTTCTAAATTACCTAAAGACGTACTAATAGAAATAGCTGTTATAGCTGAGGTTTAAGAAAAAACCTTCTTTAATAGTTTTTCTACATGGGGGCAGTTTATATCGAACATCACATGATTTCCATGCTCAATACATGAAGCTGCTATAGGCTTTCCTTCCAAAAAAACTATTGATGCTTCATCATCTTCTATTATTGTATATGCAACCCCTTCAAAGACTTTTCTGTATTCTGCCATTTTTGGTCACTTATTCCATAATGATATATTTTTCCATTTATAAACTTTTCTACTAATTATGATATGCTAATAAGGTAAAAAATAAAAAATTAAATTGAAAGTACAGCTAATAATTCTCTTTCGCTTATGCTACCTAAGGTAGATCTTGAATCTACTACGGGTAAGTAACCAATGTTCTTCTCTGCCATTAAATATCTTGCAGTTTCTAATGTGGAGTCTGGGGTAACCTTATATACATTGTATGTCATGAATCCTCCTACCTTAGTTTTATTTAAATCTCTTTTAGCTAAGATAGCCTTACCTATATCTCTTACTGAAATTATTCCATATGGCAGACTATTTCGTATAACTATTGCATGTCTAATATTTTTTTGTTTCATAAAATCTACTATTTCATTTAATGCTGTATCTTCTGTAGTCATTAAAGGATCTACATTCATTACATCGCCTACATAAGAATTAGATTCTACTTTACAATATCTGACCAGGTCTCTTTCCGTTATTATTCCTTCTATTTTTTCTCCGTTGCCTATAATTAAAGATCCTATTCCAGATGCAGTCATTATTCTACATGCTTCTAGCAAACTAGCATTTTTATCAATAAATTTTAAGTCTGTACTCATTACTTTTTCTACTGGTGAATTAATATCTTTCCAATTGTATACAATATCTCTTATTGTTATTATCCCTTCATTGCCTATTACTAGTCTTCTGATATTATTTAATATCATTACATTTAATGCTTGATATAGGCTAGCACTTTTATCTATTGTAATTACATCAGGTGTCATAACATCTTTTACTAACATTTTCACACCGGTTTAGTTATATTTAATGACTTACATCTGTTTAAGCATTCAGCTACTGATACATATTTCCATGATGAATTAGGCTCAAAACACTCTTGTACACAAGGATCTACAATTTGGGTTTCCATATTATTCACTAATAATTCTATATAACGATAAGGAAAAAAATCTTTGTGTATATCATTTAATAAAAGATAGTTAATGTCTGTTTAAAATATTCAGTTAAAGTATATAAATGCAGGAAATATAAAGTAGAATTGAAAAGGAAAACTTAAAAATGTGTATAATTTAATTAAATTGATTAAAAATGTCAGAAGAACTTATGAAATCCGGAGAAAGAGAGTTAATGGATGCAAGAACATATTTTTTTGATTTACTAGATCAGTTAAATTCTTTAGAAGAGAATAAAAAGGATATTTTAGAAAAGAATGGTATAAACAGCGAACTCCTTGTGACTTTAGGTATACTCACTATGCATAAATATTATCTCGATGTAGTAATAAAATATTATTGGAATAACTTAGAGGAGCTTATTAATAAATTAAACTCTATCCAAGAGCTAAAATCTGAGTTAAATGCTATAAATGAAGATTTCGCTAAAATAAAAGATGCAAAAACTAGAGCCAAACTATAAAAGGTAATGTTAAAAATTCTGAAGAATAACTTTCTTAAAATGTTAGAAATCAAATTCTTTCATGATGTATTATGTCCATTTTGCTTTGTAGCCACTAGAAGACTACTTAACGTAGCAAAGGACTATAAAGATCAAGTTATAGTTAGACATAAGTCATTTATGATGATATCTTCATTAGACGACCTTAAAGAAATTGCTCCTACAGTAGAGGATGCTAGAGAAGTTTTTAAAAATGAATTTTCTATTTTAAAAAAATATATACCAGATTATGATCCTGATAAAGTGATTAGTAAGGGCAAAATAGGTTATGTTTGGTCTCTTCCACCTCAAATGGCATGCAAAGCTGCAGAATTCCAGAAAGGCGATGAAGGACACTGGTTATATTATAGCAAAGCTCAAGAAAAGTTCTTCCTTGAAGGCGAAGATATAACGTCTGATGATGTACTAATAGGAATAGCAGAAGAAGTTGGTTTAGATATTGAAAGATTTAAAAAAGATTTTAAGTCAAAAAAAGCTAAACTTGCAGTTATAGAAGATGAAGAGGAAGCTCATGCTATGGGAATTAGGGGAGTTCCTGCAATAGTAGTTAATGATAAATGGTTAATTAGGGGCGTACAATCAGAAGATTATTATAGACAAGTTATTGAAGATTTGCTAAAGAATGGGGAGCCTAAAAAAATTGAATTAAAAACTTATTGGGAGCAATAATCTATTTTTAATATATTTAGTTTTCAATTATATATTTTCTAAGATTGAGTCTAATGTAAAAGTAGATAATAAAAAGTTTTATTTACCTAGTTTAAGATAATTCTCTTGCTATGAAGAAAGTAAAAGATTATATGATAGTTCCAGTGTTTCAAGTTGAGGCTAATACTAGTTTACAAGAAGTTTGTAAGTTAATGCTAGAAAAAGGAATAGGATCAGTCTTAGTTACAGAAAACGGAGAGCCAAAGGGAATTTTCACAGATAGAGATGCGGTAAAAGCTATAGCGTCAGGCTATTCTCCTTCAGACGAAGTTAGAATAGCATCTACTATGGGCAATTTGATTTCAGTGTCCTCAGAAACTGATATCTCTGAAGCAGTTAGCCTCATGATAAAAAACAAGATAAGGCATCTTCCAGTTAAAGATGAAAAAGGTCAGGTAATAGGCATATTGTCTATAGTAGATGCTTCTAAAGCTATAGAAGATATATATAAATAAATTAACATCTATTTTTAAGTTATTAATGATTCTAAAATACGTATAAAGGAAAATATTTATGGAAGTATACATTACTCTTTATTCATGAAGATTGCAGAACTAAAAGACATGAATGATAACGAGACATCATTGCATGAAGCACAAAAGCTTATTATTATAGATGGTAAAAAAGAAGAGATAAGTTTAGCTTATGGAAGAATTTCAAACTTTCAAAAAGTAGATTTTTTGATATCTAAAAATTTATTATATGGTGAAATAAATTTTTTACAATATATATCTGATTTTATAATAAATGGAGAGAAAATTGTAAGAAAAGAGGACTCTAAGTATATACCTTGTAAATATGATCTATGTATAGGTAATAGTGAAATTTCTTCTGGTATACTAAAAGAAAATAACATAATATTCTTTTATCCCTTTCCATTTAGAGAAAATAGTATTTCTTCTGTTTTAGTTTTTGAAATTCTAGACTATGATTTAATGCGTGAATTGTATAGAGTAATGAAAAAACATGGCAAATTAAAAGTGATGGTTAGAGATAACTTTTCTGGAGGACTTACGGCAAAGGATATATTAAAATATATTATAAAATTTAAAATAGATAAAATCTCATGGGAAAACGAATACTGGATAATAGATGCCAGAAAACTTTAGGTTATGTTATTATACTCATAGGTAGATCAAGGAAAACTTATTTTAATGCTTCTAGTTATATTTAGGAAAATGAATGAGATTTTAGAAAAATTAAAGAATATTTATAATAATTCTATCAGTAATAGAGAATAATTTTGGGATAAAGTAGCTAAAGAACTCTTCTGGTTCAAATATTACGAGAAAATCTATGATAGCTCAAATTTTCCATATGTAACTTGGTTTAAAGGCGGTAAAATAAATATCACATATAATACATTAGATCTAAAAAGAAGTGATAAAATAGCTTTATTTTGGGAAAATGAAAACGGAGAGCATAAAGAATTAACTTATACTCAACTTTATGAAAAAGTAGCTTCTTTTTCTAACGCATTAAAACAATTAGGTTTCAAAAAGAGAGATGTAGCAACAATCTATATGCCTATGATACCAGAGGCAATGATTTCAATGCTTTCTGTAGCGAGAATTGGAGGCATACATAATGTAGTATTTGCAGGATTTGGAGAACAAGCATTAAGAGAAAGAATAGTTTCATCTAACTCAAAAGTTATTATAACATCAGATATAGGCTATAGAAGAGGAAAAGAAATAAACTACCTTAATACTGTTAAAAACGCAATAAAGAATCTAAAAATAAGTATAATTACAGTTCCTAGAGCAGGTGAAGCTTTAGGTTATAATTTCTATGACCTTTTAGACGCTAAGTATTCGGAAGCAGAAAAAACCAATTCTGAAGATCCATTATTTATCTTATATACATCCGGGACAACAGGAAAGCCGAAAGGTGTAGTTCATGCTTCTGGTGCATATACTGTTTGGGCATATTTTCACGTTAAATGGTTATTTAATTTTGATCAAAAAAGTGTATTTTTCTCTACTCCAGATATAGGATGGATAAATGGACATTCGTATAGTACGTATGGACCACTATTAAATAATTCTACCTTACTATGGTATGAGGGAGTTCCAGATTATCCAGATAATTTAATATGGTGGAAACTAATTGAAAAATATCACGTAACAGACGTTTGGATAGCTCCTACTGCATTAAGATTATTGATGAGATATAAAACTGAGCTTAAGGATATAAATATCTCAAGTCTTAGAATGATTGTTAGTGCTGGAGAAATATTAGGAGAAAAAACATGGAAATGGCTAAAAGAACTATTAGGTAATGTTTACGTTATAGAAACATGGGGACAAACCGAAAATAGTGGATTTATCGCTTCTCCAGGCGGTTTCTATATTGGAGGAATTTATTATAAGAATGGATCAGTCGGTCATGGATTACCAGGTATAGATATAGCTATATATGATGACAATTGTAAAGAATTACCACCTTATTCAAATGGTAATATTGTAGTAAAATCTTCTGCACCAGCTTTTATGTCATCCTTATGGAATGATGATGAAAGATATAAGAAATATTATGAAAAATGTGGAGTATATTATACTGGGGATTATGGTTATATGGATAATGATGGATATTTATATATTTTAGGAAGATCAGATGATGTAATTAAAGTTGCAGGACATAGAATAAGTCCTGCAGAAATAGAGAATGTAGTATTGCAAATTCCTGCAATAGCTGATGTTGCAATAGTAGGTAAATCAGACGAACTAAGAGGAAATGTATTAGCTGTATTTGTATCTTTAAAACAAGGATATATATGGTCAGAAGATTTAGAAAAGGAAATACGAAATACAATATTAAATAAATTTGGAAAAATTGCTATAATTGATAAAATATATTATGTTAATAAATTACCAAAAACTAGAACAGGGAAAATAATGAGAAGAGCATTAAGAGCTCTTGTAAACGGTAATGAAATTGGAGATATCTCTACATTAGAAGAGAAAGAAGCAATAGAAGAATTAAAATCTATGTTAGGTGATAAAAATGGAAAATAAAGTAGTTGATATTAAAGACGCTTTATCGTTAATTAAAGAAGGAGATACTATAACAATAAGTGGAATGTCAATACATAGAAATCCAATAAAATTTATTCAAGAGCTAATCAATGAAAATATACGAAATCTGAATTTCGTAGATAGAGAACCTGGCTTAGGTTTAGAATTATTGCTTAAAAATAATGTTCTTAAAAAAGTGAGAGTAGCTATGGCTACGTTAGAGTGGTTTGGAATGCTACCATCATTTAGAGAAAAGATAGAAAATGGAGAAGTAGAAATTTTAGAAGACACTTGTGGAGCATTTATTGCAGGAATAAGAGCAGGAGCTTTTGGTGTACCGTTTATGCCAGTAAGAGGGATAATAGGTTCTGATTTGGTAAAACTTCATGAAAAAGCTAACACGTGGAAAGTTTCTCTTGATCCATTTTCTGGCGAGCATATAATCTTAGTTAAGGCAATAAAACCAGACGTAGCAATAATTCACGTAAATAAGGCAGATAAAGAAGGAAATGCAGAAATTATTGGTCCAGTATATGAAGATGAACTTAAAGCTAGAGCTTCTAACCAAGTAATACTTACTACAGAGGAAATAGTAGATTCCAGATATTTTACTAAGAAGAGACCTAATATATATTCCGAGCATGTAACAGCTATAGTAAAAATTCCAAGGGGAGCTGAACCTACTAGCATGTACCCTCTATATGATGCTGATTATGAAAAAATACTTAGTATTCTAGGGCAAGCCTAAGATTATATGGATCTACACTTTGGATAAATTTCTTTTCTTCCTCATTAATATCTATTATTCCAGATATTTTTGGATATACACTAAATGCTGTATTATCTCTTATAATTTCGAAGTTACTCCATGGATAAACGTAATTAACATACCACTTTTTCTCTTCTCTGCAATAATTTAATACACCTAGATTAGTTACGACGAATATTTTATTATTTGAGAACTTTGATGTGCCAGTAATGAAATCAACTTTCTTAACTAATGAACTCTTTGAATGCCTAAGATTCCATAATATTCCTTTCTTGACTAAAGGAAGAATATACGCTGTTGCTGCTCCGCCAGGTAATCTAACTTTAGGTGAATTATAGTCTCCTATAACTGATAGGTTAACGTTAGTTTCTTCATCAATTTGAACTGGACCAAGAAACATTACATCTAATTTTCCTTTTTGAGCTAAATCAAAAGCCTCTGTTGTAGGTAATATGCTACTTCCCTCTATAAAGAATGGACTTCCAGTAGAAGGAGATATCTCAATTTTATCAGGATTATATGCTTCAGCTACGCCAAGTATTTTGATATCCTTTTTATAAAAATCTCTTGCCATAAAAGATCCTATTAATGCAGGAATAGAGTTTAGTCCTACATATACTCGTTCTTTATCTTGAATTAATTGAGCTATAGCTTTAATGACGTGATCAATCATAGAGATAAATCCAAATACTTGTTTTAATAGTTTTTACCCATGAGCAATCTAGTGTATAAATACGAGAATTATTACATTGCTGGAGTAATGCATGTAGTACCTGGATACTTGCAGGATATTTTGATTATATATAAAGACGGGAATAATTGGAAAGCAATTTCAGCGGAGAAATTTAATTCGAGCGATAATACTTTAAAGACAATAAGAGATGGCGTAAAATTTGCAGTACATGAAGATGATTTAAAAGACGCTATAAATAAATTAAGAAGCAAAGGAATAAAAATGGAAGACGTAAAATCTTTCCCTTTCCCTAAGAAATTCTTAGAGGGTAGAAAGAAAATTCAAGAAGAGTTTGATTAACACTACTGTTTTAAAATGTATATAACTTATTGATGAGTAGATTTTTTTAACCTATTTAGTACTTTATCGTTTGGCTTAAGAAAATCTATTGCCTCATTTAGATTTCCTCTATTTGCCTCCATAATTAATCGAGAAAACTTATCTGCATTACTTTGAGTTTCTAATATAGCATCTTCTAATTTCTTACCAGAAATTACCTTTAATATAATTTCTATAATTTTATTTATTCTATCAGGCACGCCAATTACACTTCCTCTCAAAGTTATCTTTACCTGAGGGAAGGAATCATACTTAGCAATTCTACTTAGTTCAGTAGTAGCATTTTTCCATCCTGATCTGTCCACGATTCCTCCTATGATAAAATACTTAGTTTTTCTTATCAGATCTTCATTAGCTTCTATTTCGCCATATGGATTTAATACTATTGTATTCTCTGAAGAAGGTTCAACATTATATCTTATTTTATTCTTAAAATTAAACAAGGAACCTTTTTCCGGAAAATTGTTTATAACTAAATTATAATCCCATAAATAATTTCTTATGGTATTTAAAGAGCATCCTAATTGAATTAAAAGTTTATTTTTATCCTCGTCTAAATGTCTATTCCATAAACTAAGGTCTATTATAAAGACTGGATATTTAGGATAATCTAAAGTTATTTCTTCTCCTAGGTTAGAAATTTCATACTTTGTTCTGTAATTTCCTTTTCCAGAATACAATTTAATATTAAGTTCATCAGAAATTTCTTTTCCGTAATTTTCCTTTTCAATAAGTTTTAAATCGTTTAATAAAATATTAACGGCCAATCTTTGTAAAAACGGCTTTTTCTTTAATTTTCTAACATAAACTTCTTTAATATTCCTTTCCTTAAGAAAGTTTGCTAGTATATTAGCAAGTATCATGATGATCTCATTTTCTTAGTAACTTCTGATAAATCTGTCTTTGGATCACCTGTAAGTTTTTGTGTAGCTTCAATAAGGCTAGCCTTCCTAGTCTCCTCTGCTACTTGCATTAATTCTCTAGTTACTCTTGTAGTATCCTTACCTCTTTGTACTAATTCTCCATATTCCTTTAGAAGTCTATAGTATCTTATCTCTGCTAAAACGTCTCTATTAATATTAGAAGTAATTAATTCTTTATTTTCAGTCCTATAGAACGTTAAATTATATGTTAGCGTTTTTATTTGATTATCTACTGGGTCTTGGTATCTCGCTACAAATGTAATTTGATAGTTATCATTACCTGGAGGAATTATGATGGTACCATAGATAGCTAGTAACCTATCTACTACTGGTATATTTATTGGTAAATCATAATTTAATGGGGAAAAGTTATTAGGAACTTGTAGAGCAAAATTAGTTGCAAATACATCTGAACTCTTTTGTTCTTCTAAAATTAAAGGAAGTTGAGATGGATCTTCAATATGATAGAAGAATCCTGCTGTTTTATCAGCTAGGCTTTTCAAAATAATCTCATTATAATCTCTACCTATACCAATAGAAATGAAACTTAAATTAGGTGGTATCTGTAGAGCTTCGTAATCCTTAACATTTCCCTTATCTTTTGGCTTTCCATCAGTCAGCAATATTGCCTTAGTTGGTATTCCGTCGCTAGTAATTTCTATTATTTTTCTTATAGTTTCATGAAATCTTGTAGTTCCACCAAATTCTAAATTTTGCAATTTATTTTCTAATTCCTCATTTTTTCCTCCATAACCTTGATAAATGATCTCAGGATGATTTGAAAATAATATCACGATAACTTGCTGAGAAGGCGGAATCTTAGATAAGAGCGAAACAGCAGAAGATATTGCAGTATTGAACTTATCCCCTTTCATTGATGGGCTGTTATCTATAGCTATTATATATCTTATATTAGACGCTGTAGAAGCGTTTTCTGGAACTACATATATAGAAAGTCCTACTTCAGTATTATCTTTATTACTTATATAATTATGAGACGTTTTAATTTTTAGTGATATAGTCATATTTCAACTGGTTTAAGAATTAGTAAGAACGCTTATTAATGTTTTCTTTTGTATAATATATTTATGACATGGAAATGCCCATATTGTGGTTATGAAAATTCAGATGATGCTAATTTTTGCATAAATTGTGGTGCCAAAAAACCAGAAATGAATCAACAACCTCAATCAAGTGTAGAAACACAACCAACAGTTGCATCTGAAGAAAACGCACAAACTATGCCAGAAGCCAATCCTGGAGAACCTATAGCTACTGCTTCAAATAATGCAAATGCTATATCAGATCAATCTACAGGTCAACCTCAAGAAGGACAAGGTATAGTAGCAGAAAGTCAAGGGCAGTCTTCTCAAGGTGCAGCAGTAGAGGAACAAGTCCAGCCAGTAGATCAACAAGAAGCTCAATCAACTCAACAAACCGTTGAGCAAACTAATCAGCCCCCTGCCCAGCAGGAAACAGCTAGTAAATATTATATTTTATTTATTGCAACTCCAGCTACTGCATTAAATAAGAGTAAAGTTCCTTTGGATTTTGATATATTTGAAAATATTTCTATTGGAAGAAGTCCAGAGAATGTTATAGTAATACCAGATCCAGAAGTTTCTAGAAGACATGCGATAATATCGTTAGAAGGAGGGAAACTGTATATTGAAGATTTGAATAGTACTAATGGAACATATATTTATGATGGAAAAATATTTAACCCAGTTAAAGGGAAAATTGAAATTCAAGCTGGTAGTCTAATAAAATTAGGAAATAATACAATAATACGATTAGTGACTGAATAATGTCGTGGAACGAAGAACAGATAAATGAGGCTATAGAGTTAGTAAATAAGGCATACGATTATTTTTCATCATTACCATTATTATTAGAACTACCAGAAACAGACTCAGTTATTTTTGTTGGGGACACTCATGGTGCGATAGATGTTACAGAAAAAGTGTTTGATGAATATTATAGTAAAGTAGATAAAATTATCTTTTTAGGGGATTATGTAGACAGAGGATCTCAAAGTCTTGAGAATATTTTATTAATATTACGTAAAATGTTAGAAAATCCTGATAAAGTTTACATGATTAGAGGAAACCATGAAAGTCCTATTACAAATGAGTATTATGGATTTAAGGCAGAAATAAAACAAAAACTTGGAGATGAAGAAAATTATGAACCTTTTGTAAGAATGTTTTCAGTTATGCCTTATGCAATTACGATAAATGGATATTTCTGTGTACATGGTGGTATAGCTAGAAATTTAGTTGATATAAAGCAAATAAATTCCCTTCCTAAACCTGATATTATTCCAGATAACGAAATAGCCTTTGAAATGTTATGGAATGATCCAAGAGAAGAGCTAGATGGATTTATACCCAATGTAAGAGGAGAAGGTACATATTTCTATGGGAAAGACGTTACGTTAAAGTTTTTGGAGAATAATAATTTAAAAGGGATAATAAGAGGACATGAAGCTGTAGATGCATTTAGATTTGAAATGGATAATCGTGTCATAACTGTTTTTTCTAGTAGGTATCATGGATACGGAGCCGGAGCCTTAATACTTAATAAGGATAATATATGCAAAGTATTACTATAGGTGTTATAAATGACCATATCTCTTAAAGTCGATGCCAGTCATAAGTATTCCTTTAATACAGACGTAAGGATGGTATTTAGGATAGTATTAGTTCCAGAGAAAACTTCTATAGCTACTGGTTTTCATTATATAATACTTTTAGATACTAGTGGGTCAATGGAAGGCATTAAGATTGAAAAAGCTAAAAGTGGTGCAATAGATTTATTCAAAAAAATCCCTTCAGGTAATAAAGTAACATTCATAACATTCTCTTCTCAAGTAAACGTAGTAACAGAATTTAATGATCCAGCAGACTTAAGTGAAAGAATTTCAAATTTAACTGCTGAAGGTCAAACTTCATTATTTACTGCCTTATTAAATGCAATAAAGATTGCAAGCAAATATGAATTACCTAGCTATATAATTTTATTAACTGATGGAAATCCTACTGATGTTACAGATTTTAAGAGCTATGAGAAAATTGGTTTGCCTAATAATGTTCAGATTATTCCTTTTGGTATTGGAGATGACTATAACGAAGGTTTATTGAAATTACTTAGTGATAAATCCGGGACTAACTTCTACCATATAGAAGATGCATCAGAAATTCCTGAGAAACTTCCTAAAGCTGCCAAAACTACCATAGCTGGTAAGAATATTACCGTAGATATCATCAGCGAATCTAAAATTTCATTATTGAACTATTCCTCCTTACCTGTTAAAATAAATGCTTTGGAAGGGGTAGTAAAGATATTAGGTGAAACTATAATACCTCCTAATTTCTCTGGAAATTTTATGACAGTTAAGGTGAATTATGAAGATCCAGTAAGAAATAGACAAGATAATTTAATGGCTATAATATCATTAAAACCAACTACTGATAATAACTTATTTATATCTAGCACTAATAAGGATATTATATTGGAGTATGAATATTATTCTACATTACAGAAATATTCACAAGATGTTACTGCAGGTAATCTAGTTGAAGCAACAAGAACTTTAAAGAAAATGGAAGACTTAGCTCAGCAAACAAGAAAAATAGAGTTAATAGAAACTACTAGAAGATTATCTACAGATTTAGAAACAACAAAAAGAATTGGCTCAGTAGAACAAACTAAAAAATTATCAAAAGAAGTTTCTAGTGAAGTAACTAGAAAACTCAGAGGGGAAGGGTAAGATAATCTATATCGATTATCTTTGAATTAATACTAGTTTCCTCTTTATCTCTGATTACAATTCCAGGTATATCTTCTATCTTTGAATTCCATTCTTTTAGAAATTCTTGAACTTGAAGTAGTAAATCTTTCTTGTCTTTAGCTATTATAGGCACGTCATGAATTATTAAAATCTTTTCTAAATTTCCTTTTTTGAAACCAAAAAATCTTAATTGTACAGTAATGGCTTTGAGTTTTGCCATTTTCTTTGCTTTAATACCCAAAATTATCTTGTCACACTTAGATAATGAGTTTAACTTTCCATCACCTTTACTTTCAATACTATATTTATAACCTTCTTGAATTGTTCTACCTTTCAAATGTGATTGTTTTATGAATATTAATTCCCTTAATACTTTTCCTTCTGAATTTAATGAAATTATTGCAGGATAGGTTTCTGCAAGTGTATCTACAAAATATTTAGTACTTATGACATATTTAACTTCTGGAGTCAGGACTGAATCAATGTTATATCCGAAGAGTTTCATATGCTATTTTTAGATTTGTAAAATAAGTATCTTTTATTTAGATATACTTAAATCTGTAAGATTTATAACTAGACAATCTATAATGTTTAAATTTTTGTCATTTAATATACTAAGTATTTCACGAGAATATAAAAAATACTCGAATATCATATTAAAAGTGTTCATATTCTCTTTTTAAGAGATATATCAATAGACTAAAAAGTTTTTAATAGTTTTTATTATGTCATAAATAATATTCTTGCATAGCAAAAATTATAGTCATTAATAAATATCAAACTCCATAATACCAACGTATAACTATGAAATAAATTTATATAGAAAATAAAACATTTTTTTCTAACATTGGAATTACTCTTTATACTGTATCTTATTATTACGTAAATAAATCATTTAAATAATATGATACTGCAAAAGATTTAATATATATTCTGCATTATATGGAATTGTGGGAAAAATGGCAACGGAAGATATTGTTAAAGTTAGTAGAAACTATCAAGTAACTATACCTGCAAGGATTAGACAAAAGTTCCAAATAAAAGAAGGAGACTTAGTTAAAGTAGTTTTTGATGAAAAAGAAAATACAGTAAAAATAATACCAGCAAGTAAAGAAAGTTAATTTTTTTCTCGTTTTTATTTAAATTTATCTATTACATGGTTAAATATTCCTCCATTAGTTAGGTATTTTATTTCTACCTTAGTATCAGCTCTAAGTATTCCTTCAATTTCTTTCTTTTCATTATTTCTTTCAATTATAATTTTAACCTTAGCTTTTGGTTGTAAATTATCAAAATTGATTGTAATTTCTTCATCTCCGTGTATTCCTAGTTCTTTCCAGTTTGGAATTTCTATAGGTGCTATTCCCATAGCAACTAAGTTACTTCTATGTATTCTTTCAAAAGATTCAGCTAAAACAGCTTTGACTCCAAGAAGTGACGTAACTTTAGCAGCCCAATCTCTAGAACTGCCTGATCCATATTGCTTTCCTGCGATAATTACTAATGGTATACCTTCTTCTTTATATTTCATTGCTATTTCATATATTGTTCCTTCTTTCATATCTGGAAAATGTACAGTATATCCACCTAGTTTGTTTACTAAGTAATTCTTAAGTTTAGGATTACTAAATCCTCCTCTTAGCATAACTTCATGATTGCCTCTCCTTGCACCAAAAGTGTTTAGGTCATTAACACCTAATGAAATAAGATATTTTCCTGCATCGCTAGATGGATCTATAGGTCCTGCTGGGGAAATATGATCTGTGGTTACTTTATCTCCTAAAAGGAGTAATATTCTTGCCTTTTTAATCTCAAGTTTTTGTTTTTCTTTAAACCATGGAGGTTCAACAATATATGTAGATTTTGGCCAATTATAAGTACTTGAAGATGTTACATCTAATTTTTCCCAATTTTCATCTCCTTGGAATATACTGGAATATTGATTAATGTAAAATTCTGGATTCATTGCTAAGCTCATATATTCAGAAATTTCCTTTAATGTTGGCCATATATCTTTTAAGAATACTTGATTTCCATTAGGGTCATACCCTATTGGATTACCATAATTCATATCTATTTTTCCATATATTGCATATGCTACAACTAAGATCGGTGAAGCTAAGTAAGTTCCTTTAAGTAATGGGTTTATTCTTCCTTCAAAATTTCTGTTTCCACTAATTACTGCATAAGTTTCAATATTATTATTTCTAATGTCATTCTCTACTTCTTTTATTAATGGACCTGCATTTCCTATACATGTTGTACATCCAAATCCAACTACGTCAAACCCTAAAGCTTCCAAATATGGAAGCAATCCAGATTCTTTAAGATACTTAACAACTACTGGAGATCCAGGAGCTAAACTAGTTTTTACATATGGTTTAGTTCTTAATCCTAATTCTACTGCTTTTTTAGCTAGTAGACCAGCTCCTATCATCACAGTAGGATTAGAAGTGTTAGTACAACTTGTTATTGCTGCTATTACGACTGATCCATCTTCTATGATGCTTCCTTTCTTTTTATTTTCTATTTTTATTGTTCCAAATTTTACTCTTTCATCAGGATTTTTAGGTCCTGCAATTGATGGTTCAATATCATTTAGATTCACATATACAATATCAGAATATTTAGGCTCTTCTTTATAGTATATTTGTAATTCCTTAGCTTTTTTAGCTACATAATCTCCATCTCTGCCTGTAGCATTTAAGTACTTTATAGTTTGTTCATCTATAGGGAAATATCCTACTGTAGCACCATACTCTGGAGCCATATTAGAGATAGTAGCCCTATCTGGCACTGTTAATTTAGAAACTGAAGGACCAAAAAATTCTACATATTTTCCAACAACTCCTTTTTTCCTTAATAATTCAGTTAAATATAATACTATATCGGTTGGTGTTACTCCTTCTTTTATATCACCTTCTAATCTAACTCCTATAACTTCGGGAACTACTGCATAATATGGTTCACCTAACATTACTGCTTCAGCTTCTAATCCTCCTACTCCCCAACCTAATACGCTCAGTCCATTTATCATTGTTGTGTGAGAATCAGTTCCTATTACTATCTCTGGCTGATCATTATGAATAACTTTAGATAAGTATTCTAAATTTATTTGATGAATAATTCCTTTGCCTGGCGGAATAATTCTTAAATTTTTAAAAGATTTCTGAGCCCATTTTAAGAATGTGTATCTCTCATAATTTCTTTCAAATTCTTTCTTCATATTTAGTGATAAGGAATATGAAGTTCCATAATAATCTACTTGAATTGAATGGTCGATTATTAGATCTGATTGTATCTTAGGATTAATAATTAGAGGATCTTTTCCTCTCTTTTTTATTTCACTTCTCATAGCTGCTAAATCTACTAGTAATGGAACTCCTGTATAATCTTGCATCACGACTCTAGTAGGCATAAATGCTATATCTTTTCCTACCTTCCAATCTAATATAGTATTTAAATCGTCCTCTGTTATACGTTCTCCATCAATATTTTTTGAAATGTTTATAGATAATATTCTAAGACTATATGGAAGATTTTCCAGATTCATAAATTTTACATATTACATTCAAACATAAATAATTATGTATAATTTACTTGATTTATGTAGCAAAGCTAAAGCTCTAGGATATTTTGGATCTTACACTAGGGAAGATTATGTAGAAGATTTATCAGATATCAATGTGTTTGCAATATCATCAGATAAATCACTAATTTTGGAATTGGGTAGTTATGGATTATCTCCTTTGGTAATATCTGAAGAATCATTTAAGGATTTATGCTTAAAGGGAGATCCTATATGCTACTATATTTTATATGATTCTAAAATAGTATGCGGAGAATTACCTAAAGTAGACTTTATCTTTACTGATTATACTTGTGAAAGATTAGAAAAATCTGCAAAATCTTATCTCAAATTATCATATGATGCGTACTTTAGACAAGACGAAGTAGGTTCTCTAGTAAATTCTGTAAGAGCTTTAAGAAGTTTAATACAATTTAAATCTTGTAAAGATAAGAAAATCATACCAATAAGCGATAAAGATGTGGAAAAAACATGCAATGAACTAAATCTTAAATATTGTGATTCCTTGTCAGATTTATTACATCTAAAAAAGTCTAAATTACCTATAACATTATGGAGTATTAACAAATTATATGATATAATTAGTTCTGAGATAGCTTTAGATTTTCCTAAACCAGCATCTGAATAAAATTTAAAAGTAATTTTACATAAGATTATCTTATGGCAGAGAATCAAAGAGATATAGAAAGAGCAGAAGAATATGAACAAATGACACCTAGGACAGTTATCTTAGGCGAAAATAAATTCGAAATTTCTACTGGTCTCATAATAGCTGCAAGATATGCCGATAAACTAAGGCGTGTAGCTTTAGTGTCACTAAGCAAGATTGTACCAAAAGATATAATAATAAGAGATATTTCAGAACTTAATAAACAATTATACGATGAAATAGTAAATAAACTTAAATTAGATAAATTATCAGTTATAAGAATAACAGTAGAAGCATATTATAACAGTCAAGAAAAGAAGATAGTTTTTAGCAATCTAAAAATTAACAGATATTATACAGAAGACGAATGCAAAAAGGAATATGAAAATGTTATAAAAGAAAATCAGAAGTTAAAAAATGAAATAGAAGAGATCAAAAAACAACTAGCAGACCTTTATAGTAAAGTTGAATAATTTCTTTTTTAACCTTTTACTAAGCCAATTACAAATCCAATTATAAATGTTATTGTATTGTATGGTAATAGCTTAATATATGTTGAAGCTTCTCCTTGGGCCTTTGATGCTTCTTGGCCCAGAGTAATTAATGCATGTTCTACTGTTGATGGGGATATTGCACCAATAGCTATCAATATTATTATAATTGCAAGAATTATTAACCCTACTTGTATCACTTTTCGAATTAATAAACCTATTAATAACCCTAAAACAAATGATACTATAATAGATATAATGTCTGTTGATGTTATTGAAGATAAATCTATCATATTTAATAAAATGGAAAACTAGTCTTAAAAAATTTTTGTACTTATATTATTTCGAAAAATCTGAAATTATATACTTTACAAAAATCATGCTTCTACTGGTACTGCTATATGAGTTTTTAATCCATCTTTAACATTGTTTACTAGTTTTTGTAAGTCATCTGAAATCTTTTTGTATAAAGCGTCATTATCTATCCAATAAACGTAGCTAGGCCTTCCTTTTTTCTTATCTTCTTCTAATTTATCTCTAAATATTAAACCTTTATAGATCAAGTTATTAATAGATTTACTGATTGAGGCTTTAGTTACTTTTAATGACTCCGCCAATTCATCAGTTGTTACTTTTCCTTGCTTTCCCATTATTACGTGTAATACTTCTATGTCACTCTTAGACAAGCCATATAGAAATGCTAATACTTCATGGATGTCTACTTCTCTACCGTCTGGGAATTTTATTCTTTCTATCATTTTTCCTCTAATCTATATATGCTGTTTTTTAAACTTAAAAAAACTATGTAATTTTAAATAGTTAAAATAACATACTTACTTATATTTATTCATCTTTATGATCAAATGTACACAAATTTTTATATAAAATTAAGTATGCACTGTTAATCACTGTTAAATAATTAACCCTGTTAATTATGTCATGAATATGCTTATGTAAATTTAATATTTATTTTTGGAAAAAAAACTTTCTCTATGAAATGGGAAACACAATGCGAGATCGCATACGTTAAAGTAGTCCCGTTTATAAGATCTGCTATAATTAAGAAACTAGTTGAAAAGGGGATGCCTTTAAGAAAAGCTAGTAAAAGTGTAGGATTATCAATAACATCTTATGAAAAGCATGTAAATAGTAAAAACATAGAAGTATTAGAGAAAGATGATAATATAAGTGACATGATAGATGCATTAGCAAATAGGATATATTCTGGTGAAAAAATAGATCCTATAACATTCTGCATTTTATGTTCTAGTTCTAGAAAACTTCTTGGATTAGAACCTTGTAATTTCTAAATTTTAACTATAACTTATATTATAAAATAAAAATTTGTAATACTATCTATTTTTTCGAAAATCATTTTAGTAGGCTTACAATAATAGTACTATGGCGAAAATCATAAGCAAGGAAATAAAAAGAGATATAATGATATTGAAATTTGATCAGAAATTGCAATTTAATCCAGGAAATACAGTTGATGTTGTAATTGACAAAGATCGAAGAACATTTTCGATAGCAAGTACTATCTGGGAGAATTTTATAATGATAGCTACAAAAATTCGAAATTCTCCTTTTAAGCAGAAATTGCTAGTTATGAAAGAAGGTGACGAAGTAAATATAGAAGGTCCATTTCAAGATGAGTTTGTTATTAAAGAAGCCCCATTGCACGTTTTTATTGCTAAAGGAATAGGGATAACACCAGTCAGATCAATGGCTTTATATTTAGCTAAAAATGGGAAGAATGTGAAAATATATTATCAACCAGATGAAGATAATATAATTCCGTTCAAAGAAGATTTGCGAGATATTCTAAATATTTCGACGTTTTCAGAAAAAATATTTACAGAGAATAAAGATGCAATGTTTTATGTAAGTGGAGCACCGGAATTTACCAAAGATATTACTAAAATTGCAATGAATGCAAACGTAAAACCAGGCAGATTAGTAGTAGAACCATTTACTGGATATTAAATCAGACACTGAATATATTTCATCAAATTCAAAACTCGGCAAATTCATCACTACTAAAAAAGAGGTTTTATAGGTTTTAAGTTAATACGGTATTATTATATAATAAATGCATTGAGCCATCCTTTTCTTTTTAGTGAAGCAAGTATATCCTTCCTTAGACTTACTTTATCTTTTAAAGGACAATCTATACACTCTCTTATGTCTTCATTATTACTAGAATAGTACCAGTATGAAATAGGATCAACTATCTTTATTTGATTGTTTGAAATTTGTTCGGAAAAAGGTAAATCTATCATCATGGAGTGTATTTCTATTGCATCTTTTAATATACTACGTCCATCTGATTTTGCTAATCCTAAGTTAAGAAAATTAGAGAATAGTTTATCATAATCAGCAAAATTTATCACACAATTTTTTGCAGTTTGAGCAAAAGATGCAAATAAGTAAGAATTTAAAGTTAATTTTCCAGATTCGTGCAAATCTACTATACTCATGCCACTTAGTTTAAGTATTTTTTCATTTTTTCTTATAAATAATCCGACATAAAGTCTTCCCTTATTAAGACTATCAAAATCTAGGAATTCTATATCAGTAGTTTTTAATCCTCCTTTATATGTTCCAATAAAAAATCTTCCTAACCTCTTATTAACGTTTTTTCCATTAAAATCACCTTTTCCTTTATCGCCTAAATCTATAAATGATGCAGTAAAGAATGTAATATCATTTATTGTTGTAAAAGGATTACCTTGATGAGGATCTAATTTATTACTAAATAATGTCAAATATAACTGCTTGAAATCCACATTAGCAGGCGATATTTTATCATCTATAATACTAACGCTTTTTGTAATAAAGTCAAAGCTACTTATTGTGGATATCTCTGGTACATATGCTATTAACTTACCTTGATCAGTTAAAAGCGGTATAACATGAAAAGGTTTCTCAATAATTCTCAGTTTTTGTATTTTATCTGTAATATTTTCTTCCTCTTTTTTCTTTTCTATTTTTCTTTTTGGTTTTTCCTCTTTCTTTGGAATACAATCAGTAAATAATGCTGCATCAGATAACTTCAATTCGGTTATACTAGTGCCTAAATATGCGGATACTTCATCTATAAAATCAAGAATAGCTCTATGAAAGGTTGTCCGATCAAATTCTTTAAATATACTCTTGACTTCTCCGCTATGCAAACAGATGTAAGAAGTAAAAGAATACTCATTATTTTTAATTATTAAAATTGGAACATTGTCTTCCGTAGTTAAAGCTGCTACTGAGCCATTATCTGCATGTTCAATTAGATAGCTTAAAACATCATAAGCTTTCATGGGCTTTCATTATTTAAAAATGAAATTAAAGGTTTTCTTATTATATGGTTATTCAAAAGATAGAATAAGACTAAATAAAATAATATTCGTTTTTATAAATAATAAAAAAACAATAGATTAATTTTGATTGTTTGGTACTATTTTTATTTAACGTTTAAATATCTAGATGCATTAATCATCTTTATGGCCAAACTGTCTATAAGACAAATTATAGCTATAATACTATCAACAATAATTACAGCTATTTTAGTAGGAATAGGAGTCTTCTTATTGGCTAGCTTTAAAATAATACCAGCTAATTTTACGGCGTATTTTTACGCTGCAATATGGTTCGTAGCAGCTATAGTAGTTACATATTTGATTTCTAATATTATAAAATTAAGATTTTCCCATATAATAGGTGAAGCCAATGCTGGAAATATATCTTTTATCGCTAGGTTACTTGGATATGTAATAGCTTTTGTAGGATTCTTTGCTTTGGTAAGGGTTAGTATAGGTGCAGCTCTAGCTGCAGGTGGATTTGCTGGCTTAGTTTTAGGTTTAGCATCACAAGACGTATTAGCTAATATCTTTGGAGGGATAATGTTAGTGTTCTCTAGACCTTATAAGCTTGGAGATAGAATAACCGTGTCTACGTGGCAATATGGATTAGAAGCTCCAACTTATCCTCCAAAATTTTTCTCGAACGATTTTTTAATTCCAGGGTATACAGGAGAAGTTATTGATATTTCTTTATTATATACTACAATTTATACTGATGACAAAGTCCCCGTTAAAATTCCTAATAGTATAATGATTCAAGCTGCTATATTTGTACATAATCAAGAAGAAAAGAGGCAAGTTAGGACAAAATATGAAATTTCTAAAGACTTAGAACCAGAAATAGTTATAAATGCATTGAAGGAAAAAATTAAAAAATTAGATTATGTTATAGGAGAACCTTCTTTTAAAGTACTTGAAACTACTTTTAATACATATATTTTAGGAATTGACACGTTGTGTAAAACTATATACGAGGAGCCAGTGAGAGACCAAATATTAAGAATAACTATGAAAACAATGAAAGAAATTCAGGAAAAGCAAAAACAGATGCAAAATAATGGAGGCAAGCAAATTCAAGCATCTAAATGAGCTTTTAATAAATCTGTTATAGGTAATTCGTATATTTCCATTTTTATACTTCCTTTCTTAGTTATTAGCTTACCTAAAGCTTCAGAATTAGCATAAGATTTCTCTCCTTCTATAAGTAACATATCAGTTAATTGTCCATTATTTATATAACTCTTAAATGTAAAATCATTACCTTTTATCGATAAGATTCCTGTTATTTTTGGTACGTCTCTTAATACTTTGATAGCCTCATCAATATCTACTTCCTTTGAGTCCAATTTAACTAGTTTAATATCTTGCTTTGTAGTTTTAATGCTCTCTAGGTAAGGAATTATATGGCATTTTACTATATGAGATGCAAAATCCCCATAAGATGACTTAAAAAGCTTGTCAAATAATCCTAATTTGATATTAAATTCAGAATGTACACCAACTCTTATACCATTTGGCAAAGTGGAAAGATTAAACATTATTTTTAGGGTGACTTTTTCATCATTTGAGTTTCCTTCATACGTTATACTATTAGGAAATATGTCTGGCCCTTTCCATTTACCAATGAAAGATTTCACATTACCTTTTTCATCCTGGAAAACTAGTGAAGCTAGGTATTCATTAAGAGGTTTTTTAGCTTGTAAAGGAGGTACGAAAGTATTTGTCTCTTGATCATATACTTTTAGAAGTGCTAAATGTCCGGTAATACCAGCTAAAAGATATGGCTCAGCAAGAATGCTAATTAGTTCTGATTTATTTATTCTTAACGTAATTTCGTCAGTATATTCCATGACTATTAAATTAACTATATTCTATAAAAACTTTTCTCACTTTTTAAATTTCTTTTTATCAGAAAAAACTAAAATATATGTATTTTATTAAACTTAAAAATTTTACGCTTCTTAAATTACATCAATTTAGATGCTATGTAAAAATGATATGAATTATTATATGAATAAAGAATTATAAGGTAGTATTAATATATTCCTTTATAGATTAGATATCATAAATGACAAGGTACATAATTCTGGGTAATAACAAGCTAACTATATTAGCTGATAAAGATTATTATTTGAGAGAATTATATTATCCTTTAAGCACAGATAATCACTTGCATGTAGGAAGGATTGGTATTTGGGTCGATGGAAAATTTTATTGGATTCACGATTTAAATCCTAAGATATCCTTTGAAGAAGATTCTTTAAGTGCTAAAGTTAATTTTAGTGTTTCCGGAGTAAATGTTGAAATAAAAGATTCAGTTGATATGGCGTACGAAATACTATCTAGACGAGTAAAAGTTAATGGAAACAAAGAATTTACAATTTTCTTTGCATGGGATTATCATATTTATGGCACAGAATATGGTGATACCGCATTATATGATCCTGCTACTGATGCAATAATTCATTATAAGAGAGATAGGTGGTTTCTATTCACTTGTGATATACCATCTTATCAATACGCTACTGGATATAAGGAAGTTATGGGATATCAAGGCACATGGAAAGATTGCGAAGATGGGATTTTATCTGATAATCCTATAGCTCAAGGTGCTGTAGATTCAGCAATAAGTTTTAAGCTAAATACTGGAACAACATTTTATTGTTGGCTAATTGCTGGTACCAGTTATGGCGATTTAAGAAGAAAAAATGAGTATGTGCAAAATAAAACTCCTCAAGCTTTATTAGAAAGAACAGACAACTATTGGAAAGCTTGGTTATCAAAAGCAAAAAGTTATGAAGAGCCCGTAAGAAGATCTCTTCTAGTAATAACAGCTAATTGGCAAGATAATGGAGCATTACCTGCATCATTAGACACTGATATAATGAGATTTAATAAGGATACATATAATTATGTTTGGCATAGAGATGCAGCATTTTCCTCTATAGCCTTAACCCTGCTGGGATATGAAGATTTTAGTAGAAAATTTTTTGAATATTCTAGGCAATTATTATATACTGGGTTTCTATTTCAAAAATATACTGTTGATGGTTATTGGGGAAGCACCTGGCATCCATGGACTACAGGTTATATTCCAATTCAAGAGGACGAAACAGCACTTCTAATATATGCATTATGGGTTCATTTTTCTAGATTTTTAGATGTTAATTTTATAAAAGATTACTATAGGCCTTTAGTTAAAGCTGCAGCAGATTTTTTATCCTCCTATATTGATGAGAAAACAGGTCTTCCATTACCTTCTTACGATCTTTGGGAAGAAAGAAGAGGAACCCATTTCTTTACTTCTGCTGCTGTATATGCTGGACTAATATCAGCATCAAAGTTTGCAGAATTCTTTGGAGAAGAAAATGTAAAAGAGAAATACTTTAGTGTAGCTCAAGGTATAAGGAATGCTTTAGATATGTTTTATCAAGAGGATCATTTTGCTAGATCTTTAACGGATAATGGTTTCGATAAAACTGTAGATTCTAGTACTGTATTAGGTGCTATGTTAGTTTATGATCCTATGGATCCTAGAGTCGTTGAAAATAGAAAAACTGTAGAATCTAAATTGTTAGTTAATGGTGGAATAATAAGATATGAAAATGATTGGTACTTAAAGGAGAGCGACAAACCTAATCCTTGGTTTATAACTACATTATGGATAGCTCAGCAGAATATTGCAGAAGGTAATATAAATAGAGCTAAAGAGTATATTGATTGGGTTTTAAAAAATTCTCTACCAACAGGAATAATTCCAGAACAAATAACTCCATCTGGAAATTATCCGTCAGTATCTCCATTAGTTTGGAGTCATGCAGAGCTGATAAAGACTTATTATTTCCTTAAAAATGGATTTTCAAAGTTTGTCTAGTATTTCTTTTTGTTTTTTAAGTATTTCCCTAAAACTGTGCGGAATCATTTTTTCTTTTATTCCCTTTAATGCTAATTCTAAGCCTAACCTGGGTATTTCATCATCTACTATTTGTAAAAAATTCTCAAGTAATTTCTCATCTATCGGAAAAATAAAATTTACTCCAAATGGTAAAGTATGTTTTTCTAAAATTAGGTATTTTTCTATTTTAGTATTGGTAGTCCTAGATAATGATTCTTCTCCTTGATGAAATACTATTGCTTTATTGAAGGTTGCTGATGAATATCCTTCTTTTATTGCTTGTAATGCTAATATTGTCTCATTATAACTTCCTCTTAAAGTGAATTCGATAATTTGCTTTTTTTCAAAAATTTTAGGTTTTAAACTCATATTAACTCCTGCTATAGCTAATGATTTTTCAAAATCTTTTTCTCCTATATTTTCTCTATCTACTGATAATCCAGTTTTAGTTAAAAACGCAGTATATTCAGAAAATGCGATATTATAAGGTTTCATAAACTCAGTATTTTTATATCGCATAAACAAGCTATTAGGATAATTTTTCCATTTTTTTCCTATTACCTTTCCGGAGGCTATAGCAACATTAGGATTCTTCTCATGAAAATCTAAGTGTTCTTCTATCCATTTTTCTGAAACTATAGCATCATCATCAGTAAATAATACAAGATCTTCATCTCCATTTATATTCTTTAATGCTAAATTTATTGCTTCTTCAAAATATCCATTACTTTGTTTGATTACATTTATATCATTTACTGTTAAATCGTTTTTTGTTATGAGTATTATTTCAAAATCTTTATACGTTTGCTTATTTAAAGAGCAAATTGTTTGTTTTAATGTATGCCTCCCTAAAGTAGGGATAAAAACCTTTATTGACATATGTTAACTTAGAATTATTTGCATTTAAAAAAATGAGTAAATTATTTTAAAACACAATATTTTTATATTATATGCCATGGATGCCTGCAAGATCAGCTGACAAATTAGTTATAAGCCAATGCATGAAGTTAGAAAAAGGGAAAGTAATAAGAGTAGAATCTTTTAAAGGAGATAGATGGATAGAAATCAGAAAGTTAGATGAAAACAATTACGAAATTACAGAAAAGGGATATAATAATACAACATATAATATTACGTCAGAAGACTTAAAAAGCTTAATAAGGAAATTATTTGATATTGAGTTTCCAAGAAGCCATCAAGTAAGAGTAAACATAACTTCATAATATTAACATATTCCTATTATAAAGTAATACACGTCAATATATTAAATATGGACATTATATTTGATGATATAATCGATGTAAGTATTCTAAGAAATAAATATGCAGAATATGAATCTAGCATTAAGTCTAACTTTATGTCAGCTATTAAAGATTTTTTATCTTTTGTAAAATATATAAAGGAACATACTAAATCGTCTAAACTTTTAGAGATTTTAAATGAGCAAGAAAAGATATCTAAAAAGATTCTCCTAGTATACAAGATAAGATTTATCCTACTAATATTCTATAGAGATATAATTGAAAAAATGATTAACAGATTATTAAGTTTGATAAATGCATTTATATCTATGATCTAAGGGAACACATGATTTTACCATTATTATTTTTATTTTCCTTTTCCTTATATTTTTCTTATGAGAATTGTAATATTCGCCTCTAGTAGAGAGGCAGAAATGGAAGAGCCAGTATTTTGCGACAAGGATAGTGTAAGGGTTGATTCTTCAAAATGTTCAGGTAAAACATTAACAATAGCTTCTCCATTATCTAGATATTTAAAAGATTTAGGTTTTAACGTGACAGTAATAGACCCTTTTGCGGAAGATGGCGATTATGATGCTGATCAAATAATTAAAGGAACAGTATTTACTATTCCGGATGAGCTAATTAAAGATAGTTACGTAATTGTAGCTACTAAACATGTTTATGATACGTGGGCTATAATGAAAAGTATACAAGCAAAAGCGAAAAGCATATCTGTGGTAATGAGCCTAAAAAGAGCTAAGATTATTTTAAAGAGGCTTATAGAAGCTGGAATATCGAAGGACGAATTAAAGGCTTTAAGAATACCTGCAGGATTAGATATAGGAGCTAAAACAGATAAGGAAATAGCATTAAGTATAGTGGCAGAGATTCTTTCCGTAGACAGGAATACTACTGGTATGCCATTGAGAGAAATTAAGGGCTTTGAAAAGATGGTTGATGAACTTTGAACTTTATTCCTATTGGGTATGTTAGAAGAGGCGAAGGATGTAGCCTAGACGAAGAAGTAGAAATTTATGTAAATAAAGAATTTGAAGATGGATTAAAAGGAATAGAATGTTTTTCTCATTTGATAGTAATATATTATTTGCATCAAGCTAAATTTAATGGATTAATTAAGAATAGGCATGGCTTAGAGGTAGGAGTTTTTGCTACAAGGTCACCTAACAGACCAAACCCAATTGGTATTTCTGTAGTTGAATTAATTAAAAGAAACGGAAATATTCTCAAAGTGAAGAGAATAAATGCTTACAATCAAACTCCAGTACTAGATATAAAACCCTACGATGCATGGGATTCGGTATGTAATCCAAAAGTTCCTAGTTGGCATAATGCGCATTAATAAATTATAGGTTTTGCTTTTAGTCTAATAAATGGAGTTATTGCTCCATGCAATTCATCTATGTAAGCACTTTTCATGTCTTTAGATATTGCATCTATAGTAATTAAGTCTTGTAACGTTATTGCGATTTCTCTTACAAATATTCTTCCACTATTTAGTAATAACGCATTTTTAGGAAATCTTCTTATACTATTTTTTATTATTTCGCTTCTTGTTGAGCCTAATACTAAAAGACCAAATTTTGTATCATCTAATAATTCCTTAAAATTCCAGTCTCCTGGTTTAACTTCTAAATTGAAATAATCTGGATGAGGTAATATACCTCTTGCATTACCTGGATTACCGTATTTGGACGTAAGAGTACCAAGATACTCTGTTACTGTTCCATCTGAGATTACTTGTTTTTTTCTAGTTTTTACACCTTCATCGTCAAAAACTTGAGATCCTATTAGATATGGATTTCGTGGATTATCAAAAATTGAAATATCTTCTGAAAATATTCTTTCTCCTAGTTTTAATTTGGGATTATCTCCTTTAATAAAATTCATTAGTTGATGAAACAAATTAGCAGTGGCTTCTGGATCTAAAATTACATAAGTCCTATCTATAGGCCATACTCTCTCTATACCACTTATTTTTTGTACACTCGATAACTCATTTAATAATCCAACTGCACTTTTTATATCAGATAAATTTCCTATAAATGCGAATTTTTCATTTTCGTATTCGATATAATTCATTATTTTTTCTTCTACACAAGATATAGAATCTTCGAATGAAATTTTTCTGCTTACCTTTTTTACTTTTATATTAGCATCTTGAATCTGAGATAATATGTCAATAGCATTATTCCACTCGTTTATTGATGGATGAATAAACGATTCGCAAACATCATAATTTTTCTCTATTTTATCTTCTTTATCTATTTTTTTATTTATATACCAATTTCCATTTTTAAAGTATCTGACAGTTTTTATCTCATAGTACTCGTTAAATACACCATTAGATGTAGAATTAATTATATTCTCTTTAACTTCGTAAGTTTGCATAGTGTAAATATTTTAATACCTAAAATAAAATGTTTTCTTAAATTCTTATAAGGAGGAATAAAAAAGTTAGTTACTTAAATCGCTAGTCTTCCAAATTTACTTCTTAGAAATACTCCTACTATAAAGAAGAATATAGCAAAACCTACTATTACTGGAGCTACTGCTCTCCAGGGTCCAAAATTAGTTAGATAATCCGCTAACATTATTGATAATATAAAGAAGAATAATAAAGGTCCTATAACGACTCCCCACGTAAATTTACTCCATCTTTTACTATCAGTTTCTTCTTGTTTCTCTTCTTCTCTAGAAGACATATTTTACTCTACTCTTTTACATTAATAAGTCTTATTTAAACAAATTTAACTTAAAATCTTAGAAACTTCTTCATACAATTCTCTATCTTTTTCTTGCAATTTTTTCAGTGACGGTGGCCTAAGTCCTTTTGACTTAACACCTTTTATTACTGACCTTATCCATGCATCGTATATTTTTCCAGAACCATTTTTATAATAAAATTCCTTTAGTCTTTCTAATGCTTCATCTTCGCTTAATCCTTTTACATTAACTAAATATCTAGAAGCTACGTAAAGGATAAACCTTTTTCTACCATCATTTATACCATTTTCCAAAACTTTTTCTATCCATGAGTAATTTACTTTACTAGGTAATGGAGGAAATACGCCATTCACTTCAAAAATTTCATTTCCCTTTTCATCATAAACTTTTGATAAGCCGTTTTCATAAATTACATAACCTGCAGGAGTATCGTCCGGATATCTAAGTTGGATTTTCATGTGCCTTCACCGTCAATTTTAATCTAGTTGCACAAAAAGAGCATATATCTCTATTATTGTTTGTAGGCATTCCGCATATTTTACATTTTCCTAGTGTTAATTTTGGTATGTCTGCCATTAAAGGTCTAAATTTGTCCTCGAAATTTTGTACTAAAGATACCATAAATCCAGGAATTTTATCTTCCATTTCTTCAATGGATCTCCTTATTTTGTCTTGAGTTTCTCCACCTACTCTAAAAGTATGAGGGCAAGATTGATATAGAAATGGAATTTGTTTTACAATAGCATATGTCATTGTTTCTTTTTCCGAAGATAAGAATAATGGCTTTATTTTTTTAATATAACCATTTTCAGCAGGCGAAACAGGAGATAATCTGGCTAAACTTAAAATATCTCCATTATAATAGCCCGTAAGTACATATTGAGAGATATCATTTAAGTTGTGTCCGGTAGCTAAAGTATCAGCACCTTCTTCTTTTGCTGCTTTTTCTAATACGTATCTTTTTGTTAATCCACAAGTGCTACATACTGGTCTTCTTATTTTGAATCTAGCTTCATCAATAGTAAATCCATATTCCTCTTTTATTTTAATTATTTTGTATTTTATTCCTAACATCTCGTAATTTTTTACTGCAAAATCTACACTATTTGATGAATATTTTTTACCCATGTCTATACCTAGATCAATAGTAATTCCTACTAAATCTATACCTTTTTTTAAAGCAATATTATTCATTACATGAAGTAAAGTAGTACTATCTTTTCCTCCGGAAACAGCTATGGCTAACTTTTTAGTTCCATCTAACATATGATATTTATCAATAGTCTTTTCAATTCTATTTTCAAACCATTCAATAAAGTGTTTATTACATAGATACAAATTAGCATATCCTATCTTAATTATTGCAGGATTATTGCACTTTGTACATCTCATTAACATAAGGTAAGGATTAGGAAAATAAAAAACTAGATTTCTGTTATCTTTTTAACAAATTTGCACTTTGAAAGTAGAAGGATCTTGTTTATTCCTTTAGGTATTATTAGCTCGTCAACACCTATAATAGAGTCAATATTTTTTAGTGTATCTTCATCAATGTTTAACTGAAGCTTTCTTATATTTCTAAACGATATTATTTTACCAGATTTGATAATTTCATCCTTATTTAATGTTAGTTCGTCAACATTAGAAATTATAAGCAAATTTTTCTTACTATCTTTGTATCCTTCAATAAAAGACTTACCTGTATCTTTCACTCCTGAAATTAACTTATCTATTTTCTCTTCTGCACTATCAGTTAAACCTAAAAAACTAGATAATGCTTGATTGACTATATCTCCTACGGTTTTTCCTGTCTGCCTAGCAGTTATTACAGCTTTATCATATAAGGAAGAATCTACTCCTCTAACAGTTATGGTTTTCTTTTTTTCTTCGTCATTATTGTTTGACATGTTATACATGTTTTCTTTCTCATTTTAAAATTTTTCTTCTATAAAGCTTAAAAGGTATTTTTAGTATTACTTTTTAATGCAATTATTAGTAGAGCTTCATCCCAAAAGCAAAATCGAAAAGATAAAGAAAGAGATCGAAGATTTAAGTCAATTTGATGGCTACGACATACCAGACTTACCTTTAGGAATCCCATCAGTTCTTCCAGTATCCATAGCATCTTTAGCTAGAGATAAATTCGAAGATAAAAGAATAATAATAAACCAAAGACTCTTAGACGTTAACGAGTTATACGTTCATGGACTATCAATTACTGCTAAGGCATTCAATTTAGAAATAGCATTTACTAAAGGAGATAAGCCGAAAATTGGTAAGGAAGTTGGATATTTATCTTCAGAAGATGCAGTTAGCATAGCTAAGCAATATAATATAAGATCTGGAATGATGCTAAGTTTAAGGAAATCAAAGATAGAGGTCCAATCAAGGCTAGAATTTACTAATGCTGATTTTTTCCTTGGCTTAAACTTCTCAAATGTAGAAGAATTAAAATCCTTAGTAAATATGGAAAAAATCATACCTTATATAATTATAAAAACTGAAAGAAACAAAGATATTTTAGCTAGTATATCCCAGCCATCAATATCAATAGAAAAAGTAAAAAATGTAATAACAGAATTAGAAGATATTGGTGTTAAATCTGTTTTATTGTCTTCTCCAAAAGATTTAGATGCTTTAAGGAAAATTAGTTAAAAATATATTTATATAAGAATGTAAATATTACTATATAAGATTTTTCTTCATTTTTATCTAATTTATATAGAAATTTTATGTTAAAAAAGTTCCTTAATAATAGTAATGTTAATTGTATATAAAGATTTATAAGCTTTAAAAATGAATAGCGGGGTATGTTTAAAAACTTAAGCGAAGATTTGATTAAGGCGTTGAATGACGCAAATTACGTTAATCCTACTAAAGTCCAAGAAAGGGCAATTCCTTTGCTTTTACAAGGTAAAAGCGTATTAGCTCAAGCAAAAACAGGATCAGGAAAAACAGCAGCGTATTTGATACCAGCAATAGAAAGGAAAGAACATACTTTAGTTTTAGTTCCAACTAGAGAATTAGCATATCAAGTAAAAGATGAAGCTAAAAAATTAAGCAAATATTCTAATGTTTCTATTGGCGTGATAATAGGTGGAGTTTCATATTCTGGTCAAGAAAAAGAGGGTAAAAGCGATATAGTTATAGGGACTCCTGGAAGAATACTTGATTTATGGGGGAAAGGAGATTTAGATTTATCAGATTTTAGTTTTGCGGTGGTCGATGAAGTAGATAGAATGTTTGATATGGGATTCATCGATGATATTAAAATGATATTAAGCCATTGTAATCCTAATTTTTACGGTTTCTTTTCAGCTACAGTACCAGAAGAAATAGAAAATTTAGCCAGAGAATTTAGCCCAAATATAGATTTTCTACAATTAGATGAATATAAACCAGTGGAAATTGATCACTTATTTGTAGAAGTAAAAGGTTGGAGAGATAAAATTGAAAAACTAAAAAACAAAGTTAATGACTCTAATAAATCAATAATATTTGTAAATACTAAGAAAAAAGCAGAGGAATTATATGATCAAATTTCTGATTATTACGATGTATCACTTTTACACGGAGATTTATCACAAAAAGAGAGATTAAGGAATTTAACTTCATTTAGGAAAGGAAGAACAAATATTCTAGTATCAACAGACTTAGCATCTAGAGGAATAGATGTGATAGATGTAGATGAAGTTATAAATTTTGATGTACCGAGAGATGTAGAAACCTATATTCATAGAGTAGGTAGAACAGGAAGAATGGGAAGAAAAGGTATTGCAGTAACATTTTACACTAGAAGAGAAATATTAATGATAAATAAAATTAAAGAATTAATAAGTAAAAAGATAGAGATATCCTAGCAATAATTAAATACTCCTTTTTCTAACTTTTATCTGTATGAACGCAAGAGATAAAATACTAGCTTTACTTGACGATAAAGGAGAACTAACAGATGCGGAAATAGCTGAAAATTTAAGGGAAGATATAGAAGATATTCAACTGATTTTAAAGGGAATGGAAAAAGAAGGTTTAGTAGTACAGAAACAAAAAGGAATTATTTTTAAAAAGAAAGTTTATGCATTAACTCCTACAGGTTTAGAAAAAGCTAAGACTATAAAAGAAGAGTTACAAAACAAAGCTAATAAACTGATGGAAGCCATACAAAGAGGCGATGATCCACAGACAATATACGAAGAGTTTGGAGATGTACTTCCATTAATGATGGCTATGTCATTAATAGACATGATGATGCTTCAAAGCATGTTAATGTTCGATTTCTTCAACTTTTAAAGTAATTAAAAATTAATTTGCTTAACGTTAACTTTTATTTCATTATTCTTTAACAAAGTTATACATAATACATGTTAGATTATTTTTAGTTATCTCTATATGTTATCATGATTCTCTTTTTTTATGAACTCTCCAAAAGTAGTAAAAATCCAAAGAAAAACAGGTAGATGTAACTACTCTCCTTCTTGGGGACAATAAGGGTGGGAAGGAGATGAAACTATCTAAATTCAACGTTTTTCTTTACGATTATAATATTATTTTTAATACATTAACAGGTTATGCTATAAAAGTATCTAAAGAAGAAATGGAAAAGTTAGCTAATGGAGAAGTACCTGAAAACCTAAAAGAAATTATAGAAGAAGGTTTTGCAGATCAAGAATTTGATCCAGACAAACTAATTATGAAAAAAGAGTATCTAGAACCTACCCTAGTTTTAACATATGATTGTAACTTTGATTGCCCTTATTGTTTTCAAAAAGCATTTAAAAATAAATTAAGAGTAACGGATTCAGTAATTAAAGGATTTATAAATTATATAGATAAACATGTAAATAATAGAAAAATAAGAGTAACTTATTTTGGAGGAGAGCCATTACTCGAACTGGATAAAATCAAAACAATATCAAAAGAATTGTTATCTAGGTACGGAGATAAATACTCCTTTAGCATAGTCACTAATACTTCCCTATTATTCCCTAGAATATTAGACGAATTGAATTCTCTAGGATTAAGATATGTTCAAGTAACTTTAGATGGGCCAAAAGAAATTCATGACAAAAGACGATATTTTATAGGTGGAAAAGGTTCATATAATATTATTATAGATAATTTGAAGTATGCTCAAGATCATACTAATGTAGTATTAAGAATAAATATTGATTTTACTAACGCCAATTACATTAAAGATTTGCTTACAGATTTAAAAGAAAAGAAAATAACAAAAATAAGATTAGATCCTCATTTAGTGCACGATAACGTATTCAATGATAAGTATTGGAATAGAATAATGCCTAAAGAAAATGAAGGAAAAATACTGACAGAATTTTGGGAAACAGCTAAAGATCTTGGATTCGAGATACCTCAAGAAGTTTTTAGATTAGGAGTATGTGTTGCTCATATAGATGAAGATATAGTAGTAGATCCAATAGGAAATATATATCCATGCTGGGCTTTTACTGGAAATCCCCTTTATATAAAAGGCAAGCTAAAAGAAGATGGTACTATAGAATATCTTAATAGTAAATTATCATCTGTTGTAGCAAAAAATATATGGAAAGGGAAATGTGAAGATTGCCCATATTTACCAATGTGCTTAGGAGGATGCAGATTCTTTTCTGTATTGGATGGAAATGGATTTGACGGAATAAGTTGTAAGAAATCCAATTATGAAGAAATAGTAAAACTAATAAAATATTTCGTATAAAAAAATCATTTCGTATTTGCTTTTATTATCTCCTCTTTCTTTATTGCACTTTTAGGTTTCCATCCTAAACCATATGCTATAGCAGTTCCTACTAATGTTACTGCTAAATTAATTCCTAAAGCTATTAGAGCAATGAAAATAGGACCTAGTGGAGTAGTAAATAACGATGTTTTGAACACTCCAAAGTGATATTCTATGAAATTTACATAGTAAGTTATTCCTACACCAGATAATATACCAGCTGTCCATCCTGCAATTACTGAATTCTTTTCTAGTTTATCAGTATATAATGCTAAGAATATTGCTGGTAATGTTTGGGTTACTATTATACCTCCTAATAGCTGTAACTGTATAGCATAAGTCGAAGGAACTACAAATACGAATCCTAATGCAATAAATTTGAATAGTGTAGAGAACCATTTAGCTAATTTTGCTTCTGACATTGGAGGTAAATCTGGTTTAAATTCTTTTACTACATTCCTTACGAACAAGTTAGCAGATGCTATTGCCATTATGGATGCTGGAACTAACCCTCCTACAAAAATTGCTAAATACGCTATTCCGACAAACCAACTTGGCATAGTAGAAGCTATTAATGCGGGAACTACTAAAGCACCATTCCCAGTCTTAGCTATTACTCCTAATGCTGATGGAACAGCATAAACTAAGACCCCAAATAATGAGATAAATACTAATCCTATACCATATATTGGCAATAAAGACGTACTATAGACTAATTTCTTTTCGCTTTGAGAACTTAATGACCCATTGATAGCGTGAGGATATAAATATAATGCGAACGAACTACCTAATGCTAAGGAGAAATATGCTGGAATTAACTTACTTGGTAACGTTTCCATAGCAGGTGGTACCTTGCTTCCAGTTACTGAGGCTAAGTTGTATGCTGCAAAATTCGTAGCTAAATCATGGAAAGCAGCCGAGAAGCCCCCTATTTTTAATGGTACTACTATGATAACAGTTATAACGGTGATCCAAACTAGTATATCTTTAAATACTCCAGTTAGTGCTGCACCTCTTAAACCACTTACAAATGTAAAGGCTGCTAAAATTATGAAAGCTATAACTAGTGAGATCTCCGTAATTATTTTGCTAGATATTCCAAATCCTAATAATAATAAATCTAAAACTGCTTCCATTCCAACAATTTGTAATGCTATATAGGGCAATTCTGCTACAATTCCAGTTAAAGCTACTAAGATAGCTAATGTTTTGCTGTTAAATCTATCCTTTACAAAATCTGAAGCAGTTACATATCCTTTATTTCTTGAAACGTTCCATAATCTAGGCATTGTCAATAAAGCAACTCCAAATCCCCATGCAACGTATGGTACTGCGAAGAAGTATAGTGAACCACTAGCGAATATTCCAGCAGGTACTGCAATAAATGTATATGCTGTAAATAAATCTGCTCCTAACAAGAACCAAACGAACAATGTACCTAATCTTCTTCCTCCTAAGCTCCATTCGCTTAATTTATTTAGGTCTCCTTTTCTCCATCTAGATCCATAGAATCCTAAAAAAGCAAATATTCCAAATAGTATAATAAATATAGCTAATGTAATTGCATCTATATTCATTTTGAATCACCCCTAAATATATAACTTATTAGTAAATATAGTGCAGACGTTACAATTAATAATACAGTTTGTATCCAGTAAAACGCTGTTAATCCTAGGAATTCTGGTTCTACTGCATTAATTAGTGGATAAATCGAGTATATTACTATATCTACAACTAGAATTATAGCTAATCCAATATAGAATTTTCCGTCCATTGCATTTATAACAGACGGAGGTCTATTTTTAATACTTTTAATATAATAAAAATTATCTATGTATTGAAAATACCAAATAAACAAACAAATAATATTATGTTAGTTGAAAGATACGTAGTAAAGTTTAATTATATTTACTAAAATAAAGCAAAAGAATAATTAAGCAAAAACATGAAGTGTTTTATGTGGACCTAAAAATAGAAAAGCCAGAAGATTTATTTTTACCTCCATTGGGAGAAATTACATATTTATGTAATGGAGAAGTAACTGATACTAAATGTTCTTCTACCTCTATATATCGTGATGTTGATTATATTTCTATCACGCCTTCCGATGTAATATATTCAATTACATTATCTTCAATTATAAAAAATAAAACAAGAGGAAGAAAAAGAGAAAGATGGTTATCATATTTAAATAAATATAAGCTTATACTAGATCCAATAGAATTTTCAGCGATAATAAAATCTGGCTCTTTGCTTACTATTTATGTTGACGGTATTGATATTGATGAAAGATATGGTGACATAATAATAAAGGACTTTAGAATAGCAGGTAGTGGAAATTACGAGAATTCTTTAAATAAAATTATGGAAACTAACCCTAGGCTAATAACTATTAATAAAAAAGGATATTGGTTTCTTATAGATGCATATAAGGTAGACTATTTAGATTTAAATTTAAAGAGAATAGCAGAAGACTATATAGGATATAAAAGAATGGAATGTAAAGAAATCAGATTTCTTAAAGAGTCTAGAATTTGCTATACTTAAAAGTCTATTACTTTTATAGTCTCTTTATCTATTATTTTCTTACCTTCTTGAATATCTAGGCTAGAAGGTATTTTTTTATCTCCTACAAGAATTATTCTAGAATATTTTCCTTTAGCATCTTCAATAATTTTTGTAGTATCAGCAAAAAGGCTAGGTAACAATGAAATATCATAATATCTAGCTGACGTTAAAAGTCGCTTATAACTCTCATCATTTTGTATTGCATCCAATATTTTTCCATCTACATATTTCTCAACGAATATAGGTATTATTGCTGTTTCGGCTTTATTATTAGAAGAATATTTTCCTATAGCTGAATGAATTACATTAAATAGTCTTTGCATATAAGTCCTTCCTAATTCAATGTCATATGTTTTATCTTTATCATATTTTTCATGAAAACGTTGATTCAACCATAGATAAGCCTCTATTATTTCATCTTCTCTTTTAGATATATTATCAATAAATTTCACATCAAAATTGGATAAACATGTAACTGGAATATATCCTGCTAAAGCGGAATTAAGTATTACCGCATTTCCTTTTATATTTTGACAGATTTCGTTTACATCAAAGGAGTTGCCAGGTGATGATAAAGGTTCAGCTGAAATCCCTACTGTCATGCCTTCACTAGGATCCACATAAGAATAGAAAGTAAATCTATAATGATCATACATTATTATATTAGGGTACCATTGTTTATATGTTTCTGCATTTTTTCTTAGTTTTTCTACTTCACTTAATATCTTTTCAAATGCTTCGTGAGTATTCTTAAATTTTCCATCTAGTTTGCCATAAGGTATGAATATTGGCTCACCTAGTTTAGGGTAAAGATATCTAAATCCGTATGCATGAGCAACATCTGGTATAGAAGAATCTATGATAGTTTTTATTGCAACTTTCATCTCTTCTGGTAAATGATCTATGTGAAAAATCTTAGTTTCTTCTTTCTTAAAGAATGACATGATTTAGAAATGTTTTTGTGTTAATAAAAATCTAATCTATAACTCAAATTTTAAAGATAGATCTTAGCATTCTTGTTACAATATAAATAAATATAACAGTCATTATTCCAAACATAATTAAACCAGTATATAATTCTTCAGATACAGTAAATGGAGAAAATCTATATACTTGATTTGAATATGGTGGCCATCCCACTATAAGGATTACAGACAAAACGCTATCCCCCATCATCCACAATACGAAAAGAATAACTTTACTAGCATTATTTAGGCTCCATAAAGTAGAACCAGCTAATAATCCGCCAAAATATAAACTGAGGTCTTCCACTATTCTTATATCCAAATAAGCTCCACCAATATTAAAAAATAGAGGAATATGCCAAAATACTGGGATAATAATACCTGGAAGTAAGTAAAGTCTAGATCCTTTAAATGCTTCATAACCTAATATAAATCCTCCTATGTAGAGAACGTAATGCATTGACATATATAGCGCTTCATAGTTTGGCTCTAGAAGTTCAGTTATTGGATTAATTGCTATAAGCAAAAACGCAATAGGGATAACTAAGTTTTTCTTCGTAAGTTTATCTCTTAAAACTTGCATAAGTGAAATATACTACGTTAAAAAATAAATTTTTATTCAGGCGGAATTTCTTTAAAGGCTATATTTATATCTATTCCTTTCTTTTTATTTTTGTACCAAGAGATTAAGTATACTATTGCTCCCATAACAAGAACAGAAATTACGAAGATTTTTGTAATAGGAATATTGTCAACAGTACTATTAAATCCGAATATTGGATTAATCCCAGCTTCATAAGTTAAGAAAGCAAAATATAGAGCAGATATTATACCAGCTATGGATAAAATTGATATTTTGTTTCTAATTCCATAAAATGCACCAGCAATACTAACGATAAGGAAATATAAAGCACCTAAAATTGTTGCACCATATAATGATACCGCTGCTTCCGTTGAAAACACTGGAATCAATAATAACAATAACATTATGCCTAGATCTAATGCATGAGCAAACACTGGAGAGCCATATTTGTTTACAGTAGAAAACTTCTCTGGTAAAACTCTATCAAACGATAATGCGAAAACATATCTGGAGAATACTATGACACCATAAGATAAGACGTAAAAGTTCCAAATTATCGTTCCTAAACCTAAAATCCATTGAATTACAGGATTACTAGATAATGCTATAGCCACAGTCCAAAAGTTATAGATAAATGAACCATAGGCATAATAATTAAAATAATATCCTGCAGCTAAATCCATCTCAAAAAATCCTAAAGTTACTATTAATCCTGTAATAATTAAAGCCAATAAGAGATTTAGTTTGATAACTTTTTGTTGTTGCTTAAATTCTGCAGATACTGCTGGTCCTGCTTGCATCCAAGGATAAGTATAAAGCGCAAATAAAGGAAGTAAAAATAACGTGTAACTCCAATTCACTGAAGGTATGACAGAATATTTTACTGGTGGAATTGATATATTGAAATCTGATATAAATGGTGCTATGCTAGAAGAGAAATTGTGAATATTAATTGCTATTAATATCATGGCTAAAATTAATGAGAAAAATGAGAAAAACCCTAGAGCAGTAACTATAGTATAACCCCATCTAGCTTTGAATATATTTATTAAAATAACAATAATAAAGAATGCTGCTGATATACCATAAAATATTATTTTTTGGCTAAGATCTAAAACACCGTAAGGATTTACGAAAATGTTTTGAGCTAAACTAATTAATCCTGCCGAATGATCTAGATTTCCTATTGTACATAATACTGCATTAATAGAACTTCCAGAAAAGAAAGCTACTAGTGCAAAATATGCTACTGATTCTATCATAAGAGATAAAGCCATTACTGCTCCAATAGGTCCATTTAAACTTCTAGATATCCATACATAATCTCCACCAGTTCTAGAAATTCTTCTATTCATGATAGTATATAGAATAAGTTGAGGAATAGCAAAAATAAATCCTAGAATAGAAGCTAACCATAAAACTCCTCCAGGTCCACCAATAGTAGGATTATTAGCTGAATTAACATACGGAGAGATAGACTCAAATAGAGCTATTCCAGCTGACATATTTCCAAGGTTAAGCATTATAGCATCAAGAAGATTTACTTGCTTTAATAATCCAGAACTCTCTCTAACGAAAATTGATTTATTTGACATGACATTTTTGTCTCTCTTTATCAGTATAAAAGATTTACTAGTTAAAGTAAAATATTAACAACATGCATCTGTGCAAATTTACATGGTTAAATAAAATACTTTCAGATTTAGGTAATATTTAGGGTTTAAACTAAAATAATCAATAAGAAAAGTTAATAAAGACGATAAAACTACATAAATAAAAATGATGACTACGCTCAACCGATAGATGAAGACGATCTTGAGTTCTGAAAAGATTCCTTTAGCTCATTAAAATTATTTGGTGCAGTAAAGAACACTGGAACATCATGTGATAATGCAGCTTTAAAACTAATTAATAACCATTGACCTACTTCTAAATCTAATGTTCTATCCATTAAAGCATCACTAATGCCAAAAGTTTCAGATATTAATTGCCTATCGTAAGGTCTAGGTAATGTGCTAATAAAATAAGTATGAAGCTGTTGTAAAACGTTAGTATTTAAATAAGCTAATCTTTGAGTACTTATTAGTCCATGAAGATGATACTTCCTTCCATGTCTTAATAATTTTTCTACAGCATTACTAGATAATTCACTATAATCCTTTTGTCTAGTATCAAATGGAATAAATTCTTGTGCTTCGTCTAATACAAATAATATGGGGGTTGTCGAATAAGATCTTTTTCTTCTAGCCATTATTGTATTTATTAATTGCGCTACTATAGATCTCGCTTCTTCCATATTTGACAATTCTAAAATGAATAGTTTAGGAGAATTTTGATCATTATCCATTATTTCTATTGCCAATTTCTCTATGTCGTATTCTTCTCCTTCCTTTACTTCTGATGATAAATATACTTTTAAAGAATTCAAGAAAGCAAAAATTGACGCATTTTCTTTCAAACCACTACTTTTTCCTAGCTCTTCAATTTCCTCTAATGCAGGATTTAAAGTGTTATCAGCTATATCTTCTTTACTTAATTTGTTTTCTCTCATTATTTCATCAATTTTTTTAAGAAGTAATCCAAATAGTGGTTTTTGAGCAAAAGCAGTATATTTATCATTTATTTGCGCTCTAACCATATCTATAATTTCTCCGTAAGTAAGGTAAGTAGATCCTTCTGGAGGGACATATAGTTGCTTCATTTTTCCCTGATTGTAGATTTCAGAAGAAATTTTCATTATTTCGTCTTTCAAATCTAAAAGTTCTTCTGGAATTACATGAGTTCTTATAAATCTTCTTCCTGCATCAATACTATTTATAGGTAGTCTTTCTGTAGTTATAAGCCTTGAGTTTTCATTTAGTAATAGATCTAAAAGTAAAATACCATATTCCAAAGAAATATCAAATACTACAACTTTTACATTTTTCTTTAGTATTCTTCTTATAAGAGTCGAAGTTAAATTAGATTTTCCAGATCCAGTGAATGCAAAAACGCCTATATGATAATTTATAGCCTTATCAAGATTTATTCGTAAGTCAGCATTCTCTCCAATTATTGTACCTATTTTTTCTCCATTCTTCTCACATACAAAATTCTCATAAAGACTTTTAGAAAAAATATACACTGTACTACCTGGTATTGGTGGAGAATATCCCTTATAAAATTCTATATTATTATTAAATTTCAATAAGTACCCTATTGGATATGCATATACATCTAGCCAAGATTCATCATCGCTCTTTCCCCAGCTTTCCTCTACTTTTTTCATTACTTCATCTCTTATTTCTCTAGGTATAGAATTATCTAGATTTATCATTCCATAATGAACTGGAAGAATATCAGTAACTTCAAGAATTAAATAGTCATTATTAATTGCTTTTACTGCAAGCAGTTTTCCTGCTGATAAATTGGAATTAACTGGAAATTCTATTATAAAACTCCTGAAGCTTACTGATCCTCTACCATCAGCAGTTTGTCTAGAATATACTTTTAACTCTCTTAATTTTCCTATAGTTTGCTCAAAAAGACCTTCTTCCATTTTCAACAATCCTTCTGAAATTCCTATATCTAGATAACTTCTTATTAGCTATAAAGTCAAGAGCTTTTACATTTTGATTTCGGTAATACTTGGCTAGCTTATCTGCTAAAAATAATGGATAATTATATCCTAATGCTTCTGGTATAGGCTCAAAAGCCAATCTATATAAGATGTTAAATACGTAATTTAGATCATCGAGATTAGTTTGATACATAAATATCCAATTAAAAAATCTAAAATAACCAATAGTAATACAGTCTTCCTTACTTTCTATCGTAAGCCATGGAGAATCTAACGTTACATTAATTTTACTACGATCAAAGTCTTTGACTATTCCAATTACCTTAGCTGGAATATTAAATCCTAAACTCCTATCCATTGATAATTTTCTATCCATAAAAATCAAATCTACATTATTTATTTCATTTGCTAGCTTATACTCCATTTTTCTCATTAATTCTTCTCCATTTATATTTTCTTCGATATCTTCTGATATTAAGCTTTCCTCGTAAGATATTGATTTATCACTAATCCTTAAGAATACAGCACCAGCTATAACATATGATAATTTAGAATTTTCGTAATTTACTTCATGTAAACTTCCGTCTATAGCAGCCACTCTGATATTAAAAGCGCATTTATTTATGTCATTTAATGTAATAATCGTGCTTGACACTCCTCTATCACTAATAACAGACATTTTACTACCTAATATTAGAGCTTTAGAAGCTAAAAGACTTAGAAATCTAGGTTTAAGTCAAAGTAAGATAGCTACAACTATCGGTGTTACACAGCCAGCAATAAAGCAATATTTGGATATTCAAGAAAGATTTTACCTAGAAAAATTACACGAATTAGGCCTAACAGATGAAGAAATAAATTATCTTTTAGACATGTTAACGGAAATATTATTGGCAAATAATATAAAAAATTCCATGCAATTCGTTACAACTTTTGGTTTATCTAATTTAAGTAAATTAAAATTCTGTAATTTTCATAGATCACAAGATCCAAGAATTCCACAGGACTGCAGAATATGTGAAACAATATATAGACAAGACGAAGAAGAAGAACTAAATTTATCATTAACTATGATACAAAATTCATTAATCTCTCCTTTGATTCCAGAAGTCTTAAGTAATATAGCATATGCTAAGAAAAATCCGAAAAACATAGAAGACGTAATTGCAGTAGCAGGTAGAATTACTAAAATTAGAGATATACCAACGCCAGCATCTAAGCCAATGTGGGGAGCTAGCAAACATTTAGGTAGAATACTCATAGGGATAAATAAGAAATCACCAGAGATAAGATCAGTGATGAACATAAAATACGATGAAAAAGTTCAGAAATCATTAGATAAATTAAAAATGAAGTATAAAATAACTGGACCTACAGATTATGCAGACGACGAAACAATAGAAAACTTAGTAATAGCAAATTATTCAGATAATATTGATGCCATAGTTCATCTAGGAGGAAAAGGAGTAGAACCAATAACGTACATTTTTGGTAAAGATCCTTTAGATGTAGCTAAAAAGATAATAATGATAGGTAAATTATATAACGAATAGAGTAAAAATTTCATTAATTTAACATTAATGGGGGTTAAGGGGCGGAAGTCTCCATCCGTAAGCTTAAAGCTCCAGGTTGAGTTCGGCCTCACCCTGATCGGGTTTGTATAAGTCAAACCCGACTAATATGTTTTATATGAGGTTGGGGATGAATAGCCTTATAGAAAAAGTTTTTGTATCAACTAAACGAGAATTCATTTGGTTCTACTGGGCTGAAAGAGCTGGCTGATGAGGGATGGGACTGCCTGTGGAGGGGATACCTCTACTATACGCTTGTGCATATAATAAGTTTCCTTAAAGAAGCAGGAAATCCTCATCGCTAGGTGGGGATGCTCCGTCATAAGGGCGGAGTAGTTCACGTAGAAGTCTTTGATTCTCTGGCAGGCCACCAATTGTACTGTTTAAGTATTGACATTATTGCAGGAACAAATATAGGCCTAACAATAAAAGTATCGAATAGAATTGAAAAACCAACAGAAAAGCCAATTTCTTCCAAAAATCTCATGTTTGCCGACATTAAAGAGAAAAATGCGCCGGAAAGAATTAATCCAGCAGCAGTTACAACTAAACCAGTATTAATTACGCCCTTCAATATTCTTTCATTTTCATCTTTTTCTTTTTCTTCTTTTATTCTTAAAATTATAAACATATCATAATCTATTCCTAAACTAAATAGTAATGCAAATACTATAAGAGGTGATAGCCAATATACACTCTTGAATACTAAAAACATAACAGCTACACCTACTATTGAGCTAACAAGTAATGTAGCTGATAGTCTTAACGGCACTATTACAGATTTAAGTATAATTGAAATATAAATTATAATAAAGATTATAGTTAATGGCAAAGTGAAAGAATAATAAGTACTTACAGTATTATCTACAATATCAATTCTGTTAGCATTACTGCCCCCTACCATAAAGCCTTCATTTATTAGTTCTTTTGTTAAATTTATGGCATTATTGCTAAATACAGGATATGGAATATACACGTATATTACTGAATAATTATGATTATAATACAAATTAGTTAAATATGAAGGAGTAGCAGATGCATCAACGCCATAAGATGCAGGACCATAAACTAAACCTCCTTTTTCTATAATCATCTTACTTACATTATAAATTGTTGCATAAGATGAATTAGGATTTCCTTTTATTATTATATAATCTATACTATAATTAAACATGTTTGACAAAATATTTTCTCCTTTTACTGTTTCTGAATTAGATGGTACTATTTCATAGATAGCTACGTTAGTATTATGAGTAAGAAATACTCCAAGCGAAATTATCGCAAGAATAGCCATTATTGTTACAATAATATATTTATGCTTTATTGAAAAACTTGAAACAATCTTAAGATATTTTTGCCTAGCATCAATTGGATTTGGTACTTCCTTCTTTGGAAAACTTAAATATTTATCAGGAATTTTGCTTAGAGCAGTGTAATTAAATAATGTTGCTGGAATTAAAGCAGATAAAGAAGCTATAATTAATGCTTCTCCTATATTCCTTAACAGAGGAGAAGGACTTAATAAAAAAGAAGAAAATCCTAAAGCAATACTTAATCCACTAAAAATTGCTCCTCTACCAGCAGTTCTAAACGCTTTCTTAAGCGGGTTAGAATCATTTTTCTTTAATTCCTCAAAATACCTATACATGAATAGTATTGAATAATCTATAGTAATTCCAAATACAATTGGTGGAATTACTAATCCAGAAATATAGTATATTTGATACCCAAAAATAGTACTAGTATAAAGAAATCCATATGCTATCTCAATACCTAATAATGCACTAAATATTAAGAGAATTATAGGTAATAAAGATCTAAGCAGAACTATTAAAAGAATTCCAACTAGAATAAACGTAACGATGTCAATTGTTTTTAGATTTTCACTAGTATAATAGGCAGATTGAGCATAAATAGGAAAATGACCTGTAACAATTCCATGAGTATGCTGAATAAAATTTTCTACATTAGTTAAGCTCTCATTATCAGGAACTGTTATTATAAATAACCAAGTATCATTTTTATGAAAGTTATCTAAAGATATAGGAGGAGGCGGAGCTTCATTTTCTATTTCCTGCAAAACAAAACCTTTCGGATTAGCTAAAGCTTCTTCAGGAATATTTACTCCTTTAATTTTATAAATTAAATATGAATAATTATTGAAATTTTCTAATGTATATCTAATTAATGTAACATTTGTAAAATTATTTCGTGAGAAAAGAAAGATAAACGGATCATGAAAAGTATAATAACCAGCTAACTGCGGGGAATGAGTTTTATTAAGATATTCCTTGTAAACATTAACATAACTAGAATTTGTAGCATTTCCACCATAGGTAACATTTAATTGATATTCAAAGCACGTTATATTATTTAGTAATTCTAATCTTTCTCTCGTAAGATTATTGTATAATTCTAAGTATGGTTCTAGAATATTAAGTCCTTTTGATATTAAAGGAGATATAGCATTTAAATAACTTTCATTTATCTGTTTAATATAGGAATAAGGTGTAATTATATTATAATTTTTTAGGTATTTAGAAGAATTCTCTATTTCATGAAGAGAATAATTATAACTTCCATTAATAAGAACAAAAATTTCTGATTCTTTCGTATAATTAAAATATTCTTTTAAAATATTTTCAACTTTAACGCTTTGATACTGAGTATTAAGAAAAGGAGCATCACTATATACGAAATGATTTTGAATACTTAATGCTATAGGGGATAATAAAATAGCAATGATAATCCAAGGTAAAAGTAATACTAACTTCATATACTTGTATTATACTTACTCTCAATAAAATCGTTTAGGAAATACCGATTTAAAGAATGGAACCTATTTATTTAAGTTATGAGGAAATTTATTCATGCGCTCTCTTGACGATGCATTAAAAATGTTAGAAGAAGTAGAAAAAATAATATCAGAGTATAATCCTAAATCAGATGACAAGGAAATTTTAAATAAATTATTAACAAAAAATATGAAAATTGAAGCAGAAGCATATGCAAAGTATATAAGGATATAAATATAATTTATTTTTTGTGCTATTCGAAATATCTTTAGATATAATAACACCAAATAATAAGAGAATATTAACTGAATCAGGGCATATAGCATCAATATCTACAGCCTTAACTAAAGAATTAGAAAATTTGAAGATAAATCCTAAAACATTCGCCGAAATAGCTTTAAATTTTATAGAAGAAAATACAAAATTTTTCTCCACTTATATACATTCTCTACCAATAAAACAAGGATGCAGATACTATTCAAGAATAATAGACTTTTGGATAAATTATGGATCCCAGTCCAGACACCTATTTTTACTTTTAATAAATTACGATGAGATAAGCGAAGTTCTAATTCTTGATCCCCAAATATTCGAAATGGCAACAGATAAACTACTAAACTACGCTTCATCTAAAGACTGTATGGAAGTATCAATGCCATATCCTTATAAATTTGTTGTATTTGAAACTTTTAATACATTTAAGAAAAAATTTGGAATAGAATTTGAAGGTATAATAGGTAATAATGAAAAATACTTAGTAGCTATGGATAAAACTTCAAAGGCATTAATTTGGAAGATAGAATCAACTAAATTAGATTATTTAAAAAATTTTCAATCTGACAAATATATCTACCAAATTAGCTAGAAATTTATATTACAACTCTATAAATACTTTGATAACATTGAGTCTTATACAAGAACTAGAATACAAATTTCAGAATCTAAATGAAGTCTTAGCTTTTGTATTAGCAATTTTTTCCATAGCCGTATTAGCAGTAAATAGAGTAATTTACTATGGACTTATAGAAGGTCAAGCTATAACACCTATTTTTCTTACTATTTATGTGGGTTTTCCTATAATAGCGGCTACAGTTGCAATAGTACCTCATGAATTAGCGCATAGACAAGTGGCAAGAAGATACGGATGTTTATCAAGGTTTACTCTTAGTTTTACTGGATTCTTAGCTACTACATTAATTAATTTGATAGCTTTCTTTGGCTTAGTATTCTTCTCTGGATATACTTTAATCTCATGTGTATTTTCCATGAGAGATAGAAAATTAGATGGAATAACTGCAGCAGCAGGACCAATAACAAACATAGGAATATCCATTTTATCATATATTATAGCTGCTAGCATACCAGCGACTTCTACTTCCATCTTACTCTTAAATTACTTGTTCTTCTATATTTCGGAATTTAACGCCGTAGTTGCATTCTTCAATCTCTTACCATTCTGGGTTTTAGATGGATTAAAAGTATTTAGATGGAACATAGCAGTATGGGGAGTACTCATAGCTATATCGTTAGTATTAATGTTTTTGACTGGGGAACTATGAAGCAGACTTTCGTCCTAATGATATTAGTATTAATAGGATATATTATAGGTTTAATTACTTCAATGTATTGTTTTTCATGTTTTATTTATTTGATTCAAGTAAATTATTTGGTATTTAGAGGGGATTATTTATCACTTATTACATCAATTTTAGTGACTAATAGCTATATTGATTTCTTCTTCAACTTTCTCTCTCTACTAGTTATTTACTATCTTTTTGGATCAAAAGCAGGAAGATTGGAGTATTTAATTTTCTTCTTTTCTGGAATAATAGGTAACATTTTTAGTTTATTTCTATTTCCTCCCCTTACTGCTTCGGCTGGTGCATCAGGAGGAATATTTGGAATATTAGCTTTCTATTTAACCATAGATATGTTAGAAAAAGGAAAATTTGATAAATATGGTTTCGCTATACTTTTAATGGTATTTGTATTTAGTGACATATTACCAGACGTAGACTATTTTGCTCATGTTGGAGGTATACTAGGAGGAGTAATATTAGCTTTTACAGTCTCATACTTTAATAAGAAAAAAGGCATAAGTTATAATTTATGATTATAATCGAAGAAATTCTTATTATAATTGGTTTAATTATGATGCCTTACGGTTTGTATGAAGTCGCTAAAGGTGACACAACCAAAGACGTAAAAATAATTTTAATCACAATATCAATAGGATTATATATTGCTGAGCTATTATTAGTAGGATTGTGAAAATAGTAATTACTGGTACTCCTGGAGTAGGCAAAACTACTATTTCCAAATTTCTTTCATCAAAATTGTCGTATGAATATTTCCAAGTTTCATCTTTTATTATTCAAAATAAATTATATTCATCTTTCGATCCGCTTAGGCAAACTTACAATATAGATGATGAAAAGGTAGCAGAAAAAATAAATGAATATTTAAAAAATAAGGATAACATAGTTGTAGAGACTATATATCCTTCTTTAATAGATTACGCAGATAAAGTTATAGTACTAAGAAGATATCCTTTAGATTTATATGAAGAATTAAAAAATAGAGGATGGAACAACATAAAAATTGCAGAAAACGTAGAATCAGAAATTCTAGGAGTAACATTACAAGAAGCAATAGATTGGTTTAAGAATCCTTGTCAAATAAACGTTACTAGAAAAACAATAGAAGAAATATCAAATAAAATAATTAATAACGAATGTGAAGAGATAGATTGGCTTTCAGATAATAATGTTCAAGATCTTCTTTTTAAATTAGATAAGGTTATTAGTTCTATTGAGAATAACTAAATAATGTCTAATAATCCTTTCAGAATTCAACCACCACAAAGACAACCTAGAGATTTAAGAAAAACCCAACAACAGCAACAACTTCCTGCAGTAGATCTAAAAATTCAGATGAGAATGAAAAATGTAAAATATAAAATACCAGTCCTAAGCGGAAAAGGAGGAGTAGGAAAATCATTTGTTTCCTCTAATTTAGCTATGGCTTTAGCTTCATCAGGAAAAACCGTAGGAATAATAGATGTAGATTTTCACGGTCCTTCAGTTCCTAAGATGTTAGGAGTTAGAGGTCAAGTACTAACAGCAGACGATGATGGAATAAACCCAGTTAATGGTCCATTTGGAATAAAAGTAGTTTCCATAGATTTCCTGTTACCTAAAGATGATACTCCAGTAGTTTGGAGAGGAGCAATAAAACATACTGCTATAAAACAATTTTTAGGAGACGTAAAATGGGGAAACCTAGATTATCTAATAATTGATATGCCACCAGGCACAGGAGACGAAGCACTGTCAGTAGCCCAATTAGTTCCAAATATTTCTGGATTCGTAATAGTTACTATACCTTCTGAAGTTTCTACTTTAGCAGTTAAAAAATCTATAAATTTTGCTAAAACAATAAATACTAAAATTCTAGGTGTAATAGAGAACATGAGTTACTTCGTTTGCCCAGCTGATAATAAACCATATTACATTTTTGGTGAAGGAAAAGGCAAGAAAATGGCAGAAGAAATGGGAGTTGACTTATTAGGTCAAATACCAATTGAGCCAAAAATAGCAGAATCTAATGATTTAGGAGAACCTTTCTTTCTAAAATATGTAGATTCACCTGCATCAAAAGAATTCATAAATATAGCAGAAAAAGTTATGAAATTAATGGAATCAAACGGAAAATAAAAATTTCTTTTTTGTATAATCTGGTATTTTTTTGATCTTACCTTCTCTTACCATTTCCGCAAGTACTTCTCTAAATTGCATAGGCGTAAACTCAACGTTTCTTTCTAATAATTCCATCCTTATTTCTTCTGAAGTCTTACCACCAGAACTAACAATTTCAAGGATTTTCTTCTTTAATTCGGTATTATCCATGATATTAGTTTAACTTTACTTTTATAAAAAATTAGGTGTGATAATACATAAAACTTTAAAAAGAATAAAAACTTTAAGTTAATATGGTGAAACTAAAGTGAGTATCGAAATTAGTGAAAAAAGCGTATTATTGAGAAGATTCTTAATGGTTGCTTACGGTCTATCAGAAGCTGATGTTGATGCATTTATGAAAATAGTAAACAGCAGTGAAGGAAAAGATGTAGACGCAATATCTGCAGACTTAGGAATAAGTAAGAGTAGAGCAAGTTTAATTTTGAAAAAACTTGCTGATGCAGGATTAATAGAAAAACAGAAAAACAGCGGAAGCAAAGGAGGAAGACCAAAATTCATGTATTATGTAGATAAAAAAGAAGTAATAGACAAAATGCAAAAGAAAGCCCAAGAAGTATGTAAAGACTTATCAAGTATCATACAAGGACTCTAAAACCATCTATTAACATATATATTCCAAATCCAACTAGCACTATAATGGAAAATATTTTTATATAATTAGCATATCTATTTCCAATTTTATTAATTACTAGAGGAAAAGACACTATCCAAATAATTATACCTCCAAAAAAAGACGGTATTATGGCAATATTAAATTCATTAACCATAAACAATCCTACAGTAAGCCACCAAGTTATTTGATATGGATTAGAAATACCCATGAGCAACCCAGTTAAATAATTCCCCTTTTTTGATCTATTACTAGGCTTAGATTTAGTTATCGAATATGCTAGATATATCATTAGTAATCCGCCAAAAATATAAAACCAATGAACAACAAAGTAAGGAATAATATTTCTCAAGAAGTAAGTTATCAAGAAAAATATGAAATCCGCAGTCATTGCTCCTAATCCTACAGCACTTCCATGCAATTTAGAGATCAATGCCTCATTTGCTATTATCGCATTAACTGGACCAGGAGGAGCAGCCATCGATAATCCAATAAAAATACCTACAATCTCTACTAACATCGAATAATCTAAATATTTGAAGAGAATTTATTTTTATTGTTTAGATTACGCCTTATTTCTTTACATAGGAAACTCGTTCAGAATCTGGAAAAAATTTAAAAGTAAATTAGTCTTTCAAATCATATGCAGAGTGACGAATTAAAAGAAGAAATAAAAAGCCTATATGAACAAGGAAAAACAATCAGACAAATAGCTAGTGAAAAAGGAATGAGTTATTCAAAAGTAAGAAGAATATTATTAAATTCAGGTATACAATTTAGAGGAAGATTATCTACAGAGATAGTAAATAAAGTTATAGAGCTAGCTAAAGAAGGAAATAGTGCAAATAAAATTAGTAAGATGCTAGATATAAATTCCAATACTATCTTAAGAATTTTAAAGAAAAACAACTTAGCTTCTAGAAAAAGAAAATTAACAACAGAAGATATAGAAAAAATCAAAGACATGTACTTAAAGGGCGAGTCAATCTATAGGATAGCTAAAGATCTAAAAATTTCAACAAACTTAGTTGTATATCATCTTAAAAAAATGAATATATATAAACCTAAATCTTATTGACATCACTCATGAATCTTATTCCACATCTCTCTAGCTAACTTTCCATCATACTTGAACATATTAACTAAATCCTTAGCCTCCTCTCTTTTTTGCCTATGATTCTCTAGGAAATTATTAAGCTTCTCTACTAAAATTTGCTTTAATTCTCCAGTCAAAAGTTTACCACTCCTATAATCCTCTTCAATTTTCTTTATCTTTGCATCGTCATCTTCAAAAATCATGTATAGCCATTGAAAAGATACGTCAATATCCGGATTTCCTCCGTACTTTCTGTGAAGTTCTATCGTAGGTTGCCCACCGGAAAATGCATATTTCATGATTTTTCTTTCTACAGTTTTAGGATCATCAGTAAGATATATTGCGCTTTCTGGAATTGACGAACTCATTTTTCCCTCAGGTCCAGTTAGAGGAGGAACAAATTTACTATGTATTTGAGCTGCTTTATAATAGCCCAAACTTTCAGCTATATCCCTTTGTAATCTCCAATATGGATCTTGATCTATCCCAGCAGGAATTAAACATCTTTTTTTCTCAAACATTGTAGGAACTATTTGTAAAGCTGGATAGAATATTATACCTATATTAGAAGAATTATCCAAACCAAAAGTTGCTTTAACTTCAGAAAAAGTCAATTTTTTAGCTATTTTAGTAGCTAAAGGATACATATTTCTTATATACTCAGTATCTTGAAAGATAAATGTTCTATCTGGATCAAAACCTACTGCTATAATATCTAAGATATTATCGTAAGCGTACTGCCTAGTCTGGTCTAGAGTTAAATCAATGTTTCTCATAAATTTCTCGTCATCAGTTATTTCAATATATAAATTGACTTTGAACTTTTCCTGTAACCATTTTGTAAAAATGAAAGGCAATAGATGTCCAACATGCATTCCTAAAGATGGAGCTCTACCAGTATAAAGGAAAAATCCTTTCCCACTTTCATAATCGTTTAAAATCTTATCAAAATCTCTATGTGAGAAAAATACGTCTCTCCTTAACATTAAATGTAAATCTTCACCAACTAGCTTCTTTACCCTCTCTTTTATTTCAGGAGTTATTTTTTGTGTTCCAAACTGCACAATAAGCTTATCATAATCTACTTTTCCCTTTACTTCCCAGGGAGTTACAGAGAAATTTGAGTCAGACACAATCAAAATTTTAAAGGAAAAGAAAAAATAAACTTATGCCTTTTGGTTAATAGCAGCTGATGATAAAGGTAAGTCTGGGAATTTCTCTTTCATTTTCTGTTCAGCCACAGCAGATGCTTCTTCTAAGATCTTTCTGGCTTCTCCGCTAGGAGCTGCAGAGTATGAATATGCACCAGTAAAGTCTCCTGCCTCTACTACTACTTCTTGTAATCCCTCACCTAATTCTCCTATCTCAATGGACAATTCTGGCATTACTCCTCTCAAAGTAGATTTCAATTCATTTATTACGCCAACTACTGGAACCAAATTTACAAAGACATCTCCTAATTCACTAACAGTCTCTAATCTTAATTCTACTTGCTCTAATGCAATCTGTGTAGTTAATAATTGTTTACTTATTTTTCTTATCTCAGCTACTTCATTAGCATACATAGCAGCTCTTGCAGGATCTTTACTCATTTGAGCTTCTACTACCCTTTCAAATAATAATCTATCTCTCTCCTGTAATCTGCCTATATAAGCATCTAATCTACTTACCATAGCGCTTATTTGATAGTGAGCATGGACGATCTTATACTTTAATGGTTCTTTACTTTTGAAAGCGCCTTTTATTCCATTGAATAAATTCTTATCTGATTGATTTCCATCCCAATATTTTTGGAAGTCTTTTCCAAGCATCCTAATATAATAGTTGATTGTTAATACCTTATAAAGGAGATAACACAATATCAACATAAGTGACAAGTATTGTCTTATACAGCTATTGATGATCCAGATGTAGATATTATAAGCACTAAGAAGTATTTAAAAGTCTTTGTAGACCTAAGAGGAAAAGACTTGCAAGTCGATAAACTACTTCTTAGAGCAGACAATTTACATATTTACATTTATGATCCTATTAGTAATATGATAATAAAGATAATTAATTTACCAGAAATAGTAGAGCCATTAAGTTTAACCATAAACCAAAGAAACGATACAATAACATTAACAGTAAAGAAAATAAACTACTAGCATAAACATTATATTTATGACAGAAGAGCTTTATTTAAAAGATTCCTATTTGAAGGAATTTAAAGCAAAAATAACAGATATTACCAATTCAGGAATAATATTAGATAAAACTGCATTTTATCCAGGCGGAGGCGGATTAGAAAACGATACTGGTAAAATTGTATATAATAATAAGGAGTATATAGTAAAAAATGTAAAACGAGGAGAAGACAAATCGCAAATAATACACGAACTAGAATCAACAGAAGGATTAAATGTAGGTGACGAAATACAAGGAATTATTGATTGGCAAAGAAGATATAGCATGATGAGACTACATACAGCATCTCACATAATGGCTGCTTTAGCATTCTCTAAATACAATGCGCTAGTTACAGGAGGGCACATTTCACCAGACTACGCTAAAGACGATTTTAACTTAGAAAATAAAGATCAAATATACGAAATAGTTAAAGAAGCTAACGATATTATTTCTAAAAATATTGAAGTAAAAGTATATTTCCTATCTAGAGAAGAAGCACTAATGATACCTGGAATTGTTAAATTAGCCGAAAGAAGTCCTCCCAATATCCAGACATGGAGAATCGTAGAAATACCTGGAATAGATATACAAGCTGATGGAGGACCACACGTCAAAAATACTTCAGAAATTGGAAAGATAGAAATTATAAAAATAGAAAATAAAGGTAAAAAACAAAAAAGAGTATATTACAAATTATCCCAATAACTTTTTTGAATTATCCCCACACGTATTTCACTGCAGTTATAAATCTTACAGCAAAAGCAAATACTATACCAACAAAGTTAATAGCAGCTAAATACAAAGCTTGCAACTTTAAATAAGAGAAGAATAACAACAGTACAATTTCTGACAAGCTAGAAAAGTGAAGTAGTATTACTAAAAGTAAAATCACAATAGTATAGTGAACTATTCCTCCGGAATAAGAAGAAGCGTGAAATCTAATCATTCGTTTCAAGAAACTTCCTTTTCTAGCATCAGCAAAAGTCCATAAATCATTAAGTATAAAATTGAATATAACAGAAGCCTCAATAGCTAGCGCAAGTGAGAAGACAATAGGAATAAATCTAGACAAAGAGATAAATATTCCCTCATTAACTATAACTCCTCCTCCACCAACTATCAAGAACTTTAATAATTTTGGATCAAACACAATTAGTACATCAGATGAAATATTTATAAATCTTTTCCTGCTAAAATAGCATTTAGTAGATTAACAAAACTTGAAAAATTTCTCTTTACAGATATTCTTCCATAATAATTATTTAATCCTATATAATTCGAGCAATCACGTATCTTGAAAACTTTCAGTTTTGTATTTATTTCCGCTATTGGCATATTAAATTTAACAAGAACATAAGGCGCAGAAGATGCATAAACTTTTCCAGGCAATTTAAAAATCATATCCTCCCTTAATTTTCTCACATACTCTTTACTCTTAGCAAAGAATAATCTAACCTCTTTTGAATCAACGTTAGCAAAAACATAATACGCTATACTATTTACCCTCCAAGGAATGGCTTTCTTTTCTAAATACTCACTTTTTCTACCAATAGAGAATCCTAATCTTAGTCCCGGAACGCTAAAACTCTTAGTAAAAGTAGAAACAACTAAGAGATTTTCGTAATCCTTAACTAATGGAATAGCAGATTCAACATCACTTATATCGGCAAAAGATTCATCAACAACTAATTTTTTACCATTATCTAAGAACTCCTTAATTTCAGAAATATTTATTTTACTTCCAGTAGGATTATTAGGATTACTTATTATAGTTTCATCTCCTTGTAAAGAATACAGAAAACGACTATCTTCTTCTCTAGCAAAGTATATCCATTTTCTAGGATATTCTAGAAAATTAGGTTCTTCAACTACAGCAGGATCTAATAATCTTATAACCTCAGTAGCACCATTAAAAACCCCGATAAAATCAGGATCAACATTATATATTTCTGCTATATTTTCTTTTAAGCTTTTGTAATTATCTGGATATAATTCATATATCCTATTTCTTATAGCATCATTAATAAGCTCCTTGACAAAGTCTGGAACCCCTAGAGGATTAAGATTAACGCTAAAATCATCTATATCGCTTGGTTTACCTTTTATCCACTCTACTCCTCCATGCTTCAAAGTCCTCTCTCCCTAAAGAATGCTGTTATTACGTTTTTTTCAGCTCTACGTAAAATTTCCGATAGATTAGAAATACTAATATTCAATTTTTCAGCAAGTTCATTAATCTTAACCTTCTTAGGATAATCAAAATATCCAGCCTCCAAAGCAATCTTAAGTATCTGCTCTTGTCTAGCCGTTAGTATATCCTGCGACTTCAATTTAACAATTTTTAATATTTTAATATTAATTTTTGAATCCACAAATTCCTTTAACATTCTTTTTAACTCAAAATAATCCGTTAACACAACAGTCCAATAAAAACCAGATTCACTACCACTTCCATTCATTATAATATACTTTGACAAAATTTTTTCAACTTTATCATCAATATCTATAGTTCCCAAATATTTATACCTAGATACCTTAGAAAGATTCCATCCCATTTTCTTAAACTCATTCTCATCACCCTTAAATTCAACTAAAACTCTAACATAATCGTTAACATCTTTAATATCTAGAATAGAAAGCGAATTTTTAGTCCAATCTATGTTTTTAGTCCAATTTTCATGATCCACTTTAAAATTAACGTATAGCATCCCGAAAATTTATGGGAAATAAGTATTAAAGATTATATGAAGGTAGAAAGAGGAAAAATTTAAAATTATTACGTATCGAAATATATATGCTCCGGTAGTATAGCCCGGTCAAGCAATAAGCGCCGAGAGTATGCGGGCCTCTCAAGCCCGTGGCCCGGGTTCAAATCCCGGCCGGAGCACTAATTTTGTGTTGATTTGAAAGAGTGTTACGTTCTCTCTATAAAGGCGTAAATGGAACATAAAGCCTTATTTTTGGAACAGTGTCACTTTCTAATAAGTAAGGTAGGAAAATATGCTAACTGACGTAACTAAGTTAGATGAAGAACAAAGAAGGAGAATGTTAAAGAAATTAGTAGAGAAACTCGGTCTGACGCAAACAGCTAAGTTACTGGAAATAGGAAGGAGTACTTTATACAGATACATAAATACAAACCAGAATATTCCTTTAGAAACTGTAAGAAAAGCTGCAGACATGTTAACACTAGATGAACTTTCAGACGTGATCTACGGACTGAAAGTAGTTGAAGTCGACGCTACTACTGCATTATCAGTAGTTATCAAAGCCATGAAAGATGAGAAGTTCCGCAACTTTTTCGTCTCGGTTCTCTATCAGTATTTAGGAGAATATCTGAAGAATATGTCATCAACATACATAGTTACGGAAGAGGACGTAAAGAGATTCGAAAAATCACTCCAGGGTAAGACTAAAAGCACCATAGATATGAGGATGAGATATCTAATACTGGCACTCACAAGGTTAGGGTATGAGCTGAGCCCAGACGGGATCCGAGACCTATTGGCTGAGCTGAGCGAAGAAAGCAGCAATATAGCTAGACATGCTGCTAATTCTTTGAAATTATTCATAAAGACGGTAATAAGAGAGAAGAACTTACAGTTAGCCCAATTTCTTTATAACTCATTCAAAGTTCCAAAATCAAGGTATAAGTACAGACCACAACCCCTCTCTCTGGAGACTATAAGAGACATATTTGATAACATAAGTCATTTAGGGGCTAGGGCTTTCTTCTTATTGTTAGCAGAGTCTGGACTCAGGGTAGGAGAAGTTTATTCATTAAAATTAGATCAACTAGATCTAGAAAACCGCGTAATAAAAGTTATGAAAGAAACGGAAACTAAAAGAGCCTACGTTTCATTTATACATATTGAAACTAAAAAGTGGTTACAAGAAATCTATTTCCCGTATAGAGAAGAATTCATAAGGACTTACGAGCCTGCAGTTAAGCAAATAGGAGCAGATGTTGAAGTGTGGAAGCAGAAATTATTTCCTTTTCAATTAGCAGATTTGCGGGCTTCTATAAAAGAAGGAATGAGGAAAGTCTTGAGTAAGGAGTTCAGACTTTACGACTTAAGATCATTCTTCGCTTCTTATATGATAAAGAACGGAGTATCGCCCATGATAGTGAACTTATTACAGGGGAGAGCACCCCCTACTCAATTCCAAATACTCCAGAACCACTATTTCGTTATGAGTGAGATAGAGTTACAAAGAATTTTTGATGAAAAAGGACCTAAGCTACTTTCTCTAAAATAAGGTCAATCTCTTTACCTAAATATTGCTCCCATATCTGCCTAAGTGAAATAGGTAATGTAAGCACAAAGTAGCTTCCATGTCTGTATATGCTTCTTAGGCCTATCAGGATTTCACGCTCATTAGTTATAGCTGTCACGCTCCATTTCCCGTAACTTAGATATTTGTCGAAACGCTGAGGCAAATAAACATAATAAATTTCCTTCCTACCATTTCTCATTTTAGACACTGTAACTCCAGGTATCAATAATTTACCTATTTCGGCCATTCCAGTTCACCTAGTAAACTCCCCAGTTTCACGTAATTTTTCGACAATTTCTCTGAGCTTAGTTTCCTTATGCTCCGAAAGTTGCATAGTCCTAATTATAATATTTTGTAGAGTCTGATATTTCTTCTTATACTCCTTATTCTCTTTTTCGAGTCTTTCTATCTTCTTTTCTAATCTTTCAGCTAGTTCCCTATAGCGCTGCAGCTCTATCTTCAGTCTCTCATTCTCTTTAACGATCTCGCTTATTGCCATCATAACTCCCTCGTAAACGTTTCGTTTTGTAAATTCTCTTCTATTTTAGCAGCCTTTCTGTAGACTCTTCCCTTTCTATGGTTTAAGTAAAGTCTTATTGCTTCTCTGATAACTTCACTACGCTCTTTTCTATTATTTAAACAGTAAAGATCCAATTGCTGTAGTAATTCTTCGTTAACTTTGAATGTGATTACTCTCATTTAGCTCACCTCGACAACTTCTAACTTGCCAATCCTGAGCTCCATTTTTACCGTAAATATCTCTTTGTCCTCTTCATAGATCTTTACTAGTATGTGTTCCGAATCAATTATGAAGTAGTTGAAATAGTCGTATACTCTTATCTTGTCTTCCAGTACGCTTTTTATCATATCTTCCACGTTATCCCAATCTAATTTTAGTAAATCCGTCATTCGTCCTCCAGCCTTCTTTTTATGTCATTCTTGTCATATCTTACTTCTCTTTTTAGAGAATACAAGTTAGATTCTATTTTCTGTGCTAAGAATATTGACTTCTCTAATCTGCTGCTTATTGTTTCATCGTCTATTACGTCAGAAAATCTAAATTCTGTTTTCAGCATTCTAACTAAAGATAATAGTTCTCTAATGTTTTCATCGAGTTCGGTGAATAATTCGTGTAGTTCTGTTGTTTGCTCAGTCATCTTTCTCACCTATTGTTGCAATTATTTCCAATGCCTTTCTCGCCTTCTCTTTCACTCTTTCAATTATCCATTTTTTCGCATTTTCGTCCATCTCAACGACCTGAAGTACTCTGTCATCTGAAGGAGCGTAACCCTTCAGTAGTTTGTAGTAGCCCGTCTTGCTTAGTTGCTTCATCTGTACCATTTCTTCGAAATCACTACTAAACTCCTGAACAAATTCTACTTTATCTTCTTTGTCTAGCAACGAAATCAAAAAAATCAAATCTTTTTTCCCGTTAACTGGGGGGTTTTTGCTTCGGATTTGAAGTGTGGACATTTTTGTTATTACCTATTACTTTCTAAGTTAGAAAGTAATATTTAAGCTTTTTGTTTTCTAACTTACAACATAGAATGTCATATAATTTTGTCTGGGTCTCTCTTTTTTTTTAAGAACAGATTTGATATGGACCGGGCCTATTATCTAGGCGCAAAATACGTAATCCTAAAATTAAGAGAGAGATTAGTAACCAAACTTGATGACAGGTCCTTTAATTTACTAGATGAAGAATTAGAGAAAATTGAAAAAGAATTGGACTTAAGATTTTTCGTTTCCGAAGAGCAGAAAAAAGATTAACGTATTTCAGAAATCTTTGAGAATCCTATATCCTTAAGAACTTGTAATAGTCTCTTACCTTTCTCCGTAAGAATAGCCATAGTGCTTCTTCCTTTTTCTTCGTATTTTATTAGATCTAATTGTAATAAATTCTTTTCTATTGTGTTGTAGTATATCCCAGGGCTTATTTTAGCTTTGTTCCACAGTTCAGATAAGGAGCATGGCTCCTCCAGTGCTATAAGGATTTTATACAGGTGTTCACACCTTAACGGGTTCGACAGATCTCTAGGCATAATTCTTCTATCTTCCAATTTGTAAGCCATGATTAAGATATTTTTTTATGTACCTTATAAATTATTAAGCAAAACATAAGACTTATAAGTTATGATTTGTAATTTCTACTTTAGAAAGTATGAGAAGGAACACAAACCCGTTAAGATGTGAGCATGTATTCAAACTACTAATAAGTTTGAGTTCTTCACCTAAAGCAATAACTGAATTACAGCTAGAAACTAGAATAAGTCCTGCAGCATTTTACAATACGGTTATTCCGTCTCTCAAAGAATTGGAATTAGTAGAAGAAACATATGAGCAAGGAAAACATAACAGTGTAAAAAGAATAATAAAAATTACAGAAAAAGGACGGAAATTGATAGAGACTTTGATGGAAATTTGGAGTACGGCAATAATTGAATAAACTGGGGGGGTAACGGATGATACTGGCAATTGGTTATAATCCTTTAATTAACAAACTTCAGAACCTTAACGATTATATTATCTATCCGCGATTTTTCGACGACAAAAAAACTCTGCTTATCGAAAAAAACTACAAAGCGTATTTGAAGAAGCTGTGGGCGAATAGAAAGAAGATAGAAATAGCACTATATCCTGACAACATCAATTACGTACTGCCAGTCCCGCGGAATATACTATATGTAATTCCTATCCACGATTTGAGCCAGATTGAAATCGCTGACAAACTCCGAGAGAATAATTACAGCGTAATAATGGGGTATGCAAGTGATGCCAGGTATAGAAATTATGATATTCATAGCTTCATAAAGGAAAGCAAAAAATATGAAAAATGGTACCTGGGTATTTCTACAAAGAGAGAATTAAGAGAGGCGTTGAGGTATAGCTTTGATTACGGAGACATCACACTGATGCTTCTAGGGAAGTTCGAACAGATAAAGAACTTAGATTATGTAATGAGAAAACTCACAGAATTACTAAACTACATAAAATCCCAAGGTAGGCAAACAACGCTTTCTGAATTTCTTTCAGTAAACTGGGGAGTTTATTCTAGGTGAGACTATGGAAATAACACCGCTCTTTAGATCTGAAAAGACGCTAGCTACATTTGAATTATTAGCCGATCTTAGGCCCCACACTGCTGCAGAAATAGCTGCATATGTAGGAATAGATGATTCACGCGAGGTCTACCCGAGGTTGAAGAGATGGGCCACTCTCATAGATATTAAGAAGATAGGGATCAGAAAGAATATATACAGACTTAAGGACAGGGTAGTAGAGGCGGTAAAGAAGGGTTTGAAGATATCAACGAAAGCTGAAAAGGTCCTAAAGAAGGCTGAGAAAGTGATGAAGAAGACTATGGGGAGAGAATTGAATGAGGAAGAGAAGGCAGTACTAGAATTCCTTATTAATTATTGGAAGCAGACAGGGAAGAAGTGGTATGAGGGGAAAGTAGAACCTGTAGTGCAGACAATTGCCAGGATAAAAGGGTTAGATCCTAGTGACGTTGTTTCTGCGATACTGTCTCTATATCAAGCAGGGCTGATAGCATTATGGCCTGACGCTGATAGGCCTAAGAAAGTTGCCGTAACTAAAACACTTCTTGCATGAGAGAATAACAGTTAGTTAATGTTATCAACCTTTTTTCTTAATTTTGTAAAATAAATTCTAACAAGCGTTAACTCCCCAGTTTAATTTGTAAATTTTTATCTAAAAGTGTAACTAACTCTTTGAATAAACACCCCAGTTTATTAAAATAAAATTCAATCTTCTCTAAAAAGAGATATAATATATATAACTACTACTGAAAACATTCCAAACACATTTACTACAAAACTCACTTCACTTTTTACTTTCAATCTTACGTATTTTTACATAAGCTAACATATAGCAATTGTTTAAGCTAATTGTATTTTACACTTTCACTTTTAGAAAAATTTTAGAAGATGAGAGGCCTTATACTGAGGAAACTACCCTGGGCCTAAACTTTCATCCAAAAAATCACATGAGCTTTTCACTTTAGTAGTAGTTAATAGTGGTAAACCGGGGAGTTTTCCTTTGTAACGTATTATATATATAAATTTTTTGATACGTAAAGCGTAAAGAAAGTTGATATTCTTAGAATAACAGTTTTAATATATGCCTGAAAGTTTGATAGTGAGGGATCCTAAATATCTAGGTAAGTTTATTGCAGTGGATAGAGAATTCAATATTATAGGTTATGCTGATTCCAGGGAAGAGCTAGAAAAAGAGTTAAATAAAAAAGGTTATAGTATAGCCGATTACGATATAATATATGTCCCTAAATCCCTCAAAAAAGATCCTGAAAGCTATTAATTTTTCAGATTTTTATGAAAATAAGATTCCCTTGCTTCAGGTTGAGTTAGAATGTCCTAAAATCGGAAGGGGGAAAATTGTTTTAGGGCTCATAGATACTGGTAGTAAGTATACGATAATTAATAAGCATGTAGTAAAAGAATGTTTTACGAAAGATAACCTAAAAACAAAGTATGCTAACAAGGTAGTTATTAATAATAAGGAATATGAAAGATACTCCTTTAGATTTACGTTTCCCCAGTTGGACAATATAAGTGAGATATTCAATGCCGCAATTATGGAGTACAATCTTTTCCCTGAAGAGTTAGTACCGAGCGTTATTTTGGGCAGAGAAGATTTTTTGAAAGGGGTAGTAATTTGCATGTACAAATCTGAATGGATAGCAATATATAAGGAATTTTAACTTTCGGAGCTCTCTGACCGATATTTATTACTTTTGTATATTTTGATATAAAATGGATAAAGATAGTTATGTGAAAGGATTCGAAGACTGCTTAGATTTTGTTTTAATAGAGTTAAAGAAATCAAAAGATCTAAACGACGCAAAAACTAGAATTGAAGTAATCTATACAGAGTTTAAAGAAAACAAATATGAAACTATAAAGAAAATGTTAAACTTAGATTAGACTTCTACGGACGGCCTTTGTGGGTGCTTTGAACTTTCACTGATTATATCTACTATTTCTTTCAGCTTCTTAGCAACTTCCTTTCCATAGTCAGTCAAAAATATAAGCCTTCTTCTTGGGAATGTGTCTTCTCTCTTATCGTAAACCAAACCTAACTCCATTAACTCGTCTATAGCCTTTTTTATTGCGTTAGGATTACTCTCTGTCTTATCTGATATATCCCTAAAGGCCGATCCATTATTTTCGAGCAGAAATAATAATACCCTTTGTTGTATTTCGGTTAACTCTGTACGTTTCACGTAGTAAAAATGCAATTATTACATAATGAATATATGCAATTCGCTACGTGTCACGTATAAGAAGATTTATATATTCGCTACGCGTAACGTATCATATGAAAATAAGAGACATACTGGTCCTTCCATCTGCAAAAATTTTACTAGTATTGTTAGATGGTCCAAAAAACGATAAGGAAATAGTCTCTACACTAAAGATGAGCTCAACAACATATAACGAGAATATAACATGGTTATTGGCACACGGATTTATACAAAAGATCGACAGTAAATATTCACTTACAGATAAGGCTAAACAACAGTTAGTTAACGTATTTCTGCCTCTTGTGCCATACATAGAGAGATTGAAAGAATTAGCTATTACTACAACAACTTAAAAAAAGGAAAAGATGTGCAGGGGAGGTCAATGAAAATATTCTCAAAGATCCTAATAAGCATTGCGCTAGTTCTGATTCTCTACTTCATTCTTCTTCAGATTGAGAACGATAAACTGGGGGTTAACGCATGATTATCGGTATGGGAAAAAGTCCAATATCTACACTTCTACAGCAGTATAGTTCTATCTGTGCATATCCTTGCTTCTTTGACAATAAAGTATTGTTAACTGGGGATAGAAATAGGGCCTATATTCAATACATTAAACTATTAGTAAGGCATTATGCGAAATACGGTAAGGTACTTAAAATCGCAATATGGCCCGATTATACTTCATTGTATAAAGTAGAGAAAATAGCAAACATATACTTATTTAATAATATAAGGTTCATAGTCCCTATTCATGATTTATCAGAACTCTCTATTGCTGATGAACTAAGAGAAAATTGTTTCAGGGTTTTCGCGGGTTACGCTTCCGATAAGAAACTTAGAAATTATGATCTTGCCGATTTCAAAACGGTAAATTATGATCTCTGGTATTTAGGAGTATCATCTAAACATGAGGCAAGAGAGGCAGTACTGAATAATTTCCAGGGTTTTGACATAACTACTTTTCTCTTTGGAAGACATGAGGATAGAAAAGACAGCAAAAAACTTGTATCGAATATACTAAATTTCGTTAAAGAGATTAAGCACCAGGGAAGGCAAACAACACTTTCTGAATTTGTTTCAGTAAACTGGGGAGTTTATTCTAGGTGAGAATGATGGAAATTACTCTACCCTTCAGATCCAAAAATATGGCAACATTATTCAAGGAATTACACTCTGGGCCTAAATTGGCAAAACAATTAGCAAACTTAATCAAAACTGAATCTAAGGAGATTTACCCCAGATTGAAGAGGTATATCGTGAAGGGTTGGGTGAAGGTCCGGAAAGTAAACAACGTGAACGTTTACTCACTCACCGAAGCTGCCAGGAAGATTCTCGAATCCAAGGGTAGTTTCGAAAAAGTGAAGGAGAAGGCCGAGGAAATTTTGGGCCATAGGTTAGATGAAGATGAGACGGAAGTTCTAAGAGTGTTTTACGAAAGCAAATACATAGAAAATTCAAGGGACGAAACCATAGCTGAGCAGGTATATTATGCTGTAAGGAAGAGGAATAGAAAAATAACGCTGACCAGGGTAGAAGAAATACTCAAGGAGTTCACGCTAAGGAGAATCGTATTCGCGTTCAGACTGAGAAGCGGGCAGATCCTTAAGGCCAGGTTAGATAAATCACTTCTTCAGTAAGAGGATAACGACTAACTAACGTTATCAACCTAATTTCTCTTGCTTGGAATAAAAATTCTAACATGCGTTAACTGGGGAGTTTATTTTCAAAAAATCTTTCTAAAAGTAGCTTAATTTTTTGAGTTAACTCCCCAGTGTACTGAAACAAATCCTAAATTCTCTTTATAAAGATTTCCTAATATATACTACTACTAACACAAAAACAAAAAATAAAAACAAACACAGAACTTTTATATTTCTTTCAATTTTACGTATTTTTACACAGACTAAATTACACTCTTATAAGACTAATTCATTTTTTACTTTAACTTTTAGAAAAATTTTAGAAGATGAGAGGCCTTACATTAAAGAAACTACCTGGGCTGGGATTTTCGTTTACAAAATTCATCTGGGCCTTTTCACTTTCTTAGTAGTAGTAAATGCTGGTAAACTGGGGAGTTAACGAATTATGGGGGTGTATTATACCTAAATAATAAAAATAGGATCCGCCCTGAGTGGACCTTTCTTCCCCTATATGCGCACTTCACTTTTTTGCGACTTTATGAAACTTACTTTTTCACTTTTTCTTACTATTTGCGAAATTTTAGCAATCTATATATTTTACTTTTTCTCACAACTTTCTAAAAATTTATTTTTTATATGTTTGAATTTATTTACTTTTTATTGCAATTTTTTTGCCTGTCCCATTTTCATTGGCCCCCCTTAAAGTCAGTCAGTTAGAAAGTAGGGATCTGGAGTTTAGTAGTTGGTCTGGAAAGCCAGTTAGTAGGTCCAATAGAAGCTGGTTCTGTAGTTAGGTCCATAGTAGGTAGGTCAGAAGTTTGTTTAGTCAGACAGTCAGTTTAAAGTAGGTCCTTTAGTAGGTCCAGAGTGGGGTTAAGGGGTGAAACCCCTTATACTAGTTTAGTAGGTTAGTAGTCTGTTAAGTTGATCTAGATAGTTAGTTGACCCTAAGAATAGTAGGTTATTAGGTTGGGTTATAGGGCGATAGCCCTATTAGTGGGGTTAAGGGGCGAAGCCCCTTATATATTGGGTTAAAATCTCTTAAAAGAGAAATATGAAAAAGAATAGATTAGAAGAAGAGTGGATTATATGTTGATTTGAAATATTTAGAGAATACGAAAAGAAGGAAAGAGAAGAAGAGGAAAGAGTAAGTAATGCAGATTTGAGAAAATCCTATGTAGATTCTTAAAAAAGAGATAGTGAGAGAGTAAGGAGGAGTAGAAGACAGTTAAGGAAGTGAGAGAGCAGACAGTTAGAAGTAAAGAAAAAAGAGCAGTGAGAAGAAGAGAGGATTATATAATGTTGATTTGAAAATTGAAGAGACTTTTAGATAATATGAAAAGAGAAATGAGAAAGAAGAATAGAAAAGAGAAGTGAGGGCATAGGTCCTATTTAGATAAGAAGAGCTGCAGAGAGACAGAAAGAATAAGGAAGGACTGAGGAAAGTAGAAGAGCAGTTAGAAAGAAGAAAAAAGAGTAAAGCAGCTTTGAAGAAGAGCAAAGTGAGTAGAGAAAAGAGAAGCTGATGAAGAGCTTAGGCAGGGAATTAAGAGAAAGAAGGAAAGTGAGGAAAGAAGAGAAGGAAGATTTAGCTAAAAGAGATTTGAAGAGCAAAAAGAATAGGAAAAGAAAAGAGAAGAAGAGCTGCAAAGTATATAGAGAGAAAGGCAAAGTCTGGCGTAGGTAGCACTAATCCAACCTTTTTACTAATAAATGTGTAATTCATAGATACTGAGAGTATTCCTCCCAAAGTCCATATTTCAACGAAGAGATATATATTGTGGTAGAGAACAGCGATTATTGCTATCCCCCATCTTATGACTAGAAAGGAGTTTCCAGTAATCGCAGATTCTGTAAACATATCCATTCCTATCATTATTGCTACCATTACGCTATTAAGGAGGTAAAGGAGGAGATAAGGTATTGCTAACTTAACATAATCTGGAAAGAAAAGAAGGATAAGGAAAATCGGTAAAACTAGAAAAGGGAGCGAAAGGAATTTTCCTACTACCTCTTTAGTTATCTCTTTTCTAGCATAGAGATAAGATATTTCCCTAGTTATTATTTGGCCTGGAATAAAGTAAAAGAAAGCCGACGTAACTACCTCAAGTAATTGAAGTATTGCAACTTTTCCAAAGAATGCTGGATTAGAAATTTTCGCTGTAATAATGAAGAATATTAAAGCAATTATTACATTAGTAGTAGTAACGCTAAGACTCTTCAATGCATTCTTAATAGGATTCATTCAGTTTTAGCTCTTTGAAAGAAAAATATTAAAGCTTTCCCTTAGATTGCTTGAGAATGGGCCATTCAGGTCTTCTTTGCGAATTGTATTTTCTAAATGATACTGTTGTAAAAATGTTAACATTGGTGATCGTCTATCTTTGTTAGTTAGTCATCTTCATTTAGTTAATTTCTAGTTATCTTCGAAATAAAGTGAATTCGCAAAGGACACTTGAATCGCCCCTTGAGAATATTGTATTGACAAGGAGTGTTCTCATGCAGTCATCTTATTCGATATCATATAGTAAAATTAAATTAGGTTAGAAATTTTCACAATTAATCGTTTCGATCGAGATGCAGCCAATGAATTAAAACGTGAAAACAGCCTCTGAAAAAGCTTATGTGTGAGGGCGTTCAGTAATAAATCTTTTGGTCCAATTTTGAGCATAGTATCAGCTACTATTGCCACGCGGATCTCTTTCAATCCACGTGATAGGGGAGGGTCACTTCACCTCACATTATTATACCAAACACTCCACACTATCCTAGCTAAGGCAGTGTACAACTTCTTACCCTTCAGTTTGTCCTTGTGGGTTTCGTAGAACTTAAAGGAGAGTTGGGTTACGCGAATATTGAGTCTCGGCAAGGAAATAAAACAAGCTACGCAAATACTTGTTACCCCTCTTGGAGATACCCTTTCTAACCTCAATCCTACCACTCCTCTCAACTATCGGGTCTAAACCGCAATAAGCAACGAAGGATTCAGGTCTTGGGAAACGCTTAATACCACCCACAACAGTTGTGTTTCACCAATTTTACTAGAAATGATGTAATTTCTATGTTAGGGGAAAATATCAGGTGATAGTTGAAAAAATCGGCCTATTTCAACAACATTATCAAAAAGTTTTTAGATTAAACGAAAAGAAGGTTAAAAAAGGAGTTTGTATATAGTGCGTAATATCATTTGTTTAGTATTATCAAGGGGAGAGGGGAGGTCTAGGAAAGTGACCAGGGAAGGGTTAAAGCGAGGGACTTCGTGATTCCGTTATGTAAATCATAACACATGCATCTAAAAAGGAGTTGAGTTCCTCGCTAACTTCTTAAACTTCCTCGGCGTACAGAGGACGTTATGCACGCCGTTCTAACTGCGTGATAAAAATTCATATAGCATTTATCGGAAAATCCTGGCAGTTCAAGAGGCCCATAAAAACTTTTTAAAATTAGAACCTTTAATTTTTGTATGACCAAAGAATTGACGAGGGAGGAGTACTATAAGGCATTGGAAAAGGCAGTTAACGAGGTCATACTAATTCATATTTCGTTTCTTTAATCTAAATCTACACGCTATGTTTATTGCAAATTTCATTAACATGTTATGTTTCATAATAATTTTATTGTTTTTCTCTATATCAATCTCTTTTTGAAAGGACTTATATTATATCTTTCAAGTGAGATAATTTGGTGAAACACCACTGCGTTCATCTTGTCAAGAGTTCTAAGGGTCAAGATAATATTAATCTAGTGTTATATTGAAAGATATAATTGTATTTAATTTTTCAGTTTCTATAATATTATATTTCTTTCTTACTATTTTTATTCAATTATTTATACTTGAGACGCTCTCTTGAGGAATCTACACCTCGTATAACCCCACCTCTTCAAGCTCTTTCTCCTCTGATACTTTGGGTTGATCTTCTCAGTCCCCTCTTTATTTAATAGCTCCAGTTCCTAGGGAGGTTGGTGAAGATCGTTGAATTATTTAACTCTTCATAATATTACTTCCACCTAAACCCATATTGACATTACTCAAAAGTGTAAGATCAGTTATGTTTATATAACTTTATAGAAATAAAACAATCTCATAATAGAAATCTGAATTGCCAGAAAAATTTTCCTTGATTATAAAATGTTGAGCTAAGAATTTATTACTAATGCTACACTAATGGATATACTAAATATTTATAATCTCAACTAGTATATTGAAGTTATGAAGATCTCATTCGTTTTGATTTCCACTGGTTTAACTGGTGGCGTGAGATATATATTCGAAGTAGCAAATGGATTAAAGAATAAAGGGCATGACGTTAAAATTTTATCGTTAGCTGGAGATCATAGTTGGTTTAAAGGGTTAAAAGTAGAAGTAATTTATAAAGAACCAAAGTTTAATAAAATTAATAATATTCTTTATAAATTATTTCAATTATATGCATATCTGAGATATGATAGTAATATAAAAATCAAACCATACGACTTTCTTTTATCCTCCGCTTTACGTCTTGGTATAAAATCTGATGTTATATATGAGCTCGCAGAGTTTATTCAAAATTTTAGTAGCGATGTAATGGTTGCTACTTATTATTTAACAGCTTTTTCAGTCTTACTTTCAAATAATTATTCAAAACCATTTTATTTAATGCAAGATTTCCCTGAATTAGTAGAATCCAATGAAGGCACGATCGAACTTAAAAGGTTTCTATTATCACTGAAATTACCTTTCTCTTTTGTTGCAGTCTCTAATTATTTGAGACAACTCATTCTTGATAACAATCCTTCAGCCAAAGTTGTAGTAGCTCACCCTGGAGTTGATTTAAATATTTTTAGACCTAGAAAGAAACATTATGAAAACGACAAGAAAAAGAAAGTTATGATAATACTACGAGGAGATAAATATAAGGGAGACGAAATTACAATAAAAACTTTAAATGATATTAATAAAAAAATTCCTGTTCATGCAATAATAGTAGGAAGAAAGAAATTGATAAATAGTTATTTAAAAACTATTGGAATAAACTTTAAATTTTCTTCTTTCTTCAATGTAGATGATGAAACTTTAGCTAAACTTTATTCTACATCAGATGCATTTCTTTATACATCGTATGCTGAAGGTTTTGGATTACCTCCATTAGAAGCTATGGCTTGTGGTACTCCTGTAGTAATGACTGATAATAAAGGTTCTAGAGATTATGCAATAAATGGCTATAACGCTCTAATAGCTGATGCGGGCGATACAAAAACTTTAGTAGACTATTTAGCCAAGGTTTTACAAGATGATAAATTAAGAGAAAAACTTATTGAAAATGGACTAGAAACTGCCAAAAAATTTACATGGAGTTCTACAGTAGATAGATTCGAAAAAGTGTTAAGGGAAGATTTTTAACGTTCTCGATAGAAAGAGGCCAGAAAGACACTACAATACTTCAATGCGATTAGACTACAGTTCATTTTCACGAGTGTTTTATATCTTATTGATAAATAACTATATGGAATAGTATTAGATTACTATCTTATTGTTTTTCGTGCTGTATCATTCTGGTCTCTTTTAAGTATTATGGGGAGTGTTCTCATGCAGTCATCTTATTCGATAAGTGCATGTAAAATTATATCAGATGATCTCTAATATACTGTACTCCGCTCAAATAGGTTCAAGGGAGTTTCCTTATCTGAGAAAACTTGCGGGTACATGACGTTCAACAAGGTCAGTCCATCATGCCTCTGCTCCTGTTAACGTTCGTCCCCCTGGCTAGCCGAGCTAAGTACCTACAGAACGAGTTGTAACTCTCCACGCAGTGCCTACGACGCAGTCGAGGTCTTGATAAATTGAGTAGTCGGTGTAGTCGCACTTGGGAAGAGAACTCCGGAGGAAGGTGTTATAGTCATATCACTGGTGACGAAGGGATTCCGTCGATCAAAGCATTCCAGAGGTTCTGTCGTTTTGGACAGCGTCTCACGTGTAAGTCCAACTCCCGTCTATGACCGCGAACTTCGCCTTCAATTGTGCAGGATCAACAGGTTAACATAAGCCTTCAAGGTCCTTTTCACAAAGCTGTAAATCGTGGTCAAGGTCCTTTCCTCAAGCTCATCCTGTTGGTGTACTCCTTCAAGATCCTCTCCTTCTGCTCATCCTGTGACTAGCGTCGTAAAAGACCCTACCGCAGACCTTACATCTGTACTTGCTCTTCCCTCTCGAAGAACCTTACTAAGCTGTCCGAGTTGCACCGGCCTCTTTACCCCGAGTTTCCTGGTGTAGTAATACAACGTGGAGTGTATCCCGAGCTTCGTGACTGTACTCTCATCACGTAAGCTGTAATGGCGATTTCCTCCAGACTATGCTTTCTGGGCTTAAGGTTTAAATTTCTTAGGTTGTGCATGAGGTTCATGGCACCTATCTAAAGAACCTCGAACTCCTCGCACATAAGTCTTTTCAATCCCACACGTCCTCAAGTCCACTCGTTGTAACGACTATAAAAATCCTTGAAGAGATTTCTGCCCTACCCTAATATTTTTACAGATATCTATCGAATAAGACGACTGTATGAGAACACTCCTAGCAGAGCTATGCTGTGTTTTCCAGCAGTAATTAATATAAGGTGTTATAATAAAGAAGTGGACTCAACTTAATTATGGAAGAGGAGGAAAAGGATAAGAGCATTGTACACTAAATGTTTGACCACAAATAGCTAGCCTCTTATATGTCCATTTTATTCTTTTTCTGATAAACGCTTAAATTTCCTCTTTAGGTAAAATTCTGCTCCTCTCCTTTTGCCAGGAGCTAATGGCAAACTTATCAGAGCTAAGCGAAACATAAATTCAGATAATGAAATTTCCTTCTTGATAAGGTATCGAATACACTTAACGACTAATGAGAGATATGAGGGAATTTTTGCCTCATAGGTACAATTAAAATATCCACGTAATAAATATAGGTAAGTCTCTTTATTTAGAATTTCAACTTCCACTGGAGCTTTGCAGCTGTCACAATTATTCACAAGTTGTAACATTTTTCTCAAATCCTCTAGATTCCTATTATCTCCGCATGCTATTTTATGCTCATTTTCAAGAAATTCGCTATAATTACTAAATTTTCCGTAGCTACTAGATCCAGATCCCACTCTGTAATATGTTAATTTATCTGGAATATGCAATACATTGCCTTCTAATAATGAAGCAAATAATAAGGCAGAATCTAGAGCAAGATCAGTATTACTTATAAAAAATTTGTATTTATCTAGAATATACTTTCTAATACTAATTGAAGAATTATTAAAAAGAATTCCTGGATAATGCCTATATACGATTGAGATATTCCTTGAATTTATAATTAGCCGTTCATGAGGCTGACTTTGATCCAGCGTTTTAGTAAAAAAAGTTTTCTATCCTAATTCCATGATCGTCTATGTATTCTTGATGATTGTGAACCATTACTATATTGTCGTTTTTCTCAAAAATACTTCTTATATATTCAATTTTGTTATTTTTAAACATATCATCGTCGTCAAGAAAAACACTACATCAACATCATCCAAATTATCTAATGCAGCAGAAATCTTTTTACCATATTGAGGGTAATTAGCTTCAATTACAGTAAGGTTTGGTATTTCCTTAATTGAGAACATATTTCTTTTTAACATATTCACATTACCTGCTACTACAATTACCTGATCGGGTAATATTGTCTGCGATAGTATTGAGTTTAACGCCTGAGCAATATAATTATAGCGCTTATAAACTGCCAATATTTACAGCAGATTTCATAGTTCAAGATATTGGAAGTTAGTTTAAAAATTTACCAATATGAATATAAATGTAGGAAAGTGGAAGAGACATGATGCTCATTTGAAACACTTTAGAATACCTAGAGGAATACTTTAAGTGAAAGAAGACAGAGTCACTTATCTCCTCTATCAAGAGAAGAAGTGCTGCATGATAAATAATGCCGGAAGGAGAGATTACAATAGATTTTAAATTCATTTTACAAAAATAATTATATAGAATAATTCTTTTTAATTTATAAAATTTCGTAATTAGAATGAAAGTTAATAGATAGAATTGTATTATATTAAGAAGAAAAAGACTTTATAATATACAATAGTATTTTTATGTGTTCTTCACTTCTTTTAACAGCATCATATGACCTTAATAGAGCCTGATAGTCTCTATATAAGTTCAAAGAAGATATAATACTAATTAACCATTAACATTACTACTTCACAATGTGTTTTGGCGAGCTCTTCAATTTTCTTAAATATTATTGTATAAATTTCACTAAATTCTAGACTAAGCGATAAATTTAAATTATTCATTATTAGTTTATACTCATATAGTATAAAGGTCAACATTTCTAAAGTCACTTAAAGACCTTTCTATATGATATGGAGAAAGCCTTGTTCTTTTATGAAAATATAGATAAATTGTGAAGCAATACACAAAGTAAACCCTAAAAGCTTTAATATTTTTCTTTCAAAGAGCTAAAACTGAATGAATCCTATTAAGAATGCATTGAAGAGTCTTAGCGTTACTACTACTAATGTAATAATTGCTTTAATATTCTTCATTATTACAGCGAAAATTTCTAATCCAGCATTCTTTGGAAAAGTTGCAATACTTCAATTACTTGAGGTAGTTACGTCGGCTTTCTTTTACTTTATTCCAGGCCAAATAATAACTAGGGAAATATCTTATCTCTATGCTAGAAAAGAGATAACTAAAGAGGTAGTAGGAAAATTCCTTTCGCTCCCTTTTCTAGTTTTACCGATTTTCCTTATCCTTCTTTTCTTTCCAGATTATGTTAAGTTAGCAATACCTTATCTCCTCCTTTACCTCCTTAATAGCGTAATGGTAGCAATAATGATAGGAATGGATATGTTTACAGAATCTGCGATTACTGGAAACTCCTTTCTAGTCATAAGATGGGGGATAGCAATAATCGCTGTTCTCTACCACAATATATATCTCTTCGTTGAAATATGGACTTTGGGAGGAATACTCTCAGTATCTATGAATTACACATTTATTAGTAAAAAGGTTGGATTAGTGCTACCTACGCCAGACTTTGCCTTTCTCTTTAGGCATTTTAGGGAAGGTTTACCTGTTTATTTATCTTCTTCAGCTAGTTTTCTTTCTTCCCAAGGGGATAGAGTGACTACTGCATATTTATTAGGTTCTTATTATCTGGGAATTTACCAGTTTTCAGCTTTAGTTGCCGGAGTTCCGTCAATGATTTTAGGAGCTTTAAATAATGTTCTATTACCTACCGCATCATTTTATAAGGCTTTAGGTAAGGATGAAAAGAAGATGTCATCTCTTTCTTTTAGACTCCTCTCACTTTTGACTTTTCTAGTAGTAATAATTTCTATTCCGATAGGTGAGATAGTAATTATTCACTTCTTTCCTAATTATAAAGAGGGATTAGATGTCTTCGTTTTACTCTTAATTTCGTCCACTCTTCCGTTCCCTATAGGCTCTCTTATGTATTTTATTATAGCGTTCAAGAGAAATTTAAGGCCTTTTCTTATCCTTTCAACCTTGAACGGAAGTTTAGTCTTACTCACTTCCTATTTATTAATTCCGAGGATAGGAATAATGGGCGGTGCTATATCTCAAGTTATAGTAGCTACAATTTCTTCTCTCTTTATCATATTCTACTCTATAAGAACGTCGGTGTTCTCAACTGGAAGAAAAGAAATAGTTTTACTTTCCCTTTTACCCATAGTAGGAATTTATGAGGCTATGGATCCACCGTTTCTAGATTTTCTTCTTATTCTTCTTATCCTTTTAGTGTTTAAAATGTTTAGAATAATCACTAAAGAAGACGTTAAAATAATTGAAGATTTCTTACCGCGTGGTTTGAAGTTCGTGTCAAAAATTTTAAGCAAGTTGTTAACGTAATTTAGTTTCTTCATCTATTTCTGACTTTATACTTAGTAGTTGTTTAGACGAGAATGATACATTTCCAAAATTACTAAGTAAGTTAGGAGGAGATATTGCCCTTTAAGATATTAGAAAGCATCACTTTACACGTTAAAAATGAGCTAGGTAATGGAAGTAAACAGATATACTTTGGATTTAGCAAGTAAGTTTTCTTTTTCCATTTGCTAATAAAAAGACTGATCATTATTCAACACAATCACTTGATGTAAAGTACATTATTCCTTCCAAGGTTCATCTTCAGTAAAGAACTTATCCTTTATTAAATCCTCCCACTATCTATTATTCAAATACTACTCCACAGTCTTTCTCAACCCCTCCTTCAACGGTGTAACCTCATACTTAAGTTTCGTGGTCATGCAATATCTTCTATCATGCCCAGGCCTATCGCCAACGAACTTAACTTTAACTTCCTTCCCCATTATCTCACCCATCATCTTCACCAAGTCAAGAACGTTATACTTTTGCCCTCCAGGAATATTGTATACTCCTCCCCTCACTTCTTTCCATAATATCATATCATATATTATTCTAACAGTATCCTCTTAGAATAATAAACGTTAACATTTGTAACACATAAACTAAGTGACCTTAATGATCTTGTACTCGCTCTGACAAATTCAAAGATAGCTTTAGGGGGCTGATAAGGATGCTTTTAGAAGACATTGATATGAAGGAATATACTGAGTTCTTACAAGCAGTACTGCAGGTATTAGGACTTTCTCGTTAAAGGTTACAGGCCTGGTGTTTAGGAGTGATAGGTATGAGGAATAATTTATATTACTTCTATAATATTAGTTTTTCTCGGAAGATGGTGAACTCCGAATAATCTTAACAGATTGTTACTCATCCTCTGCTTTCTAGGCGATTTATCTGATCTAGAGGATTTTATATCTAACTATATTGAATCATACTAAAATGAAGAAAATCATAATTCACAATAAATCCTTGAATAGCCTCTTAGTATATATTCAATTCTCACTATACTTATACAAATAGAAATCGCAAAGGAAATCTGAATAGCCCATGTAGAGATTATAATATTTTTCTCTTTAGCTTTCACTTTTTTCAGCGATTATGTTTTTTGTTCCTTCTTCTATAGTTACTATCTCAAAATTATTTTGCTTAAGTATATCTAAAACTTTTTGTTCGGTATTATTTCTAACCTCTATAATTATCCTTTTTGCTTTCTTTAGAGTTTCTTTAGCACCTCTCAATACGTTAACCTCTGCACCTTCAACATCAATCTTCAATAGGTTTACTGAAACTCCAGAAAGCAAGTTATCAAGGGTTGTTGACTCAACTTCTACATACTTAGAATATGTATACCCTTCCATGAATGACGGAAGAATACTTGAAACTTCATGAGCTTTCCCTAAGTAAAGCTTTACCTTCCCTTCAGAGTCGCTCACAGCCTTGTTTATTACTGTTACATTTTTAAAATCATTTAACGTTATGTTGTAGTTTAGTATTGGAATAATCTCAGGATTTGCCTCAATAGCAAAAACCCTTTCAGCATATTTAGCTGCAATTAAAGAATATATGCCTACATTTGCACCAACGTCAACTACAACTCCCCCGTCTTTAACGAACTCTAGAAAATATTTGAAACTAACTGGCTCACTAGTAGAGATAAAAAGACTATATAATGGTGGCCAAAAGCAAGGTTCTAATGAAAGTTTAACTCCGTAAACCTTAAAGTTTATGTTTTTTTCACAAAGATCCTTAGCTAAGTCAAATAAGTAGCCTTGTTTTTTATTCCCATTTTTAAGGTAATCTATTCCAAGTTTTGCTAGCAGTGTATAATAAGTTAATATATTAGTAGATCTAAATCCTAATGTTAATAGCCTCATAAGAATTTTATTTAATTTATCCATCTTTTTCATTGTCTCTTACTAAATATATAAACATTATATTCACATCGGATACATAACGACGTCAGTATGGGAATCTCATTCTTAGCGTAAAAAACGAAATGAACAAAATACAGAAAATATTAAGAGAAGACTAATTTCTGGAGAAAAATTTGCATAAGCTAGGGCGAACCTAGACATATGAAAGTTAAGAACCAAACTAAACATGCTAAGCACGACAGGGACTTCGCCAGGTCCGCCATCAAGTTAATATACGCATTGAGTATGAGAATGACGGAGTACAGTTTGGCCTTGTTGAATGTAATGTACCCTCACGTATTTTCAAATGAGAGAACTCCCTTAAATGAGGCTTACTTGAATGGAGTACAGTATATTAGAGAAAACTTGATATAATTTTACTATATGATATCGAATAAGATGACTGCATGAGAACACTCCCGCTCTGCTTTTATCTGAACTAGCTTTAGTAGCGTAATTTGCAGTTCAGTAACGATACTATGTCCACACTCATAATAGTCGAGGGAAAAGTTTTATTTATACAATTAGCTAATTTAACACATGAGATTGTTAGTATTATTACTTCTTTTACTTTTTTTATTGCCTATACTTTCATTTTCAGCATCTATTTGTGTTCAATATCCTAAAGAAGTCTATATAGGTAATAAAATCTCAATAAATTTTACTTTAGTTCAGCAAAGTATAAATAGCACAGCATTTCCTTTCATCACGCCTGGAGTAAGAGAAATAAGTACTTCACCGTTAGTACTTCAAGGGATTCCTATTGGTGGAGCTTACGCAGTTTTCCATATTCAAAACATATCTAATGAAATAACCATTACTTTCATAGGTAAAGTAGATACTCCGTATTATTGGAATCCAGGGATAGCAATATATGGAGGAAATCTCAATACTCATATTTCTGATCTCTATCAAGATAACTTTACAGGAGTTCTGCTAACATTTACTGGAGTACTATGGGTTCATAATGAAACTAAAGGATGGGTTGATTTGGCATCGCTTCCTAAAGTTGGACCACAAAGTGGAATTTGGATAAATACTACTTATCCATTTAATTATACGGTAATACTGAGTAACGCTAATGGAGATACTTTTGTAAATTGTATAATCATAAATGGATCTAAATATTTGGTAGATATACAAACATGTATCCCGTGGAATTTTTCTTACGTAGGAGTAAGATTAGATAATCTAGATATTGTCACAATTTGTGACTTTTTAGTATCAGGAACATCAGTAACTTTTCCTCATCAACCTTATATAGTTTATGTTAATAATAAGGAATACGTCTCTGGATATACTAACGAATTAGGTGAAGGTTCAGTAACGCTTACTGTATCTTCTCCCTATATGATAGTCAACATAACTTTTCCTTCAGCCCATATCTTTCGTATCATAACAATTTCTGCTCAAAGAGGTGCTAACGTACACGTTGAGTATCCAATTCTTCAGTATGCGCTTTTAGGCGTTTCGGTGCTTTTAGTTGCTATTTCAATAATTGAGAGGAAGCGAATGCATTAGTATATATAAAGAGCATTTCTTGATAATGAAACTTAAAGTCAAAAATTGGAACTAATAACATAAAATTTTATCAGAAAATTTTCTATATTATATATAATATTGAGAATTAAATAACTAAAGTTATAATATTTTTAATAACTTAATTTGCTGTACGCTTTCCCCTCTAGGTTTATCTTTTAATATATTATCTCAATTAATTTTTCTCCTCTACGTAACTTCTCTATAACGGATAGCCAGTTGTCAAAAACTCTTCTATAGGCATTTATTCTCGCTATCGTAGATGTTATACTTTTCATTAACTATCATTTTTAAAGAAGAGATTTTAATCCTTGCTGAAATTTTATATGCATGAGGATAGATTGATAGGAGTAGTTTTACCAGTAAGGACGTTTATCAAATTTGTCGGGGGAGGAGATGTTCATTCTAAGGAAGTTATAACTAGATTAGCTAAGAAAACTGATATACTTTTATTGCCTCCTCCTAGTGAAATCATAGATTATAACGCGGAAATTTGTAATTTCTTAAGAAGGAGTAAGCTTACTTTCCAGATTTTCTAAAAATGTGAAAAACTCAATTATTCGGAAATTATTCATAAATACTTAGAGTATTTAACTGATGTTAGAATAATATATGATCCTATTACTTACATTTATATGGATATGTCTTCTAAATTAAACAAGGCTAAGTTATTTCTAAGATCTCTCAATAGAAAAATATATTGTGACAACGTGATATCTTTTGATGCATATTGTATAGCTAAGACTTCTAATAAACCCCTAGTTACTACAATTCATCCAGAAATAAGGACTTACGAAGACTCATTAAGATTTCTATACGGTAGTATAAAATACGGACTAGGAGATCCTCTATTTGGTTTCAAGAATAGATACAACCTTATTAATATCGCTAAATTTGGAAGAATTTTAATGGATCCACTCGTTAAGTATGTATTATCAGTAAGTGAAGGAGCTATACAAGGTTTAAAAATAAAAAGCGAGAAGATTAAAATTCTTAACCCTGGAAATGCGTTTGATCAAGAGCTTTTGCAATACAGAACAAAAAATAAAGAAGATTACTTAGTATTTTTGGCTAGATTATATTATCTGAAAGGAATATTCGATATTCCTTATATAATGAGGGAAATAGTCAAAAGAAACGATAGTGCTAAACTTATAATGTTTGGCAAATTCTGTAATGAAATGGAGAAGAGAAAATTCTTTGAATTAATTAAGAAATTTAATTTAGGGAAAACATAGAATGGTTAGGGTTTATCTCAGATGAGGAAAAATATAAAATAGTTAGTAAAGCTAGAGCATTAATATATTCATCCCACACTGATTCATTCTCTCTTGTTATCTTAGAGTCTTTGGCATTAGGCACACCAGTAGTCGCTTATGACTTACCTGGTCCAAAAAGTGCGTATAAAGGTTTAGATGCAGTAAAGTTTGTTAAGGAATTCGACGTAAAAACAATGGCTCAATATACGCTAAATATCCTTAAAATGAAGGATGAAGAGTATTTTAATTTAATATATAATGAAAAACTTAATAATTTTCTAGATAGATACAAAAGCTGGGATAAGGTAGCAGATGAAATTCTAAAATATCTTAACTAGTCTTTATTTATCATACTTACATTGAGATTCAATTTAAGAGCTCTTATCTAATTTGTCCTAAAAAACAAGAGTTAGATAGATGATTTTTCCTATCACGTTTTCTTCTAGTTTATGTCTTTTTGCTGCATCTAATAAGATAAGTAACTTTTCCCTTTTTAACCTCACACATAAAATCATTCCCTAATTTGTCTAGTACTTCATTAATTTTTTTAGGATAATGAAACTCAAAAATAATCTTTTCAAATCTATTTAAATTTTCATAATCGTTCATGATAATATCATATTCGCATCCCTCGCAATCCATCTTCAAAAGGTATGGATCATTAACTATTTTTAGAACGTCAGTAAGGGTAATTTTATCTACTTCTATTTCACCACTATCATTAGCCTTATATGCAAATGAATAATATATATTATAATTTGTTGGAACTTTTATCTTTCCTTTGGAGGAAGCTAACGCTGCGTTTAGTACTACTACCTTATCCTCTACATTATTTAGTTTCAAATTTGTCTTTATCTCTTCGATTAGTATCGGAAGAGGTTCTATTGTAATTACTTTAGATGCTCCCATTTTAGCAAAGTATACTGCAGTATCTCCAATTCCTCCACCTACATCCACTACCTCTCGACCTTTAATGCCTGTATCGTAGTATTCTTCATCGTTAAATGTTTCATAAGCAGTAAAGATCATGTGTTTTAATTTAACATCTTTATAAACCCATACATCATTCTTAAATCTCCAACCATTTACATAAGCTCTAATTCCCCAAATTTCGTTTATAGGTATTTTATCCAAATTAATTAGAATACAATTTTCTTTTGTATCAACGTAAAAACTCTCTACTTTATTATTTCCAGCATATAATAGAATTTCTCTAATTGCAGATAATGGTAAAAATAGTGTGTAATTATCAACGGTAACTTTAACACGTTTTTCACTATATTTTCCACTAAACATATCTAAAAATAGATAAACTAATGGAGTAAGACCTTTAAATTAAAATATAGTATAGCGTACTTAGCCTTATCTAATACTGACATTACTAATTAATATTTTGTATTTACTTATAAATCTATTAGATTATTGTATATATTAATAACTTTCTTAACTGAATTCTTCCACGAGAATTGACTAGCATAGTCTCTTAAAGATTGAAAATACTTGTCTCTAAAACTAGTAATCTCGTCTGTTGATTGAAGCTCATCATCAATTTTTATACAATATTCGCATACTTCTTTCGGAATTCTAGCATTTTTGAACACTATGACTGGAACTCCCCTAGCTTGAGCTTCAATTATGGATAGACCGAAGCCCTCTTCTTTAGTGGGAAAGAATAAGGCATCAAACGAATCATAAATCTCTATAAGCTTTTCATTTGGTGCTGGACCCATAATTTTTATCCTTCTGTCGTCTTCACTTTCCTTTTTTATTTCCTTGAATACCTCACTGTTAGGATTATAGCTTCCCCAAAGTTCAAATATTACATTCTCATCTTTTAATTTTTTAAATATCCTTATTCCCCTAATAACGTCTTTTCTCTCGCTATCAAGTTTGCCTATATAACCTAGCTTCACTATTTTTTTCTTCTCTTCTCTTTTTATAGGAGCTGTAAAAAATTCGTCTCCAATTCCTGGATTAACAACAAATACTTTCCCTTTATATCCCAGTCTTTCAACATCTTCCTTAATTAAACTAGATACTGCAATAATTGCATCAGAACTTAATATGCTCTTTATGTAAAATCTTTCCATCATTGGCGTTGGCTTTGATTCTTTATATTTAAGGAAGAATAAGTCGTGAACAGTAGTTATCCATCTTGCTTTGCCTTTCCTTATAGGAAAAAAAGGTTTAGGAGAGAGCAAGTGAATTATATCGTAATCAGCATAGTTGTGAAGCATTCCTTTAATCATGCTTAGAAAGGAAGAAGTAAAAGAAGAGTAATCATAAACTGGATAAGCAGAAACGTTAATTCCCGAATTAACTAAACCATTGTAAACTTCTCTGGCATATCTTCCTATTCCTGTAACTTTGCTCACATCTTCTTCAAAGTCTCCTTTGCTGGCTACTAAAAGTACTTTCATAACTCTTATTATCTGTATATAAGAATAAAGCTAGCTGTGAAAGTAACAATTATAACATCAAGTTTAACTTCAAACTATTCTGGAGGATCTACTCACGTTAATAATGTTGTTTATCGTCTAACCAAATATTTTGATGTAGAGTTTATTCCTTCCATTAACTTCTTTATTAATAATCATAAAACTGAAGAAGAACTAGAGAAGATAAGTAAAAATGGAATAAAAATTCCAGAGTTCGTTTACTCCTTCTCTTTCACTAACCTTAAGCCATCTTTTCTTCCTTACTCTAGTTCGGTATATGAAGCCTTCTCTGAAAAGGTTAAGCTTGACTCTGATTTTATATATGATCCTGATTATACTACGCCAGAGAGTATATTCATTTCTAACAGAAATAAAATACAGTTAGGCATAACTCTTCATGCACCTTTATATTCTCTTTCTCAGTGTATATTCTATACTTACTATACACTAAAGCCCTTCTTCTTTAATTCGTTAGATTACTTTATGAAGAGATCAATAGCGCTTTATTTACTCACTGAGAAAAAAGAAGGATATATAAAAAGAGCTAGATACATGAGTTTCATAGCAGGAGTAAGTAAAGGTGTTATAGATTCTATAAAAACTAAAAAGATAAAGAAATATCTCTTGTTTCCTGCTAACGGAGTCGATAAAGAGCTTTTGAATTACAGAACTAAAGATAAAGAAGATTATGTTGTATTTTGGACTACTCTAATTCCACCCAAAGGTATCTTAAACTTTATTTATGTACTTAAGCTATTGAAAGATGAAGGTATTAAAGTCAAGGCCAAGGTTGCAGGCAACTTCTTATATGAGAAATTCAAGAAATTTTTCTTTAAATACGTTACTGATAATTCATTAGATGTGGAATATTTAGGTTTTCTCGATAAAACAAAGCTTCACGATAAGAGAAGGCTTTACGAAGTAGTATCAAAAGCAAAGCTTTTAGTATATCCTTCATTAAACGATGGATTTTCAATTACAGTTTTAGAAGCTTTAGCTTTAGGAACTCCAGTTATAGCATACTCAATACCTACAGTGTACTCAGCGTATAAAGATGTTCCGGCGGTTAAATTTGTTAAGGAAGGTGATATTAAAAAAATGACAGAAGAGGTAAAAAATGAACTTAACAAAGGAGAACTATTAGATGCAGTTTTTAGTGACAAAGTTAGGTCTTTTGTGGAGTTTCATAACTGGGATAATGTAACAGAAAGTATTGTTAAGATCATTAAAAATGCGGTGGAATCGTGAGAATCTTAATTTCTCCGCCGATGAGATTCGGTTATGAATTCACTGGAGCTTCTAGAAGAACTTTAGAAGTTTATAGTAGGATAGGAGAAGAAGTATATCTTTGCGTAGATAAGCATACACTAAAAGAAATAGATCCAAATATTTCACCTCTTCTAAGTAATTTCAGGCTAGTGGAAAGTAGTAGCACTTCAAGAAAGGATTATATTCAAGGTTTCTTTAACTGTTTATCTGTAGCAAAGAAGGTAGATGTTATATTAAGCTATTCTGAGTTCTCGCTTAATGTTGCTTACTCTTATTTTCTCTCCCTTCTATCTGGTAAACCTCTGGTTATCTTTGTACATCATATAACTGAAGAGATGAAGGGAGAATCAAAACTCTATTTTCTAATTAAACTCGCATTTGGAAGAAGTAAAGGAATAATCTGTTTAGATAATCCAGAGGTATATGAAGAGCTAAAGAAAATGTTTCCTAAAAAGAAAGTAATTACATCAACTAACGGCATTAACGTAAAAGATTATTACACTTCTGATGAAAAAGTATGCGATGGTCTATTTATAGGCAATTATGGGGAAAGAAAAGGAGTAAATTACTTGACTAAGATATGGGATATTGTAAGCGAGAGGATAGGTGCAAAATTATGTATAATAGGTAAAGGATGGAAGGAAATTCCTAAAAATGCTGTTTATTACGGCTTTGTAAGCGAGGATAAAAAGAGGGAAATATTGGCTAAATCTAAAGTATTTGTGTTTCCCTCCCTTTATGAGGGCTTCTCTTTAGCTACGGCAGAAGCTTTAGCGTCTCATTTACCAGTAGTTACTTGGGACTTGCCCTGGTCTAAGAGATTTTTAACAATTAAGATACCGCCGTACGACGTAGAAAAATTTGCTGAAGCAGTAATAGATCTTCTCAAGGATGAAAAGAAAAGGGAGGAAATAGGAAATGAAAGTAGGAAATTTGCCGAAACTTTAAGCTGGGAAAAAGCTAGTGAGATGGAAAGAAAGGTATTATATGAAATTCTTAATCATTGAGTCTATGGCATTAGCTACATTGTCCCATGAGGAATGAAGTCTAATAAATTCATCCAATTCATTATCGAAAAACATTTCCTCTATCTTTTTATTGCTAAGCTTGATAACTTCTTTTTTAGCTTTTTCTATTAAAGACATAACATCAAATTCTCTTACAAAGAATGTAGGCTTAAACTTATAGACTGAGGTTAAGGAAGGTAAGTCATAAGCTATTACTGGAGTCCCTACTGCTAAAGCCTCAAGCATTGTAACTGAAAATTACTCTTGATGTGAAGGTAAAATTAATGCCTTAGCCTTAGATAATATTTCGAATTTCTCTCCTTCAGATACGTTCTCGATTACCTCTATCCCTAGCCTTTTTGCCTCCTTGGCTATGAATTCTTGCTCTGAATAACCTATCATCTTTAGCTTAACATATTTTCCTACTTCTAAAGCCTCGTTAGCTCCTTTTGCAGTGTTTATCCTTCCTAGAAAAACTACGTAGTCTTCCTTATCAAAATTTCTATATTTTAATGCTAAGGAATTAAATGCGTGAGGAGGAGATAGGACTTTTACGTTAAAATGTTTTGGTAAATTAGTATAGTTAATTGCTCCATTATTCATTACTGCTATGAAAGAAGGCTTTCTCTTCAAAGTCTTTGTTAAGAAAACCATATTTTGAACTCTCTGCATGCTACAGAACTTTATAGCACTTGTCTTACTAAACCATACTTTACTCCACACATTCACACAATTTAAGAACGATTCCTTTTCAAGCAAAGAATTGTGAGGATCTGTCATTAATAGCATTCCATATTTATTTCCTATGCTCGATAAGAGGATAGAAGACATTAACTGAATTCTATAATTGTGAGGAATATACGCAAAGTCTACTTCATCAACTTCTTTCCTATAACCATCCAGCAATTCTTTAGATAGAGGAGAGAAAGTAAATAATTCTCTAAAAAGTGAAGTAGAAACTTTCTTATCTAGTAAACTTTCAAAAAACGATGGAACTTTAGCGTATTTTTTAATTTCCTTTAGCTGTTCTTCAGAAATTTCGCTTAAAAACGCATGAGTAGTTGGTAAATAGTAAAGTTTATATCTTGCTGAAAGCCTCTTAATAATCTCTCTAACATGTTTTTCAGTTCCACTGTTATGTTTACTTATTGCTCTTGAGTCTACTAATCCTAATGATAGCATTCCTAAATACTTCTACTATATTTATCTTAAAAATGCTCTTGTACACTATGAAATACAAGAATAGTAAATAAAAGAAGATGTCTACTGCAGTTATTAGCAAGTTAGTAACAAACCCTAACTTTATTGATATTGCAATTCCTCCATCTGAAGTGAAAATATATTGACCAAAGCCGTTAGTTCCTAAAGCTTTGCCGTTATTAACTATTATTCCACCATGAGGTAATGGTAAGGAAGTTTCTACTAGATAACCTTTATTGCTGTAGACTGTGAATTCCGCCATTAGTTGGTTAAAGCTGAAATTAATCGGAGCGGAAACTAGATCTGATAAGTTTACGTTGCTAGGTATGATTATAGTCCATCTTTTTATACTTAAGTTCTCATCATGAGTTATATCTATTCTTGTTATATTTCCTTCATAATTTATTATATAAGTTCCTTTAAGTATAGTAATATTTCTGCTTTCATTAAATAATGAGATGTAATCTTCATTAACAGTAGATGGATTAAGTAACATTGTTACTGTTGCAGGAGTCTTTACTGGAGTAATAATTGCTGGAGTATAATTAAGTAAAGGATAAAGAAGCCATTCCGCATTAAACAATACGGTCTTGTTTCTACAGTTGAGGAATATTCCCATTTTAGCTTCTCTGAATATTGATGCATTTGGCTGTTCAAGTAAGTATACATCACCGTTTGCATATAAGACCTTTAGGCCAGAGTGATTAAGGTAAGAGTAAATGAAGGAATTGCTTAGTGGAACATACGACGTATTATCTATAAAGAGATATTTTATTCCAGCAACCTCATAAGCTAGAGGAGTTTGATTAACATAAGATGTAGAAGGAGTAGAAATTGTAGCATAGCCTGGCATAAGAGGAGGGGAGTATGAAATAAATTGATAATTTGTCCATTTTTCGCTAAAGCCTACTTCACCTACATAAGCAACACCTGCATTTGATGTAGATAAAATATTCATTATATGAACCCATTGTGGCGGAGGATTTAATGGATAATAATAGCCTTCTAAAGATACACCATTACCTGGAAATGAACCAGTATGTTGGCTAGGATAAAGTGTACCATTAAAGTATTGCCAGCTTGCAAAGCTCATAATTATGACTAGTATGATTCCAATTATATATTTAGTTTTAATTTTTCTAAAGGTGTTAATAATGTAATCAAAGCCTATTGCGGCCAATATTAGCGAGATCGAAACGTTAGTCCATTCTGCATAAAATGGAATTGCAAACGCTGTAGACATTATTCCTCCAATTATTGGTAACTTTGATGGAAGAACGTCAAATATATAAGTGAATTCTCTAAAAGGATAGTTAGTTCCACTTTCTACTCCTATCATAAATAAGAGACTTAATAGCAGTTCTGCGGATATTTTCCTTTTAGATTTATTAAAAATGCTTATAAATACTATAAATATAAAAATAAAGAGAGAAGATAACCATATATATGATATAGGATCATTTGGCATTAGAATCTGATCATTGAAACCATAAGCTGGTAGATAGAACCATTTATCTCTAGGATAAAAGAGTATAGAAGGAGAAGATGGGATAACCGATGGCCACCAACTACTTATGAACATAAAAAGATTGGGAAAATTTGAATTTTGAGAGAATCCCGCTATATAAGATAGACTATCTGGCCTTAATGCGCTAAAACTTGCAGCCTCAGCTATTGATGTCGTAATCAGAGAAGGATATATAAATATATAGTATACATAAGCTACGAAAGGTAAGGATGTTAAAAATATGCCTAATAGACTTTTAATAACGTTAATAAGAGACTTCCTATATGCTAAAATACTAGATAGCAGAAAAATTGATATAATATAAATAAACCAAATATAAAATCTTGGATCCATCATTGCAGAAAATCCTAGAGCTATACCAGATAATATAATAGTCTTCTTAGATAAAGAAACGTTATTTAGCTGTATATTTATAAGGTTTATTAAAACAAATGAAAGTGAGAGTATACCTAATATTACATTAAACCAGTTAGAAGCTATTAGTTGCATGTAAAGCGGCAATAAATAGAAGAATAAGATTAGTAATATTTTTACACTGAAACTATGTATTTTTAAAACATCAATGATCAAATCAGTTAGCTTCCATAGTATAAGATAAATTACACTAAACATTAATATTAAATATATTTTAGCAAGAATAATAACATCATTACTTGGTATAAGATACATAAATAAATATAGCACACTTTCTACACTGGGAGAAATACCTGTTTCGGGAGCATATACAAAAAGAGGATAAAGATATTTAACTTCATATCCAGAGAAAAATGGAAATTGTGGACCTCCGTAGTTTAAATATCCATTACCAAACAGATACCCAGAGATGGGAATTAACGAAAATGCCCATAATAATAAAAATATCATTGTTCTATGTTTGGTATTTACATCCAACATTACATAGATTTCTTGTCTCTCTCCCCTTTTTAATTTTTCTTCTTTAATTCAATCAAGCATAAAAATTATTAATTTTCTCCAAACTATAATTTTATACAAGTAATATATATTTTCCTATTAAACTATCATCTATGGCATTGTAGCTTCTTAGATAGTCGTAAATATTCTTAGATATAGAAATTTGTGTATCTCTAGTATTTACATTTAAATATTGTGTTGGATCTACAACTGTATTGATAGCTTTTTTGAAAAAATATACATAATTATTTACATTAGCATTTTTATATTTACCCTTAATTCTAGCAATGACATCTAGTAACATTAGAATTAGAATGTACTTTTTAGTGTAGGGATACATGAGCACAAGATCCTTAAACTGTATATTCAAACTGCGATAAATATTAATAACATTCTTTAATAGTCTAATTCTCCATAATTTTGTATATCTTCTTTCTCTCTCTATATAAAGATTTTTTGCTTTTATTTCTTGATTTTCACCTATAATTAAGGGAAAAGTGATAGATATTTTCTGCCTACTCAAAAATTCTATATCTTCTCCATAATTTAGATTCTTCCAATTTCCAATTTTAAGGATTTGATCCTTTGACTGTATATAACTCATCATCGGACCTAATATAAGCAATTCTTTTAATCCAGATTTTATTACTTTGTGGAAGTTTTCATTATAATAAGTGTCGAGGTCGAAGTATGCTGTTATTGAGTTTTCTGGGCAGTGTTCTAGTGCGTATGCTCTTCCTTTTCCTCTGCTTGATTTTAAGCGTAAGAGTGTTAAATTATAATCTTTCTTTAGTTCTTGTAATTTTTCCCAAGTTCCGTCCTTGGAATAATTATCGACTATAACTATATCATAAGAGGGGTCAAATACTGATTTAATGCTTTCCTCTACAGTGTTAACGTTATTATATACTGTACCATAAATGCAAATAGTCATAATAGCAAGTTAAAAAACACTAAATATAAGCTTTATGAATAATATGTTTATATAATATTCAGAATACTTAAAGGTTTTAACAGCAGACTTAAGATATATCATGATGTTTTTACAGATGTGAACAGACAAATTTATTCATTTGAAATTTAGCTAAAAATTTCTTTAAAATTTTTGTACAGTTTATTTTAGTGTAAAGTTATTAAAATTATAATATACTCTTTTTATCAATGTACAATCTTCTTGATGATATATTTTTACAGCTATTATAAGATGAAGAATTAAATAAGGAGTGTAATAGTTATTCCTCATTCAATCCAGTAAAATACCAGTAAAGTGTTTTGTTCCAGCATCGTAATATTTGTTGCTTAGTGTTATTTAGGAATACTATTTTATGCATAGCATAAGCTGTTTTGTTTAAGATTTAAGTTTTCCACTTACTAGTGTTTCCTTGATTTCCAGTTAGCAGTTTAAAGGAAATTACCTCACCATAAAAAATCAAAATATTTATTCGTGGACTAATAATATATTTTTCATTTAACTTCTTAATTCTATCGCTTATCAGAAAAAATTTTCACTTAATACGATTATTATTCTTAGAAATCTTTAACGTAATATAAACATGTATTAACAATTTTCCTATAATTGCTAATCAGTATTTTTGTACATAAAAATTTTATACAAGTCATTACTAAATTCTCTGCATGTTAGTAGTTGGATTTAACTGGCCTTTATAACACGATCACGGGGCAGCAGTCATACAAGATGGAAAGTTAGTATTTGCTACGGAGGAAGAGAGGTTTACTAGACATAGGCACTTCCTTATGAGAACCACCTTTTAACTCCCTAAGGCAAGCTTTCAAGTTTCTAAAGAAAAGAGGTATAAAGCCTAAAGATGTTGATGCTTATGCAATAAATTGGGTACCATCACTATTTCACAGGGAATATAAACAATTAAAATTTGGTCAGATGTTTGTACGGCCCTTAGATAATGTTATAATTAGTTATTATGGATTTTCTTCTCTTATAATAAATTTTATTAAAATCGATTACATAGAACTTGAAAAAAACTTGTGAGAAAGGCAATTTCAGATTTAGGGGAAGAAGTTTCATCGGAAATTAAAATATATCCCGTTATGCATCATTTAGCTCATGCAGCTTCGGCTTATTACTTTTCTGGATATAATTCTTCTACGGTGTTGACACTTGACGGAAGCGGAGAATACGATGCTTAGGTAATATGGAAGGTTAAGGATGGAGAATTTGAACCAATACTATCAATGTACACATCCTATAGCTCATTGGGATTTCTTTATGAGTATATAATGTAAAAAATATCTTTCAATAGGCTAGAAGGTCCTGGAAAGGGAATGGGATTAGCTCCTTATGGAAAGAGATCAAAATATTACGACAAGCTAAAAGAATTTGTAAAAATTACTCCAGAAAGAGATATACCTTTTTACATTGAAAATGGAAAGGTTCTAAAGACTAAAAACAAGTTAGAATTTTTCTCATTTTACGAAAGGTTGACTGAGAAGTTTGTTGGCCAAAAGCTTGCTTGGAATCCATATGGTGAATTAAATGAGGATGCGATAAATATAGCTTTGGCTGTTCAAAAGGTTACTGAAGAAGCTGTTTTGGCAACAGCAAAGTGGGCTAAAGATCATACTGGTGAGGATAAGGTTGCTTTAGCTGGTGGGGTAGCACTTAACGCTAAGGCTAACATGGAGCTTCATTATTCTCGTCTATTTAACGATATGTTTATTTTTCCAGCAGCTAATGATGCCGGAGGTCCTATTGGTGCTGCGGCTTATGTTTACGAGCACGTTTTAGGAGGTAAGATGAAGAGGCAGAGGTTAAAGAACGTTTATCTAGGTCCAGAATATGATGACGAGACTATTAAGAAAGCAGTGCAAGATAGTAAGTTTAAGGCTGAGTACGTTGGGGAAGACGTTAATAAGGTCGCTGATTTGGTTGCTAAGGGTTACATAGTTACTTGGTATCAAGGTAGGGCTGAATTGGGGCCTAGGGCTCTCGGCAATAGGTCAATTGTTGCTGATCCAACTAGGAAGGATTATTGGAGGCTTGTGAATGAGATTAAAGGTAGGGAATGGTGGAGGCCTTTGGCTCCTTCATTGCTTGATGAGGATAAGGAAGTTTACTTTAAGGATCCCGTATCTCACGAGTTCATGGTCTTAATGTTTCGTTATAAGGATGAGGAGGCATGTAAAAGAGTTCCTGTAACTTGTCACGTGGATATGACTGCAAGACCTCAGACAGTTACTAGGGATCAGAATAAGACGTGGTATGATCTTATAAAAGCATTTAAAGATGCTAAGGGTGAAGGATTAGTGATGAATACTTCATTTAATCTTGCTGGAGAACCTTTGGTTGAAACTCCTCAAGAAGCTTTGAGGAGTTTTGCTGTTAAAGGTTTTGATGCTATGTACATGCAAGGCTGGATAATATACAAGAGGTAGAGAAGAAAAAGAGAGAAAATCATTTTATATACTCTCTCTTTTTGCTTTAAATCTATAACAGATTGATTTTTAAATTTTACATCCTTCATTATTCAAATGAAGGTAAGTGTAGTAATTCCCACACTTAACAGTGAGAAGACTATTGGTTTAGCAGTAAGTTCTGCGTTAAAATTTTCAGATGAGGTCATCGTAGTTGATTCGTTCTCTTCTGATAGAACTGTGGAAATTGCTGAAAAGGAGGGAGCAAAGGTAATCCAGATCAAAGGCAGTAGGCTTATTGCTAGGATTGAAGGAGCAAAGAGAGCTAAAGGAGACTACGTAGTTAACCTAGATTCTGACATGTATTTTTCTGACAACTTTAAGGGATTTGAGGAGAAAGTAGTTGCTTTAGGAGAAATTACTGTGGGGAAAGGAACAGTTTATAAAATAATGTCGATAGATAGGGAAATAACTCACAGGAGATGGATGGAAAATCTGGACGTAAAAAAGGGCGGAATTATTCCGAGGATGTACGATAGGGAACTGTTGTTGAAAGCTTATGATAATATCCCTGGACATCTTAGGGAGAGATTGAATGCCTTTGAGGATAGTATTATATATTACGAAGTCTCAAAACTGTACAAGGGAAAAGTTCAGTTTATCCCTAGTGCTGTATACCATATAGAAGACGATTCTCTCTTTCAATTCATGAGGAAATGGTACAAATATGGGAAGAACGCAAAGCTTCTAAAGGGGACTGAGTACGAAAGGATTATGAAAGAAAGAGGAATGAGACCCGGACTAACTATGTCAGAAAAGGTAAAATTGGTTTTGCCTACGTTAATTAAAGGTATACCTTTCGCCTTAGGATATTATTTATAGATCGATGTGTCTATATAAATATTTAATATCTCACAAGCAAGATAGAGGGCGATGTGAAAGTTCCATATTATAAGGAAAATGATTAATGAGTCTATTAAAGAATTGTGAGGCTGACGTTATTTTAAACTCAGAGTTAGAGAAGATAGTGTTTGAAGCTCACCCTAAACTGAGTAAGGTTTCTAATAAGAAGATAATTTCTAAGTTGGAGAGCGAGAAATGTAACAGTAAAATTAAATGAGACGGAGATAATTTATTGTGAGAAAATAATTTGAACATAGTTCATTGTTTAATTAAGCGTTAGAGTAAGAAAAGATCTTAAGGAGAAGACCGAGGAGTTAGTAATAAACATTAGAGAAATTGTGGAGAAGGCTTTAGAGGAAACATGTAAAGGTATAGAGTATGAATTTAGAGTCTAAGGAGGCAAGTGGCAAAAGCCCTTACTCATTTTGTTATTTAAAATCTAATATGTCTACAGTTATAAAATGGAATTTAGCTGATATATAAGTTTATGAAATAACTAACCAGCAGATATACTACATATGTTATTTTCTAACATACATAGCGTAATAGATTCCTGGATATGTTAGCTCTTCTTTTAATTTATATAACCCATGTCCTTGCAATTTAGTGTCTACAAAGTTTCGATTTTGTTCATGAACTTCTATTATTACCTTATTTGTTCTATCCAGAGTATTTTCAGCACCTATTAGAACCTCATTTTCTAAGCCTTCAACATCAATCTTTAACAAATCTATTCTACTTAACTTCAGTGAATCTAGAGTTAGAATTTTAACTCTATATCCAGATTGTGAGACATGAGTTTCGTCAAAATCAAGTTCAATAGTCACCTCACCTTCTTTACTTCCTAATGCTACGTTATATAGTTTAACGTTATCGAATTTGTTATCGTGAACGTTGAGTGATAATATCTTAAATGAGTTCGGATTAGGTTCAAAAGAGTAAACAGTACATTTGTTTTTAGCAGCCCTTAAAGTATATGCACCAATATAAGCACCAACATCTACAAAAACTTCTCCTTCTTCAAAGGAAAACCATTTTCTAACGTTAATCTCTTGCCTTAATAAGTAATGCTGAATGTCGTGGATGAAATTATGTTTACGTACATTAAATATTATACCGTCTATCTTTACCTTTATTAAGCTCGTGACATCTTCATTGTGCTCAAATCCTTTGTGAAGAATAAAGTAATTTACGAAAGTTTTTAGTGAGAGATAGTAGAAGATAGGCAAAGTTCTGAGATCGGCTGGAAAAACCTTTAAATAATCTGAATAACGCATACACCAATATTTCAAATATCTATTATTAAGTTTTGATATTAAATGTGTTCTGTGAATCGCCTTAGAACGTTGTTAATCGAAAGACTAGTGCAAGAGAACTGAACATGATGAAAGCGTCGTAAAAATTTACGAACTGATGTTCCCCTTTTACGTCTTCAGACACTGGTGGGAACTACTCTAAAGAGATTTAGCCATCCATCGCGTATTTTTAACTGAATGAAGAGAATCGGTTAAAGGAAAGTTGATATTTTTACAAACATATTTCAATTAAAATAAAAAAGTAAATTATTCACTTAAGAGAACAGATAAATGGAATCAAGTATAAGGCAAAATACTACTAACCTTATTAGAGAAGGCGAAGGTAATATCAACATGCCTTACGGTATGGGACAGAGTGAAAAACATAGAATTAGCTTTTCTAATAAGGTAATATCTTAATCCAAATTAAGTGAGGTTTTATTTTAAGGCTTGTCTTCAATGCTTTATTCAACGCAGGTACATTTTCTCAAAAAACGAAGAAAGTGATGTTATCTATTCCTTTTAGCATTAATAAGGCTGCACTTAGAAGTTTTATTGATCAATGGTATACGTTTTATATGGAAGCTGAAAATCTATCCGGTAATATTCCTTCCGATGTAGCCGATAACTATTTGGAAGCAGTTAGGTGCTTTAATGCTAATGCGTATAGGGCATCTGTAGTAATGGCTAGGAGAACTCTAGAATTAGCATTGTTTAGAAAAGGATTAATAAAAGAAAAAGAGACTATAGCAAGTTTTATACAGAGAGAAAAGGAAAAGTCTTCTGAACAAAGAGTGCTTAGTGATAAAGTGCTTGATTTATTAAGTGCTATTAGGGTGTTCGGTAATTATGGGGCGCATGTGTCTGATGACATGCTGAATGATATAACTGAAGAAGATGCAAGACTAACAATAGAAATCTTAAAGAAAGCCCTAAGTGAGCTATTCAGACCGAATCTATTGCGTAAACTGGGGGAATTAACTCGAAACGCCTAACGTATTCTACTACTTCACTATTCTAATTTTCTTTTATAGTTTGATTCTATTTCTGCTTCTACTTGTCGAGATTCTACCAAATCTAAAATGTCTGGTATGACTATCTGAACTTGTTCCATAATTTAAACTAATGCAAAATAATATATAAGTATTAGGAAGAGAAAAAGAAGAATATATCTTAGAATGTCTGAGTTCTTTTCTTTCCTGGCTTTCTTAATCTCGTTTCCCTAATCTTATTTTGAATGCTCTCAAACGGCCTGACATTGATACCTTGAGCATTAAGCCAGCTATCCATCTTTTGCCCAAACTTCTGTGCAGTCATTATAGCTCCTGCTTTTAGATTTTCGCCAACACCATATGCAAATGCGTGAGCCTTTGTTTCCTTAATCTCAACATCCTTCTTCCTCAAGTTAGTAGCAGTTTCGCGAAAAACAGTTGCCTGTCCTTGTTTTTCTGTATTAAGTGATGAGATTGCAGTAACGTTATTCATGTCCGATCCAGTTATCCTCATATTGTTGTTCGTTGGTTTCGCTTGCATCGGTCCGTAGTCAGTATATTCCTTCGCTGAAGTTATCTCGTACCCCTTAGGAACGTTCACTGGGTTTTCAGCACTCGTAGATATCTTTGCAGATTCCCTATTCCTAATTCTACTTATGATCCCTACTGGCGCCGGTCCGGGCGAATTCACTGATAGAGAAGAAGGCGTGCCATACTGTTGTGATAGTTTCGTTCCGGGTGATGGAGGAGGATTCGAAACGTTCATATTTATCCTCCCAAGTCCCGTTCTTAATTTTGAAGATCCGACCGAAGCGCCTACTTGAGCAGGAGCTCCAGCAGGTACTGGTGTAGGTGTATTCTGCCCCGCGCCACTTCCTCCTCTTCCGCCTGCTCCTCTTCCTCTTTTGAATGGTAGAAGATTCGTCCCTAATGACAATAATCCCGATCCGCCTGCAAAACTGATCATCATCGGTAAAAATCCATACAAGACGGGGGACGCTAAGTACAATATCGTTGCGTAGCCTGCGTTTGATGTACCTACGCTCAGTAGCGTTAGAAAGATGCCAGAAGCTATTATACCAGAGAAGGCCATCCCTAATACAAATTCTATTAAGAATTTCACCGCCCCGCGAAGGGGAGGGAATACCCATAATGCCATGAACACTGGGAATAGTACCAGCGCTGCAGCGACGGCGAAAAATCTTATTGCAGCTAACATTCCTGCTATTGCTAGAGAAAATAGTATATCTGACGCAGTGTCCGCCAGAGCGGGAACGAAGTATCCTCCTGCAAATCCCCCTGCAATTAATGCAGCTGCTGAATCACCCATGCTTGTTATCGTTCCTGATACGGGTTGTATCAGGCAGTTTGCTATATAGTTAATAACTGTTGCAAAAATTTCATAAATGTAAGGCATTGATATTATAAGAAGTACTGCTGCAGCTACATCTTTCGAAACATCTTTCAGCATAGCAAATACGTCTTCTTTCTGCCACAGTGTCCAAATAATATCCCCTAATATCGCTATACCTAGAACTCCGAACGCAATGTTCTCTGTGAATTGATAAACGCTTTCCCCGTTTATCTGGATTGATAGAATTTGAGATGAGCTTGGCATATCGATAAGCCATTGAACGGGCACCCCTAACTGGAAAGAGGTCCCAGGTATTCCGATACCGAACACAGCGTTAACTTGAGGTGGTTTCAAATTTACATTATTAACGCCAAAAATTGAAGGGCCATAATTTAACATGAAGATCAGCGCTATAGCAGTCAAGAAATACCCCAAACCTTCCCTGCCGTTCCCCCGAACTAGCTCAATAGCTGCGAAGATAACAGAAAACGCCGCTGCAGCGTATATGGCATACGATATGTCAGACCAGCCTGGGATATTATAACTTTGATAACTTATTGTGCTCGTGATAATAGTCCATCCAAATGCTAGAATAAATGCCCCGATTGTAGTTCCAAATATTATCTTTCTTCCTTCGGCAGACCTACCTAAAGTAAATAAAATAGCACTAGCTATTATCCCTCCGAAAACCACAATCCAGCCGAAATAATCCAGATAATCTACTAATGTGCCTAGTTCTATCACTTTTCCTCAAAGAAAAAATAAGGAATATTTAAATAGAGTTCACGCGCCAAAGAACTCAACACTATAATTCGCATATTCATATTGTTCAAATTCAATAGCCCCGTCACACCAATTGAGCCATTTATAAAATGTATGCGTTCCATTTTCTATATCTGTTATATTCGCAAATCCGTACATGAAAGAAGATACGACCAATCCTTGTGAGCCGTTTACTATTATTTTGCTAATGAGAGGAAGCTCCAGCGGTCCTATAATTTCCATTGTTGCGTTTGGTATACTGTAGTTCAGCCAAGGTATACTGAAAGATGCGAAATATAACGCTAAGTTTCGTACTTCCCAAGAAGGTCCAGAATAGTTAGCCAGGATTTGCACTGGCTGTAAGGTTTCACTTTCATTAATTTGATGTAAATCATTCACTAACGACATAAATAATGTTATCGCTGTGAAATTAGCATATTTCTCATTAGCGAAGTAATTCGTTAGATATTTATAAAGTCCGTATAAATAAGCAGGTCCTTGTAGAAATTCCAGAGCGAAATTATGTTCGTATACTTGATTTTGAGGAATATGATGGAATACCCATTGGGGCTGTTTTGCTATATTATCATTTACTTTTATATTGAGATAGTAGTTTATCGTATTCCCAGTCTGTTGTCTATATTGCTTAGTGATAATTTCTATATGTCCCGCGTTCCATGTTCTATTTATCATATAGTTTGCAATCTTAATCGTATCGTAAGTCATGATCGTTGGTGTAGAGAAATTTTTAGTTTCAAAGCTCCAGATCAAAAATGAAAAATCAGCGTTGATTATTCTAGTATGATAAGTTTGATTTCCTATGACTGTCACGGGGTTAGTTCCATTGAAAACTCTAATCGTCATGGGGATACTGACATTATACTCGTACCAGTTAAAAGTAAAATTCTGATAAGACACGTATGGTCCTTTAGGACAGTATATATAAACATGATAAGTATAGTTTCCCTGAGTGTAAGTATAATTATAGCAGGCCTGAGTTGTGCTCAAAGAGAGAAGAGCGTAAACTTCCTCAGGATAGTGTTGTATACAGACTATACCCGTTATATTTTCTGTGACATTTCCGCCAACCCAGTAGAACATATACTTAAAGTTTGTAGTATTGACCAGCTTATTATTTGCATATAAATAAGCGGTCCCGCTTACATTCATATTGTAATAGTAATATTCATACACATTGTTACAAATAATGTAAGTCCGATTATAGAATAGGTAAGTTTGGACATTATAACTGGTAGTCACGTGGGTTTTTACTGAAGTTTTGTTGATAATCTGGCAAACTGGGGAGTTTACCGTAATGTTATCGGATGGCGGATACGAAACATTGAACGGACTGGCATTAAAGAAGGATAATTTCAAATGATAAAATGTAAGATTAGCACCGTTGTACTCAACCGCATTATATAATTTATATGTAATATTACTAGGCTCTAGTGCGCCTGCAAGATCCGCAGTTGTCCAATAAGGACCAGGAGCTATCATACTTGCATTGTAGGAAAGCAACTGTAGTATTGCTTCTTCTAGTGGTGTTCCTGTTCCGTCACTTAGGAAGATCTTCAAGTTCGAATCATTCGTAAGGTTAGTTGGAGTTACAGGTAGCTGCAGCATACAATTCAGTAAAGTTCCTCCAGTGATTGTCATATTTTTATAATAATTTGGCGGAACAGGGGGCTTAATTGGTACTACACTGAAGTGCACATTTGCTGCTATTTGTAACGCTAACATTATCAGTAAAATAGCTACAACAAACCAAATTATTGCCTTGTGCGGTTCTTCTGTTTCCATTTTCTTCTCACCTTATCAATATTTCTAAAATTCTTTCAAATGAAACTGAAAAACCTGCTATCATCATTACCATTGTTATGATCATTTCCTTAATGTTCAAAATCAGTAATTCTTTGTGAAATAAAATCGCTCCGAATGCTCCTACTGCTATTCCTATTATTATTATAATGTAATCTGCATAGCTGACTGCAGGGGATTTTGATTGTATGATCTGCTGTTTCTCTTCAGTGCGAATATATTTCTGTGCTTGCGATGCGCTTTTCTGCTGTTTCTCTTCTTTCTTTTTCGATTTCTCTTCTTTCTTCTTTTTCATTTCCTCTTTTTTCTTCAGTTTTTCTTCCATCTTTCTTCTTTTCTCTTCCTCTTTCTTCCTCTTGAGCTCCTCCTTTTTCTGTTTCAGCTCTTCTTTGCTCTTACTAGAACTAGAGCTCCCGAACAAGTAATAGGACATCAGGCCTATTAGCAATGATTCTGGTCCGACAGATTTTTTCGGATAAGCTATTAAAAATCCTAGAAATGCAATTAATAAAATCCCTAAAAGTTCTGTCACTGGTTTTCCACTATCAATGAGTTTATACCCTACTAGCACCGCAATGAGCCCGTACATCATATTTTTCATTGTCAGGAAAGAATTTCCGCCTAGAGGTTCTTCAAAAAAGTTGATTTCGTCTATAATCAGACTCTCTCTTAATCTTGCCATTCTCTCACCCTCTCTAGAATTATCTCTCTTACGACCTGGGAAACTGAACTTCCCTTAATTTCTGCCATCTTCAATAATTTATTGTAAATGTCTTCATCTATATACGTTATTACGGCCTTTCTCTTCATCATCACCACTCACCTGATGTCCTGAATAATTCGAATTCTTCTCTAGAAGGCTGAACATAGATTCTCAGTAAGTAATTACCAGATCTAAGAATTCCATGCCCAGGCTCAGCGTTGATCAGTGAATTCGCCTCCTCCTCCCTGATATTGTAGATCTCTTTCAGCGTCTTTATTGAAGCCTCTTTCTGTCTTAGTAAGATTGTTGTAGCAGACTGCTCAAGAATCGTTCTTCCAGCTTCAGTTGCAGCAACATCGTAAGGCCTCTGCGTGATAAAAAGTAGTCCTTTGTTATATTTTCTAGCTCTTCTTGAAAGATTTTCTAAAAGGCTCATCGTAATGGGGTACTTAACGAAGAGCCACGCTTCATCTATAAAGATATATCCTTTTTCTCTGTCTGAAAATGCATATTTCTGGAAAATAATCGTAACTAAAGTTGTAATAAGAGCCTTCAGTCTTGACGCTCCATAGCCGCTGATCTCTTTCAGCCCAAATATTATATTATGCTGAAAATCTGGAATATCGCCGTCGAAAACATAAGAATCTGGTGGGGCTTCTATTCCTTTCAAATAGTTATATAGTTCTGTATCACTTTTCTTTATTTTTCCTACAAATTCGAATATCGATTCTGATTCACTTGCAAAATCGTTTACATAAGCTCTCAGTCTGTTGATGAGTGCAATATTTTCCTGGGGAATATAGAAAGTTGAAAGAATCTCTGCAACATCATCTACATCTAATAAACGTCCCTCCGTTGTTGTTATTCTATAAAGCTTAAACGGATCTAGACCTAATAGCTGATTTTTTCTTACTATTATCCCTTCGGCGTTGAATATTTTCGCATTTTTTACGTATTCATTTTCTGGGTCAATTCCATAGATTTTAACACCAAATTTTTCTATCATTCGCTTTAGAAATACTTTCGACGTCATGCTCTTTCCAGACCCAGTTTCACCTAAAACTATAATATTGTAATTATTTCTTCTGTAAGGATTAAACAAAACAGGTGATCCGGAATCACTGAAACCTAGAAAGATCCCATTCTCATCTATTAGATCTTCAGAAATCAGCGGATAGAATTGCCAACTTGCTGTTATTGTGTCGACATAATGAGGCCGAATACTGTTATAAAAAGGCATGAAAAAGTCCACGTCAACCCTAAAGTTGTAAAGGGCACCTTGGTAAAAGCGCGGTATATCCACATCGAACAAACGACTTTTTGCAATCGATCTCACTTGATTAAATTTATCTTTCAGTTCTGCTTTAGATTCGCCGTAGTATGTGACATAGGTCCAGAATCTTAGCAGTTTCGCTTGTCCTCCAATGATTCCTTGAAGCTGAGTTACTTTGTTCATCTTTCTAATTGTGAAAGAATCGTTACTATTTGCACTTTCTAGTCTCTTTCTGGTTCTATCTATTGCGGAAGCAGCTGATACAGGGTCCAGCGCTTCCCATTTAAAAACAATATCCCCTAAGCCGAAATATTCGGCGAGAAAACCTTCTGGGACAATATCAGGGAATCTATAGAAAACTGCAGATTGCGCTAATAGTCCATTCTCAAGCTCTACGTAGTCTGGGTGGGCTTTAGCGATTTTTGGCCTTTCAAGTTTTGCTTGATTGTATTGAAGATCGGTAGTTGTGGCTAACAAGAACTTATTAAAAATGATAGGATATTTCTCGTTCTCATATTCATATTCGCTTTGCTTAGATATTACTATTATTGTACCGCGATCTACTAAATTTAATAATTGCTGGAAATCGTTTTCTAGTCTGTCCCTTTCGTTATCGTCCAATAACTCAAAAGGCCCAGGTTCTAGTTCGTAAATTTTCTCTTCTATCTTCTTCTTTTTTGTTTGTTGTTCCTGTTTCATCAATCAAAAAATGCTAATGTTTAAATAGGCTGCGCTCTACATATCTCTATTTAAATCTTCGCTTTCTTCATTTGAGAAAATGGAGCCGTTCTATTTTAAATCATATGATAAAGTAATAGGAACAGCACACAATATAAAGGAGCTAGAAAGTGAGGTGGAAAGGTTATCTAAAGAGGATCCGGAAGCATTGCAGTATCATTTAAAGGAAGGTCACATAGTATCCTGGCTGAACTATATAGGCGAGAGGGGTTTAGCTGAAATACTGAAAGGTGTAACAGAACCTGAAGAGGCCATTTCAAGAATAAAAGAATATGAACTACTGAAAAATTCTGCGAAAGTGCCAAACAAAAGATCAAGCAAGAGAAGGAAGAGAAACTGAAATAACTCCCTAGTTAAATGAGTAACATAATATATGTTGGTGGAAAAATGATGGGTGTTTATTATTATATATATGTGCTTGTAGATTTATTGTTATTTATTACGGGGTTAATAGCCATTAAAAAAGATAATTGGACGTTGGATCAAAAGGATTATGTGGTCGGCGTTTCGATTTCAACATCTCTTGAAATGTTATTTCTATCCTTTATTGGAATTCCAATAATTTATGAGGCCATGCTTGTGGTAGGCGTAGTTGTTTTATTCGCTGACTTTTTATTATTTAGACTAGCAAGTTAAATTTTTATTTTTATATAAAACTTTTTAGTTTAATATTCTGTTTTAGCCACTCCGTCTTTCTTTGCTAATATGTGCAGTTCTTTTTCTCAGCTAAAGCGTAGAAAAATTCAGAAAACTCCCCAATTTACTGAATAAAAATTCTATTTATGATCTATGTTTCTTTTCTGAGAATCTGAACTGTGTATAAACCATTTTTTTATACTGAGCAGCCTTTTGTTTTTGCAATCTTTGATATGCATTTTTTGGTGTATGTCCTTTCGTTATCTTTTTTCACCTCAATATAATTTAGCATTTTAAAAATAAAAATGTTGAAGAGCACAATATTGTGAATTGTGATAGAAGGACAAACCTCGCCATCTATGACAGGGAGGAAGTCAGATTTGTGAGTTAACTTTATTCCTTCTGAATCAAAATAAAAATAGGGGAACGGGCTCAGATTCCAAGCCTTTCATCATGGTTCAGCCCTGGAATCCTCATCATTTCCCCGCCCCCATTTTAGTTCTTGATTTTTTTCCTTGTGTACGCCATAAATAGTTCTTAATTTTCTTACATATTTAAACTTTCAATATCGCAATATCACGTTTCATTGTTTATAGTGAGGAGGAAGTCAGTGCGAGAAATTGAGGCTAGATAACGGGGGTTATCTCAGTGTCTGTTCTTTTAGCCATTCCGCATACTTCCTAATATTATATATTATAGCCCCGTATACAGTTGGCATCCGATTCAGTTCTGGTTTGGTCCATCATTTGCCCACTCCCCATCTTAGTTTTAATCCTGGTCGGATCCAGGGGTTTTTAGTCAAAAGAGCTTGATCTTACGATAATGACGACAAACCTAACACTCTGTTAATCCTGATATACCAGTCTAGAAATCCCAATTCTTGCTCCCTTCTAAGGAGGTAACACTCTGTTAATCCTAGTTAAGGTTTAATAAGGGCAATAGTTCAATACAATTTTATGGAAAGTAAGATTGAGAAACATAAGAGGAGGTTTACAATCACACAAATTATTTTGATGACAATGGCAAAAGCCCCAGGGAGTTGTTGTAGTTTGGAGTATCTCAGTGAGAAGACGTCTGTAGATAAGGACGAGTTGTTGGTTTATCTATCCAGGTTGGCACAGAGGGGGATAATAGAGAGGAAGTGGCATAAGGGAAGGGCAGGGAAAGAGAGGATGTATTGCTTAAAGTATAAGGATGAGTTGTTATGAGTGCATACAAGAATCCACTGCAAAATTGACATCATGCAAGTTTCTAGTGGAGCAAGAGGATTCCTTATCTCTTTAGAGTTCAATAACACGGATCCACGCAGCAGTATTGAGATATGGTTTCCTATAGATGGATATCTTGACCTACAAAAAAACGAGAAAGGATATATAAGGAATGAGTACGTTTGCAGGATTTTAGAAACCAACCCAGACGTTGCATCTAATATCAAAAACATAGAATTAGATGATTATCTCTTAGCACCGAACCAGATGAAATCCAGTACTTTCCTTTGTATTGTTGAACCTCATATTGCCCATAGGCTGTATAATTATATTAATAACATCAATATGAACTATATCACCTTTAATTTAAGGCTCCTCTTTAGTGCTTTATTCAACGCAGGTACACTTTCTCAAAAAACGAAGAAAGTGATGTCATCTATTCCTTTTAGCATTAATAAGGATACACTTAGAAGTTTGATTGATCAATGGTATACGTTTTATATGGAAGCTGAAAATCTATCCGGTAATATTCCTTCTGATATAGCTGATAACTATTTGGAAGCAGTTAGGTGCTTTAATGCTAATGCGTATAGGGCATCTGTAGTAATGGCTAGGAGAACCCTAGAATTAGCATTGTTTAGAAAAGGATTAATGAAAGAAAAAAAGAGTATATGGGATTTCATACAGGGAGAAAAGGAAAAGTCTTCTGAGCAAAGGGTACTTAGTGGTAAAGTGCTTGATCTATTAAATGCTATTAGGGTGTTCGGTAATTATGGAGCACATGTGTCTGATGACATGCTGAATGATATAACTGAAGAAGATGCAAGACTAACAATAGAAATCTTAAAGAAAGCCATAAGTGAGCTATTCAGTAAGTAACCGAATCTATCGCGTAAACTGGGGAGTTAACTTGAAACGCCTAACGTATTCTGCTACTTCACTATTCTAATTTTCTTTTATAGTTTGATTCTATTTCTGCTTCTACGTGCAACATAAAACGATTCTAATAGTCGTTTTATTGAAACACTACCTAGCCTCTCAAGCCTGTGGCCCGGGTTCAAATCCCGGCCGGAGCACTAATTTTTCCTTAAATTGAAAGAGAGTTATGTTCTCTATAGATATAAGGAAATTGCAACAGCGAAGGATATTTTTGCAACACTCTCACCATTTAATATGGAATGTGATAATATTGTAGACATTGATGTAAATAAACTCGATAATGGGCAAAAAATTAGAATATTGAAGAAAGCAATAGAAAAATTTGGATTAAGTTACGTTGCACAAAAGCTAGGGATTGACAGAAGCACTTTATATAGATACGTTGCAGTCAAAGTGAAGAGAGTCCCAGATGAGATAGTAAGCAGAGCTGCGGAAATGCTCAGTGTTGAAGAGTTATCAGATGCTATATACGGGTTGAAAACTATAGACGTAGATCCTACAGTAGCTCTTAGTGTAATTATAAAGGCATTAAGGGATGACGGATTTCGGAATTTCTTCTTAACACTGCTTTATCAATACCTGGGAGACTATCTGAATACAGTTACCAGGACCTATATAGTAAATGAGGAAGATCTGACTTCCTCTCCGCCCTAAAGGGCGAGGGCGTTCAGTAATAAATCTTTTGGTCGAATTTTGAACATAGTATTAGCTACTATTGCCACGCGGACTCTTTCAATCCGCGTGGCGATTATGGGAGGGTCACTTCACCTCATAAGGTTTATTATTATACCAAACACTCCACACTATCCTAGCCAACTTCCTAGCTAAGGCAGTGTACAGTTTCCTACCCTTCAGTTTATCCTTGTGGGCTTCGTAGAACTTAAGGAGAGTCGGGTTACGAGAGCATTGAGTCTCAGCGAGAAAATAAAACAAGCTACGCAAATACTTGTTACCCCTCTTGGAGATACCCTTTCTAACCTCAATCCTACCGCTCCTCTCAACTATCGGGTCTAAACCGCAATAAGCAACGAAGGATTCAGGTCTCGGGAAGCGCTTAATATCACCCACAATCCCAATTATAATCCCGGCTGCCAGTTTCCCTATCCCGGGAATCGTGAGTAACACGTGGTCTTGAGGCACATTACCCTCTATCATCTTCCTCACCTCCTTCAACTCTTCTCGTGTTTGAATTAGTGTCCTCGCCAGGACTTGAATCTCACGTAGTACTGTATTAGTGTATTCCAGTTGATACAGTTTTACGTCGGAGAAGTCTCCCTTAGAGAACTTCTCCAATCTCTTCTCGCTCAACTTCTCGTCGCTCACGAGGAAGAGAGCTCTCCTCAACCTGTTCTCCTGTTTCGTTTGCACATCCTTCATGAAGAGGTAGAGTGATACTAACTCTTTCAAGGGGTTGTTAACGTATTCTCTAGCCTTATTTACCATGTTTTCAAGTTTTTCTGCGTCGTAAAAATCTGTTTTCTTTCCCCTTACGTCTTTTTCTTTCCATAACAAGGTAGGGCTGACTAGCAGGACTTTCACTCCTCTTTCTTTGAAGTATTGGCAAGGTCTCGTTGAGTATACTCCGGTGGGTTCTATTACGATGATGTTTGGCTTCATGGTTAGTATTTCTTCGTAGCCCTTCTCGTTGTTTGCGAATTTCCTCACCCTCCCCTTACTTGTTACCAAGTGGTCTTTTGATATATCTATTCCAATTGCCCCTACGCTTGTGTCACACCTATATTCGTGAATATTTTCACAATGTTCAGTCCGACCGTAGGGGCTCGTCACGCCCTCGCCCGAAGACTTTGCTTCAGTTCCCCTCTCGACCATTTTTCCCCAGCTGAGGAGGATTACTCTCCCCAGCTAATTAACCTATATAGGTTCCCCTCATCGATTCGGATTTACATTTCTCATTTGAGGGGCAGTCGAGAGGCTCAGAGAACCCCTCCCATTCAGATTCGCGACTGCGATAACGTCACGATCATTCTCGTAACCGCACGAACAGGAAAACCAACGGTGAGAGGTCTCCTTCATCTTCTTCCCGCACTTAGGACAGGTTACGGAGGAATAGAATGCGGGAACGTATTCCACGATGAGACCGTGCTTTTTAGCTTGCCATTCAATCCAATACTGAATACGACGATACTGCATCAGATATAACTTATCTCTGTACTCCTTCGGTAGATCCTTAACATTTTTGATCAAGTCCCTCAGATTCTCAAGCTTAATAACGTTAGCACCCAAATCTCTATCAATATCTACAACCCATTTTCCTATCTTTCTTGCAGAATCCTCCATGATACATTTAGCCTTCAGATGAAAAGAATGGATCCTATAGAGGATCCTCTTGTTCTCTTTCCACCTTTTTGGATATTTTTTCTGAAGAACCTCTGCAAGTGACTTCCAGTGATGGGAATCGGATAAGCGAGTTGGTATTCTAACATAATGAGTGTCATCCTTCCCTGCAACAATCTCGTTCATGTTCACGTCTACGGCTACACCGTCCATGGGTACTATTTGTTCTTGTTCCTTCTCAAATACAACTTTAAGAAATGCTTGGCTGTCCTTAATTACTAACCTGGCTTCTTTCATCTTCCAGTCTTTATAGGAAGAGAGATTTCTGGGATAACCCAGAATCGGAAGTTCGCCGACGCTAGCTATCTTAACGCCCATTTTCTCTAAATTAAGAGAGTAACTCAGTCTCGGTGATAACCATACTGTTGGTTTATGCACCCAAGGGAATCTACCTTTGTTAGTGTTATTATACCAGCCTTTATAGATTGCAAGTGCATCTCTATAACAATCTTCAGCAATCTTAGAGGGTAGTTGGAATTCCTCTCTTATTTTTTCATATAGTTCTTGATGTATTAGCTGAAGGATACCTTTCTCTTTTGGATTTACGTTCCTCTCTTTTAACCAGAAGAGAACGAACTTTAACGCCTTCACGTAGTTACGAGAGAGGGCTAAGAGGGGCTCTGATACTCCAATCTTCATAGAAACTGTTGCTCTGATTGGATTTTTACCCCCCTTAGCCATAAGAATGAGTCGGAAGGAAAAATATTTAAACTTTCATCATCCCCGCCCCTAGAAGGGGCGAGGCTTTCATTCTTTTGTAAAGAAGTTTGAAATGCTGCTTAGTAATAAGTCTAAAAGCACTAAGGATATCCGACTTAGGTACTTAAAGAGAGCCTTATTAGAATTGGGATATGAAATATCCCCAGAAGGCATTAGGGAAATGATAGCCGAAACACCTAACGTTGCCAGACATATCGCAAATTCATTAAAGCTCTTCATTAAGACGATTGTGAGAGAGAAAAATCCTGGATTAGCACACTTACTTTACTCTTCGTTTACAGTGCCGAAGGGAAAGTATAAACATAGACCAGAAAACCTTAACGTAGAAACTTTAAAGAAAATATTTAATACAATAGAGCACCAGGGAGGAGTCAGTGCAAGGCAAAGTATATGTCATATCTTATATTATTTTAGATTCTTTTTAGAGTATTTTATGGAATTATGTTCTTCCCTTTATATTAAACTATATAAACCTTCAATCTATAGCTTATGTATTTCCTCTATCTCTTTTAATATTTCTTTTCCTTTATCATTAATTTTTATAATTAAATTAGATAAATTCAAAATAAAGTCAATAATCTATTTTTGCGCATCATTTTTAGAAGTTATTGGAGAATATTCTCCTGCTTTATCATAACCTAAATAAGAAAAGACGTGAAGTGACATAGCCTCCTTAGCTAAGTTAGTTATTCCTGGAAAATCCTTTTCTAAAAGAGATGAATAGGAAATCAACCTATTTGAAGGCGCAGTAAAGCCTATCTTGTAGAAGAATTTCCTTTCCTTTTCATCCAGTAGCGAAAAGAAAGTAGACTAATTAGTGCTTATTAAGCCGCTCAAGAATGCCTTAAAATCCAAGAAAGCCTTATTTGCAGAATTCCTTAGCTTACCTTGTTTCAAAAGCTCTAAAGAAATTAAAGCTTCATCTATGCTTTCATCTAAATCTTAGTTTCCCCGTATTTCTTGACGTCTCTTTCCCAAACTACCTTTTTGCTCATTCTTATTTTTATATTCCCTATTAAATATATATTTCCTAATAGTTAACTAATTAGAACGTGAATTGAAAGTCAACACGGTAATCTTAGTTAACATTATGCTTAAAGTTTAACCGAAAATGTATTATTGAAGATTGTCATTATAACGGAGTGATTTATTAACTCAAAATATATAATAATTATAAATTATCTTAATTTATTCTTAAATCTTTATTGTAATTTTTTAATAAAAACTAAATAAAAGTTTAAAAATAAAGGCTTTATAGGTAAATTTCTCTTTACTTTATATAAGTTTACAAAATCTTTAAATTTGTAAATAGATTATTTGCATACATGGATATCTTTGATGCAATTTCAAACGAGCTGAGAAGGAAGATAATAAAATCTTTAGATAAGCCTAAATCTTTCTCTCAACTTTCGGATGAACTTAAGGTAGAAAGTTCAGCGTTAGCTTTTCATTTGAAGAAACTTGACGGCTTAATATCTAAGGATGAGCAAGGTAACTATATACTAACTGAGGAAGGAAAAAGAGCTTTATCCATAATAAATGTAATAGAAAATCAAAATATATCACTTTCAAATTCACCTAAGATTCCTATGATAATTCAGTATGTAGATAATTTTGTTGTAAATGAAAATATGATAAGAAAATTAAAGGAAGAAGGAAGAAAACTTATAATTAAGGACGTTAATACTGTAGAATTTAAGGAAGTAGATCCGGAACTTCTGGACAGTGTATTAGAAGACATAGAGAATGTAATAACTGTTAAATGTCCAGAAGATCTAGTCAATGTAATTTCTTCTAAATCTAAGGAAATAATTTCAGTTGAACATGAGACTGAGGAAACTTCGAAAAATGAAATTGAAATGTTTCAACCTGAGAGTTTAGTTGGTAAGTTTATTTCGGCATTTTTACCAAAAATAAGAATAAACGATAAGTTAAAAATAGTGTATGATGGTCCTCTTCAATCTACTAATGATTTACATATAGATCTCGATGGAGGAGTAATAAAAATATCAAAGGGAGAACCACATCTTTTTGCCAAATGTAGGGAAGTAAATGACTTAGATATAGATAAGGATAATATAGAAGCTGATGGATGTTATATAAAAATTTCCTATCCCGATTTAAATTCTCTTGATGTTACACTGGACGGAGGTAAAATAGATCTCTCAGGTTTAAAAATAAACAAATTGTCAGTAGACGTTGATGGCGGATTGATAAATCTTAACGTTTCAATACTTGATGAGGCATACTTAAGTATAGATGGAGGAAAAATTGATGGGAAAATATCATTTTTACCTAATCAGAATTCTAAACTGACTATAGATGTAGATGGAGGAGTAGGGGACATTTCCATATTTGTGCCTAATGACATTGCTGTAATTTCGTCTTCTAACATAAATGGCGGAGTGGTTACTTTACCTAAAAGCAGGATAGGTAAAAACGGTATCCTAAACATAAACGCGTCGATTAATGGAGGAGTAATCAGAGTGAAGGAAGAATGATATACGTTGGAACTTCTGGCTGGGTATACGATTGGAATGAGAAAGGAAATTTAGATTGGTATGTTAAAAACAGTGGATTAAATGCTGTAGAGCTTAACATGAGTTTTTACAGATTTCCTTTTAGAAACCAAGTTATTTCATGGAAGAAATACAATATTAAGTGGTCCGTAAAAGTTAATACATATATTACTCATATAAAAAGAATGAAGGATAAGGAAAGTTGGGAAAAATTCTATAAATTAATGGAAGATCTTCATCCTGATTTCTATCTGTTCCAATTACCTCCTAACTTCAAGTATTCCGAAGAAAATCTAAAGAGAGTGAAAGACTTCTCCCTAATCCTTAAAGATAGAATGGCTGTTGAATTTAGAGAGAATGAATGGTAGGATAAATTACCTAAGTTAGATTGTACTGTAGTTTCTATTGATTCTCCGATAGGTACTTATATTGTAAATACTTCAGGTAAAATATATCTCAGAATGCATGGAAGAGAAGAGTGGTATAATTATGAGTATAGCGAAGAAGAGTTAACTGAGATAGCTAGAAAAATTAAAGAGAAATCTCCTCTAGATATTTACGTGTTTTTTTAATAATGATCATTATATGCTGGAGAATGCTAGAAAAATGAGAAAAATTTTAGAGACAATTTAACTATTTATCTAAAAATAATAAAATACGATACTAGTCAATAGAAAATCCTCTTAAATAATAGGAACCTAAGAATTAATAAAATCTAAATTACTAATCTCTAATACTCTATTTAATCTTGTCTTAATAATGCATTTCTATATAGTTTATAGTGCGAATTCTTTCAAATTATCCAAATATTATTGATATATCAAAGCTAGATTGTATTTAACGGAATGCTTCCTTGAGCTTCGGTTTGAACTAGCTAACATGTTGAAGGCGTTAGAGAAGCTGGAGGACGAGTGGGACAATTACGTAGAGTTGAAGGGTGTTATGAAGGAACCGGTGGTGATAGTGAATGAAATATTCGACCACAAATCATATTCTCGTGCAGGTAGAGTCAGCAGGTACGGGAACTACTTCACTTGGAGTTACTCTTACAGGAAGTTCTAGGCTGGGGTGCTGGTGCTCACGCCCTCCACGGCCTCACCACGGAGAAGAGTTACTTTTCTGTTTTCTGCGTTCCCCTACGCGATCAGGAAGATGTGGGAGACCGAGATGGTGGATCAGTTCAAGACTAAGATCCAGATGGCTGCGGCGTTCTGGAGGTGTTGAGGATGGAGTTCCACATTGTCAGGATCATCTTCTACTCCTGATATTGGTCATAAGAGCCGTTTGCGAAGAACTTGGTGCCGGAGCTCAAATCCAAAAGGGGTCCTCAAGGTCACGCCCTTGGAGGGACGCGTGGAGGACGTCATCAGGTTAGTTGAAATACTTTTAGGAGGTGTTCTAGGCTTAATGAAACGTTTAAGCTTATGTTAAAGTCGTACAACTGCTATTATTGCTCTTAATTTAGGAGTAACGAAGGCTATTGATGAGTCTTAATATCAAAACGTACTATACAGCTTTATTCTTACAAGGCAAATGTTAATACCAGAATTTAAGTTTAAACTTAGTTGAATGTATTTAAGCTAAACATGAAGATCTTCAAAAGAAAAAAAATAAGAAAGCAACTAGAAATATACGAAAAGGTTAGTAGAAAATGGATTCCCATAACAACTCCTTCAGATTCATGACCGCTACTTTAGTAATTAAGGACTTTCTTTTAGGATTTCAGTTCTTAGGCTATCCCTTGTACATGTACTTAGTTGGTATAACTCCTTATGAGATTGGTATAATATATTCGCTTGAGTTTTTATCTAAAATTGCATTTATTCCAATTCTTCATTATTTTAAGGGCAAAGAGAGGCTAAGCTATACTTTGTCTTTTTTATTTTCATCCATAGTGTTCCTTAATTTGGCTTTATATCCCTCTCTGTTTACTTTCCTGGCAAATGCTCTACTGATAGGTCTTTCAAGTTCTCTAGGTTCTTCGGTTACTGTATTCATGGGAGATTTAGATAGATCTAAATTTTCCGCACTAGGTTTTTTGAGGAGAGTATTCGCAGCCCTTGGTTTCCTTGCCTTTTACCTTACTAAGTACATTCCATTCTCTACTTTTTACCTTTCTTTCTTTCTCGTTGCGATCGTTCCTATAGTTCTGTCACAGTTTATTGAAATGAAGCCGGTTGCTGTAAAATACACCCTATCAATTGAGTTTGTTAGGAGAAATTTGAGGGAGTTTTCTTGGTACTTAACCTATGTTGTAGGCATTTCACTCTTTACCAACATGATACCGATAGTAATTCACTACTACACCGATTTATCAGCATACGATGAGGTGTTTTATTTCGTCATTGTATTTGTTATCTCTTCGATAGGTGCTTATTTTTCCAAGTTTATCAAGGGCAGATTACTTATCACGAGCTTTATGCTTTCATTGCTGATTTTGGCTCTCATGGGAATTGGATATTACGGCGGTGTCATGTACGTCTCTTATTCTTTTCTCTATGCGGTCGTGTCCCCTAACGTGTCTTACCTTTACGCCAGGACTGTAAATAAGGACATTGATAAAGTGGCTGTAATATCATTAGTCGGCACTATGATTACCGCTCTGGACAACTTTATGGAAGGACTAATTATAAACCTTGGCTTAACGTCTTTAATCTTTCCCTTAGCATCACTTTTCATGTTCCTCGGAGTGTTCAGCAAAGTTAAGGGATTAAGCTCAGAAAATAAACCATAACTTTAGAATTCTGTGCGTCTTTCCCAATTTAACATTGCAAATTACATTTGGGAGATTCAGGGATCCTTTGCGAAAGGTAAGCATTAGCAGATCTGTAGATCTATTAATAACGAACTAATTTAAGCTTTACCAGAATTTACTAGAAATGGGAGAATAATAGATAATATGGAATGTATATATAGTTTTATAGAAGATCTAAATCGTCTAGCGTTATTAATTTTGTTAGGCATAATTAAAACAATTATAGCGTACATGTTCGGGATGACACCTTAAAAATGATATTACTTAAATGCATGAAAAATTAACGATAGAAATATTAAAGGAGGAAGTACGTGCTATACCTTAAAAGGCATAGTTTTGTAGTTGTAGAGGTCTCTTGTTTAACTGTTCGGCAAGCCTCTCAAGCCCGTGGCCCGGGTTCAAATCCCGGCCGGAGCACTAATTTTGCATTTAGTTGAAAGATATTTACGTTCTCTCAATAAAGGCGTAAATGGAACAGCGTCACTTTATTAAAAGTAGAGTAATTTAGTATGCTGATTCACGTCAGTAAATTAGACGAGGAACAGAGAAGAAGAATATTGAAGAAATTAATGGAACGACTAGGTTTATCACAAGCTGCTAAGCAGTTAGGTATAGTTAGGAGTACGTTGTTTAGGTATATTAGTAGAAGTCAAAGTGTATCATTGGAAGTAGTAGAGGAAGCTTCACAAAAACTGTCTGTGGAAGAACCTCACAAATGCTTGTTTGTTTTTGTACTCTTTATTCTTGTTTTTTAAGAGTGTTGTTAAGGGAATTGATTTTAAGCTTTTTCTTGGCTTAATTTTTGTAAAAGAGATAAAGGATAAATTTATATCTGGATTAATTAAAATTATGAAACCGCTTTTTATTAATTTTAATTTATTTTTAAGGAGGTGATTTTAGGGACTACCGTCTAGGGCGAGGAGGAGGTCAGCGATTTCTTTTTTCATGTCAATAATATGAAAGGTGAAACTTAATTTATTTTGCATTAAATGGTTAGCCGCTAACAGATATCTAAAAGAAGTTAACCATAAACTTTTAACTCTTTCATTCAAAATTTACTGATGATCATTTCAGTTCAATCAGAAGGAAGATGTGGAAAGACCACAAAAGAGACATCAATATCAAATTATAAGAAGGAATCTTCAATTCAGTGTTTTGGCATAAAACTTATCGATAATGCCTTGTATGGTGATTTAGAAAACACGTTATTTGAACATCACAATCTTAGTATGTCTAACCTTCAACAGTTCATTTTTACTAATATTTATGGAATTAAGGTTTCTAACAATGTAGATAGAGTAAATTTCAAAATAGTTTGTCAAAAAAGAGGTCATTAAATTATGTTTATTGGTCATTTTGCAGTTGCGTTCTTGTTACATTATTTTTTCCCCATGGTACCATTATGGATTCCGCTACTTGGTGTAAGTTTTCCTGATTTGTTATGGCCAGTGTTTATCATATTAGGCGTTGAAATAGCACATTTTGATAGCAACTCTCCACTTCAGAAAAATATAGATTTTACGTACTATCCATATTCACATTCCTTGGTACTTACTTCAATATTTGCATTTATTGTAGGTATAATTCTGTCTTTTATTTTGAAAGACATAACAGTCGTCCTAATATTCACAATTGCATCAACAACTCACTGGTTCCTAGACATAATAGTACACAATAAAGATTTGCCAATTCTTGGATTCTCCAAATATGATAAAAAAGTTGGTTTTGGTCTTTGGAATTATGGATGGAAAGCTTTCGTTATAGAATATTTATTTTATGCCTTAATTACAGTCATTTTTGTAAGACCCGCTTTAGTATTAGATTTGCTATTACTTGGAGCATTGTTCCATATAGCTAACATAAATACATTCATAGCTTTTACGAAGAAGAACCCATTTGCATTTTCTAAATATAGTTACCCAATTATAACGTTACTGGGATTTTCTCTGTTTATAATTATTGCTACATTATGACCTAAGAATAGCTTTAATTTCATTATGACTATCATCTCTTAATAAGACTATTAGATCAGCTATCTCAGAATCATTAGTAGCGATATCTATTGGCCTATATAGGTCTTTAATATCTATAAAAATATTCACGATATCTTACCCAGTGTAAAAGAACACCACCTAGTGCATGGGCTCTGTTTATCTCAGCTTTAGCTATACATTCTTTACCAGCGGTTTCTCCTTTGTTAGTTGCCTTAATTCGGATATATTTAGCCTTACCTATGATAGGGGAATTTAAGATAGGTGTGAGAATTCAGTTAGTGCGTTAAATACTATTTCAAGTTCGATTTTCGGTTTTTTCATTAACTCTCTATTTTGCTTCTTTAATTCCTCAACTTGTTTTTCTAAGGCTTTAGTTTGCCTTTGAGAATAATATACTGAAAAAGCTAAGGCTATTGCTGAAATAATGCTTGCGGATGCACCTAAATCAGATATTATGCTCATTGCATATACCTCTTGAGTGACGAATTAAAGTATTTACAAATAAAAAATTTTTTTAAATCATGATAGAATTTATTCTCCAGTAAACGCAGAACGGTTAAGCGATTTTGATATAGCTTTATTCTACTTTTATTTTCAACTAGTATTGTAGATTTGCTTAAACATGTAACATAATACGTTAATTTTTTCGTTTTATTTGAAACATTTTCTAGTTATCAAGGCCCGTGGCCCGTTCAGATCCAGGCCATAGCACTAATTTTCATGAAAAATTGAAAGGAGTTATCCAGAAAGACAACCCTCTGATAGATAATAGCTTACAAAATTTATCAACTAAAATAGAACTTATTATATTTTATAACTGCGCTAAAATAATTAAGTAAAGAAACTTGTTGGAGTTACATTACTTAAGAAAATCGCTTAATATTAATGTAAAAAATTCAGTAAAGGCTTACAAAAAATTATAAGTCAAAAGCCTAGACGATATAGCGAATAGGCTAACGTTACCTAATTATTAATTTATTATCCTATTATTTTTTACTCCTTTTTGCTAGGTAGAATAGTATTAGCAATGATATGCCTACTATAAAAGCTATTGAAATTGGAAAAAAGTTTAAAGATGATTTTAGTGTTGTGCTTGTATTAGTTGTTGTAGTATTTATTTGCTTAGCAATTATGATAATTGTATTCTGCCCTATCTTTAGATTTGCTGTAAACTGAAGTAATTCATGGTTAGCCCTATAATTGAAAGCTTGTCCATTTATGAATATGTTAAAGTTAGTGATTCCTGTTAAGAAGTATAAGCTTAAGTTCTGTGGATAATGCGCGTAGATATGTAATATTAAGGCTGATCCATTCCATGTTTGGTTCTCTAAATAGTTTCCGTTACTAAAATTGGCATAGAATAATTGAATTTTGGGGTAGTCCCATGCTTGTATATAATCTTCTTCAGCTACAATTCCCCATGGTTGTGTTTCACTATTTATTTGCCCGTCTGTCCTGTTATCACTTACATAATAAGCCATATAATAAGGATAATCTAAAGTTGTTCTTTCCCACATTCTGCTAATCGCCAAATCTGCTAATGTTTGATTTCCTATAGCATCAGCGTATTCACTCAATAGTTCGTCCATATACGTATCGTAATCTGATTGAATAGTACTGTAATTGTAATAAATCCATATTCTGTAATTAATTGATATATTTCCTTTCATATCACTCCAGTTAAGAAAAGGCTCCTCTGAATAGTGTAGCCCTTGCTCGATCATTAAAGCATGTGTTAGGTAAGTTTGGTTATGTGTTAAGTAATATAATGACATTAATGCTTGCCCCGACATTGAAGTTACATCAAGACAGTAATTGCTCATAGGATATTTAATAATTGGATTTAATAATTTGGGTATTGTAAATAATCCATAAAATGGATTAGGCCAGCTAAATGGGATTGTAACATTTGATGGTCCGTTAGTTGAGTCAACTAACATATAAACCTTTTGCGGGGCTTTTACATTGATTCCTACTATTAAAGTACTGCCAGACGGAGCTTCAACATTAGTCAAAACGGGAATATGGAAAGTAACTGGATAATAGGGTGTACTGCCACTTTTACCGCCAGCTTGAATTTGTACATTAGTAAATATAGATGAGCCAATAGTCTGTAGAACTTGCCCATTGTATGCTATCTGAACTGTTATCGTTACATTAGCCTCTGTATCTGTACCACCACCGTTAAAGTATAGTATAGTTGTTAGAATTCCGCTTACATTCAAATCATTGCTTAATGTGGGTGGTAATAATGCTTTGTATGGTTTATTGTAAAGACGAATTGCATATGATGTATTAAGTGGAATATCCTCAAAGAAGTTGATTGCTATTGAGCTTCCGCTAATCACAGTACCTACATCCATGCCACTTGTAGTGTTAATGATGTAGCCATAAGTATTATAACCATTTATGTTAGTAACGTAATTATCTTTGTGATACCACATACTAATATTATAATATGTATATCTGTTGCTACTTTGATACTGAAGTAACCATGAACCTAACTGATTTAATGCATCTAAGTAAATGCTATTATGTGTAGTATTGTAGAGTACTATTGTGGCTAAGATAAATCTCGCTAGGGAAGATGTGTAGGTTTTTCCGTTAGACCACTTTAACTCATTATAGTATGCTTGCCATGATTGTTCTGCCATTGATAATGCCTGGGTATTTCCATATTTACCTAAAAGCGCCAATGCATAGATTATTTGTCCTTCATAATAATCTTCACCAACAATTGCGTATTTCCAATATGATGGGCCGTCTAAAATGTTCTTTACTACTGTGTTAGGACATGGGATCCAGTCTACACTAGGGATAAAATCGAAGCCTACTAGGGAAGTTCCGTTGCCTTCATAGGCTATTTGGAACCATTGATAATATCCTGCTGGCGTTTCAAATGTTGAATTCATGTAAAGCGTATTTCTAATCTCATAAGGTGGGCCAAAATAAACGGTATAAGGTCCAAAGTGACCAAATTGTGAATTGTATTCAGTATAATTAGCCAGAGGAAATATGAATAGTAAATTATAATCACCAATCCAATTTGGTGCATAGCTGGTATTCAGCAGTAACCATTGTCCGATATTCACATTTGCGAAATAAGTCCAGCTAATATTAGATGAGTCTTGATAATTCTTTATGTATCCAAATTTTTGCGTAAACATATACTGATAACCGCTTCCAATAGTAGAAAGGCCATTAAATCCAAAATATAATGTAGAGCCATTTTGAATTTCTGCTAAAGCTAAAATCATATTATTCTTTTGCAATAAGTAAGCCCACCAATATTGCGAACCGCTATTGCTAGTAAAGGTATAATTAAAGGCAACATAATTTTGCGTTTTGATTACATTAAATTGAGGTGCATAAGTAGTGGGATAAAGAGTAGATATTGAAGCAACGTAAATTCCAGTGTTCCTAGTCTGAGTGGATGTTGCCCCAGGCACATAGATGCCTATTCCGATAAGGAATGGATAGGCTGACAAAGTGCCTAAATTCCAATATTTCGGGTATACTGAATTAGGGATTGGAACATTTATGTCCTGCCATTGTCCATCTGCTGTGAAATAAACTGGTATGTTTGTTTGTATGAATGATCCAGAAGCGTTTTCCCACACAAAAATCAAATATATTCTATTAATTGAAGATGATTGTATATATAATGTTATGTTGAAATCCATGAATTGGTCATTAGGATTAGTCTGTCCTAGGTACTTAGTCCCTTTTATTAATGTAATAGCCTGTGGTAGTACATTCACTATTGGGTAATTATATTGTAATTGTTCTGATGGTGTGCCGAATAATGCTGGGCCAGTTAGATTGAGATATGTTTTCGCGCTATTGTCTAAAGAGGTCTTTGTATCATTCCCCCATGCTGAAATATTAAGTAATTCCCATGGTGGATTTTGTCCACCAGATCCACTGAATCCCCCATCCACTATTGGGTTTTCAGTAGCTTCACATGGATTTACCAAAATACCATTGGGTTCTTGAATTACAACAGATTGTAAATACGCTACGGTTAGTGTTGGATTATAATAGGTGCTTACTCTTAACCCTTGTAATGTATTGCTTTGATTGTACCATATCCAATAATAGCCATTAGTATATCCAATCAGATCCCCGCATATCTTTTCATAGAACTGTGCAAATGGATATTCAAATCTTTTTATAAAATATCCGCCAACATCACCTTCTTGCAAAAATTGAAGGATATCATCAACATAAGTACTGTAACTATTCCAATATGACGCTATTGCTTCTAGAAATTTTGAATTATCATCAAGCCAATAAGAATTTGGAATACTCTTAGCTTCATAAAAAGCATAAGTCCCTGTAGGGCTCTTTTCCCATAATGTAGCAATTTCTTCATTAACAGCCATTTTAAGGGGTAAAGGAATGTCACTATAAGCTACTGTATTGAATTCGCTTATTAAAAATAAGGATAAAATAAATATTGAGAGAAGAGAAATAACTAATTTATTCATTTTGATCATCCAAGGAAGAAGTTATAACTTTAGCTCCTATAATGGAAAGAATGAGAATACAGATTGCACATGAAGAAATAAGACAGAAATCTGAAAGTAAAATATTTTCTGCGATAGAGAAAAGTAATAAACCTGAAGTGATCATAAATTTCCATCTAAGCTCTATTAGTATTACTACAGCAGAAATTAATTCATTTATCCACGAGTGAAATTCAAAAATGATTTCTGAAGAACTGGTAAAATTTTGAGTTATAGTAATAGATGATGAGATATTATTCAAAGGGTATATCGTCAATATTGTGTAGTTCTTGCTCACCATATCACATCTAATATTATTCAATACTTGAAATATATAAGTGGTACCTTTGCATGTTCAAAACCGGTAATATTAGATCATGCAACTTAAAATAAAGAATTTAATTCTATTTTCAATAAAGATAGCAAATTGTTGAAGTGCATAATTAGGCAAAATTGGAATACTAAAATAAAGGCTGAACTTGAAGGTGTGTATTGATACTAACATTACTTACTATATTAATTGTATAAGAAGGAGTTGAAGCACTCACTGGATACACCTAATTTATAAAGATATAAATGAAATAGTAAAGATTATTTCTGGGAAGTAATTAAAATTATGGATTTTTTTATTAATCTTTATTAAAGAGCTATCTTAAGATTATAGTTTAGAGTTCAATATTTCAATCAGTAAACTATTCCGCCTTACGACGGAGCATCCCGACCTCGCGATGAGGATTTCCTGCTTCTCTGGGGAAACATGGGGACTTTCGCCCCTTAACCCCATTAATGTTAAAAGAGAAAAAGAATTTTCTAAAACATGAAACATAAGATGTGTGTTTTCAGTTTATTTAAATAATTGGTATTTCAAACTCTTTTTTAGTTCGACTAACGGCACTAATTTTACGTTAAGTGAAAAGTTTATCTAAAAAACAGTTTTCACGCGTAAAAACAAATATAACAGTCAAATTAAATTATAAACTTGGAGAAACAAAAATAAGCGGATATATCTATAATTTTATATTTAATTCTCTTATATTCAATTCTTAATAATAACTTAGTCTTGTTCCACATTTTATACAATACTGGCTTCCAGCAGGATTTGGATATCCACAATTAGGACATATTATGCTGTTTGGAGGTATTTGAGGTTGTATTTCTCTCAATACTATAACGTCTCCTATTCCTCTTATATCTGTTATAGAATAATACTGTTCTTTATTATCTTTTGTAGATACTATTATAGCCATTCTTCCTGATTCATCATATCCCGTATCTTTAACTATTCCTACAATATTACCATCTTGATTTATGACTTGTTTGCCGACTATATCCTCTCTTTTATATATTTTTCTTGTAGACACAATCAATTTGATAATTTTATAACTTAAAAATCTTATTGATAGCATTACTAAATTATGCTCTAATAGATAATCAAGTTTAATCAAAAAAAGTTAGTAAAAATGTTTTTGATCTTGAATGACATACATAATTATATCTTGTATAAGACTAATTGTATTTAATAAATCTGGTAATTCAGATAAATACGATGTAAATTTCTCTATTAATGTTTTTCTTCACTTTTTATTTATATTATATATTAATTTAGTAGTGATGATTAACATCAGATAAAGCTAAAATATTATTTTTATGCTTAGACTTTATGAATAGGTTCTTTATCATTTTCTTAACTTCGATATCTTTCTTCTTAAGTTATTTCTCTAGAATAGCGTGGAGTATTGTTTCAGTTTACTCGTCTCTTAGACCTACAGAAGTAGAAGATGGAGTAATATTTTCTCTTTTCTTTTTAGGGTATATTATTGTTCAAATACCTTCAGGCATTATTGCAGATAAGAAACCTAAAGAAGTTATAATTTTAGCGCTAATTGGATTGGGTGTTTCTTCTTTTATTTCTGGTTTTGCTATATCGATTCAGGAAGAGTATTTTGCTAGTATTTTAATGGGTCTTTCTGCTGGCTGGATTTATCCTGTTACTATAAAGATTTTATCTTCAAGTTTTTCAAGGGAAGAATTACCAATTGCTATTGGCTATTACAGTTTAGCGTGGCCTCTTTCTATAGTGCTTGCTGGTTTGATATTACCATTTTTAAGTATAAGTATTGGATGGAGATTTTCGTATTATCTAATTTCTATTATTTCTATAATAGTGGCTCTTTTATATTTAGGTTTGAAAGTAAATATAGTAAACGATTCTAAAAAATTTAAAGTTATAACAGATAAAAATGTCATTATTGTAAGTTTTGCTGGTTTTCTGTTCTTTTTATCTTACTGGATAATTACTCTTTATGCTTATAAATATTTTATTTATATAGGGTTAAATGATTATATTGCTGGTTTAGCGTATTCGCTGTTAGCTTTGGCAGGTATTCCTTCAACTATTATAGCTGGGTATATTATTAGAAAAATTGGAGTGAAGAATACGTTATCTTTTTTTGAAGGTATTTATGGTATTTTAGCTCTTATGTTTTCATTTTTTATTTCTGCTATAGGAGTAATGGTGATTTCAACAATTATGGGGTTTGTGAGATTTATAATAACTCCAGCTAATTCTAGTGCAGTATCAATTATAGGTAAGAATAAGGCAGGAAGTGTGTCAGGATTTGCGAATTTCTTTTGGCAAAGTAGTGGGGTAATAGCGCCAATATTAGCTTCATTTATAATTATATCGTTAAATTATTTTATACTTTGGATAATAGCGGGTGTAATAATTGTATTATCTGCTATACTCTACTATGTCCTTTTGAAGGTAAATTAATAATAATAAGAAAGCTTATTAACTGCAAGTTAAAGGGTTATATTAGAAAGTCTTGAATAAAAAATCTCTAAAAAAGGTAGATAAAAAGATGAACTTATTCTTAAATGAAATAAAAATAGGAGACTCGCGCTAAATCCCCTTATTGGGGAATACGTGAGTTAGAAATAGAAGATGCAGAAAAACCGTTTTACTCTGGAGATAATAGGATGGATAAGTATAGTCTAAAAGACTACTATCTATGGAAACTACAAGGAGATAAAGTATACGTATTGGATATTAATGGAGATATTGCAGGAGTCGAGGATCTTATAGAAGGGGATAATTATATTCTAGTAGACATGTTAGCTAGAAATAAGCTTGTTAATGCAGAAAAAGTAGGAAGTAGATTATTAGAATTTGCTGAAGAATATGCAAAAATTAAAGGAAAGGTATTTGTAATCGTAGAAGCTTTAGATACCGCTTCAGGTTTTTATAAAAAGTTAGGATATAAAGAAGTTTCAAAGAGATACGATAAAGAATGGGGTATGTTGACTGTTATGGCAAAAGAAGTTGTCACAAATAAAAATAATAATGAATTATTACTTCAAGCTATTCATAAATAAGTCATCCAGTTTTTTGTATTGCTCCTTTTGGCCAAGTTAGTAGCGTAATTAATACTATAGCCAAAGACGAATATCCCATAATATTTCCAAATAATGTTGCAGAACTTAATCCATAAATTTGAATTAATGTTCCCATTATTATTGATCCTATTCCACCTATTACGCTACCTAAATTGTAAGATAATCCTGTGAATGCTGATCTAGATTCTGGTGGTACTGATTCTACTATTAAAAGTGGGGCTAATGGCCAAAATCCAGTAGCTATTAAGTATATCAGAAGTCCAGTTAACATGATGCTAGGTATTTTTAGAGACTCAACTACTGGTAACATAAAAGGTAATCCTATTATTTCTCCTATGATGCCATAAATTATGAGTTTTCTCTTACTAAAATAATCTGATATTCTTCCATAAAATATAAATGATATTGCTAAAGCTATGTTTCCTATAGTCATCATTAAGCCAACAAAGTCTTTTGATAATCCTATACTTTCTGCTAAGCTAGGATATACTGCAAAAATTGAGTAGTAAGAGAAGAACATACCTGAAATTACTATAGATGATCTAATTAATATCTGTAAATATTCCTTTACATTTACATTTATTTTTGTTTTGTTTTCTATGCTTGGATTATCTATTTTCAGTATGATGTATGGAAGCAGTATTATGGGGATTGCACCGGTTAATAAGAATAATCTCCATCCTATACCTTGCATTATTGGAGAAAACGCTATGAAAGCTACTCCAGTTAATGCATAGCCTATACCATAACCTGCCTGAACTATTCCATTAATTATTCCTCTTAATGATTTTGGTGCTTTTTCGTATGCTATTACTGTACCTGCAGTCCATTGTGCACCCATGAATAATCCTTGTAAAGATCTTGCTATCAACAAGATTATTACGTCTGGAGAGAAAGCCATTAAAGCTTGAAATATTGAGTACCCTGCTGTTCCTATAATTAATACGATTTTCCTTCCTTTTTTATCAGCGAATCTACCAAAAACATATCCACCAATTACTCTAAATATTAACCCTAGAGCAAATAGTAAAGTTCCTTCTACAGCGTTTAATCCTAAGTATTCTTGAAAGAATGGATAAACGTAAGTTACTATTAGTAAGTCATATATGTTTCCAGCCCACGAAAAGAATGACGCTATTGTAGTATGAATGTACTTTTGCATAGCAAATTTTAGAATTTATTAATATTACTTAACTCTAACTTATTAAGAAATTGATAGCTAAATAAAAAATATCTCGAAAAATTTAAAATAAGTTTGAAAAGTAAAAACTATTTTACATTTATATGTTACATCCTATATCTTTTAATTTCTCTAAAAATTCGCTGTTATACGTTATTATAAGGATTTTATTTCCTTTTTCCATTATTTTCTTTAATATATTAAGAATTAATGGATAGTTTTCTTTTATAGTATATTCGTCAGGATTTTCTATAATTATGAGTGATGTATCTTTGACAGAATTTAGCTCTAAAATTAGAGCTGAAATTGATCTAATATATTTGTCCTTATTTATTAATGGTGTATCTTCGTAAGTCATTATACCGTTTGAATTCTTTAATTTATCTAATCCATAATTCTCAGTAAAGCTAGATTTTCCGCTTCTTATTCTATTTATTGCCATCTGGCATGGATCTGTAAATAACTGAGCAATTTCTTCAGTATTTAGTGCTGATTCTTCTGCATTGAGGATAAATGGTCTGCCACTGGGTATGTAAGTTATTTCTTTAAATCCAACTTTATTAGATATATTTTCTTTTATATCATAAAGTATTGGTTCTATTAAGCTTTCTATGACGTCTATCATGAATTCTTCTAATGACGAGTGAGTATCTATTGATTTTTCGTTAACCTCCTTTGCAGTAACTCTTAATACTTTATTTAACTCTTCTGCTGAAATTTCTCTATTAAATCCTTTATCTGGAATATAATAATTTAGATTTAAGTTCATTTTTAACTTGTTATTTTCAAATGAAAAACTAGCTATTAGTGTTAATCCTTTAACGTTAGAGAATTTATAAAGATCTAATTGATTCTTGACTTCTCTCTTTTGGCTAATGATCTCTGGATCAAAATTATTGCCTATTAACGATTTAATTAATTCATATAAATTTAGTTCAAGTTCAACGTTTAGTGGATCTTTTATGGAAAGTGTATTGTTTTTCCACGATAATTTCATTGAAGTATTTATGTTATCTAAAATAGATGGTAGGGCAAAGTTCATATTTATATTTCTGAAGTTCATTTCTCTTACTATTGCAGAAATTTCATAAATAACAAAATATATTGATCTTATTTCATCTGAATATTCTCTTGATATCTTAAAATATAAATTCCATGCAATATTTCTTCTTAACTTTAAATATCCTAAAGAATCCAAAATGTACAAAGGCTTCATAAAATTTTCTACGTCAAAATTGCCGTAAACTATACAACAACGTCTACTTTTTATCTTTTCTAATAAATCGGACATAAATTAAGATTAGTAATAATGTTTTATAAAATGGCGTTAATATACGCAAGAGATATTAAAAGTTAACTTAGAAAAGATTTTTACTTTAATTCGAGAATTATAGATTTTATTCTTTTTAAATGAAAATCTCACTATATTACTATAGTTTTTCCGTAAATTGATTAAGATAGTGTTTCCAATTAATTAATAGATTATAGTAAAGAAAGTATGACTAGTATATTTTAAATTATAGACGTAAGGAAAAATCTGTATAAAGAGGAAATTGCATCCTATCAGAATTTATTATTTATAATTATAGTTATTATAAATCTTTTAAAATATCGTTTAAAGTAGTTAATGATAGATAAACATTGTTCAGAGTTATAAATTTTTGTAGGAATAAATAGTAAATATTTATTTTAGTTTATATTAGACAGGCTTATATACGGTATTAGGATTGAAAGATTTTTATGAAAGAGTATATTCATGCTACTATTTCTTCTTCGTTAGCGTGGGCTGGAAATATATATGATCTGCTATTAATGACGTATGTATTTATAGAATTGGAAAAAGTTTTCTCATTGAATTATTTTGAAGTATCTATTCTCTTTTCCTTAGGACTGTTAGGTCGTGTAGTAGGTGGAATAATTTTTGGAAAATATGCTGATCTTATAGGTAGAAAACCTGTACTTATTATTGGTACTGGAGGATATGCTATATTTCAAGGATTAATGGCTTTTTCTCCTATGATTATTTTGCTTTTTGTTTTCAGATTAATTGAAGGAATTTTTATGGGTGCCGAGTGGACTGCAGGGACAGTAATAGCATATGAAAAAGCACCTAGATCGATGAAAGGTTTTGTTACTGGTATAGTTCAATCTGGCTATGGAATAGGTTATGCATTAACTGGTGTAACTTATCTAATGTTTATATCTTCTATTGAAACGTCTTGGAGAATATTTTTAATTACTGGTAGTCTTCCATTACTTTTACTCCCATATATACAATTAAAAATTAAGAACGATAATATTGATAATATGTCTAAAATAAAAATAAGATATAAGGATTACTTGGGCATATTAATTAAATCTACCTTAGCAATGTCTGGAATGTTTATAGCATATTTTGCTCTTTTTGGTAATTATCCTTCTATTGCATCAGATTTTAACGTACCCGGTTATCTTCTTGGAATTGTATTAACTATTGCTAATATCTTGCTTGCTTTCTCGTTTATATTATTTGGTAGATTAGCAGATATTATAAATAGAAAGAAGCTGATAATAGTAGGTACTATAGGATTAATTATTGGATTGCCACTTGCTGTTCCATTTATACCTAGTATGATTATATTACCTATATTAATTAGTGGAGTTATAATTTTTGCATTTTTCACTGGTTTTTGGCCCATTATGCCATTGCTTTTAGCTGATGCAGTACCTACAGAAGTTAGAGGCTTCTTATCAGGATTATCTTATAATTTAGGTGGATTCTTTGGAGGAATTACTAATATAATTATAGGTTTACTTACTTCCATGTATGGAATGTCTAGTTTGCCGAAATGGGTAGATATGTTCGGTTTAGCTGCTGTAGTATTAGTATTAGTTAGTATAATAACTTGGCCATCAAGTGGGTCTAAGGCAAGAATATTAATAGAAAGTTAATATTAAAAGAAATTTTTTCTTTTTCTCTTTTCTATTGCTTTTGTTCTTTTATTTCTTTGCTAAATTCTTCTATAACTTTCTTTAATTCTTCTATGGATGTTTCATCTTCTAGAGTAGATACGTCTCCTAAGGTTTGTCCAGCTATTACGCTTCTTACTAGTCTTCTCATTATCTTACCTGATCTAGTCTTTGGTAGTTTGGTTACGAAGTATAATCCACCAAACACAACTAATGCTCCTAAGTTATTTCTAACATATTCTAATATTGATTTTTTGAGTTCGTCAGATGGTTGATATCCCTGCTTTAATACTACAGCAGCTACAGCTACTTCTCCTCTTACTGGATCGGGAACTCCGATTACTGCTGATTCAGCTACTGCAGGATGAGAAATTAATATATCTTCAATTTCTCTTGTGCCTATTCTATGTCCTGCTATCTTTAGCACTTCGTCTGCTCTACCTAAAATGTAGAAGAATCCGTCTTCATCTTTTACAGCATAATCTCCGGGATAATATATTCCTTTAAATTTGGAGAAGTATGTTTTTACGTATCTGTCTGGATCTCCCCATACTCCTGCTAACATTCCTGGCCATGGTCTCTTTATTACTATGTATCCTTTTTCTCTTGTTCCAGCAGCATTTCCGTCTTCTGTAAATACGTCTGCGTCTATTCCAGGCAATGGTAGTCCATTTGCGCTTGGTTTGAGCATGTAATTTCCTAATCCTGGTGTAGCTGAAATCATTATTCCTCCAGTTTCGGTTTGCCACCATGTGTCTACTATAGGAAGTTGAGAGTTTCCAATGTTCTTGAAGTACCATCTCCAAGCTTCTGGATTTATTGGTTCTCCTACGCTACCTAATATTCTTAATGTAGATAAATCATGATTCTTAACCCAATCCGCTCCATATTTCATTAATGATCTTATAGCTGTTGGTGAAGTGTAAAATACTGAAACTCCATATTTTTCTACTAATTCCCACCATCTGTCTGGATTAGGATAATCAGGTACTCCTTCATACATTAAAACTGATGCTCCGTTTTGTAATGGACCATAAACTATGTAAGAATGTCCTGTTATCCAACCTATATCTGCTGTGTTAAAGAATATGTCGTTATCCTTTAAGTCAAATACCCATTTTGTAGTTAAATAAGTCCATAATGAATATCCGCCATGTAAATGTAGAATTCCTTTCGGTTTTCCTGTTGTTCCAGAAGTATAAAGTATAAATAATGGGTCTGTAGATAAAGTTTCTTCAATTTCCACTTTTTTATATCCTGTTTTCTTAGCTAAATCTTGGTATAATACGTCTCTTTCTTCATTTAATTCTATTTCCTCATCTCTTTTTATTACTAAAACTTTTTCTACTGAAGGAGTTTGTGCTACTGCTTCATCTATTATTCTTTTTAATTCTACTCTTTTTCCTCTTCTCATTGTGTGAGAAGTAGTTATAACTAATTTTGCTTTTGCATCGTTTATTCTATCTATTACTGCTTGTGTAGAAAATCCTGAAAATACTATGCTATGTATTGCTCCTATTCTTGCTAGTGCTAACATTGAGATTGGAAGTTCTGGCATTAATGGTAGGTAAATTAATACTCTATCTCCTTTCTTTATTCCTAAATCTTGTAAAATTTTTGCAAATCTATTAACTTCATTATATAATTCTCCATAGGTTAAATGTCTACTTTCTCCTTTTTCGTTTTCCCAATATAATGCTACTTTGTTTTTCCTTGATTTTAAATGCCTATCTAAAGCATTATATACAATATTTATTTTACCGTTAGGAAACCATCTATAAAATGGTGCATTAGACTCATCTAAAACCTTATCAAATGGGGAAAACCAATCTAGTTCTTTAGCCATTCCTTTCCAAAAATTTTCTGCATTCTCCAAAGACTCTCTGTATAGGATCTTGTAAGGAGGCTGAATATACCTCTCATTAAAAGGTAAATTCTCTGACATGCTATGATTTTAGATAAGGACGTTTTTAAAGTTTTATATCGCTTATATATATCTATAATAATCATGTGTGTTAAACTAAATTTATGGAATATTAAACTTCAAATATTAGGTTTTGGGATATTTTACTAATGATTGAATTAGAGAAGGCTAGTGACGTAATGGAACTGGCAAGGGAAATAAATTCTCGAATTAATATGAATTTAAATTTAGATAAAATAGCGTTTTTGCGAAGTAAAAATGCAAAAACTACTGCTATAGCAAGGACATTAGTTTTGCCAGCTCAATGGAGATATGTTCTTGGAGAAGAAAAAATATACATTGTAGAAGTTATTTCAGAAAAATATGATAAGTTAACGTGTGAACAAAAAGTCTATGTAGTTACCCACGAATTAATGCATATACCTTATACTATGAAAGGTCTGAGAAATCATAATTATAAAGGATTTAAGCAGATAAGAAGAATAAGTAATGAAGTATCAAAATTCATATGCTGACTTCGTTTTTAATTGAAAATTGCTGAACCTCATCTTCGAATTTTCGTACTTTTACCTTCTCTACTTTTCCATTAAAGTAAAATAATGCTTCTCCTACATCTAAAGTTTTTACTATTTCTACTTCCTTACTTTTCCATGGTAAAATCTCTCTGTAAACTTTTAGATCAATAGGATGAACCACTTTATGTAAAAAGTATATTTCGCTTTGCGTCAATACATCTTTATTTACTTTAGCTGATCTTTGACTGACCATTATCATTCCTATTCCTCTTTTCCTGCCTCTTAGGGCTATTCTCGTTATCTCTTCACTGATCTTGGTTTTTTCTCCTTGAGGTATAAATTCATGGGCTTCTTCAACTAAAAGGAATACGTTTTTTCTATAAATTTTGGACATGTTCCAGAAAGTATCTAAAAATTTAAAAAGAAATTTGAAAGATTCGTCTGTCCAATCATTCATATCTATTATTGCAGATCTTCCTTCTTCTAAGACTTTTTTAACAATAATCTCTTCATCAACGTTAAACTTATCAATTCTTATCTCATTTGAAAGTCTATATTCTCCATCAGGATCTATTATTATCAAAGGATACCCCTCTTTATTTAATTCTTCAGATAATATTTTAGCAGTATTTGATTTTCCAGAGCCACGAATTCCTAGAATAGCAATGCACTTTCTTACAAAATCTTCAGAATTCACCTCAAAACCTAAGTCCATAAATTTATGTAGAAGCAAAATAAATATAAAACAAAGTACTAAGTAATATGTAGCTCGAAATATCAAAGGGATTATTAGAAATAAAAAGAAGGGAAAATCAATTATCTTTTACTTTAAAGAATTGAAGTATATTCTTTCTATGAATTAACTTAGTTAGTTCTTTAGTACAATAGACTGTTCCATTACCTTTTCCTATTACTTTGCCTATAACTGAAGGTTCTAGTCCAGATTTGCTTAATTCTTGAGCTATGTTATCTATTACATTTTTAGAGGCGAAAATTACTATACCTCCATTAGTTCCTGCAGTAGAGTTTGGTATTATAAAACTCTCTGTTGCAAATTCTGATATTTCCTTATCAATTACGGGTACGTCATAAAGTTCTACATCTACATTAGCTTTTTCAGCAAATTCCTTAACTACAAATATTCCTGGACCAGTAACATCAGTAGTCATTGCTATATGTGCATTCTTATCGAAAGATTTTCCAAATTCAGGTAAATGATTGTAAATTATTTCTGCTGTTTTTATATTTGGTTTTTTCATGTACTCTATAGCCTTCTTCTTTGCTTCCTCTACTTTAGCTAACGATAGTCCTCTACTTTCTAATAATTCTAGCAATTCTGGAACTGCTAAACTCCACATATATACATTTACTGGGGTTAATTCTCCAACTGGTCTGGTAACTAAAATTTCCATTCCTTCATCTACTTTATCATAAAAAGTAGGCAACTCGTGATCTGATTCACCTATTACAGTTGCTCCCATCATTAAGCTTTTTGTTTCTGGTTGGATATCAGAAATTATTTCTATATTATATCTTTTTGAGAAAGATTCAAAGTTTTTCATTAGTTCAGATTTTAAGGACTCAATAGGAGCATCAGCTAATGGTATCATTCTTAAATTCTTTGACACACCTTTAGTAAATAAATCATTCAAAGAATTAGATATTGCTACATCTACTTGCGTTTCTGACGCTGGATCTTCTAAAGGATCTACTATTTGAATTGTATCATTATTTGCTAAGGTATAAGATGGTAATGTTTTTCCATCTAATTTGAATAGATCTAAAACTGCAACTTCTGCTGAAGGAATATTAGTTACTATAGAATGTCCTTTACCTATGGTTAATTTTCTAGATGTTTTAATTGACGTATAAGCTTTTAGGATAAAATTAGCGAATTTTTCTGGACTACCTGCAGTTTCTTGATTTACTTGAATTAAGCTTATAG